>JADFZW010000003.1 GCA_015232355.1 Oligoflexia bacterium
CAAATGGATATTTTTCAAATGGCTAAACAGACGAAGTCAGAAAAGATCTATGAATTGGGAGAAGTTCAATAAACATGTGAAATACAATCCACTACCAGAAAATAAAATTGTACATAATCTTTTCTAGTAGTTTTCCAGAGGGACACATATTGGGATTTTGAGGTGTGCCTGGATCTAATTTGTCTGGCCCTTGAATTATCATCTGCGATTGTGCGTAGATTAAATCTTCTGGTGATAAACAGACTTTGCTTGGATCTAATAAAGTACTTTTATCATTGCTATCTTTAGCTTTTACCAGCTCTAAATATTTCGCTGCTTTCATTACATCCATTAAACTACTAATTGCTCCTCTGCTGGTAAATTGATTAGTCATCGTATAGGGATAAGGCATGCTCTTTGGATCTTCACTACACATCTGCTGATCTTCGTTTTGTTTTTTCTCAAGTGCCTGTCCTAAGCGCATCCACAGATGCGCACTTAATTTCATAACTTCTTCTGGAACTTTTATTTTGCTAATTTGATCTTTTAGTAAATGCACGTCTAAGTCTTTAAGTAGCGGACACTCCGATTTATCCTTTCCCTTCTCTTTTTGACAGCTATTCATCACTTTAAACAGCGACTCTGCTGATGATAATCTGTTTACTACTAAAACTTTAAATAAAATCCGATCGAGTAATGCCATTCCCGTTGAACCATCATTGGTGTTACGAAACTTTTCTAAGAATTCATGCAAGGTCATGTTCGACGTTATCAGCGCTGTCTTTAAGTTTCCCTCGATCTCTTTATCACCTACCATTCCTTTGCGCTCGAGCAGCACTGAGAGTGCTGATGCCAACACTTCAGTGTTTGCTTTATCTATCTCGTCCAAGATTGCATAATCGTGTTTGAGCAAGCTCTGAGAAGTTTCATAATCTAATTTTCCTGACTCTAAAAACTCTTTTCCTTTGATAGAACCCACAATCTTTTCTTGTTTAGTATTAGGAGAAAATTGCAAATTAAATAATTTTCCTTTAAGTACATCCAGAACATCTTTAGCAGTTTTAGTCTTCGATCCACCAGGACCTCCTAAGCTCAGCACATGTTGCTCGGTTAAAACTGCGAGCAGTAATGTATCTAAGTAACCATCCATCTCACTATAATCTTCTCTTAACTTTTGCGATAAACTTTTAAGACCGTCTTCTGCTTTCAATAATTCTTTGTCTTCTTCTTTTGCTATAGAAGTGACTGATGTAAAAAACATCAATATTAAAATGGATGTAATCAATTTTTGTTTATTCCAAAAGATTCGCATCCTCATCTCCTCGTCTTTTCTTTGTTTTTATTATTACTATGTATTCTGACTAAACTGATCGGTGTTTTTGATTATTTCTTGAGTGTAAAAAACAACTAAATTAATTCTTTTGATCCGATTGGTCCCACAAGAAGGCGTGGCACTTTTTTCCTTGTATTGTTAATGTAACTATGTTACATCATGTAAATGAGTTACAATCTAAAATTTAAAAATATTTTACAACATATTAAATATGCGCTTTCAAATGACAAAATATTGTATTCTGCTCATGCAAGGGAACGCATGAAACAAAGAGGTGTTACGTACCCTGAAATTGAGTTTGTTCTATTTAACGGATTTCATAATAAAAAGAAGGATAAATTCAATCAAGAATATCAATGTTGGGATTATGCAATTGAAGGGAAAACTGTTGATGGTAAAAAAATTAGAATTATTGTGACAATAATATCTCCAAATGTCTTGGTGGTCACTATAATTGATTTAAACAGAAAGGATTAATTATGGAACGAAAAATAGAAAAATGCTTTGAAGATTTTGGTTTTGGTTTTAAAGTAAAAATTATTAATGCTCCCATGATCAAAATAAGAGGTGAATGGGTGCTAGATATAAATTTTAAAAAGTTGCAATTGTTTTTGTTATTGGCATTGGCCCAAAAGCCAGCTCGTCTTACGGGCAATGAAATTCAGTTCATTAGAAAATATTTTCAAATGACTGCCAGTATTTTCGGAAAAAAATTTGATGTATCTCATGCAGCTGTTTTAAAATGGGAAAAAACGAAAAATCACAACACCGGGATGACTTGGTCTACAGAGAAAGATATTCGCTTATTTATAATTTCAAAAATCCAACCAAAACCAACGTATTTTTTATCGGTATATAATGGACTTGAAAATAAAGCTTCTAATACTAAAGCTATACCATTAGAACTAGATGGGAAAAAAGTTGCCTGAGAACTTGATCGATGGTCGATGGTGCTCGATGGTGCCACTTTACCTTTGGTAGCTCTATAGCAACTAATGTACTATTGCTACCATTTGGAGTGTGACGCATTTTAATTCTTAATCTCATCTCAAACTCCTGTATATCTGTTCGATATGTTTTAATATGTTTCACAAATCGGAGTTTTTGATTCTTTCTTGATAGGAAAAAATTAAGCAAGTAACGAAAGTGAACACCGACTGCCTTGTGTGTAAAAAAAGTCGGGCGGCACCTTTTAAATTACTGTATTTTTTTACCCTCTTTAGCAATGTCGTAAGCAATAGATCCAGGCAGCGGATGTTTGATCTCTTCTTCTGTTAGTACTACTGGTTCGATATAAGTTGAGATCGTTCCGGCCAAACGAAACAGTAACTTTAAAGACATATCAGTGGGGATATATTTAAAATCCGGCGAGACTAAAGCAACATCGATGTCACTATATTCATTTGGTGTGCCTTTGGCATAAGATCCAAAAAGATAAGCTTCTTTTATATAAAAAAACCGATTCGCCTCATATACATATTCATTGGTTAACTTTAATACTTCATCAATTGTTTTAACCACGAAATAAACTCCTCAGTCCGCTCAATGTAATCTTTTACTTTATCAGAAGTAAGCGTACTCTCTAAATTATTTTTATAAGCTGGATATCTAGTTGTAATATAGAATGGATTAAGTGCATTCAATAAGTCTCGGTGATTTTCATCAATGGTTACCAATAAATCACTAACTTCTGCTATACGGATAAGATTATGAACATAAGGTGGCTGCCCATTTTTTTTAGCAATAAAATACATCTTTAAATATTTTTCAGTTGTTTGTTGTAAGTGAAACATGGAAAGTAATAATTGATTTTCTCGAAGTAATATTTTACTGACCTTGAGATCATTTACCGCCAATTTGTTCCATTGATCCAATAAACTTTTATCCATTTATTGCCCCTTTCATCTATTTTCAAATACATTTTAATATTACTGCTCAGATAAAATCAAGTCAACATAGAAGAAGTACTATGTCTTTTTTAAGTATTAAATGCCTATGTACGGGAAGGAAGGTATGCCTGATCTTATGCCTCTTTCAAAACTTTTTCCTTCATTTTTTCTTTGTCTTTTGCAATCTGGTTGAATTTTTCGGCATCGAAACTAAAGACTAATCTCTCTAGATCGATAATGATTTTAATTCCATCATCCATTTTGCCAATACCAGAAACAAACTTTTGTCTGTGATCAGCATTAGCATCACCTGATAACATTTTGACATTTGGAGCAGGGTCGATATTTGTTCTAGGTATATTTAAAACTTCTGTTACACTATCAACAATTATGCCTAAATCAAGACCCTTTACATTTACAACTACTACACACGTCCGATCATCATATTCCTTTTCAGAAAAACCCATTCTCAACCTGATATCCATCACAGGAATAACTTTCCCACGAAGATTAATTACACCTTTCATGAAATTAAACACTTCAGGAATTGGTGTAATCTTAACCATTCGAATGATCTCAGAGACTGTGTATATAGTTATCGCATATGATTCATCTGCTATTCTAAATGTCAAAAACATATCATCTTGTACTTCTAGATCTCCCCCTTCTCCCCCTTCTCCTCCTTCTTCATCATCATCTTCAAAACTCATATAATCCTCCTATTTTTTTGAGTTACAGTAATACAGTAATAAATAAATTAATAAAGCAAACCAAGCAAACCTAAATCAAAAAATGATATAACAAAAATATAATAAAGACTTCACCTGCTGGTTTGAATAACCTATCGACAATAACAATTTTTTTTTTAATTATTTTTTATTAAAAATAAATCAGTGAACCGGGAGAAACCCCTTTGCAAAACGGCAACAATATTAAATCATTATCTTCTGTGGTTTGTAACTCTTGAAGATCCTCAATATTTTCTATTTTGTTAACATTAAATAAAATTTCTTTTCCTAATGGATTAATGATTTTAATCATATCTCCAACTTTCAAAACTAAATTTTTATTTTCAATCATCACTACCATGTAACTTCCTTTTTCTACCTCTAAAACCTTCCCCACATAAAGGCAATCAACCTTTGACTTTTGCAAATGGTAGTTTTTTAATTTCTTAAAAATTGAATCAGTCTTATTTTCTTCAATATGCCCGCGAATTAAAGTTTTGCATTCTTGAGCATATCTATTTTTTATTTTTTCCAACAAATCGCTTGAATCACTCTTACTATTCTCGCAAGATTCACGAGATATGTATTTAAAGTATTTGAAAATATCATCGAAGATGACAAGTTTATTTCCTTCTCTCAAATCAAACCTAAAATTAATTTTTTCGCCACAACTCTGATAAAAATAATCAATATACGAAAGCAAGCAAAGGTCTTTAGGATAAAACATTATAGTACCATGAGCGCTCTCAATAATTTGAAAATTTTTATGAAAACTCTCTTCGCTAGTCGCCTCTGCATATTTATCCATATCCACATACGACAACAATTTTCTAGGAGTATAAAACAGCAAAATACGTCCTAATACTAAAATTTCCAATGGGACTTTCAATTTGTTAGCATATTTAATCAGCGAACTCTTCGACAATTGTGCTGAAACAATCACTCTCTTTAGTTTCTCTCCAATTTGATCAACAAATGCTTCAATTCCTTGTAAATTATGTGGGCCATTGTCTAAAATTAATTCAACGTCAATTTCAGGATATCTCTCTAGAATAAATTTCAAAGCTCCCAAGTCTTTTATTCTAACAGCATCAAATACAGTATTAAATAATGTTTCAACAGAAGTAATTTCACTCTTAAATAATTGCAATCTATCCTCTGTCATCAAAATATCTATTTCTAACAACAATCGAGAAATATATTTGCGCTTTTTACACTCTAATGCCAAGCTAATCAACTCTGCTATTTCCAGTGTTGATAACAAGGAAAAAATCTTTGACGAAAGGATTACCTCTACCTCTACCTCGATAGAGTTACCTGTCTCCATACTATCCATTAACAAAAGATCTTGATGATTTGATAAATAGGTAACTATTTTTATCATTATTTCTTTTTCCTGATTATATTACCTTTTTCCATTCCATCTAAATACTTGATCTTCACTAAGGTATTTGGTTTACATTTTTGCAACTTTATATTTTTTAAGCTACAAATATTTTCCACTTGCAGTTTTATATATCTTCCTTTGAATGGTAGAATCTCCAACCATTCACCCACCGTGAAGGCATTTTTTACCTCTATGAGTACCATCTCATTTTGCAAAACACTTACAATATGCCCAACCAACATATATCGATCTTTTTCGCCACTCTCCCCCTCTTGATAGTAGACGGAATCATGTTGTGCTTTTGATAGTAAATTTCCATCCACATAATCTCGATAGGGAATTCTTCGCAACTCCTCTTCCATCTCATTTAACTGCTTGGCCCATAAATTAGCATCCGATAATAATAAATCGTAGCAATCTAATAATTGGCGATATGCTTTGGCGACAGTGGCGACGTAAAGTTGACTCTTCATTCTTCCTTCTATCTTTAAAGAATCAATTCCACATTTGCAAAATAATGGCAGTAATTTAATTCCCATTAAATCTTTGGAGCTCATAAAAAAAGATTTTTTCTTCCCAAACGAGTATTCAAATCGACAACTGTGAGCACACCCTCCTCTATTACTATCTCTGGCGGCCGTATAATTTGAAATCACACATTGTCCGGAATAGGAGATACACATCGAACCATGTACAAACATCTCCACCTCAACTTCAGCGGATTTTTTTATTCTTTGTGCTTCTTCTATTGAAACCTCTCTTCCTAAAACAATTCTCTCAACTCCACACTCTTTCCAAAAAGAAGCAGCGTAACTGTTCAAACAACAACTTTGAGTAGATAAATGAATCTTTAAATCACTCTCTCTCTTAACCAACTTTAATACTCCAATATCTGCAACTATTACGGCATCTACTGCTATTTCGCTTAGATATTTCACGAAATCCGGCAAATCTAACATATCTTTGTCATGTAAAAAGGCATTTAAAACAACGTAGAATTTTCTCCCTCGTAAATGACAAAAATCTGCTCCCTTTTTTAACTCCTCCAATGAAAAATTATCGGCACGAGCTCGAAGTCCAAATCTCTCTCCACCAACATAAACCGCATCAGCTCCATACAAAATAGCTGTTTTTAATTTTTCAAGGTTACCTGCTGGCAGTAACAATTCTGGTAATTCTTTCCTAGTCATTTAAAAACCTATTATTCAACTTAAGAATCAATCTAAGAATCAATCTAAATTTTTTTACTATATCGTTTAACAAAAAATCATATAAAATAAAAGTATCTATAATTAATTCAGGAGTGAACAATTAAAATTTTAAAAATTTTTACACTTTTTAAAAATCCAATTTTCATCATCTTTCTTTTAAGTATGGCGGTCGGTGCTGGTTATATTAGTTATAGGTACTACATCTCACCTACGCAGACCATTCCTTACCCCTACTTCTTTCCAGAAAAAGAGGTGACTAACTTCACATCAGAGTTAAATCCTGATGATTTACCACAAATTTTGGTCATTGGCGATCGACTTGGAAAGAACTTAAAAAATTTCACTGATAAATTGGCAGAGTCCCTTGCAAATGAAACTAGAGCAACAATTAAAATCAGTGTTCTAGCAGAGAATAACGAAGGATTGCATCGAACAATATACCGTTTAAAACGGCTTAAACTTCTTCCTCCGGTTATTATTTATAATGGTGGTACTCAAGAGCTTTTTGAAAAGAAATTTCATATTCGTGAAGCAAATAAAATACTCTCTAATATAAAAACATATCAAGATGACAAAGTAAAAACCCTCTTACAACTAGTGCCTGTACTCTCCAAATTTATCTATCACCCATTAGATAGAGTGAAATTAAAGTCAGAACCATATGAAGATACAAGTGAATATGCCGCTCAAGAGAGAGGGCAACGCATGGAAATTTCCTACAAGCTATATGAAATGGAAATGGAAGAATTAATTCAATATGTATCATCCAAAGGGAAAAATTTAATTCTCATCAATGTTCCCATAAATTTTTCTATCTACCCTAAGGTTGTATGCGAAAACTCCTCTTCAGATAATATTATTAAATTACAAAATGAGTACTTTGAACTCCTTAAAAATGAAAATTATAAAGATGCATATAATGGTTTAATTGAACTAAAAAACATTATGCCTGGAAATGCTTTGACTTATTTTATGTTAGGAAAGGCATGTAAAAATATCGGTAAGTTTAAAGAGGCAGTGGAAAATTTTGAATTATCATCTTCCTACGATTGTAGCATTTGGAGAGGAAATGCCATCCACAACGCAATCATCGAAAGATATGCGCAAAAATACAACCTTCCCCTGCTGGATTTTCACCTGATAGTTAACAAGGATTTTGCTCAAGAGGATAATTTGTTTTTAGATGAAATACTTCCTCAACATACTTACTATCAAAAACTGATGGAGGATCTTAAAAAACAATTAAAAAAATCCTTAAATATTTAACTTTGATAAAATATAAAAATATTAATATGACTAAACCTCAGAGCAGTAACAATCAATCCTTAAAAATGATCAATCTAAAAACTGATGATATCCTTTGTTTGGAAGGAGATCACGAATATGATCTATATATAATTTCTAAAGGAAAATTGCTCGTATTCATCACTAAGGGTTCGCAAATAACTCCTCTAGCATATTTAAAACCACCAGAGTTTCTAGGAGAATTATCTTACTTTGATGGAAAGCCAAGAAGTGCAAATATCGTGGCACTAGAGGATTCTACACTTTTCAGAGTTGCCTCATCTGACATTGATTTGTTTTTTCCGAAGTGGCTTTATCAATTATCAAATTTTATGGCCACAAAAATTCGCTTGCTCGATGATGTTATACGAACTAGAGGATTAAAAAAAAATAAAACAGAGAGTATCACTCCTCTGACTATGAAAGAACAAGCACACTTTTATAATTTAATTAAGGGAAAAATGAAATAATAGAAATAATAGAAATATTAGAAATAGTATTTACATATCTGGAAATTTTAATATATTTTGCATAAATTGCTTAATGGAGAATTACGATATGGGAACAAATTGGACAACAGCTGAGTCAGATAAACTTTACAGTATTGATCGCTGGGGAGATGGATATTTTTCAGTGAATGAACATGGACATCTTTGTATTCTTTCAACTAAAGATCTTAAAGGTCCATGTATTGATATCTCTGACGTGATTGAAGAAGTTGACAAGCTTGGTATTCAATTCCCAGTGGTAATTCGCTTTCATGATATCCTTCGCTCTCAAGTAATTAACATTAACAAAACTTTTAACAAAACCATCGAAGAGGCAAAATTTGCCGGCCATTACTATGGTGTTTTTCCAATTAAAGTAAATCAAATGCGCGAAGTAGTAGAAGAGGTCTTGGATGCAGGAACTCCCTATCACTGTGGACTTGAAGCTGGTTCAAAATCTGAGCTAATTGTAGCTCTAGCATTTAATCTTAGTTCACAAGCACTCACTATTGTTAATGGATATAAAGATGAGGATTTTCTTCGTCTCGCACTTCTCGGTCGTAAGATGGGCAAAAACGTAATCGTAGTAATCGAACAATATTCAGAGTTAGAACAATTGATAACGTTGGCCGCCGAAATGGAGATTGAGCCCATTCTTGGAATCAGGGCCAAGCTAACAACTGAGGGCTCTGGTAAATGGTCTGGATCTAGTGGTGAAAGAGCAAAATTTGGTTTAACTATTCCAGAGATAATTCAAGCGGCAAAGTATCTTCAAAAAAATAATCTCTCTCACACTCTAAAACTTTTCCACTTTCATATAGGTAGTCAGGTCACTGATATTCGCTCTATTAAAGATGCTGTTACTGAGGGCGTTCGTATTTATGCAAAATTAAAACAAATGGGACTACCGATTGATTACTTCGACATTGGTGGTGGTTTAGGTGTTGATTATGATGGTTCAAAATCACTTTGCGATTCCTCTCGTAACTATACTGTAAGAGAATACGCAGAAGATGTAGTTTATATATTAAAACAAGTTTGCGATTTAGAAGATGTTGATCATCCTCACATTGTCTCTGAAACTGGTCGAGCAGTTGCAGCTCCTCACTCCTGCGTAATCACCAACGTATTTGGTAGAATCTCTACCGTTGTTGATCACAATATTGATGGAGATCTATCATTTTTCCTAAAGTCACCTGGTGAACATATTTTAGTAAATGATATGCGAGAAATTCACGATGAATTAAATCAAAATAACTTTCAAGAGATCTACAACGATGCTATTCAAAAAAGAGAAGAGATGATCTCTGCCTTCAAGTTAGGAATAATTGATCTCTTTGATCGTGCTAAAATTGAAATTCTCTATTGGAAGGCACTAAACAAGATCAACCAATTTGTTAAAAAGCAAGATGATGTTCCGGATGAACTAAAAGAATTGGATAACAAACTCTCTGAGCGCTATCTTTGTAATTTTTCGGTCTTTCAATCAGCACTAGATACATGGGCGATTGGACAAATTCTTCCAGTTGTTCCCATCCGAAGATTAAATGAAAAACCTTCGGTGTTAGCAACACTGGCCGATATAACATGCGATTCAGATGGAAAAATTGATAAATTTATTGGTCACAGTAAACCAAGAAAGACACTTCCTCTTCATGATTTAATCGAAGGTGAGCCATATTATATTGGATTATTTTTAACAGGTGCTTATCAAGATATCATGGGCGATAATCACAACCTCTTTGGCAGCTTAAATGAAGTCCATATCTATAGTGACGATGATGACCCAAGTGATTTTTATATTGAAGAGGTTATTAAGGGCAATACATCCAAAGATGTTCTCTCGATATTACAATACTCTCCTTCAGCATTGGCATCTTCTGTGAAAAAAATATTGGATAAACAAATTCAGCGTAAGAAAATCAGACCTCGCGAGGGTGTACGTCTAATTGATTTTTATGAGAAGTGCTTGCACGAGTATACTTATTTAAAAAAATAATTGTTACAAATAATTAATCCACAAGATGAAAAACTTCTCGCATCTCTTGTTGTAGATGTTTGATCTTCTCATCCAAAATATCTTGATCTATAGTCTTTTTATCTTCAGGATTTAAAAGATAGCGCTCAGACGAGAAATCATCTCGAATCAGAAGCTTTGTTTGCCAAATATTATCATTTGGCAAACTGATGTCAGCACAAATTTTGTAATTTTTAATTATCTCTGGTTTGATAAATTCTTTGATTGAATTAACATTATGATCATTATAAATCTTTTTGCCATTTTCAAGTCTGGTATATCCTCTAACAACATAATCAATTACCACAACATCACACTCAAAAGCTTCAAACAAATAATTAATAGCACTGAGTGGAACTATCTCTCCACAAGTAGCAATATCAATATCCACTCTAAAAGAGCATATCCCTAAAGGATCTCCCGTATCTGGATAAGTGTGAGTGGTTATATGCGATTTATCCAAATGCATTTTAACTGAGGCACCACCGCCCGCGCCCGCATTTCCACCGCCTCCCTTCACATCACTCATAAGCACCATTGCAGAAGCACCAACAGGATCATAATCTTGTTTGGAAACTCCTAAAATATTTGCCTCTATAATTCGACAAATCTCCTCTGAAATATTTACCAATTTATCGGCACTGTATTTATCATGAATGTAATTTACATACTCTAATTTTTGTTTCTCGTTTAAAGCAATACAAAAATCATACAGATTAAAACTTAAAATTTTGGTGAGGTTATTAAACCCACTCAACTTAATTTTTGATTCTCCAGGTCCTCTTGATTCAATCATAAAAACTTATACCCTAATCTTATTTTGTAACTAGTCAAGGCCATGAGGAAATTTTGATTCAGTTTTCGTAGGAAGGAGGAGGCGTACTACAAGTACGCCGCACGACTGACGAAGAAAAGTGGATCAAAATTTACCAGGGACCTGACTAGTTATCTTATTTTTTGAAAGGGAAAGAAAATGGATCTCCATTTAATTTCATACTTCCATCCTTATATTCAAATTTAAATTTAATCTCTTCCCCTGATTTAACAAGATATTTACTGGCATATGCCTGTTCCAACGTAGTAGTTGCCTCTTTAACTGCATCTGCTTCATCCTTGGCCGTCAATTGAACATCTTTTTTGTCACCAACAGAATCCTTTGCATTCGCATCTGCATCTCCTGCACCTGACTCTGTATTCGCACCTTTTGATGATTTCTTTATCTTCTCAGCAGCTTTTAGCATATCTTCTGGAGAAGTAGTTCCTTGTTTCTTTTTAATTAAAGCAAGTGATTTAAATATCTCCATAAATAAAAATTCTGGGGATTTAAATTCAAGTAATAGATCTAAATTAGATAGTAAAGAAAAAAATCCACCATCAGATTTTGGAATGGAAAAATGTCCTTGACCAATAAAATCTCCCTTTTCGGTTTTTAATTTGAGAGACTTAATCTCTAGACGTGGAGTTGATTTTACTAATGCTGGTAATATTGTCATAGTACGACCTAATAACTTAGTTTTAAAATCATCATTCGATGAATCATCGCCACTCGCATATTTTCTAAAATCATCCAACAACTTCTTTATTCCATCTAAAACTTCTATACTAATTCTTTTAGTTTCAAACTCTAAAATACCAGGACCATAATTGCTATTTAATGATAAGTATTTATCAAAAGATAATTCTAATAGTGAATCAAACGTACTATCCTTTGTTTCAGTATCAAGCATAAAACTCGCATTGGTTATATCATGCTTTACACCCTTTTCATTATTTTCAGCTTTAATTCTCGCCAATGATAATTCTAATAATTCTAGAGACAGTGTCTTATTTAAAAACACTCTGGCATTAAATCCTTCTATCTCCCAACTATACTCTTTCGAATCATTTCTTAATAATTTTAACGAAGCAATTTTAGTTCGATTCTTCAACGTCCCAGTTAGACCAATATCAGTATGAATTTCTATTGTTGGCAATTTTTCAACTCTGCTTAGATATGTAACTTGAAAAGCACGATCTACAGTCCACAAACTGATTGCAGATAGTGATGTGTGATTAAATGTAATCTCTGAAAAAATACTTCCTGATCCATCTTTGGCCATAACTCTAAATTCTAGATTTACTTTGGAAGTCATATATGAACGATCGATCTTATACACCAGATCCATTTTACTAGGCAATTTCTCTTTCAAGGCACTCATCGCCTTATTAATCTTTTTTTCAAAAACAACGCCAACAATATAAGGAGACAAAAGCACTATCAAAAGAATTATTGAAACAAAACCAATAACTATTACTTTTTTCTTACCATTTAAAATACTTGTAAAAAAACCCATACCAAACCTTCTTTCCTTCTTGAAAAATAATTATAAATTATAAATTACAACTACTTTCATTATGAATCACTTTAAAGAAAGTTTCAATTTAGGAATGTTTTAATTTATTTTAATGATGATTTAGATTTGTGAACTAACAAAAAGAGATGTCTAATATTCGTAAACAACAACTGCAGCGATATCATTAGCGCGAATAACACGTCCATCACAAGTTATGAAATATGAACGACTGTTAATGCGATCGTCGCTAACATTGTATTCTGTAATATTATACGTAAAGATAATTTCCCTAGTTTTCTTCAACACAATCATGCTGACTTGGAAATAGGTAAGATTGTAGGACTCATCGGATGGATCAAAATAAATTTTAGCATTATTTAAAGGCATTGAACTAATTGGAATACCATTCACTACTTTAACAACATGATAACCAGTATCTTCTCCCTTATAAACCAAATAGTATGACTCTGATGCCTTATCACTTTTTTTCTTATCACAGGCATTTCCAACACTAACATTTGTAACAAAAACGATCGCCACAAGGAGGACAAAGAACAAACTTAAACCTTTTTTCATATTACACATTACACTAACCCCTATCTTCCGCTTCACTATCTGGGCCCCTCCCTGGAGCTTCCATAGTATCTAATACATAAATATAAAAGAAAGGTATCTCTCCAATGCTTTCCTTTCTGTTTATAAGACTAATGATCTTCTTGGCAGCATCACTCTGAATTCGCCAAATCTCTTCGTAAACTTCATTTGTGATAGATTCAGATACACTTCTAAACATCTTTTTGTCAACATATTTACTGCCAGCACCTGCATATCTTAACATCTCAGGAACATACTTTTTTCCTAATTCAACAGAAAGGGTAAAGTTCTTTTCAATTGCATGTAAACGTTCTCCCTCCTCGTAAATCCAATCGCTCTTAATTAATTCATCAATTTTTTCAATCGCTGGATTACCCAATAAGTCAACAAGATGTTCTCTTGTTGTGCCAACAGCATTTGCTGCAAGCTTGTAGATAATATAGTTCTCCCGATCTTTTAACAATTCTCCTAGATCTGGTCGATAAGCGGAATGTTTGTTAGCAAACGAATATGATCTATCGAGTGACAGATACACTTCCGAATTCTTATCAAACAATTCCATCAGACGATGAATATTGGATTCCTTCTTAACGGCGCTTATTATTCCCAAAACCGTAGAGGGTACAGGATCCTCTTTGGTCTCTAAGCTTAAGATCCGCCTTAGCGTTGAAGAAGCAACCCCACACTTCTTACTAAAGCTATGAATAGAAAGAGATGGAAATTTTTTTAGGTAATCCTCGACCATCTCTTTTAATTCAATAACTAATTTTGAATTTTTCTTTAACTCTTCCATGCTTTATTCCAATGACATTTTCCCCCGATGATATATTATCCTATCTTATGCAAATTTATTGAGTCAATAGATAATTATTTTTTTGCAAATAAATTTTATTAATCTTAGAATAAATTGTATCTAATAACTCTAGAGAATAAATTTCACGTGAAATTTCACGTGAAATTTCTTATACGCGCACAAGTAACAGAGTAATTTAAGTTAGTATCTCAACAATTATACTTAGAAAAAACTGTGAACTGTAGACTGTGAACTGTGAACAGTAAAATGTAAGAGAGGTGAGAAATATATGTTTGGTTTAAGTGGCGGCGAACTTATTGTTATTCTAATAATATTTTTAGTACTCTTTGGACCAAGCAAACTTCCAGAACTTGGACGTACTCTAGCATTAAGCATACGAAATTTTCAGAGAGGACTTAAAGAGGCAAGTAACAATGTAGATACAGTCCACACAAATATAGATAACAATGTCGCTAAAGAAAATAAAAAAGAAGAACAGATAAATTAATCAATCAATCAAAGAATATAATAACTTTATCTCCTCGGCCCAAATTATATCATCAATAGTCTCCAGTATCAGAGGAATATCATCAAAACGAGAATCATTCATAATCAAACGAAATAATTCGCTTCCTAATTTTCCTTGATTAATGCTGTGATGACGATCAAGACGTTGACCTAAATCTGATTTTGAGTCGTTAATGTGCATTCCTTTTAAAAATTTAAAACCAACAACTTCATTAAAATGAGTCATTACTTTTAGAAATCCATCTTTGCTTGAAATATCATATCCAGCTGCAAACATGTGACAGGTATCGAGACACACTCCAATTCTCAAATCTCCTCTACTATCTTTGAATTTATTATCGATTCCATCTATCACCATTTGCAATTCTTCAAATTTTGAACCAATCCATGAACCTTGCCCGGCGGTATTTTCCAACACTACAGAAACATTTTTTGTTTCACTCTTTTCTAGAGCACTGTTAATTGAATCTGAAATCAACTTTGCACACTCATCTGTCGTTAACTCTTTGAGATGAGAACCAGGATGAACATTTAAAAATATTAATCCAAGTTGTTCACATCTTATTAACTCATCAGTAAATGCATCAATAGATTTTAATCTAGAATCTTTTTTAGGACTGCCTAAATTTATTAAGTAACTAGAGTGAGGTAAAATATGTTTACTATTATATTTATATAATTCGCAATTTTTTTTAAACTCACTTATATTTTCGTCTGTGTAATCTTTAGCATTCCACTGCCGTTGATTTTTAAGAAAAAAAGCAAAAGCCTTTGCACCAATTGAATTAGCATTTATCGGCGCACTCTCCACTCCACCAGTAGCACTAACATGCGCTCCTACGAATTTTTTCATCTTCATTTAAGTCAGCTTCCTTTTGATCTGATCGGCCAATGCTGGAAGAACATACTGATCAATTTTCTCTCCCAATTTTGCTAACTCTCGAATAAGACCAGAACTAATAGTCGCGTAGTGAGGTTTTGCAAACAAGCATATAGTTTCGATCTCTTTATTTATTCCTCGATTACCAGCTGCCAATTCCAACTCCATCTGAAAATCAGAGGTATTACGAAGTCCTCGAAGTAAAAACTGAGCACCTTTATCTAAAGCATAGCGAACAATTGTACCCTCGAAGGAATCTACTTTCACATTTTTGAGCTGATAATAATCAACATATGCTTGCATCATCGCAATTCTTTCTTCTGTGGAAAATTCCAAATGTTTGGATGGATTTATGGCCGCTACCCAATACACCTGTTTAAATTTAGTAGCAGCACGATACATAATATCTGCATGTCCCCACGTTGGTGGATTAGCGCTTGTTGGATAAACAACAGTTAGTTCACTTGACATAAATTAACTCCCTATTCACTAATATACTTTCAGCATTCACTATTCACTATTCTTTAAACAAATCAAATTTACAAATGCCTACCCGATGTAATCTATACTTAATAGATGAGCTTAATACTCCTAACCCATACTTCACGCTCCTTCTAAAATTAATCGAGGATGCCTCTGGAAAATATTTTGTAGGACAGCTAATTTCACCAAAACGTAAATTCTTCATCTGAAATTGCACTGCAATTTCATTATCAAAAACAAAATCATCATTGTTATTATTGTAGTTCACTGACTCCAATGCTTTTCTTGAATATGCGCGATAACCAGTGTGATATTCGCTTAATTTCTGTCCAATCATTATATTTTGAAAGAGAGTTAAAAAACGATTGAAAAAATATTTATAAAGCGGCATCCCTCCACTTACAGCACCTCTTCCTAAAATGCGAGAGCCAAAGACAACATCATAAACACCTGATGCAACCATCGATGCCATTGCAGGTACCAACTTTGGTTCATATTGATAATCAGGATGTAACATAATCACTATATCTGCGCCCATATTTAGAGCAGTATTGTAACATGTCTTTTGATTGCCACCATAACCAAGATTTTGTTGATGAGAGATAGTTTTGAGTCCCATCTTTTTTGCAATTTCAATCGTCTTATCCTGACTATAATCATCAACTAAGACAATCTCATCGACAAATCCTTCTGGAATATCTTTGACTGTCTTCTCTAATGTCTTTTCCGCTTTATAAGCAGGTAAAACCACAACAATTTTTTTTGAGTTAATCATAAATCTTACCTTTTCTTTATTTTGTTCAATAATTACTCAACTTAAATAAAAAAACACCGTTAAGTGTTATGAGTTTTTCAAAGTAAGTGCTAAAGCAAATACTTAAATGAGGTAAAAAAATATCCATACCATAGTTTTGTAATTCGTAAAAGTTTATGTCAAATCTTAAGCGGAGAAAAATGTGATGAAACAAAAATTTTATACCGATCATAGCAAATCCGATCTTCTTCTTAACCAGAATCAGAATAAGAACAAGAACAAGAATACACTACTCTTAACTTTGCTAATTATTATGTCTCTCTTTTTTCTTAGCTCCTGTGATAAAAAAAATACTGTAGATGGTAATCAAGTGCAAGCAAAAGCTAATGGAAATAATCCAAGCACAGGAACAGGAGGAACAATAGGAACAGGAGGAATTGGGGGGACAACAACATTGCCGGGTACTGTTCCTAATCAGGGAGTATTCGATGCTCAATCCTATGTCAATCAAGAGATGTTGACACAGATAAACTCTGCAATGGGCAGATATCCATGTAGAAATAATGGTTATCGAGTAACAAAAAATTTTTTTGTACCAATCACTGTTTCACCAATTGATCCATTCATTGCATATAATGCTGTCCTTCAAGAAGGTGTAGGTCCCACAGGCAAAATCAGCAAAGTATTTATGGGAGTACTTCCAACAATAAATGATTTACTAATTGTCAGAGAAATCTCTCAAGGAGATAA
This sequence comes from Oligoflexia bacterium, assembly GCA_015232355.1. Lineage (GTDB taxonomy): Bacteria > Bdellovibrionota > Bacteriovoracia > Bacteriovoracales > Bacteriovoracaceae > JADFZW01. Next base: position 17,432 of record JADFZW010000003.1, read on the forward strand.
AATTGTTGCTCGAGCAATTACTGTCTCTCTATGCTACTATAGCCCACTAATAATTAACGAGAGACCTCTTGATGTAAGAATGGTTAGCGATCTTACTCTTAAAAATAATACCGCTTGTGTAGTTGGAGATGTTCAAGGTAAATTTGTAATAAGTGCGGCCGCATATCTCGCTTACCCAGCATACATGAATATGCCAGAAATATTTACTTACTTTCCTAGTGGAGTCTGCTCTACAACTCCAGTTCTTTACTGATTACTGATTGCTGACAAAACCAAGCTTCCCACTATCTGCAATTTTTAAATATCGATCAATCGCACTTGCTACTGCTTTAGCATATTCTTTCTGAAAATTTTCCCCTTTTAATTTCATTGCTTCATTGTGATTGGAAATAAAACCAACTTCCAATAAAACTGCTGGGCACTTTGATAGAGCTAAAACATAGAATACACCTGCTAAAACTTTTCTATCTTTGAAATTATACTTATAAGATATTTTACTCTTCAATTCATCATGAATTTCGAAAGCCAACTTTCTAGAGCTAATAACTGTTCTTTCCACAATAAGATCTATTAATATTTTATGAACAATTGGATCAGTAAACGCACTATCGTTAACAATATCACCTCCACTTCCACTTCCTGAAATACGTCTATTTTCCACATTTTCAACTTTTCTAACTGCTACATCATTATGATTATCAAGATAATAAATTTCAAAACCCTGCGAGCTACTCTTTGCGGATGAATTCATATGTATCGATAGAAAAAGATCAGCCTTAACTTTTTCTGCCATCTGAGCTCTCTCATCTAAACTAATCGTATTATCAAAACTTCTAGTCATATATACTGAATATTTTTTCTCTAACTCCTTGTATATTTTTTTTGCAAACTCCAACGCTAACTCTTTTTCTATATAATAAACTCGTCCCAACTTTTTACTATTCTGATTATCTTTTTGAGTATCTTTTTCTCTCTCCATAAATGAAGATACCGCTCCCAAGTCATCTCCTCCATGGCCAGGGTCTATTAAAATAGTTGTCGCTTGCACACTCATCTGCACATTCGCCGTACTAAAAAACAAAAAAAACAATATGCTCAAAAAATTTTTATAATTATCATAGACCATAATTTTGCACCAACTTATGATTTGGATAATAATATTTTAAAATTCTCTTATAATCCCATCCCTGATTTGCCAAATATAGCGCTCCTACTTGGCACATTCCAACTCCGTGACCACGACCACGACCTCTAATATAAAATCTATCTCCATCTTTTTTAAAAATAAAATTATTGGAAAAAATCTTTTGTTGACCTAAAACATTCCTTATCTTTGCTTTTTTTACTGTAAAGAGCTCGCCTTCTAAATAAAAATTAACTGATGTCCTCTCAAAACTATCCGGCACTAATTTCATTGTTTGTATAAAATTTGTTTCTTTGCTGTCCTTTAAATTTTTAAAGATATGTAAATTACTTTTTCTAACAAAGTTATAAAAACTACTTCTGTTAATATATACCTCCCAATACTTCAAATCAGCAATTCCACTACAATATGGACATTTCACAGATTGATATGCCTCTATCTTTTCCGACCAAACATCCTCAGTATTCAAAGTTCTCCCTCCACATTGAGCATGAAAAAAAATTGCACTCAATCCTCCTCCACCGCCTCCACTCATCTCAGGCAACAAAATCTCTCCAGCAGTCAATTTAGTGGCCATAGCAGTATTGCTATTTTCATCAAATAAATGACCACTCACTTGATGTCTTTCAGAATTTTCTAAATCATAATACACCACACTTTCATTTCCACTTACATTTAATAAATCCGCATTCCTCTCTCTAATCATCTTCATATAGAGAGCATACGTCCTGCTGGCAACCGCTTGAGCCTTCAATGCCTCTATATTCCAATTCCCATTCATTTCCTTTGGCAATAAAGTGCTCAGGTAATTTTCCAAGGAAACTCTATTTATCAGATCACAATGTCCATTGATATCGGATCCTACAATGTAAAAATCCCCTCTATATTTATCATCTTCCCAAGTTAATATTCCTGTAGGCGAAGAAACCATGGCCAACAATTTTAATTTTTCATTCTTCTTTTGTGTTTTAAAATCATTACATTGAAATCTAATTCCTTTTAATCCAGGAATTTTTTCCTTATACTTCTTTACTACCTTTCCCAAAAATACCTGTCTCTCCACATCTACACCTTTTAACACAATAGTAGATAACGAACGACCAACTAATACATTTATATATCTAACATCCTTCACACTGGCATGCAGATCATCCAATAAATCAACTGAAAGATAGAGTATGCTTGAGAAAATCAAAATTAAAATTAAAAAAAAACCATTCATATTAGTCTATTCTATCTCAATATTGAATGGACCCAAATATAAAAAGTAACAAAGCAGTAGTGTAGACTATAGTAAAATTATTGACGATTAAGATAGATGATTATTCTTTTAATATCATCCCAAAATACTCTTTTCATCTGAGGATTGATTAACAAATAATCCAAACTAAATAGAGGAACAACTTCGCATTCATGTACTAAATTACCATAGGAAAATTTACACCTAATAAATTTTCCATGGATTAAAGATAATCGTTCTTTTCTACCTATAAGAAATCCACTAACATATGCTCCAAAAGTGGCAACAACTTTAGGTTTGAATAATATGATCTCTCTCTTGGTAAATTCCATACAATTGTTGGCCAACATCTCCAGATTCTTATCATCCATCTTATCCGTTTCAATTGGTCTGCATTTCACAAAGCTTGATAAAAACATATCCGTTTTTTCTATGTTCATTGCCTGAAGTATTCTTGAAAATAAGATCTCCTTTTCCTCAGAAAAAACCTGAGGGAAATTTAAGAGATGATCACTTTGTGAACTATTCATCCCTGAACGATCCACAAAATTATTTTCAGAAAAAAAATCATTTAAAAAATAAATCTTCACATTATTCGACAATTGTTGCTTATAATCGCTATGATGATTAAGATGATTAAGATGATTAAGATGATCTTTTTTATATAAGAATGCTCTCAGCTTTAGACATCTTTTACAAAGAGACAAATCCCTTGCGTATTCTGTAACAAATAATTCACGATTTTTTTTATTGGTATTTTCTACAGCATTTCCTACAATATTTTTTGCAGCATTTTCTGTAGCATTTTCTGTAGCATTTTTCACGGCAATTTGCTGAGATTTATTTTCCACAATCCTCTCTGGGCCCAAATACCATAATGAATGTTCAAAAAGTGCAGCAGCATATCTGTTTTTAAACATTTTAAGTTGGGCCGGATCACTTTCCCTATGCAAATTTTGCCTTAATTCATAGAAAATATTCTTCATTTAGTTCTCAACCTTATTCTTGTCATCTTTCCATCTCATTTTTTAAATCTCTGTACTCTTTTATACAATACCAGTACATCAGTACAGTACACCCTAGCACGCCATTGTTCATACTTAATAAAATTTAAAAAAACTTTTAAAGGGCCAACGATTTCTTCCGACAAGTTCAACATATCAAAAAAGAAGTTTTCAGATTTTTACAATTTTTTTTTGGCCACCATGTATAAATCTGAAAGTAATTTAATATATAAGGAAAAAAATAAATTTTCAAAACCAAAGATTTTAAGAGGAACATTTCAATGGATGCAGAATACAAATTTGAATGTTATGAAGAGTATATTGGTGGAAAGGATGACGTTATCAAAAAAATTGATCAATGCTCAACTTGCGGAACTAAATTGATCTTTGGACACCTACCAGATTATAAAAATTTGTTGATTCAAGAAACAGCTCGTTGTGTAGAGTGTGGGCAGATAATACGTAGGGTAATTTATGTTTTAAATTAAAGTAAAATATTCTCTGGAAAAAAACTTTTTCAATTTTTTTTGGTGATCCCTTTTAGCAATCTTTTTTGCTCTTTTTTATGATGTAATTTTCGAGAAAATCGATGTGCTTCATCTCTTAACTTTGCCAGCATGGTCCAAAGCAAACCCTCTTTTTCTAATGAATATCCTCGAGATTGAGCACTACTTTGATTCTGGAAAAAAAGTCGATCACTTAAACATCGTTTATTTTTTTTTGCAATTCCAACAACAGCAATTGAAATATTTAAATTTTTTAATACTGAGACGATAGCATTAAGTTGACCTTTTCCACCATCAACCATTATCAAATCAAGATAATCAAACGATTCAGAGGAAAATCGCCTGCTAATTAATTCCTTTAGCATTTCATAATCATTGTTCTCCTCTTCTCTCTTGGTTAAATTATAATATCGATAAGAACTCTTATCCAACTTACCATCTCTCATCACCACCTTCGCTCCACAAGGAGAATCTCCTTGCCAAATCGCTACATCATAGCACTCAATAACTCGAGGAATTTTTTTTAAAGATAAGATCTCTTGCAACCTTTTTAAAGCATCTTTACCTTCTCCTTTTTCTACTCCTCCTTCATCAGAAGTAGTTTTGGCATTTATAAACTGCTCTACTTTCAAGATATCATCTCTAATCTCTGCTGCTTTTTCATATTCTTCCTCTTTAGAATAATCATACATCTTTCTCTTTAAGATCCGCAAAACCGCTCTCTCTTCCCTCTCTTCTCCACTGAAAAATTGTATCACTTTGGAAAAATTATTTTTGTATTGATATTTGCCAATTTTACCAACACAAGGTGCACTACAATACTCAATCTGATATAAAATACATGGAGTATTTGTCTTTGCACTCATCTTAAATTCACTCTTCCCACAAATTCTAATTTTAAAGTGTTTGACTAAAATTTTGATTACTTCCTTTAATAAACGACTCTCTACGAAGGGGCCAAAAATCAACACATGCTCATCTTTTTTAAGTTCAATCAATTCCTTCTTTCTCATATATAAAATTCTAGGGAAATTATCTCTCAAATCACTAACTACAAAAGGATATGATTTATCATCTCTCAACTTAATATTATATTTTGGTGTATATTTTTTTATTAAATCATTTTCTAAGATCAGCGCACTTGAATCACTATCAGTAATGATGAAATCAAAATCATCTACTACCGAGAGAAGTTTTAAGGTTTTTATATTGTGATTTTTAATTTGAGCATCTTGAAAATATGATGAGCATCTATTTCTAAGATTCTTTGCTTTTCCAACATACAAGACATTTTCTTTTTGATCTTTAAAAAGATAACATCCACTTGTAGTAGGTAATGATTTAGCCTTCGAGAGTAATTTAATTATTTTACTAGAAGAATTGGAATTAGAGTCCGATTCCACCACTTAATCCTAATCCTCCTCCACCTAATCCACCTAATCCTCCACCAAGACTAAAATATCCTCCTAAATTACCCATTCCAAATGGAGAACCTCCCATTCCCATTCCACCATATCCACCCAAACCGCCGCCCATGCCTCCCATTCCCATACCTCCCATTCCTCCGTACATACCGCCCATTCCAGAGTAGAGATTGCTCATATAATTTTGGCCAGCATTTCTATAATCTTGTCCCAATTGAGCGTTGGCCATACCATTGGCCCAAATATTGGTTTGATATCTATTCGCTAGAGCAGAATTTTGCTCCATATTTGCTCTCATAGAATTTTGAGCTTGTTGCCACTGATTCATCCACGGATTATTTTGATCACCCCAACCACCACTTGGTCCCCAATATCCTCCCATTCCATTTCCACCAGGAAACAAACCCATTCCTGGCCCACCTATTCCAAATTGTCCTCCTAATCCAGGATAACCTAATCCTCCTCCCATCATTCCCATTCCGCCTAATCCAGGCATACCATATGGACCCATTCCTCCTCCCATTCCACCTAATCCACCATTTAATCCAACACCAAATCCAAGTCCAAGTCCATTGTTACCGAATGGATTTCCAAATCCACCCATACCACCCATACCGCCCATGCCTCCCATACCCGGCATTCCAAACATACCACCCATTTGATATGGGCCCATCATACCTGATAAAAATCCAGGCGAAAAACCAGCACTAATAAATGGATTACCTGATCCACCAAAACCATTTCCCATCATTCCATTAAAACCAGCGTATCCTCCGAGAGGCATATTATTACATTGCATGAGCTTCTGTGCATCTGTAGGTAAAACAGGATTCATTCCATTTTGAGTTACATAATTTAAATAATTATCAAAGCGAGTATTACAAGCAGCAAACCCTTGCTTATAAGCATCGGCCCAAGTCTGTTGACTTAATCCACCCATAATCGATGAAGTTATATTTGAACCAAGATATGCAAGAGGAGGAGCTACCGCTCCTATTACCATCGCAGCCTTTTCCCAACCACTTGGTTCTGGAGGTTTGGTCACACAATCAATACAATCTACTCTATCACCAGATCTTCTTCTATAAAGTTCATTCCTACACATATTATATTCACGTGTATCCGTAATATATTCACACTCTCTTGCATTCACACGATCGTTACTTCCATAACCACGATCTCTATCTCTATCTCTATCTAAATCAGAATTTGAATCTGAATCTGAATGATTATCAAAACCCCATCTACCCTTATCGTCCCATTTTTTTCGACCACCACCATCTCTACCTCTGTCTCTGGCCCCGTCTTTATCACCATCCCTATCACTGTCTAAATCTTTTCCTGTTACTCTCTTTCCTTTCCCATCATTTTCATCTCCATTGCCGCGATCATCATTATCATAAATATCTGGGAAATCCACCTCTACATCATTTTGAGAGGTTCTTTTGTCTCTAATGGCCCAAGCATCATTAAAACCAAATCCACTAACTTTGAATCCTAAAAAGCATTTGTGATTTGATTGTTTGCCATTAAAACCAAATGAAAAGATAAAAAACAGAGAGAAAAATACAAATAAGAAACAAAATAATTTCGTTGAAATTTTTAAAAACATACTCTCTCCCCACCCTAAAAGTATTCATACAAATTATATCATAACATGCAAGGTCCATAATAAAAACAAGAATGAGAAGGGGCAGAAGTTGATTTATATACGAATTAATTCTTATTAAGAATTACTTAGCAGGGATCCTATGCAGCGAAAATGCGAATTTTTTGAACAAGAAATGCAACTAAATCATCATCTGAAGCAAAAACGTCATCTACATGCTCTGATTTTAGAAGGAAATCACTAACTCTGCTTGCGATTTGATGAAGTGATTCAGTCATGTAAAGTCCAGAGATTGCCTCTCCTTGATAGGATTTGATAATCTCTTTTCTTGCATGATTAAACATCTCTGATTCAGCAATATCTTCAGGCAAATTACCCTCGCCAAGTTTATCTTCAACCTCTTCTATTGCTTGCTCTTTAATATCTTCATCTGTAGAAAAACTAACACCATACTCAGTTGCTAAAGCTTCAATCAATCCCTCACGCTTTTCCGGTGTAAACATAATAAACCGTTTCTCTTGCAAATGATTAACTGTATATCTGGCCAATGACCTTAATGTTTCAAAATCTGTTCTCATTCATCATATCCTAAAGAAATCCTAAGTAGAATACCAGTGCACTATTATTATTTTGATCCTAATAATACTACCCCATTTTATAATTATCTCACAAGTTTATTGCTAATTTTATTGCGAATTTTACTAACAAAGTTCAAGATAAACTCACCCTCTCCTAAAATTACCATAAATAGCGCATAACAAATCATTGCAGTCAACAATATGAGTGATAGTGAAATAACCTCACCAATAATAGTGCTGTTAAAATGAAAAAATTTTATCGCAAGCTTGTGTGTTAGGAAACCAACAACTGCAGATGCTAATAAAAATTTCAGCAATTTAAAATCAAAGAAAAAATCTAACTTCAACTGAAGTATGTTAAAAAGAAAAATTACCGATCCCACTGAACTAAGAACAACAGTTAAAGTAGTACCTAATGCTAGAATGGTAAATCCATATTTTGGTACAAGCAAAAAGCAAAAACTTACATTCACTAAAACAGAAAAAACTGTAATCATCACAGGGATACGTTGTCGATCGATTGCATAGAAAGTTGGAACAAGAATCTTATTTATTCCATAGAATGGAAGTCCTAATGCAAATAATTTTAAAGCATATGAAGTCATCATTGTATCGTAAGCAGTAAATCTTCCTCTCTCAAATATTATGTGGGTAATCTCTGAGGATAAAAAGAATATCAGAAACATCGATGGAATCATCACCGCATTTGTCAGATAATAACTATATGATAGATACGATCTTGCTTGTTTTAAATCTCCGTTCCTATAGGCAATACTAAAATGTACTAAATGAGAGTTTGCTATTGCTACTCCGAAAATTCCCAATGGAAATTGAAATAATCTAAAAGCATAGTTTAACCACGAGACTGCTCCCACAATTGCAGATGCTAAAATAGTTGTTACCAAAATATTTATTTGAGTAGCAGCAAAACCAATCATTCCTGGCCCAAGACGTATTAAAACTCTACGTGCATTTGCTGTGAAAAATTTTTTAGGCCAGAGAGGAGCAAAACCATTTTTTATTAGTAACGGTAACTGAATAAGTGATTGAAAAATTCCACCAATTAAAACTCCTGATCCTAAAGCATATGCTGCATTTATCCCGCTAGAGATAAGATAGCTTGGAAGTAAAATGGTAAAAGCAATTAAGACGACATTAAAAGCAGCAGGAGAAAGTGATGGAACAAAGAAAAATTTTAAAGTATTTAATACTCCCATAAATAAAGCTGCAATGGAAACGCAGAAAAGATATGGTGCCATTAACCTAATTAAATCCACTGACAAATTAAAACGTTCAGGATTTTTTGCAAATGATGGAGCAAAAAGATTTGTTAACTCTGGTGCAAAGATTATTATTAAAATACCAATGGCACCAGTAATTAGAGTCAATAAAAAAAATAATTCCCACAATAACTCTCTGCTGGCCATTCGCTCTTTTTCTTTACTACAAACTTCTGCGAAGACTGGTACAAAGGCAGCAGAAAAAGCGCCCTCTGCTAATAGATCTCTTAATAAATTAGGAATCCGATATGCAACCAAAAATATATCAGTAACGTGAGAAGCACCAAAGACCATGGCCATAACTAATTCACGAACAAGACCTAAAATCCTGCTCAAAAAAACCGCAAAACTCATATACAACGAAGATACTAAAATTGATTTATCTTTCTTATCATTCTCTTTCTTATCATTCTCTTTACTCTCATTGTAGGTAAGAAACATAGAGTACATTTCCTTTTGCTTTGGTTACAGATGCTTCCACAATAGAATTCGCCAAGTTTAATTTATCATTTGAAATGCTCACCAATGCTCTCAAATAATTTGAAGTATAACCTTGATATAATCCTGTTCGATTTTTTTTGTTTTCACATAAAACTGTAACCTTTTGACCAATCATACTCAAGGAAAAATCATTGATCTTTTTTTCAGCAATAGTTTTTAAAATTGCCATCCTTTTCTTTTTTTCCTCTGAACTAACTGCCGCTTTATTTTTAATTGCTTCTATTTCCATCTTTGCAGCGACAGTTCCTTCACGTCTTGAATAAGGAAAGAGGTGCAAATGAGTTATGGGAGAGGATTTGATAAAATTGCATGCATTTTCAAACTCGCGCTCACACTCTCCCGGAAAACCAACAATAATATCACTCCCTATTCCAGCACTTGGAAAATATTTTTTAATCATCTCCAGCACGTTTAAATAATCAGTTGTAGTGTACTTACGATTCATTTTTTTTAGGATTTCATCATCTCCACTCTGAAGAGGAAGATGAAAATAATCCATAAATGATGGCAAATCTTTTAAGGCCAACAATAAATCTTTGGTAACTTTATTTGGCTCAATTGATGATATCCTTAATCTCTGTAGTTTTATGCCAGTATCAGTATCTTTAATTTTCGAAATCAGCGTGACCAGATTATTCGAACCATCACGATACTCTCCTAAGTTAATTCCAGTCAAAACAACTTCCTTCACTCCACTTTTTACAACTCTGTTTACTTCACCAAGAACCTGCGAAAGTGGCAACGATCGCGGTTTCCCTCTCGCATGAGGAATAACACAATAACTGCAACAATAATCACATCCATCTTGAACCTTTAAAAAAGTTCTAGTCTTACCATCATCTAAAGCACTTACTCCTCTCTGAAAAAAACTTTTATCAGAACTATCAGACACATCAATCTCTGTAGTTTTTTTTCCACTATTTTTTATTTTCTCTAACAACTCAAATATTTTTTCCTTTTGATCAACACCTAATACGATATCAACTTCTAACATCGATGCTACTTCTGATGATGATAGTTGAGCATAGCAACCAGTAACAACTATTGTTGCATCAGGTGAATATTTGCGGGCCCGCCTAATCACATTTCTACAATTTGAATCTGCACTTTTTGTTACAGTACATGTATTTATATAAACAACATCAGCACTACTCTCGAATGAAACTATTTCATAACCTCTTTGAACAAACATCTGAGTAATGCTTCCTGTCTCCGCAATATTCAACTTACATCCTAAGGTATAAAATGATACTCTAAGCTTCGCTCCTGATACTACACTCATTTATTTATTACACCTCATCTTCATAATATTTTTTTATTTGAAAAAAAATTTAAATTTGTATTTTCAATCTCCGACTAAAAAAAGATATTATTTAATGATTGACAGAAAAAGTAAAAAAAATTAATTTCTTTCCTACAGCTTCATATGGGTTACTAAAAAAAATGATTATGGTCTCGTAGCTCAGTTGGTTAGAGCACCTCCCTTTTAAGGAGGGGGTCCTGCGTTCAAGTCGCAGCGAGATCACCATTATAATTTACAATATTGATCTTTAAAAATTGCTCCCATCGTCTAGCCCGGTCTAGGACATCGCCTTTTCACGGCGGTAACCGGGGTTCGAATCCCCGTGGGAGTGCCAAGTTAATAAAGGCCAGCTTAATTGCTGGCTTTTTTATTTTGTGGTTGTACTTATAAATTAAATCGTCTCTTGATCATTCTAAGAAATTTTAATTATGCTCTTGTCCTGCAATTACGTGTCTTTTGTTAATAACGATAAGTAGTCTCCATAAATATACTTACGGTTTCTAATCTTTCCACTCACTTCTTTGATAATTTCTAATTTAATCAGATGTTCAAAACACCTTTGAATTTTTGGTTTATTGGCATCTTCATATTTATTCAGTAAGACCTTTGCCGTAAGTACTGGATTGTGACAAAATTCATTAAAAATCTGAATTTCAAACTTAGATGCTTTGCTACCCATTAATTTTTCTTTATCTTGTTGATGAAGATGGTGGATTTCTACTGCTGCTTTATTGGCCACTTCTGCGGAGACTTTCACTCCCCTTAAAAAGAATAATATCCACTGTTCCCACTCGCCACTATGTCTTACTTTCATTAAACGATTATAATATTCAGATAGGTGCGACTTAAAATAGTAACTTAAATAAAGCAGAGGTCTGTCTAAAATTTGCCAATAACAAAGTAGATAGGTAATTAGCAATCGACCAAGGCGACCATTACCATCTAGAAATGGATGAATGGTTTCAAATTGAGCATGAATAAGGGCCGCCTTAACTAATGGAGGAACTTTATCTTGATCATGAATGAATTTTTCTACATCTCCCATTAACTCATCAACCATTTCAAAAGGTGGAGGAACAAATTCAGCATCCATGAGACTACATCCTGGCCTACCAATCCAATTCTGTGACCTTCTAAATTCACCTGGGGTTTTATTTTGCCCTCGTACTCCGTCCATCAATACTTGGTGTATCTCTTTTATCAGACGCGTGCATACTGGTAGTTCATTTAATCGCGAAAGCCCCTGATTCATGGCCTTGACGTAGTTTGAAACTTCTTCAACTCCAAAGGAGTGGCCGGGGTTTTCAACAGCAGCATCGGGGGCCAATATATCTTCCAACGAACATTGTGTTCCTTCTATTTGCGAGCTAAGTAATGCCTCCTTGCGAACGTAGAGATAAACAAATAGATCCGGATCGACAATAATTGTAGTTAGGCCAGCTAACTTACCTAATGCCAAATTAGCCTCCGATAGTAGGTACACCATCTCCTCGTCCATTATCAGAGGAGGATTTGGTGGCAAAGGGTTAGGAATAAATGATTTGTAACCGGTAGCTTGAGTAATATACTTACCTGAACGAGTGGTGCTATTATTCATATCAATAGGTCCAATTTTTATAAAAAATGTTACTATAAAAACTAACAAGTAACATTATCTATATATTTCGTTACTTATTCAACTCCATAGTAATGTTTTTAGCGAAAAACGTTACCCAAAGCAACCTTAAGTAACACAATTAAATAAAAATTGTTTTTATGATAATTTATTCTCATAACAAAAGTTCTGAGACTGCAGTTCGAAAGTCATCGACTTGGGAGTACCAAGTAAATTTCATTATTCATTATTTATTATTTATTATTTATTATTTATTAGAAATTAAAAATTAATAATTGGCCTACTACTTTTTTAAATTTGAGATATAATCATTAAACATATACATGTTTATGTTTTCAAATGCAGTTACAAAAAATTTACAAAGCATTTACGAATTAGTTACAAAGTAGTTACGAAGTAGTTACAAGCACAGGTACGTTTTTATGCAAACCTTTGATTATGCTGCCACTTTCAAGATTATAAAGATTTTAGAAGATTCTAAACTTCATGATGAATTTGCTCTAAAAAAACTATCTGGTATCTGGGGAATTATCGCTAAAAACGGACAAATTCTAAAAGGTAATGATAACTTATTAGAAGTTTTAAATTGTGACGAAGAAAGTATCATTGCTCAAAATTTTTCTCAACTATTCCCTCATGAAAATTGGCCAAAAGTAACTGAACAAATAAATCAAGTTTTAGAACATCGTCAGAGAATTCAATTTGAATTGGGTATTATAAAAGAAAATCAAAATCTAAAAAAACCTGCAATTTATTCTTGGAATATCTCTTTTTTTAACTACTTTCAAGGAGGGCAACTTGCCACTTTTGTAATCGATGGCCAAGACATAACCCACATCAAAGAAGCACAATTAATACTAAGAAAAGTTAATGAAGAACTTGAAGTAAAAGTCAAGCAACGTACTCAAGAATTATTAGAATCACAACTAATGTTGAGAAATATTCTCGATACCATCCCTGTTGGAGTTTATTGGAAAGATAACAATTTAAAATATCTGGGAAGTAATGATCTCTTTGCTAAAGATGCTAAGATTAATGATGGTCCATCATTTTTAATTGGTAAAGATGATTCTATATTTCCTGATCCCATTAAAGCAGCGGCCATAAAAAAAGAAGATCAGACAGTATTAAATTCTCTAGTTCCTATCATCGGTAAAGAGGTAACAATAAACTATCCTAAAGAAACCGACACTACTTACTTAAAGATGAATATTGTTCCTTTAAAAAACAAAGATCAACAATCAATTGGTATTCTTGGCACATATGAAGATATTACCAATATCAAAAAAATGGAAAAAGAGAGAGAAAATTTACAAAATCAACTTTTTATCTCCTCCAAATTAGCATCCTTGGCCACCATTACCGCAGGTGTGGCCCACGAAATCAGTAACCCATTAACAATCTTAAAAGGCCACATGTTGTCTTTGAAAAAAAAGATTGGCAACATTTTAAAAGATAGCAAGAGTGATGATAACAACAATAGTACTAGCAAAGAAAATAATGTTAGCAATTTGAATGATCAATCAAGCACAAATGAGCAAATAAAAATTCACTTCGAAAAGATGAGCTATGCCTGTGATCGAATAAGTAGCGTGATCTATGGAATGCGAACACAATTACAAGAAAATAATTCTGATGTGAAAATGTTAGACATTCATCAATTAATAGATAGTTTTGCTAAAGAACTTGTAACTCAAGAAAAATTTAATAGTCAAATACAAATTACTCTTAATCTCAATGCTAAATCACATCAACTTATTACTAACGAAACAAAATTCAAACGCATATTAGGAAATATAGTTGATAACTCACTAGATGCCCTAGAAAAAGTAAATCAAAAAAATATAAATATTAATAGTTATAACATCGATAATAAATTGATAATAAAAATTACTGATAGTGGGGTAGGAATCGCCACAGAAATTCAAAGTAAAGTTTTTGATGCTTTTTTCACCACAAAAGAAATTGGTAAAGGCATGGGATTAGGATTATGGATTACGTACAATCTATTAAAAGAAATGAATGGGACCATTGAATTTAAATCAGAATTAAATAAAGGAACAGTGATAACTTTATCGTTTACTCTCAATTAATGAGAGTATTTTCATGAGGGGACTTTTGTTATGAAAAAAATTTTAATTGTAGATGATTCAGATACTCTAAGAGATTCTATTCGATCATTTTTAATAGAGAATGGATTGGATGTTTTAGAGGCATCTAATGGCAAAAGTGGATTAGAGATTATCAAAAACACTCCTGATCTTGATTTAATCATAGCTGATGTGAATATGCCTGAAATGAACGGCATTGAGATGTGTAAAAGAATTAGTTGTGATCAAAATATTAAAAAAATTCCTATCTTTATGCTTACTACTGAAACATCTCCTGAGTTAAAAAGACAAGGAAAGGAATATGGAGTTATGGCCTGGATTGCAAAACCATTCACAATGGAGAAAGTTTTTTTGGCCATAAAAAAAGTATTAGATATGTAAAAAAGTAATATAAAAAATAAATAATTTAAACTAGAGAGGAATAAATCAATGGAACAAAATAATATCACTATTTATGAATCATCCAGTTATATTTGTTGTTTAGATCTACGACCACATCAATTAAAAAATGTTGCCGGTACTGCAGAAAAGATGAATGTTCGTTTATGTCATGTAACCAGTGTTGATGACTTCTATAGTATGATTAATAAAGTTAAACTATTTGTTTTTTGTATCTTGAATTTTGAAAAATTAAATCATCAACAAAGTTCTGAATTGCTAAATCAAATAAAAAATATTCCATGTAAATATAGATTCTTAAACCCAAACAAACTTCAAATAAGTACAGAACATTCTTCTTGTGAATTTCCTGAATCTTCAGATACGTGGGAGGAAGAGATTTTAAAAAGTATCGATCATATGTTACCAGCAAAATTCCATCAACTTGTCACTTTCTCTATGAATTCCCTGAAAAAGTATTCGTTTCCTGAATTTAAGCATGATTTTTATTTTCATCATCCTATGGAAAAATTTGATTATGACTATATAATTAGTTGCCAAACTAAGTATCAAGACATCCTAGGATTGTGCTATCTACGAATAAATTTAAATAATTTTATAAGTAATATGCCATCCAATATAGTGCAAACAGAAGAAAAAATTTTAGATTTTTCTAGAGAATTATTAAATCAATTTTGGGGAATTATTAACCATAATATTAGAAAAACCGGAGTAGAATCAGAAGTAGGACTTCCAACCATTATCGATAAAAATGGTAATGTAAATTTAGGAAGAATTTATATCCCCACAGTTGATTTACGAGATAAAGGAAATGTTTTTTCGCTTAAGACTGGCTTTATAAACATTAAAGGTGGCAAATTATTCGATCTAAAAGATGTTGAATTCGATTACGCTGATGCAATCGGTGACAATATAGAATTTCTGTAATTGAGATAGATTTATGATAATCGTCAATCACAATAAGTATCAAAAGTTTTTTAGCTGTTGTCAAAACATAAGCTCTAAAATACTTTCCATGCAATTACAAAAAGAATTATTCTCAACACCAATTGAAACTCCCGACTTAATTGGAAAAGTATTGATGCCTAATACAGGTCTAATTATATTATCAGGAGCAGATTTTACTATTTTTTTTAAAATCATGTTCTCGCGAAAAACTCTTAAAGATATTATCAACAATTCTCCTTCTAATGAAAAAATAGATGACTTCATTAAAGAATGCTGTAATCAAACAGTAGGAAAACTAAAAGAAATTTTTTTTAACACCTTAAAAATTTCGCTAGCGATTAGTCTCCCATTAAAGATTTCAGGTTTTGATGAATTATATTTTTCCTTAAGAAAAGAAGATCTCCATTTTTTTTATTGGAAAATATTTTCAAGCGACACTGAGTTTATTTGCTCTTTAGAAATAGAGTCTATCTCTGATTTTAATCTTGATAACTTTAATTTGCTTGAATTTAATGAAAATTTACATGTTAAGGATGTAGAATTTTTATAAACAATCAATAATATATTATATTTTTTTATTTGCTCTCATCAGTATAATAACCGGTAACTAAAATCAACTCTCCAGCAGCATCTTTGACCTTTTGAAAAAGACCTTCTTTAGGTTTTATTTTTTTTGTCTCTGGATGTGTCCAATGGTATGAAATAGCTCCGCTATCTTTAGTTTTTGCAGTTTCAATTATCTCTTGAATAAATAATTTGCCACTAGAATCTTTGACTCTATTAACATCTAAATTAACTAATTTTTTATTTATTGCATGTTGAATACACTTTCCATCCATAGTAAGTGTATACAGATAAATATCACCATCTATGAATTTACCTTTCAAATCATCAAACTGTTTGAAAGCCTCTTCTCTTCCAGATTTTTCTAATAATTCTTTTCCCTTTTTCAAAAAAGCAAGGCATTTTTCTTTTGGAGTCTCGCTATAAACTGCCGTATTAAAAATTAAAAGCACAGATAAAAATGATAATAAATAAAAAATTTTTCTTGGCGCACTCATCTTTTTTCCTTTGTTTAATTTATTTTAGCGTGTGATATACTGTGATAAAACACATGACAACCTGATTGTTCCTATTAAATTATATAATAAAAATCAATCAAAAAGGAATAACAAATGTTTAGAAAAATTAATTCTTTATACTCAAGAATTTTACTCTTCTTATTTTTGTCTTTATTTTTTATAAATTCTATTCCTCAAAATGCTAGCGCTACCAATAATAATGATCTAGAAAAAAAGTGTATCGATCTAGTCGAGAAAGGAGTTGAACATATTAAAAAAGTCGGGATTGAACAGGCATTTAAGGATTTCAAAGATTATAAAAAAAATTTTATCTCTGATGAACTTTATCTCTTCACCTTTAATACAAAAGGAGAGTGTATCCAACATGCAATTAATCCTAAGTTAGTCGGTGTAAATTTAACTAAAATTCAAGATACTAAAGGAAAACTATTTATTAAAGAATTGATAGATAAAAGCAACAGTAACCTAGCAGGATGGATTGATTATTATTGGACTAACCCTAAAACTAAAAAGATTACACCTAAGAAAACCTATTACATAAGAGAAAACAATATTGCTGGTGGAATTATCCTCTCTAGTGGATTTTATTTAAAATAAATAATATTACAAATAATTAAAATAAAATTTATACAAAGTAAGATATAAAATATGAAAAATTTCCTACAAAATTTAAAGATTATAAAAAAAATTATCCTAGCTCCATCAATTGGAATTTTATTGATCATTGGTTGTTGGTTAGTTGCCTTCCAAGGAATGGAAAAGTTAAATTATGTTGTTAAAGATTTTTTTCATAAAAGATTTTTCAATTACACACAATCAGCAATACTACTCGATAGGACAATAAATAATAATAATAATTTATATAAAATAATCCTTTGGGTGGACAAAGGATTTGATCAAAAACGAATAGATAATTTAATAACTGAAACAAAAAAAGAACTATCAGACATAACCATTGAAATTGAAAGTAAGCTTAAGCAAGTAGATCTAACCAATGATCAAGAAGAAATTTTAAAAAAAGCAAAACTTACTATGAGCAATTATAAATCAGATGTTGAAAACATTATTTCTAATCTAAGTACTGATGTAAATGCTGCCATCATGTTTGCTGCCGGAATAGATACTGACTTTGTACAACTAAAGGGATTATTACAACAATTAGTTGATTATGAAAATAATCTTAGCACTCAACTTTTCTCTATTGCTCAAAAAAATCACACAAAATATGCAACATTTAGTTTAATTATTTTAATAAATGCAGTTTTAGCATTAATCTTTATCAGTCGTTTTATGGCCAAAGTTATTACAGCTCCTATTTTTAATTTAAAAGAAAAGTTGAAATTAATATCAAAAGGAGATTTGACAATCGGACTTGATCTTAAAATTAATGATGAAATTGGAGAATTAGCAAGCTCGGCCAGCGAAATGATGAATACCATTCGTAAAATAACTTCTAGCTTAGAGAATGAAAGAAATAACATCGCAAATCTTTTAAATAATATGCAGCAAGCGATTTTTATTGTAAATGAAAATGGGGTAATCATTCCGCCTGTCTCTTCCTACACTAAAGAAATTTTCAAACAAGAGGATATTATTGGTAAAAATATTTTTGATACCTTATACAAAGACATAAAAAAAGAAAGCGAACTCTATTCTATAATTAATAATATTTGGCAAACAGTTTATGGTGAAAATAACATTCAATGGATGGTGATTGAAGATAATTTACCTACTGAAATTGAATATTATATCGATAGCAAAATCAAAAAAAAATTAAAAGTTCGATATGTACCTCTATGGAATAAATCTGATCTTCTTGAAGCAATCATGTTGGTAATCGAAGATATAACCGTCATTGAAATATTAGAAAAAAAGATTAATCAGGAAAAACATAATAACTTAAAACGGGTCACCATCCTCCAACAATTAGCAGCTCAAAGTAATAATATTATTAAAGAATTTCTTATTAATTCAATTGAATTAGTCGATCAAGTTTATAACAATTTAAAAACAAAAGATCATATTAAAAATTTGAACAATGATTCTTACTTAAATATTTTATCAAAACTTCATACATTAAAAGGAAATGCTCGAGTATTAGGTTTTACATATCTTTCTGAGACTATCCATAACTTTGAAAGTTATATGCAAAACAATAGAACTCGAATTATAAATGAATTTGTTAATGAAAACGACTCTATTATTATGCAAAACACTCATCAAGAATTTGAATACCAAATAGAAATGATCTTTATCCAGCTAATGGATTATTCTAACAATGCTGAAAAGATATTTAGAATCAAACTAAATTTCAAGCAAATCTTACTTCTCACAACTCACAAAAATTATCTCTCACTTTTATCTTACTTTGTTGATATCAACAATATAAAACTTAAATCCTCCGTTTTAAATTTTAAAAACCTAATTGAAATTATCATAAAAAAATTAAAAGAAAATACTACAAAATTAGGATCTCTTGAGGCCAAAGAAGTTCTCAATCTTATTTCAAAAGACATCAGAGCACTTTATGATAATCCAATTAACCATGATTATTCGCAAATAATCTCTCTTTTTAAACGACTTAATACCATTATAAAAAATTTTTTCATCTCCAATATTAGCATCGACTATGGAAATTATAATACAGATTATGTTCTCAATCTATTTTCACAGATATATGAGATCAGTAACCCTAACATCAACTGTGGACATAATGAACCTAATAAAAATATTCTTCCTTCAGAAATTTTGGATGCATTAGTGAAATTATCTAAATCAAGTGAGGATTGTTTTTTATCAACTCCATATATATTAATAAAATCATATTTAGATAAACAAAAAGATAATAGGGATAGTGATGTTAAAACTTTTGAAAATTTATTACATCAACTATGGCATTATATCGCAATAATTTTGTTTATTGATGTTGGAACTGGAAAGCACCTACTCTCTGATAAAACAAATGACAATAATAATTCAAATAAATTTAATAACTTCTTAGCAATGATTGCCAAACATATTAATATCTCTTCTAGCAATATTAATAGTCACTTTTGTATTAAAAACAACACCTCCGACTTTTTTGAAAATCTATTAAGCAAAATTAAAATTTTTGACTTTACCTCATCAATAAAAAACAACTTGCATAATCTACAATTGCCTGAAATATTTTTTAAATTATATGATAAATTTGCATTCAATGAACTTTTAAGTTATTCACTTCTAACAGATATCTATATGTTATTTTATTTAACTGATAAAAAAATAAATTCTTCAAATCTTCAAAGCATAGAAATGGAAGAGGTAATAAAAGATAATTTAGATGATTTCAAAAATACTTTAAATACTATCTATCAAAAAAGAATAACTGATCAAGATATTAAAATATTAAAACAGAAAGGGGATTTGCTTTTTGAAGTTCCATTGATTACAATTTTAGCTAATTATAAAGAGATGATAAATGATTTATCTACTCGATTAATGAAAAAAGCAATATTACAAATTGATGGATCAAACATTTCATTAGATAGACAAAAATTAAATATGCTTTGTGATTGTGTAACTCACATACTACGTAATTCAATCGACCATGGAATCGAACATCCTGCAATTAGATTACAAAAAGGTAAAAATGAATATGGATTAATAAAAATTAACTTAACTGAAAATAATCAAAATAAAGTTATTACCATCTCCGATGACGGTCAAGGACTTAATAGCGAAAAGATATTACAAAAAGCAAAGATCATAAACGCAAATTTGTACAAAACTAGTGATACAGAAATTAGTGATTTAGAAGCTAATACAATTAAAGAGATAATTTTCCAACCTGAATTCTCAACTGCCGATAAAGTTAGCGAACTCTCCGGCCGAGGAATTGGCCTAAGTATAGTAAAAAATAAAATCGAAGAAATGGGAGGGAAAATTGATGTCAATAGCACATCTAATCTCGGTACAACTTTCATGATCACACTTCCAAAAATGTCTTAAATAAATTTCAAAAAAAACTTCAATACGAGAGTACATTCTCATCAATTCCTAATAATTTTAGATTATCGAGAAATTTTTGCTCATTCCACTCGGTTTTTGACATTTTTTTTATTCGCTCAACTTTATCTTTCAATTGAAATTTTAATTCCAGGAAGTCTTTTTTTGCTTTGTTCTCTTTACTTGCCATCTTATAAAAAAATATATATTCGGCCAACACAATAGATACGTCTACCTGAAAATAATTGAAATCATTTTCTGATATACTATCAACAATGTAATATGCTTTAGAAAATGTATTTTGAGAAGCAAAGATACATGCAAGATAATATTTTAACCATGGGGAATTTTTAATTATCAGCAATTTACTTTCTAACAGTTTTATTTTACTTTGAATGCTGAGATCGGTACACTTATATATGGCCGTTGCATACACTTTATCAACATTATTTCCATATGGGTCCCATTCTATCAACCTTTGGGCCAATATAACACTTTTTTGAAATTCAGCATTTTTTATTAAATTTACAATATGATTTTTCAAATTAAATGGCGTAAGTTCAATTTTAGTTGCTCTTTCAAAAAGAGTATAATTAGAATACCAAGAAGAACTTACTTGTAAAGAATGATATATAAAAATTAATAACGTTATTATAAACATTAAGGATGCTAGATATTTAATACATCTTCGTTTAACTTGATTGATCTGCTTGATCTGTTTGATTAATAACAAGTCACTGTAATCCTTCATCACAATACCAGCAATGATATACATTCCAATTCCTGTATTTAAAATGTATGTATCCGAACCAAATATATTTGTAAGATTTATTGTAACTACCAAAATCGGAAGTATTGAAAACAAACACCAAATAATAAGTAATCGATTCTTAGTTTTATAAATTCCCCAAAAAACTATTACAGTAAGAATAATTCCAAATATATTTAATATCGATCCAGGATAATATGATGTAGGTGTAGACCAAAACGGAACAAGTACCTGCCAAAAATATCTACCAAAACTAAGAATCTTATATGAAATCTGATCATCGGCAGTCGAGATATATTTAGAAATAGCAGTTTGATGTATATAGATTTTTGTATAATAAAAAATATTAAGAATTGCACAGGAGAAAAGAGTTATCGCTAAAAATGAAAAAGTTATAATCCATCGTTTATGCAATAAAAGACGATAAGTATAATTATGTTTATAGAAGATGAAAACAAGACCCCATATTGGCCACAAAATATTAATTGGTTGAGAAAAACAGGATAAGAAATAAAAAAGAACAATTAAAAATAGGTGTTTATTATCCGGTCCATCTTCTCGTTCATTCTTGTTGATTGTAGATACAATTAGAAAATACGTTGCCAACAAAATAAATATCGTTGAAAGAAGATGTTTTCTAGCAGTTACCCAAAGCAAAGCATTTGTAAAGCAAGGATGAAATGCATATAACAAAACTAATAAATACATTATCAATTTAGATGTATTATTAATAGAATTACTGCTCATATCGACATGAGTCGTAAGCAATGTAAACAACATATATAAAATTAACATCCAAATAATCAAATTATTAAAATGATGAACACTTAAGTTTAAATGTTTTTTTATTTGAAAATCAACATAGTAACTCAAATCCCTAATTGGTTGAATATCGAAAATCTCTCTATTTTTGATTTTCAATAGATAATCATCTATACCTACAACTTTCTCCATAGGAACAACAACAAAATCATCATCATATCCAAGCAAAGGATCTTCGCTAATAATCTTCCAATGAATTAATAATATCGATACAAATAAAAAAAGAAAAAATATATACTTGAAGTATTTCGATTTTTGAGCTGTTAGCAATCTCTCGTTTATCATTTATAGATTACCTGGTCATTTCCTAATATAAATTTATAAAATCTCTGATCTATCTAATTTAAAATCAAAATATAGCTTCTTTTAACCTAAGATATACTCATTAATCATAGATAATTATTCTAAATTTTAAAATAAAAGAACATAAAAATAATTTGAAATATTAAAATGAAATCATATAAAATAATAAAATAAGGTGTTTTAAGGAGGTAATATCAAACTATGTCTAGCAAATTAGTTGAGAATAAAAATAAGACTACAAAAGATAATTATAATCCTGATTTTGATTTTGATTTCGTTATTATTGGCAGCGGATTTGGAGGAAGCGTATCTGCAATGAGATTATCGCAAAAAGGATATCGTGTGGCCGTTATCGAAGAGGGAAAATCTTATGATAATAACGACTTTCCAAAGAGCAACTGGAATATAAAAAAGTTTTTATGGATACCATTACTTCGTTGTTTTGGAATTCAACGAATGACTTTTTTACGAAGACTTATGATCTTGCATGGAACTGGAGTAGGAGGAGGAAGTTTAGTCTATGCAAATACATTAATGCAACCTAATGATGAAATCTTCAGATCAAAAACATGGCCTACTGGTGTTGATTGGGTTAACGAGCTGGCACCACATTTTGAATTATCAAAAAAAATGTTAGGTGTTGTTACTAATCCTCATCTGGCCGAAAATGATTTAGTCTTGAAAGAATTAAGTGAAAAGATGGGAGCTCTTCACACTTTTCATCCTACAGAAGTAGGAGTCTTTTTTGGTCAACCAGAAGTTGAAGTTAATGATCCATATTTTAATGGAGCCGGACCACGCAAGAAAGGATGTCATTTTTGTGGTAGCTGTATGATTGGTTGTCCGACAGGAGCAAAAAATTCTTTGGATAAAAATTATCTCTATTTTGCAAAGAAATGGGGTTGTAAAATTTTTAGCGAACTTACTGCAAACAAAATCATTCCACCCGATGAAGGCCAGAGACATCTAAGATATTCAATTACAACTTTCAAATCTACTTCTTGGTTTAAGACTACTGGACCAACCTTTACTGCAAAAAAAGTAATTGTATCAGGCGGAGTTTTAGGCACCATTAAACTGCTTTTAAAAAATAAATTCTTCTATAAAACCTTACCCAAAATATCCTCTCGCCTTGGAATGGATGTCAGATCAAATGGAGAGAGTTTGTTGGGGGCGGTGACTTTTGACAGAAATAAGGATTTTTCAAAGGGAATTTCCATTGGCTGTGCTTTTCACCCAGATGCAAATACAAAGATAGAAGGAGTTCGCTATCCCTCTGGTTCAAATCTTCTTCGTTTGATGGGTGTACCTCTGACTGAAAATGGAGGAATTTTTACTCGTCCACTAAAAACTTTTCTAAATCTAATTGTAAATTTTCCTACCTATCTTCGTTCTTTGATGATTCCTGATAATGCCAAAGCTTGCATTATCTTATTGGTAATGCAATCTTTAGAAAGCAAAATGAAACTCTCATTAGGCAGATCACCTTTAACTCTATTTAAACGTAATTTGATAAGTAAAAGAGAACAAAAAGATCTTGATATTCCAAGTTACATTCCCGTGGCCCAAAATGCGGCCACGACATTAGCATCCATCATCGATGGTGGTGCTTATAATATGTTTTCTGAAGTATTTTTTTCCACACCTATGACTGCTCATATTTTAGGTGGAGCAATCATGGCCCATACAGCAGAAGAAGGAGTTATTTCACTTAATCATGAAGTATTTGGTTATCCAGGATTATATGTTTCCGATGCCAGTGTGATTGCTGCAAATTTAGCAGTAAATCCTAGTCTTACCATCACTGCTTTAAGTGAAAGATTTGCCTCTCATTTTCCGATCAATTCTGAACGACAAAATTATACTGAACCTAAAATTGAATTCTCAAATAAGTAATTGAGATGCTTTCAGGATTTTTAGAGGATAAACTGATTAAACATCTCGAAAATTTTTCTGATTGAATCACTAGAATCGCTCTTTAATATTTCCTCTCTCATCTATGAAATCGGCCCGACGGTCCTGATTATACCTAGGTTTATTAAGAAATTGATTTACCCTTTCTTCTTTGGAAACCTCTTTACCGTCAATAGTTATAACAAATTCATTTTTAACAGGAATAATATTTGCTGGCCCTCTTTTTGAGGAGTTCTTTCCACTATTTTGCTGACAACTACTAATAATGATCACAGTAAGAAGTAGTATACATGAGAGTGTTTTTAAATAGAAATTACTTGATTTTTTGGTAAACATAAAAATTCCCCTTGTTTTTATCTATGGTTTAAATAAAATTTGCCTTCCTTGATTTTATTATAGCAAAAAGGTCAGGAATTTATTATCCGTGTTTTTAACAGGGGCAACCTAGTAAAACCTACAGTTCTTGAAAAAAAGCAAACAAAATTTATTTAATTTATTAATCCTCAGTTAGATGATGATATAATTGAATTTGTACTGTGAATGTAGATAATTAATTAAATGTTAATGGAGAGATTTTAACACATACATATGAAATCTACTGAGAAATATCTACAAAACTTATTTGATGACTTAGATATACTACTTACTCAGGTAAAATTATATAAAAAAATCACTATTAAAAACACAGAAACTCAAACAATTCTTTCAGTATTAGAGGAACAAATTGAAAAAATAAACAACCATCAGCAAGAAATAAAAAAACTCATTCAAAATGAAGATATTTCCAATACAGGGACCATAAATATTAATCTTTCTCCAAGAGAATTAGAGGTACTTACTTTAGTGGCCAAAGGATTAGCAAATAAACAAATTGCATATCAATTAAATATATCTGAAAGAACTGTTCATTTTCATTTAAAATCTATTTTTACAAAATCAAACACTACATCCAGAACAGAAGCATCTGTTTGGGCCTTAAGTAAAAACATCATTAAACTTTAATTTTAGTAAGGGCCAATAACCTTAGTTTAACCCATCATCAACTCACCTGTAGGAATTACCAGGTATCTTCTGTAAAAAGTACGAGTACATAAAATTTTAATTTTATAATAAACTTTATTAATACCAGGGATGGCAACAAAAATTTAAAATATTAAATCAGATTTAAAGAGGAGTTTTTTATGAACACAGAAAAAGAATTAGATAAAAAAATTTCAGTAGCATTAGGAGAATTAGCAGATTTATTTAACAATAAAGATGTCACTGAGATATTAGTAGATGGTCCCGGAAGAGTTTGGTATGCAAGTGCAGGTAAAATCTATGATGTTCCTGAATTATTAAAAAGTGTGAATGATGTAAAAAAAGTCGTTGATAACATTCTTAGATTGTTTGAAAAAGAAATCAACCAACAAATTACCACCTATGAATTTAATATCGGTGAGAATGCTCGTTTCTATGCAGTTTTGCCACCTTCAGTTGTAGGAATATCCCCTGTATTTGGTATCGTTAAAAGACCTGCAAAGAATTTAACTTGGGATGATCTTCTTAAATATAAGAGCATGGATGAAAATGTTATTAAAATTTTACAAAAAATTATTAATACACCTAAAAAAGCAAAGATACTATTGGCCGCAGGAATTGGATCAGGAGTAACTCATATATTTAATCTTTGTGTAAATACTGTATCAGACACGAAGAGAGTTATAGTTGCTGAAAGGATTCATGAAACAATAATAGAACATAAAAGGGCCATATTGTTGGAGTCAAAAAATAATGAAGAGAATGAATTTACTAAAATGATTAATTTTTCCTTAACAATGAGACCTGATTTTGTGGCCATTCATCTAATTGATAATGCCAATCAAACAATTGAAGCATTAAATGTTATGCGCTCAATAGATGCTTTGATTTCAATCGTTCCTACAGAGGGGATATTTGATGCCTTAAAAAGAATCGAGTTAAATATGTTGGCCGGGAACCTGTCTTTAGGAGTAGATGATATAAAAAACATAATTGCTTCAGGAATTAAGTATGTTTGCTATCAACAACGATTCTTAGATGGCAGAAGAAAACTAACTGAGATTGTAAGACTTGATGGTGTTGAAAATGGTCGTTATGTTGTTACACCTATTATTCACTGGGGAGCTGAAAAAGATGAGTGGGTAGTTTCTGAGGAAGGTGAAAAACTCTTGAATGACTAAATATTCTTTAAATGTTCATCGAAAAATTTAGGAAATAAGAAATTCTATGTCGATTGTAAATTTGGAATATATTGGTTTTTTAGGTTTATATCTAAAAATATTCTCTTGGCAAAGTTTAGAATATTTCTAAATCCAAAACCTCGTCTCTTTATTACTTTAATTTTATTATTTAATCCTTCAACAGCACCACTTGAATGTCTATGGGTAAAGTAATTTAAAATATTTTCTTGATATCTGTAATAGGTCTCAATAAATTTTTCAAATGGATGGTGTCCTTTTGTTTTATACCCCATGGCCATAATACACCAAGCATCTATTTTTATTTTTGCATCTTTCTTTTCAAGATTACTTTCAAATATCAGATACAAATTTTCCCTAATATCGTAACATTCCTTTAAGCTAGGAGCTAATGTAAACAATTTTTTAAGTCGGTCTTTGTCATCCTCCTCTAAATCATCAGGGTGATGCCTGAATGGCCACATAGTAGATTTGACCTGCTCTAAAGTTTCTTGCTCACTTTTAAGATCTTCTTTTAATTTGTTTGTAACTTTTTTTCTTTCTTTATCAACTGCATTTCCAAGCAATTTTGCTACATGAAATCGATCAATGGTAACAATGCGATCGAAAATTACATCATCGTTAGCAGTATCTTTTAGAACTGAAAAATAACATGCACTCATATCAACTGTCACTGATTCTAAGGAATTCCAAATTCTTTTTGGGATTGATGAAAAAAATGGATTAATTTCATCCTTAGTCCTTCCATCAATGACTGCTAATATTTTACTTTTTCCAATAATGCTGATGTCAGAGACAATAGTAAGATAACTTTTATGTCCTTTTCTAAGGGCAATTTCATCAACACCCATTCGGGTAATAAAAATTTCATCCCAGTTAATGGTAGTAACAATATTTCTATTAACTATCCCAGCTACTATTTCCTCGGTAATTACAAGTTTTTCGGCCACATCTTTTTCCGTAGAATTTATTAAATTCTTCAATGCAAATTTCTCATATAATTTTGTGCATCCTCCATTCTCATTCAACCAATCAGGGTGAAATGAAGTAGTTGGTTTATCCTCACAATTAGTACATATAAATCGTGGCCATTTCAAATGTATAAACACACGATCATCAAGAATCGGTAAATGTTCAATGATGGTTTCCTTGCACTGACCATATGGTTTTATAATTATCTTTCCACACTTATGGCAGGTGATGGATGTAGCAGTACATGCAGCATAGATATGATAATCACCATTTTTATCTATAGTAACATTTTTTATTTTTATATGATCAAGTTTTAAATCAATACTAAATTTTGTTTTTTTTCCCATAAAAACAAATATTACATAAAAATTAAAATCGGCCAAGGGCTATGCGACATAATTAGTTTTTGAATTTACATTGCTTATGATGACTAGTTTCATATGGAGATTCAGAGATTTTAGTGAGATTTTTGCAATATTAATTCCGATTGAGCCATAAATATTATTTAAAATTTATTATCCCAACGCTACATCAAGTATCATCATAACTGTAAAACCTAACATTGCACCAATGGTTGAAATATCTGTTTCACTATCTCTTTGTGATTCAGGAATAAGTTCTTCAACTACGACATAAATCATTGCTCCAGCAGCAAATGAAAGTGCATAAGGTAGCAGTGGTTGCATCCAAATAACTGCAAGCGCTCCAATCACTCCTGCAATCGGTTCTACAATCCCAGAAAGCTGTCCATAATAAAAACTTTTAGTTCTAGAAAGCCCCTCTCTTCTTAATGGAATAGAGACTGCTGCACCCTCTGGAAAATTTTGCATACCTATCCCAATCGCAAGTGAAACGGCACCGGCCAGTGATGCCGATGGAATATTTGCGGCCACAGCACCAAAAGCAACTCCAACGGCCAATCCCTCTGGGATATTATGAAGTGTTATCGCCAAGACTAAAAGAATACTTCTCTGCCAAGATGTTTTAATTCCCTCGGCCTCGGATCTTGGTAGTCCAAGATGCAAGTGTGGTAATAATTTATCGACTATAAATAAGAATAATCCACCTGACAAAAATCCTATGGCCGCTGGAATCCATGCTGTTTTCCCCGCTCGTTCGCTCATTTCAATTGCTGGAGCGAGAAGTGACCAAAAACTTGCAGCTATCATCACACCGGCCGCAAATCCAAGCATTCCATTTAAAACTAGGCGATTGATGGTCTTAAAGAAAAAAACCATGCTTGCACCAAGCGCAGTTAAAAACCAAGTAAATAATGTTGCCAGTAGTGCTTGAACCACTGGATTTAGATTAGTAAAAAATGATAATTCAGCATGCATCTTTAGAATCCTTTATTTAGGTATCAACTTATCATAGTTTTTTTATATAAATAAAACACTAAAGAAAAATAATAATTTTATCTGCTACAGAATGTAAACATGGAAAGTACAGGTTTGTTTGTATCATACTATTTCTCTTTAATTAGAGTTAATAGCATTTTGAAAGGTTGATGAGCATTTACAGCATGAGGAATGTTTGCTGGCATAATTATCAAATCTCCATCATTAAGAGTGTGTGCTTTGCCCTCAATAATAATTTCACCAACACCTTCGATTACCTGGACAATGGCATTATAGGGAGATGTATGTTCTGTTAGACGTTGATCTTTATCAAAGGCAAATAGAGTTATTCCTCCAGCATTATTTTCTAAAATTTTCTTGGATACAATAGAATCTGTTGAATAAGTAACATGGTCTTGAAGTTTTATTTTTTCTGTTTTCATAAAAATCCTTTTTTGTTGAAGGAGATATTAATAATATTAAAATTAGAATACCATTGTTTGAGGTAGAAGGAATTGATTTAGGTCAAGGATTATTAATTTTAATTTAATTTTGCTAAATAATGTTGTAATGTGATCTTTTTTATTATTTCAAGGAGACTTATGCACTCAAATAGATTTAAACCAATTTATACTTTACCTAGATCAAAAAATATTTTAACAATTATATCCTCATTGTTAATTATATCATTTCTCTTAATTTCAACAAAAATTTTTTCCAGTGACAATAATGAGGAAGAATCATCTTCTGTTAATATTAAGTCTGGAACACTCAAAATCAGTCAAAATTTAAAAGCATCTAATTTCTTTTTATCAATCGATGAAGATAAAAGAATAGATGTTATTTCTCAACTCAACTTCGATCCTTTTACAAAGACTTTCAGAGGTAATACTTCATTTAAATTTGAAGCGGACTCAAATGGCATATCATCAGAATTAATGGATATTGATTGCGGAACGGGACTAATTGAAGGTAGAACTGTAAATTTAGAGCGTACTTTTTTTTCGAAGGAAAGTTTGCTTGAAGGTAATCTAAAAATTATTGCACCTAAGAATAGATCCGAGGGTTTGGAATATACAGTAAAATTAGATATTCCAATAATTAATTTGAAGTTAATGCAAAAATTAAAAAAAACTTATCTTGATTGTCAGCAAAGACCATTAGAAATAATTTTTAACGAAATGTTTTTTACAATTATTTCAACAGAACCGCTTGATCTTACGCTTGTTAGCTTTCAAAACGAAGGGGAAACAAAAAAATTTAAAGGTAGTGAATATCAAGATGAGTATGTCATAGAATGGGATATCCAAGGAGAGTAACAATCATGAATAACAATAATACAAACAAAACCAACAAAACCAACAAAACCAAAAATATTCTAATTGCATTAACAATAATGTCTTCAATATTATATGCTGTACTTATATCTCTACCAATATTTGCTCAAGAACAAAATAAAGATGATTCATGGGAAGGTCATGTAACTCTTAAAGTAACTATAAATAAAGCTCCATATTTTTATACAGAAATGAAACCTGATACGAATGTATCTGTTCCTTATGGTGTTGATTATAGCTCTTTTGGAAATGGCAGTTACTCTCATTCATTCAATATTAAAGATGGTAAAGTAAGTAGAAGTGTTGTTTCTGGACAAGTTTCATTAAGTAATGTTGCTAATAATGTAATAATAATTGATGGCAAACCCGTTGCCCCTTCAGGGACATCAGAAATGATTTTGTTTTTTTGGAATAATGAATTAGCACCCAAAGATCAATCGGCAATTGAAATTACATCTGTTTCAGATACAAGTTATCAGGTGGGATTATCAAGTACACACAAACATCTTAAACAATTTTCCTGGATGCAGTCTTCAAGTGCCAATCCTAATCCTGTTCCTGTTAAACCAGATATTTCTGTACCATCACAATCAACTTTTTTATATAATTTCAACGATACAGATGCTGTAGATGAGGAAACAAGGATTGTTTTACGAGGTAATAAACAAATCTATCAAAAAACATTTAATGCTGATAAATTTAGCGAGCTACCTACTTGGTATGGAGATGGGATATTGTCTGAGCAGGCAGCTGCACCCAATATGAAATATGCTCATCTATTTAGAAAAGGCAAAGTAACAATTCAAATCCATGCATTTTGGAATCTTATAAAGAAAAAGAAATTGTGGGGTTGGAAAGGATCAATTTCTACTCACTATAATTTTCATTGGAATAAGACTACTCGAAGTCCTTTCGTGCAAGGAAAAGAAAAAACAACAATTGAAAACACTAATGTTAATTTTTATTCAACAATAAATGTTGATCCAAAAAAAATGGAACTGGGTGAAAATCAAGATATGTCATTCAAATACACTGGTGAAATGCAAGTTAAAGAAGATGCTGATGCGAAAGTTAATTGCCCAATTCCACAACCTCCCTACAATATAATGAAAAGTACAGGGATTCATACCACGACCAATGCTAACACTAGTTTTGATAGTAGCGGAAAAGTTAAAGTTAGTTTACCTGGTAGAGCTGATAGTATTGATAAATTGGAAGCAAAATTTTTACTTCCAACTTTTACCGGAGGAACAGGTAAAAGCACTACCTCTGGTACTACATATGGTTGGGACTATTGTGATTACCCTCAAAATGCTGGTGGCCCACCTATAAATCTTGATGGTACCATTTCTACTCCCTATACAATGGTATGGTTAAAAAATGGAACAGTAATAAATAACGACGATGGTTCAATTACTTGGAGTGGTAGTTTTTCTCCTGATGAGCAAGAGGGAGGACCAATGAAAACTAGACACAATTGGAACTTAGTTTATGGACCATATTGATATTAATAAAGAGATGGAAAAACAAAAAAAAACATACAAAAACTATATTTTTGATTGTGATGGAGTAATTTTACGCTCGAATCATATTAAAACTGATGCAATGAGGACGTTGGTTGCTCCGTATGGAAATGATTTATGTGAAGATTTTGTTTCTTATCACAAATCAAATGCGGGGGCGCCAAGAATAAGTAAATTTATACATCTCTTTGAAAACATCTTGAAAATTAAATCACCTGCTCTCTATCAGCAGAGACTAAAGCAAATGCTGGATGATTTTGA
This sequence comes from Oligoflexia bacterium, assembly GCA_015232355.1. Classification (GTDB taxonomy): domain Bacteria; phylum Bdellovibrionota; class Bacteriovoracia; order Bacteriovoracales; family Bacteriovoracaceae; genus JADFZW01. The sequence goes on from JADFZW010000003.1 coordinate 49,620, forward strand.
ACAGCTTACTTTGCAAAAATTAGTTGCTTCAGATGAAATTAATGGCATTAGCAAATATTTAAAACATTTAGAGACGATTTCTAACATTAAAAAATTTGTGATCTCTGGTTCACCACAGAGTGATCTTCGCTACATTTTAAAAGAAAAAAAGTTGGATATTTTTTTTGATGAGATCTATGGTAGTCCTCAAACGAAGATAGAAAATTTAAACAAACTAAAAAATAATTATGATTTAAGTGATTCAATATATTTTGGTGATTCTTTGATTGATTATCAGATGGCACAGATGTTTGATATGGATTTTGTATTTGTTTATGGGGCCAGTGAATTTGAGAATTGGCGTGATTTTTTTATGGGCCATAATGAAAAAGAAAGAGTAGAATTAATAAAGGATTTCAGCTCTTATATTTAGATTAAGTTTTGTAGATATTATTAATATTCCTCATATTGATATATTTGGTGAGTAATATGAAATGTGAAAATACAACAAAAAAATTCAAATATTGGTCCAATGGAATGACATTAGTTGAAGTAATGATGGCCTTGGCAATCGCATCGATTGGACTTGTAGCATTTATGAGTATGAATAAGAATCAGCAGAAAGCTACTCAAGAACTTATAGAAAAAATGGCCGTGCTAGATTTTCAAAGTCAGCTTAGAACTGCTTTAATGGATGGAACTGTTTGCTCTTATGAAGTTACAGTTTCACCTCTAACATTTGATGCTTCGAAGATTGGTACAGCTACACCACCTACATTAGATTTGCAAAGGATTCACTTACGTCCTAATTCTAATTCGCCAATAGTAGCAGAGTTTGGTTCTGCCATTTCAACAAATGCAAGGAATATAAATGTTAAATCAATTAAAATTAACAATATCGCTGGTGTTAAATCAGGGACAATTTTCTCTGCAAAATTACAAATTGATTTTAATTCTAGCTCTGGTAATTTGCTTAAACCAGTTGTTTTTTCAATAATTCTAGCAACGACTCCTCCTAATGCTGATATAAAGTCCATCACTGGTTGTTCTGGAAATGAGAGTTCAACAAATAGAATTCTTTATTATTTTGGAGGAATGTATACAGAAACTCTTTTTAACAATCCGGTGACTAGTAGTAAAAGTTGTCCAGTAGGTTATTTGGATATAAAGATCAATGGAACTTTCAATAAGGATTGGCCATTACATTTTTGTATAAGATCGGTTCAAGATAATAATATACCGCCTTTCCCGACTGTTTTTGCAGATTTTGGAGGAATAGTAGGATCGATCTCAGGAGGGGCATACAATGTAAGCAATCCAAAAACTAGCAATGCAAATTGTCCCAGTGGATTTACCAAGACAATGATCTACCATTATTCTAATGTAGATTGGCCTTTAGATTTATGTTGGAAACAAACGACTGATCCTAAAGGTACGTCGATAATGGATTTTGGTGGAATGTATGGTTATATTGAAGGTAGTGCTGTTATTAATCCTTTATCAGGATACTTTGGTTGTCCGTATGGATTTACTTCCATCAAAATTTTAGATCACAGTACGGTTGATTGGCCATTATATTATTGTTACCGTATATTAGATTAATACATATCTGTTGCAAAATAGGATCTTATTTTTTTTGCAAAATTGTCAACTATTTCAGTTTAATATCAGGATTATCAATTACAACTCTGGAGAATAGAGTTTCTATGTCAATTTCGTTTTTAAGATTTGTAATTAGGTTATTTACATCATCCATATACTCGATTGTTGAGTAAATCTCAATTTCCCTAAAGAGTGGGTCAGAGATGCTTTCATTAATAGTTGAATAAAAGCATATGCCCTCTTGTGACTCGAGTAGGAAATAGAGATAAACGGAATCTTTTTTCGTTACTCTTAGGTTTACATGAAATAATTCTTTAGTGTTTTGGTACGATCTTATCATTTTTATTACGATTGACTTCATTTCACCATCACTTAAAATAAAATTATGAGAAAGTCAAATTCTCTTCTTAGTTAACTTAGTAAAATAGTCCAATATATGTGTATATATAGGAGAATTAATACATGAGCGGTTTTTTGTCTAAATCAAATTTATCTCCTTTTTTATTTTTATTAATACTTTTGTTTTCATCATCTTTGTTTTTATCGTTAATGTCATGTTCAATTATTCAAAGGAAACCACCAGAGGTAAATCTTCCCACTAATCCCAACGCCAGTGGAAATGCTCCAGTGAGAGAGGGAAGTTCATTAAATCAAGAGATAGTTGCGAAAACGCAATATGATGAATTGTTAATGAAACATAATGATTTACTTAAGAAAGCTAAAGAGAGAGGAGTTGTTTTAGAAGATGATAGTCTTGGACTGAGTGGTGCTAGTGGTGCTAGTGGAACAAGAGATAGAATGGTCAATTCAAATAAAACCGAAGCTCAAAATGAGAGTAAGGTTGAAAATAATCAAGATAGGATTAATTATCAAAGTGATGTTAAAATGGGTGTGAGTTCTCTTATAGAGGGAGTTGGATCTAGTAAGAATGATACTTATAATGCTGCCAAAGATACGAAAGATACGAAAGATACGAAAGATGAGATTAAAAATGGAGATATGGATGCTGGAGGAGAAAAATTAGCTTTACATGCAAGTTCTAAAAATGTTTCGCCCTCGACATCATCACTTTCTTCTTCCGAAGATGCAAAATTAGAAAATGAAATTGCTGAATTAACTAGGGCACTAGAGGTATTGGGGAAGAGACAATATGGAAGTGCAATGAAGATATTACAAAACGTAGAGAATTCTAAATTTAAACAAGTAAAAGTGAGAGCAAAATTTTATATTGGAGAGATTTTGTTATTACAAAAGGAATATGATTTGGCGATGCAATCATATGATGAAATAATTAATAAGTATGCCTATTCGTCAGTTACTTTGCGTGCTCTGGAGAGGGGTGCCTTGTGTGCAAAGAAATTATCTTTAAAGGATAAGTATGAAAGGTATAACTCTTTAATAAGGATATTTAATTGAGTTTGATTAAAAATTTCATAGCAATTTTATTATTTGCTTTATTAAGTTACTGCAATTTTTTTGTGAGTACTCTTTACTCTGCTGATGAAAGTAGTAGTGATGCTTCGACATCATCTCCATCATCTCCACCATCTCAACCATCATCCCCACCATTAGATGATTTCAGTGCAGGTGAAGGAGTGGATTTAGGTGTCAAATCTCCAACAAACAGTAATAATAGTCCTTCTTCTACTGCAGGGACAGATATAGTATCGGACAATGCAAGTCCAAAACAAAGTGAAAGTGAAAATGAAAATAAAGAGATATCAGATAGTATTAGCAGTCCGGTGAAAAAAAACAGTGTTTCCCAAAATAGTGAAAAAAATCAAAATAGTAAATTTAACAATGAGAGTTCTAACTTAGAAGATATTGATATGTCATCAGTGGAGTCACAAGATGATTTAAGTAGTTTAAAAAATGATTTGGGAGTTAATTTAGATTATCTTGATGAGGATCTTTTTGAGGATAAAAATATCGGCAAGGATGGTAAGCGAAAGATAAGCATAAAGTCGAAGATGGGTAAAATTGACGATGAAAGTACTATAAAGTTAGGTAAAGAAAGTAAAGATAAAAAAAATAAAGATAAAAAAGATGCTCAATTATCAGAAATTGAGAATGATGAGAGCAGTAATGTTTCTCAAGCAAAAATAAAAAGTAGTTCTGATGATGATAAATTTTCAGTTAGCGTGGGAAAAGCAGAAAAGGAGTTGCTTGATGTTGCAAAAAGATTAGAAAATAAAATTCCTGAAAAGGAATGGAGTGAACTTGCAGCTCAGGCGAAGACAGATAAGTATGTTGTGGCCGATGGAGATAATTTATGGAATATTTCGAAAAAACTTTTTGGTAGTGGTTTTTACTATGCTAAAGTTTGGTCATTAAATGCATACATAACTAATCCACATGAAATAAAACCAGATATGTCCCTAGTATTTGATACAGGAGACTCCACTGTAATGCCAAAGGTAAAGGTAGGTTCTTTCTCTGGAGAGGATGATACTGAAGGAAGTGGCAATGATACTGGAATTAAAAATAAAGTAGTGGATGATGGAGATACCATGGGTAGTGGTGGAGTAGAAAAAAATAATATATCCGATAAATCATCTGATAAAGCAATTTCAAATTTAGATACATTGAATTCGGATTTTAATAATTTTGGTGATGAAGTGGAACCGAATTGGATTAAGGAAAGAAAGGAATTAAAGAGTAGGGGTGTTTATTTTCAATATGCCACAGAGAAGACGTACTCGGATATTAAAAAGGCAAGCAGCGTACATCTAACTAAAGAATACGACAAGTATGAACCACCATCTCAGAACTTATTGATTGAGGGGACAAAGGATAGCTATGATGAATCTGGTTTTAGTAAGGATTCAAAAATTTCTTTCAATTTCAAGGAGGGTTTTGCTACAACTACTTTCGTAACATCTAATTTAGTAAATGATCTTGGTGCTATTGAAGCATCAAAATCAACTGCAAACTTTGTGGCCAAACATGATACAGTCTTTATACGTTTTAATCCTAATGTGCGAATTGCCGCTGGTGATAAATTTTCTATATATGCACCGATGGGGAAAGTTAGTTTTGATAAATCTGATAGAGTTGGATACAAATATGCAATTGCGGGAGAGGTGCAATTGAATAGAAAGATATCTGATCTTTGGGAGGCAACTGTTACTGATTCGAATGGGGTTATACAGAGAGGATCTAGAATAACTACTCACACTCCGAGGATAAAGAAAGTTATTAAGACATTTAATAACCGTAATGTTGAAGCATTGCTTGTCTCTGGATTTTCAGAATTACAATCAGCTTACTCGTATGGAGATATAGTTTATTTAGATCGAGGACGTGTTGATGGCGTGGAGATGGGAAATGTTTTTGAAACATTTGATTTTGAAGATAGATTAACTGGTAAGAAGATAACGAAAGATCCAACTTACAAAGTAGGTGAGTTAACTGTAATTACATTAACAGATAATTTTGCAACTTGCCTTGTGACTTTTAGTGCAGATGCAATTCAACCAGGATCGCTTGCAATATCTAGAACTAAGGCAAGTGCGGCATTAGCTTTCACACTTAAAAAACAAAAAAACAAAATGGATATTAAGAAAATAGAGCGAAAGGGATTAGAGGAATTGGATGTTGAATTGAATTTGGAAGATGTAGATAAGAAGCTTTTAGAGAAAGCAGATAAGATAGAGCTTACAGAAGATGAATTAGAGGAATTAGAGAGACAAGAGAGAGAAAAATCATTTGTACAGAAGGGAGAAAAGGATTTAAGAGAACTTGAGCGTTTAGAAAAAGATATTGAGAGCGCAGAAGCTCAACTTAATGCTGCAAAAGTAGATGAAGATAAATTTTTGCAAGATCAGAATATGAATGATATTGAAAAGAGAACCAAGACAAGGCAAAAAGATATTTTTGAATCACTAAATGACATTGAAAAGAAAGTTGGAAAAAAATATATGGATGAGGATCTCAACTCAAAAGAAAATCCATATGGTCTAACTAATTTTGATCTTGAAGAAGTGGATGAGTTATTGAATACTAAGTCGGATAGGGCCAAATCACTAAAAGCATCATCGCAAATTCCATCAGGAAATAAAAAGAGTGAAAGCAGCAGCTCGGATAATACAGAAGGGTTAAGCAATGGTAGTAATGACAAAGTAGACAGTCCCACTAAAAATAAAGAGGAAGATGGTCAATCTGCTGAGGATAACAATAAATAGAATAAAATTAAATAGAATAGAATAATTGATGTTTGATAGTGAAAGTGAAAAAATTGGGGTTATGAAGGTGAGCAAAAACAAGAGTAAAAATAAAAGTATAAATAAAAAAGAAGAGAGTTGTGCTTTGAAGAAAGTTGCGAAAAGAGATATAAAAGAAAAAAACAAAGAGAAGGTAAGTGTAACAGGTGGAAGCAAAAAAGAAGTTGATAAAAGTAAGAGTGTTAAATCTAAATCTAAATCAAAATCTATATCTAAACCTATATCTAAACCTATATCTAAACCTATATCTAAACCTATATCTAAACCTATATCTAAACCTAAATCTAATCCTAAATCTAATCCTAAACTTAAAGTTACAACTAAATCAGAATCGAGTTTTGAACAGAAGAAAAAGGTGTATGATTTAGTAGTTGTAGAGTCACCAACTAAAGCAAAGACAATAAAAAAATATTTGGGACGTGGACATGAAGTGATTGCCTCAAATGGACACATCAAAGATCTTCCAAAATCCAAACTAGGTGTTAATGTTGATAAGAGCTTTACTGCAGATATTGATGTAATTGTTGGTAAAAAAAATATTGTCGAAAAACTTAAGAAATATATTGCTGGTGCCAAGCAAATTTATCTAGCTCCCGACCCTGATCGAGAAGGAGAGGCAATTGCTTTTCATATTGCGGAGATTGCAGAGGAGGTTGGCAAGGAAAAGAGAGTTCATCGAGTGCTATTCAATTCGATAACTAAAAGTTCTGTCATAGAGGCGATGGCCAATCCATCAGAGCTGAATACATTAAAATATGATTCACAAAAAGCAAGACGTATTTTGGATCGTTTGGTTGGTTACAAGATCTCTCCAATACTTTGGGAAAAGGTACAGAGAGGATTATCTGCTGGTCGAGTGCAGTCGGTGGCCATGCGACTTATAGTAGAAAGAGATGAAGAAATTTCTAAGTTTGTACCTGAGAGATGGTTTTCAATATCTGCGGAGTTATCGAAAGAGAAGAAAATTTTTAAGAGTACTTACTATGGAGAGACGTTAAATAAAAAAATTGAATTAAAAGAAGAGAAAGTTGTTAAAAAAATACTCTCAGATGTTAAAGGAAAGGATTTTGTTGTTTGTGATTTAAAGAAGCGTGAACGTAAACAAAATCCCACACCTCCATTTACTACCTCTAAATTGCAACAAGAGGCGGCCAATAAACTGGGATTTTCTGCTAAAAAAACCATGATGGTTGCTCAAAGATTGTATGAGGGTGTTGATCTTTCCAATATAGGATTAGGTCCAACTGGTTTGATAACTTATATGCGTACTGATTCTGTAAGAACTGATCCGGGTGCGCTTACTAGTGTGAGAAAATATATCAACGGAAGATATGGAGAAAATTTCGTTGCACCAGAAATAATTGTATACAAGAAGAAGGGAAAGGCGAAGGTACAAGATGCTCATGAGGCAATTAGACCAGCTAACTTGGAATTAGCACCAGAGAAGGTAAAGGCAGATCTAGAACCAGATGATTATAAATTATACGAGTTGATTTGGAATAAATTTGTTTCATCACAAATGGCCCCTGCAATTATAGATCAAACTACAGTAGCTTTCGAAGTTTCAAAACATATTTTTAAATCAGTAGGATCGATAATTAGGTTTGCTGGATTTCGTACACTATATTTAGAGAGTAAATTAGAGCGTGCATTGAAAAAAGATTTAGATACAGATGTGGATGTTGATGTGAATGCGCTAGAAGGAGATGTGGATGTTGATGTGGATGTTGATTCATCAGAGAATAATAATATAATAAATAGCGCAGTTTTACCTGAGCTCTCTTTGAAAGAAAAATTGCGACCATTAAAACAAGTAGAATCAAGAGAACATTGGACGAGTCCTCCACCTAGATATACTGATGCTACAATTGTAAAGGATTTAGAGGAGAAGGGAATTGGTCGTCCATCTACGTATGCTACTATTATTTCCAACATCGTTGATCGTGGTTATATCGAAAAGATTGAAAATCGTTATACACCAACAGAGCTTGGAAAGATTGTTTGCAAAATGTTGATAGAGAGTTTTCCAAATATTATGGATGTGGAGTTCACTGCTAAAATTGAAGAGCTGTTAGATGAAATTGAAGATGGAGATGTTAAGTGGACTAAAGTACTTAAGGATTTTTGGGGACCATTCGAGAAGACGTTAAAGGTCGCCAAAGAGGAGATGAAGAATTTAAAGAAGACCGAGATCCCAACTGGCATTAAATGTAGTAAGTGTAAAAAGGGCGAATACATGGTGAAGTGGGGAAGAAATGGTAAATTCTTAGCATGCTCATTTTATCCTGAGTGTACATCGACGGAAGATTTCAAGAGTCATTTAGATGGATCAATTGAAATTATTCCTAAAAAGTATGTTGATAAATCATGCCCTACTTGCGGTAAACGTCTTATAGTGAAGAAGGGTCGTTACGGTCAATTTTTAGCGTGTGAAGATTATCCAGTTTGCAAAACTGCTCTTCCATATACTCTAGATATCTATTGTCCAGAGTGCAAAGTGGGACAATTTGCTGAGAAGAAGAGTCGCTATGGAAAAATATTTTATGGATGTTCAAGTTATCCAAATTGTAAAATGGCAATGTGGAATAAACCAGTTGTAGTAGAGTGTCCTCATTGTAATTATCCAGTAATGGGAGAAAAAGATAGCAAGCGCAAAGGCAAGCATCTTCAATGTCCAAAATGTTTCAAAACTAAAGAGCTATAGAGCTACCGTAGATGATTCAGATGAAGAGTTAGGTGAAGAGGAAGAGTCAGAATTTTTTTTTAGCTTACCATTTATAAAACCAATAATCATAGGAAGAATGGAAATAAAAATTATCGCAAATATAACAACTGTGAAGTTCTTTTTTACAATTGGAATGTTACCGAAATAATAACCGGCCCCCACTAAAGAGATTACCCAAAAAAGCGCACCAAAAATTGAAAATGATAAAAAGCGCATATAATTCATTTTGCCAATTCCTGCAACAAAGGGAGCGAAGGTACGAATGATAGGCATGAATCGAGCTATAATAATAGTCTTTCCTCCGTGGCGCTCATAGAAGAGACGAGTTCGATCCAAATGTTTTTTATTTAGAAAGATAGATTTTTCTCTATGAAAGACTTTGGGCCCAATAAAGCGACCAACCCAATAATTAAGGTTATCGCCGAGTAGGGCCGCGATTACTAATATTGCAGCAATATATTGTGGAAGAATATTTCCGTTACTTGTTGCAGAGATTGCTCCGGCCGCAAAGAGGAGCGAATCACCAGGGAGAAATGGTGTTACCACAAGTCCAGTTTCACAAAAAACAATAAGAAATAGAATTAAGTATGTCCATTGTCCGTATTGCGAAGTTATGACTGCTAAATGTTGATCCAAGTGAAGAATTATTTCAATAAACTCTTTGATAAGATAAATAGGATCCATAGTTTGCGCTCACTAGATTTAAGGTGGCACGGGAAGAGGGAATTGAACCCCCGACCAATTGGTTCGAAGCCAACTACTCTATCCAACTGAGCTATTCCCGCGCAAATATTTTAGACACGAATTAAACAAATTAAACAAAAATTATTTTATTAAATTATATCCATACTCATACATTAACCCAAAAGTGTCAATCTTTGTTGCCATATTACTAAACATTAGTAAGCATAACGAAGCATATTAGCAAATACTTACTTAATATCTAAAAATAAATCAAAATTTAGAGTGAAAATGACGATAAGATGTTTAAGGGGGAATATATAGAATGAAAAATATAAAAAATAAATTTATCTTTAAATTTAAGATAGCATTTGTGTTATTGATAATAATTTCTTTTTTTACAACTTTTGTAACTTCAGCAATTACTTTTTGGCCAGTGGCGTTTGCTAGCAATGATAAGAGAGTTGGAATAATTGGAAATATTGAAGGAAATGATGGATCACTTAAAAATATTTTGGATGATATGAAGAAGCTAGGAGTGAAGAACGTAGTACTAAGTGGTAACTTGCTGGAGAATGAATTAAAAGATTACAACAAAATTACAGAACAGTTAAAAAAAATAACCAATATTTTAAAAACTAGTGGAATGTCGGTTAATTTATCGATGGACATAGATACATTAGTGAAGAAAGTAGGATTTAATGGAAGAGAAGATGGAGCAAAAAAAGCAAAAGAGTTGAGTGAATTGTTTAATGGATTATCTGGGGCGAAGTTAGAGAATAAAAAAGACGTTTCCGAAATTGTATTCAATAATAAAAAGATTAAATATGGTGGATCTGCAAAAGATGATAAGAATACGAATGTTGATTTAAAGATCATACCATCTGATAATCCTGGAGTTTGTGAGAAGGATAAAGATGGAAAACCAATTGTGGAATTAGGGAGATTAAAAAAATCAGATGTAACAGATGAAAAGGCATATTATGCTATTTACGATACTGAAAATAATAAAATTGATGTGTATGATAATCAAACAATAGCGAGTGATCCAAATAATAGTAAGGTTGGGGAAAGTTTGGATTTAAAGATTGATTCTAAAAAAGAAGATAAAAAAGAAGATAAAAAAGAAGATAAAAAAGAAGATAAAAAAGATAAAAAAGATAAGAAAATTAAGAAAGATGAAGATAAAAAAGCAGTAGATAGAAATTGTATTAAGAGTCCGAAGGATAAAGCTATTCCTGGGTTAATACTTAGTGCAAATGATGTAGTAGATAAAATTGAAAAAAAGAATCTTCCTTCTTCAGCAGAAAATAATCCAACTTCACCGCGTACGGATTCTGGTAGCAGTAGAGGAAAGAATGATAATCCTATGATGGGGTTTCCAATGGGACCAACTGGTATGAACATGTTTAATAATAATCAAGCAATGTTTTCACCATTTACCGGATCATCATTTATGGGATATGGAATTGGATATCCAATGGGAATGGCCGGATATGTTGGTCAATTTAGTCCTCTTATGGGAGCGGGATTTTATGCTGGTTTTGGTTCGATTAATACTAGATTGGGTTTTAGATAGTTTTGATAGTTTTAGCTAATATTTTAGATAACTGTAGGACCAAAATTTTTCTCAGCAAAATCAAAGTTAACAAATTGCCAGAAATTTTCTAAATACTTTGCACGCGAATTTCTATAGTCGATGTAATAGGCGTGTTCCCATACATCACAAGTTAAAAGTGGCCGCTTGTTTTTGTCGGTTAATGGTGTTTGTGCATTTGATGTGCTAACTATCTCTAACTGTCCATCATTGTTTCTTACAAGCCAACACCAACCAGAACCAAAAGTTGTTAGAGCAGTGGCATTAAATTTTTCTTTAAAAGCATCAAAACTACCAAAAGTTTGATTGATAGCAGATTCTAATTTTCCAAGAGGTTTATTTTTAGAGTTTGGAGAGAGAGAGTTCCAATAAAAAGTATGATTCCATACTTGAGCAGCATTGTTGAAAATTCCAGCTTCAGATTGCTTCACAATATCTTCTAAATTCATATCTTCAAATTTAGTTCCAATTATAAGTTTGTTTAAATTATCAACGTATGTTTGATGATGTTTCCCATAGTGAAATTCCATTGTTTCAGGAGAGAGAAATGGAGCTAAAGATGTTTTTGGATAAGCTAACTCTGGTAATTGATGTTTCATAGTAAGTATCCTTTTTTGTCTAGTAGTTAATGGTTTATTATTAGTATACGAATTATAAATAATTAACAAGCTTAATGTTATTTTTCAAGAACTCTTTAATTTAACTTTTCAAACTGATAGTGGTATTCTCAGTATTGTTTATTTATACTCAAAAATAAAACAAAGGATTGCATATTTATGTTTGCATACAATATGTCCATTTTAACTTCTACTATTTCTACTATCTTTGCTTTTTTTGCTTTTTTTATTTTTTTTGCTTCTTGTGCATTCTCTGAAGTAGAGAAAGTAGACAAAGTGGACAAGAAAGAAAAACCTTCGTGGATTAATAACCCACTAGAAGCGTGCGATAATGTTCGAGAGTTGTGTGCTGTTGGTGAAGGTACTGGAGTAATGATGGCAGAAGCTAATGCTAGAAAAGCTGTTGCTTTGATTTTTGAAAGTAAAATTCAAAGTAAAACTAATTATAGTAAATTTGTCTCTGAAAATAGAGTTGGTGGAGGAGCGGAAGCAAGTGATGCAAAAGTTGATGAGAGCTATAGTAGTCAGTTGCAGGAAATAACGGATACTATTTTAAATGGGGTGGTAATAGCGAAAAAATTTGAAGATCAAAATGCTTACTATGCCTATGCTGTTTTAGACAAAACAAAGATGATAAATGATTTAAAGAAAAAAATGGATACTATAGATGAGAAGATGCAAGTAATTTTAAAGCAGAAAGGAAGAGGAGCGTATAAAGAGCTCTTAAAGTTAAGTGATATAAGAGAAGAGATAAATTTAAGATATCAGTTTTTAAGAGGGAAAGAGAATCCAAAGGTTGTTACCTTTGAGATGATAAAGAAGAAAAAAGAAGAACAATCTAAAGATATTTTCGTAGAGATTTTATTTGATAAGAAAGCTGAAGGGTTTAAGGATTTAACAGCGCTTATTACAAAATTGTTAGTTGAAAATGATTATAAGATTGTGAAGAGCAAAGATAAAGATAAAGATAAAGAAGTGAGTGCCAATACCTTGCGCTTAAATGGAAAGTTTGAACTAGAGGAGCAATTTTTAAAGGTTGAGGGATTTAAGCGATTCAAATTTCATTTAGTGCTGAATTTTCAAAACACCAAGGGAGAAAAGATTCATGTGACTGAGCATAGTGTATTTGAAGAGGGCCGCACTTCTGAGCAATGTTATGAAAAAGGAATTTTAGATTTGCGAGATTTTCTAAAGAAAGAGTGGGAAATTTTAACTGTCGAATAAGCAATAAGTGATAAGTAGTAAGTGATAATGAAGGAATATTAACTTAACAAAGGACTTAAGTATGTCTAGGTTACGATTAACTTGTGTTTTAATTTTATTCTTATTAACAGCAAGTTTTTTAGTTGGTTGTTCTAGTTCACCTTCGAAGAGAACTGAAGTGGAACATCAAAATCTTCAACGTGATTATGAGGTTAGAGATGCAAGCGATACTATTAGACCAGGATGGATCGCTGACCCTGCTCAGTGGGGAAAGGAACAAAAGGAATTTGATCAATATCGTTTTTTTGGTTTTGAAACCACTCCAAAAGTTGATAGAGAGACCGCTTGTGATTTGGCCAAGACTAATGCTCGCTCTGATATAGCTGCTGAAATAGCGACCTTTATTGAAAAACAACTTGGTAGTTCAAAAGAGGGTTCAGCTAGTATCGATCAAAATAATCCAGATACTCGTCCACTACGAGAGTTTATTGAAGTGACTTTGGCAGAAAAGACGAAAGCATTAATTCATGGAGCACAAGTCTTTAAATCCTATTGGGAGAAGAGACAGTATTTACAGAGTAAGGGAGCTAAACGTGATTATATTGGTTACACTTGTGCAGCTCTGATTAGAATTGAAAAGGATCGAGTGAAGCAAGCAGTGGAAGAGGCCGCTAATCATGTGATTAAGAAAGTTGATGATCCAGAGACCAAGGAAAATGTAAAGAAAGCTTTAAAAGATGTCTCTGAAAATTTTGATAAAGCAAAACAAGGATTAATGTAATTTTAAATTTTTAATAGGAGATTGGTTATGAAATCGAATTTAGTGTTATTGTTAACCTTATCACTACTTTTTACTCTTGGTAGTTGTTCTAGCTTTAAAGCAGAACGAGTTGATGCTAAAAAATCTGATGAAAAGGCAATGGAAATTACCGATAAGTGGGTTTCGAAAGATACTACTATCGCAATAAAAGATATTTTACAGCAGATGCAAGATCATAAGGGAATGAAGAGATATATGTCGAAGCAAGGTGGAAAACAACCTAAACTATTTATTGGTGAAGTTCAAAATAATACATCTGAAGCATATTTTCCAATTGCCGATTTAAATGATGAATTGTTAAATGAACTCTCTGCTGCTGGTGATTTTAAATTAATCGATGCTGCTGCCAGAAACAATATCTTAAAAGAGATTACCTATCAAAATGATGGAATGGTTGATCCTTCAACTGCCAAGAGAATTGGAAAACAAACGGGTGCTGATCTAATGATTTTTGGTTCAGTCTTTATGAAGCCAGAGACGAGAGATGGAAAAACTATTAAGCAATACTCTGTAAATCTTAGAGTCACTGAAATTGAATCTGCTGAAGAGATTATGCGTGCGCGAACTAAACTTGATAAATACTCTGAACAAAAGGGTAGTGGCTGGTGATGAAAAAAAATATATCTTTTTTAGTAGTACCAGGAATAGCTAGAGCTGCTCTAGCAGCTCTAACAGTTCTAACAGTTTTAGTAGCAGGATGTTCTACTGTTAAAGTAGAAAAGCAAAAAGAGTTACGAGAATTATTTGTTGAAGATAAATATGATCAGGCATTTCAGACAGTAGCAGAGTTAATACCAGGAAGTGAGGAGCGTTCAAAGTTACTCTATTTTTTAGAGAGAGGAATGATACTTCATTCTCAGGGAAAATATTTTTCATCTAATGCTCACTTGGAAATTGCAAATGAGATTAGTCAACAACTATTCACAAAGAGTATTTCTAAAGCAGCTCTAAGTGGTGTAGCGAATGATACCTATGATAACTATTATGGAGCATTTTATGAGCGCTCATTAATTCACTTCTATCTGGCGCTAAATAATTTTCTTATCTATCAGAGTGGAGAGATCGAAGAACACATCCCTGTTGTCAACCCTGTTGGGGAGAAAGCAAACAAAAGCATTCCTAAGAAAATATTAAATGCTAATGAAAAAAGAGAGTATCTTTCCAGAGCGAGAGCGCAGATTTTAGCATGGGATTCACTTCTCTCCTCTTGGAAAGAGGCACGCCAGGGAAAAAGTGTTTTTAAAAATGATATGCTAGCAAAGGTGTTTGGTGCTTTTATTCATGAGAGTTTTCAAACACCAACTGATCAGCAAATTGCCACTCAACTCTTTAAAGATGCTAAAGATTTGTTACTCAAAAACTACAATGCCTATGCAACATTTAATCGAAAATCAGTGAAATTTAAAAAAGATTTTGAAGAGTTTGCGAATATGGACTTAGAGAAAGTAAAATCTGAATACATCTTAGCAACTGATTTTCAAAATGAGTTACAAAGTTTTCTTGATAACAAAAATAACAATGCAAATGCAAATGTAGCAGTTATCCTACAGATGGGAATGATTCCAGAGAAGGTAGCAAAGAAATATAATTTTGGTCTGGAAGGTGTTGTAAATAACATTGAGGATCCAGGAAGTAGAAGTGCGGCCATGGCGATTGGTTCAACAGTGCTGGGATTTTTTGCTGCTAATGTTTTAGGATTGATCCCAGATAGAAATAGTGATTGGGCCGCTCCGGGTGCGGCCATAGGTGTACAGGTTGGAAAAATAGCTGTTAGTTACGCAGGATTTAGTTTTGAATTACCTAAAGTACAAAATACTCCAACAAGCAAAATGAGTTGTGTGGAATTTTATGACAAGCTTAGTGGGGCAGTAATGAAAGAAGCACCACTTGCGATCTTAGATCCACTTGGAGATATTGCAGAAGAGGCAATAGAGGAAGATTCGGGAATGAGGTATTTTAAAACTGGTATGCGTGTAGGAGCAAAACATCTTACGGCCATACTTGCATCTTATGGTACATATAAACTTATGGTTGATAAATCTGGTAGAGGTAGTGGTGTAGGTGAATTTTTAGCAAAGAATGCGGCCGTCTTACAATATGTGGCCCTATCGAAGGGTATTGAAGCAACGGAGAAAGCAGATGTGAGATATTGGACTACACTTCCTAAAGATATAAGAATGGCCAGAGTATCTCTACCGAAAGGAACCTATGGAGTTCGAGTTAAGGTGGGTGAAGGAAAAATTTGTGATCTAGCACCGAAGGGAAAAGACTATAACATTGTAGGACCATCAGCTTTAAGTAAGACAAATGTAAATTACTATCAATTAGGAGACGTCACTGTAAAAAATGATGGAGAATTTAAGGTAGTAAATTTACGTATCAAAAAATTGTAAATTTTTCCTAGTAAAAAAAATCACTTAAAAAAATTTATCTGTTAAGTAATAAGAGAAAAGAGTCGAATCACTATTTGAGATGAAAATTTTCAAAGGATTATTCTTTTTTTACTTTGTTATCTTAGCATCTTTGTATGCGTATGCGTATGCATACGAAGATACGGATGCAAAAGTGCCAGATTTTTTTAAAAATAAACAACTGCTTTTGTCAGATGAATACCCAAAAATGGATTACTCGAAAATTGCCTGGACTAAGATATCAAAGAAAGAGTCGGATAATTATAAGTATCTATTTGCACTCTTAAAGAGATCGGAGACGGGTTCGCTTTTACTTTCACTTTTAATGGAAAGAGAGGGATTAAGTTTAGAGGAGTTATTGGAATCGCAAATGATCTCTACTGCAGATTCATCCCATACCAATATGACATTAAAAAGAATTTTTGATCATCTAGGAAATGCGAACTACCAATATTCTTCTAAAATACTAGTCGATAGAAATTTAAATCTTATAGATGCTTCTTTGGATTTGGCCCATGAATTAACTCATTACTTATATCGTGTAAAAATTAATCCCTACCATAGTGATTTTTTCACAAAAGATGGATTAAAAAAGTTTATTATTTCCAATATTGAAGGACCTGGAGGAGAGATTAATGCCTATTTAGTTGAATGCAGAGTACTTCAAGAGTTAAATATTAAATTAAGCATAAGTAATATAAGTAATAGAGGAGAGAGAGAGAGTAACAATTGTAAATTTTTTTCTTCCAGTGATGATAGTGTTGCTAGAGTGGAGTTATTAAAAGAGTTTTATAAATTAGGAAGTGACTATAATCGTTTTGTCAGCGAAATAAAATCTTTTAAATCCTTAATGTTGAGTGAGGAGGATTTCCCATTTATAAGTAATAAATTAGGTAATATTTTTATCTCTTCTCTCTATGATAGCAATTATCCCATGGCCCTTTTAACCGAATATCAAGAGATTTTAAAAAAGGTTTGTATGCAAGATAGAGGGCGAATTGAAAAGTGGAATGGGGAAATGCATGTCTTGAAACAACTAGAAAAAAGTTATCAACTGAAATGCACGACATTAAATTTATCTGAGTAAATTTATCTGATTTAAATTAAATCCCATTTTTAAACCTATGCAGAGGTTTTTTATTGGAATATGATATTATCATTAGGGTTAGTGGATCTTTTTATTTTTTTAACGGATTAAATGGATAGGAAAGATGTTACAGGAAATAAAAACATATCTAGGAAAACTGACACTCACATTAAAAGTGTTGATGGTGTTTATATATTTCTTGCTTCTTTTGGCCATAGGGTATCCTTTGTTGGTCAAGGGAGTGGGGACATCAATCTTTGATGATAAAATTTCTAAACTTGATTTAGGGCCAAAGATAATCAACGAGACGCTATTTTTAGCATATATCATTATCGGTGTATGTATTTTAGCAATCGTATTTTATAACTTCTTTATAGTCTCCAAATTTAATAAAGTTATCGATAAGGTTAGCAAAGATGTTGATGAACTAACAAAGAAAAATAAAAATTCTAAACCATTTTCTTACAAAGTGGATTTTGTGGCCAGAGATAAGCTTAAGAGAATTGATGAGTATAACAGTGTTGGTGTTCGCTTCAGTGGTATGATTAAGGAACGATTAGAGCATTTAAGAGGTTTTAAAAATAATTTACAAGAGGAATTAAAAGATTCGGAGACAGTATGTAAGGAGTTAACTAATCTATTCGATGATTTTGAAAAATCCTTGTCGGAAAGAAGTAGAAGTGAGATGGGTCAGTATTTGGATAAGGTTGGTAGATATTTTCATGAGATAAATGAAAATATTTTCAAGACTCAATTGTTGGTCTTTAATGCATCCATAGAGTCTTTTAAAGGGGATTCCAATAGTAAACAACTACCTTCGCTTACAACTGAAATAGATTCACTTACAAATAAAAATAGTGTTCTGCTCGAGAGTATCAATAAAGAAATTGAAGATCATGATTCAAAAATCATCAGTCAAAATGAAGAAAATATCAATAAACTTTTAGAGATTGGAAGGCTTATTGCCAAGATCATGTATCATATTCATAAGACCATCGACACCATTCAATTGATGGGAAAATCGATGGAGGATGAAGACTTCAACGTAATGGATACAAAATTTTCAGAGCACTTGGCGCTATATAAGCGAGATCATCAGCGCATGGATTCCCTCTTAAAAGAAGTTTGGAAACAATTTGATAAATCCATTGAAGATATCAATGGAATATCCTCAAAGTTTACTTACAGTAAGAGCACGATAAGAATGGAAGATGATTTATTTGCACAGACACTGCAAAATGCAAAGGACACCATTGCTCCAGCGTCCGCTCAAGCGTCCGCTCAAGCGTCCACTGGAGTGGCCACTGGAGCGGCCATTGCTACTACTGTTGATCCTACCTCTAATCAAGACATATCATCAACATCATCAACATCATCAAACATACAACAAACTAAAGCTAAAACTCAAATTGCAGCAAATAGCAACAATGGAATCGAAGATATTGTTTTGCAAAACCTGGAATCACTCTATGGAATACATCCTAAACAATTAGCAGAGATGTTGTTAAAAGATGTTAGTATGACAATGAATCAGCATCAAGTTTAGTTAGATCAGATTTAGTGGCACTTTTTTTGCTCTTTCCTCAAGAGTATGAATAGCACTATCTATAAATTTTTATTCTTAAACTCCTTAGGTTTTTTATTTTCACTCTACTTTTTTGTATTGGTGAGATTTGCCAATGAAAAAAGAGATTTAAATATAAGAGAAAAATTCATTCGAAAAATAAATGAATTATTAATTGCATTGGATTTTTCTTTAAAGGTTAAAGCTGATACCGAGATCAGTTCACGTGATATACCTGAATATAAGTTTTATACTGTGATTATTTTAAATTTGCTTGAGTGGAATCAGCAATATGGATTAGATCCTAAGTACACGCTAAAAACAATTAAGCGAGGACTTATAAGAGAGGGAGAGATTGATAGAAAAGTGGTCAAGGAGATTAAAGCAGCTATTGCGCATTTTTTAGTGATAACTTTAATTACTTGGGGAATGATAATTTGCTCGCAAAATATTATTGCAGGAATGAATGCGGGAATGAACAGTGGTATAAAGTGGCATATGTATATATTGCTTTTAGCACTTCATGGAGGAGGACTTATTATTTTCATCTCTTTATTTTTGAAGTTGAAGGAATTAAAATTAAAACCATATCAAGCTTATTTTGAGTTACTTTATAAAAATTTAGCATGTGCTGATAGTAAACTTACCTTTAGTTCGACAAATTATAGTTATCCAAGTATGGTGGCACTTCAACATATAGATGAACGCTTAAAGATGTTAATGCAGTATCAGCAAGAGGTGGGAGTAAGTATAGTTGATGATTTAAGAGAGTTAATTGATGAATTGTGGTTTGTCTATCATGATGCTCTGGAAAGTTTAGCAAGAGTACTGACAATAATTAAGTTTTCGATTATTATAGTATTTTACTTATTGCCATATTTCATCTATCTTTTTGTCTTCTTTTTGGCCAACATGAAATTAGAGTAGATAATATAAATTAAGATATAAATATAAATTAAATAGTGAGACAGGAGACTTGATTAATGAATAACAAAATAATTTTTTCAATGCACAGAGTGGGTCGTATTTATCAAAATAAAAAATATGTTTTAAAGGATATCTCACTCTCATTTTTTTATGGCGCCAAGATTGGTGTTTTGGGATTAAATGGTTCTGGTAAGAGCTCCCTTCTTAGAATAATCGCAGGTGTGGATAAAGATTACCTAGGTGAGATTTCGATGTCCAAAGGATACACAATTGGATTTCTAGAGCAGGAACCGGTCCTAGATGCCAATAAGACGGTTAAAGAGATTGTTTCAGAGGGAGTGCAAGAGATTGTTGATTTGCTTAAACGTTTTGATGAGATTAGTGCGAAGATGGGTGAGAGTTTAAGTGATGATGAGATGAATAAGCTGCTCGATGAACAAGGGAAGTTGCAAGATAAATTGGATTCAAAAAATGCTTGGGATTTAGATAGTCGCTTGGATTTAGCAATGGATTCTCTAAGGTGTCCACCTGAAGATATGAAGATTGGAGTTTTATCGGGAGGAGAAAAACGTCGAGTAGCTTTATGTCGTCTGCTCTTAAAAGAACCAGATATTTTGTTATTAGATGAGCCAACCAACCATCTTGATGCTGAGACAGTTTTTTGGCTTGAACAACACTTGAAAAATTATAAGGGAACAGTAATCGCAGTAACTCACGATCGTTACTTTTTAGATAATGTGGCCGGCTGGATTTTAGAATTAGATAGAGGTGAAGGCATTCCTTGGGAAGGAAATTACTCTTCTTGGCTTGAACAAAAAAATCGTCGATTAGAAATTGAAGAAAAGCACGAGAGTAAACGACAAAAGTCTTTGGCTTCAGAGCTTGAGTGGATTAGAAGTAATCCGAAGGCCAGACATGCTAAGAGTAAGGCGAGAATTAGTAATTATCAAAAACTTTTAGATGTTGAAAAAAATAAACGAAATGAAACCAATGAAATATTTATTCCCGCTGGCCCACGCTTAGGTGATGTGGTTATCGATGCGGAAAGTTTAAGCAAAGCTTACGGTGATAGAGTATTGTTTGAGAATTTAAATTTTAAAATTCCACCTGGTGCGATTGTTGGTGTGATTGGACCAAATGGTGCTGGTAAAACTACTCTTTTTAGATTGATTACCGCTCAAGAAAAACCTGAGGGCGGAAACATTAAAGTTGGTGACACTGTAAAATTATCCTACATCGATCAAGGAAGAGAGATGGATCCAAACAAGACTATGCTTCAAGTAATTGCAGGTGATGATGATGTTGTTCTCTTGGGAAAAACTGAAGTGAATGCTCGTGCTTATATTTCACGCTACAATTTTGCAGGCGATGATCATCATAAGCTTGTTAAAAATTTATCAGGGGGAGAGAGAAATAGAGTTCACTTGGCGTGCATGTTGAAAGAGGGTGGAAATGTTTTATTACTAGATGAGCCCACCAATGATTTGGATGTAAATACTTTGCGTGCATTGGAAGAAGCGATCTCTGAGTTCGCAGGATGTGTGGTGGTGATAAGCCACGATCGTTATTTCTTAGATAGAATTGCTACTCACATTTTAGCATTCGAAGATTGCGGAGAGGTGGTGTGGTTTGATGGAAATTACACTCAATACGAAGAGGATAGAAGAAGACGTTTAGGCGAAAAAGCTTTACGTCCTCATCGCTACGTCTATAAGAAGCTTCGAAGATAAAAAATATTGAACGCGATAAAGTATTATTTTAGGCAGCGGCACTATCTACAAATGTCTACCATGATGGTGCAAATATTTATTGAGAATTATTAGAATGAAAATGTTGCCAATAGGTGTGCAAACTTTTGAAGATATGATTAAAGGCGATTTTGTTTATGTGGATAAAACAAAATATTTTTATGAACTACTTCGTCCTTATACTGCTAAATATTTTCTTTCACGGCCACGACGTTTTGGAGTGAAAAGGAGTGAAAAGTGCCACGCCACCTTTGGGACCAGCGGTGTGTATTGCTCTGGATCCCAAGTGTGGCGTGGCACTTTTTCCTTACTTTTTCCTTATAGAAATAGAAATAGAAATAGAAATGGAAATGGAAAGACTTTATGAATAGTAGCAATATTTGTTTCAATAGATTATTAAAGGCCATTGAATCTTTAGAAAAAGCAGTGATTCCACCTCCTCTTAATGATAGAGAACGTGATGGTGCTATTCAAAGATTTGAATATACCTTTGAATTAGCATGGAAAACGGCAAAGAAGGTATTATTTGTACATGGGATCGTTGTAAATTCGCCAAATGCAACTATTAGAGAATTAGCTGTGCAGGGATGGATAGAATCAAGTGAAAAATGGATGAAATTTTTAAATGCAAGAAATTCTACATCCCATATGTACTCAGAGGAATTAGCATCTGAAATATATGAACAGATTAAGTTTTTTTTACCGGAAGTTCAAAAGTTAGCAAAGCTATTGCAAGATCATAGTTAGATAACGAGAGATGAGAGATGAGAGACGATAAATATTTTGGTTTAACTTCAGTGGAGCGAGAATTAATTATTTCTCTAATTAAACAAGAGTTATTTCCTGATCAAAAATTAAAAATTTGGATCTTTGGTTCTCGTGCACGACGGGATAATCAAAGATATAGCGATGTGGATTTATTATTAGAAATTGATCCTCCTTCAACTTTAACGACCGAACAATTTGTTAAAATGCAAAGTAATCTGGAAGAGAGTTATATTCAATATAAAGTGGATCTCGTATGTTCTTCTACAATAGAAGAAAGTTATAGAGAAAATATTGAACGCGATAAAGTATTATTTTAGGACCAGGGGTGTGTATTGCTCTGGATCCCAAGTGTGGCGTGGCACTTTTTCCTCAGTAGATTAAAGGTGTTTATTAAAATACTCTTACCTGGACTTGATTAGCGGAAATTAAATTAGGGCAAACCTAATTGTAAATTAAAAATAATTTACAACAGAGATATATTAAATTAAAAGATAAATCCTGGATTAGCATAAGTAACATTAAAAAAAATTTTCATAGGAGGTTTTATATGTTTTCAATTTCAAGATTGACTACGGCATCGATTGCAATGATAGGAATAATCGCTGTCACGACTATTACAGCATTTGCTGCCAATGAAATTACATTAAGCAATCCAAATTTTGGAGGCAATGGTTGCCCTAGAGGCACATTTAGTGCAACCTTGGACCCAGACAATAGTAGCTTAAGTTTAATTTTTGATAAATACATAGCAGAGGCAGGAGGGAGTAGTGGGATAAGAGCAAGTAATAAAACTTGTAATATTCTTATTCCTATTAACGTAGCAAGAGGTTACAGTATTGCAATTATTAGATCAGATTATCGAGGATTTGTTAACCTACCTAACGGTGGAAATGTAAACATTAAAACAGATTATTTTTTTCATGGATATCCTGGATTTCACGATGAAAAAAGTTGGGATGTAGCAAACACCAATGATTATTTTTTCTCAAAAGAAATTAGTGAAAATAGAAGAACTTGGTCTAATTGTGGAAAGAAAGTTAACTTACACGTTAATACAAGTTTAAAAGTTAGAACTAATGTGAGTAATGAAGAAGTCTATGCTTCATTAGATACAATCGATGTAGCTAGTGGTGGAATTATTTACAAATTACTCTTGAAAAAATGTCCAAACAATTAAATCGAACTTAATAAGAGTTGTGTTTGCGTACTTTCTTTTTATTATTTAAGATTTCTGTTGTTCATCTTAATCGGATTTTACTTTTAGATTATTTGCTGGGGTTGCTTGGTTATAGTCGTTACGTCCCCAGCAAACTACACTATCATCATCTTTTATTGCACAAGAGTGACTCCAGCTCCCACCGAGAGCAATGCTTTTAACTTTACCAAGATTATTTGGAGTGGTTGCTCGTCCATTGGCACTATCTCCCCAACAAATCACACTACCATCTTCTTTTATCGCACATGAGTGCTTATATCCAAGAGATAATTTATTATTGTTACTGTTGCCAAACGTGCGATATTTTTTTTCCCAATCGAGATTGAATTTTTCAATATCATCTTTTTCGAGAATTATTTTTTTTGTTTCATCAACAAATTTTTTTAACTTATTAACGTAACTTGCTTGTAGATTTTTTAAATCTTTCGCCTTTACTGGAGTCATTATGTGAAGATAATCTTCATAGCTGTTGGCGTTGTCTTCTAGTACTTTTCTTTTGAAAAACATATGTGTATCTTCGTTTGTTATGTTTTCTAAGAAGGAATTTAATTGCGATACCGGATGTAATTTGAAATATCTTTCAACAATAATACTAAGTAGAGTTGAGCTGTGAGTGCTTGAGAGTTTGTTTGTAATAGATGCTAGTGCTAAATCATCATTAAACACTTTGTCTGAGAGAAGGCACTTGTCGGCCGTGGATAGAAGAAATTTTTCAATCACTTTTTTATCATCACCGCCTGATGATTGTAACGTCTCTATAAACTGCAAATAACTTGTTGGTGTTTTGCAAACACCACTTAAGTTTAATTTAATTGCCAAATATCGCTCTCTTGTAGCAGAATCCATCTGGGAATGATCGAAGTTGTTGTTTTGTAAATTGAAATCGCTTATAAGCACTCCTTGTAAATTCATCTTTTGCAAATTAAGATTTTTACAATGGTTTTGGTGCCAGTCTACATTTGGTAGCTATGGAGCAGCTAATGTGTTGTTGCTACCATTCGGAGCGTGACACCTTTTCCTTCTTTTCCTTTGCCTTTTCCTTTTTTTTTGTTTGTTTAAATTTTTCCAAGTAGGGGCCCAATATAGCATCCTGTTCAACTTTCTTTCTGCTCATCTCTTGCCATTCCTGCTTTGTGCATTTTTTCTTTTCTTCTAAGAGCTCTTTCTGAATTTTATTTTTCATATCTACACAATCAAACTTTTTATTCTTCATCTTCAATTACCTCACTAGGGGAATATATTGCTAATTCTCTATATCCATGTAGCAAATTAACACCATTATATTTTTTTATTTTATTGAAATTCACAATGTGGTTATTATGTTAATATTAACATAATAACCATTATGTGAGGTAAAGAATAATGTTAAGATCCTATCTGATTGCGCCAATGTACCCTCATATCGCTTCCAACCATTCAACTATGTTTTCATTTTTCCTCTTTAATTTCTCAATCTCCTTAAAATTTGATTTCTTAATTTTGCCTAAAGCTTTTTCTTTGGCCTCCATATTTATCTCAACATAATTATTGGTAGTATTTAAGTCAACATGGCCCAACCAAGATTTTATTACAGAAATATCTACTCCAGATTGCAAAAGGTGCATAGCTGTAGTGTGCCTGAACGTATGTACTCCAATTTTCTTTCCTCTTAAGCTCTCACAATTTTGTACTGTCTTATCAAGATAGCTTTTAACTAAATAAAGAATTCCAAAACGACTAATAGGAGTGCGCTTTTTACCTAAAAAAATTCTATCTTCTTGACTCTCATTATGCACACGCACTTTATAATAATTTTTTAATGCTATTGTTGTTCTCTCCCAAAGAGGAACGATTCTAGTTTTTTTGCCCTTGCCAGTAACTTGCATACTGTAAGGTTTCACCAATTTAACATCGCAAAATCTAAGATCACATAATTCTTGTACTCGGGCCCCTGAATTGTACAGTGTAAGAAAAATTGCATAGTCTCTGATCCCTTGAATACTATTTTTATCAATTGTTTTAAAAAAAGAATCGATTTCTTGCTCTGATAAATACGTAATCGATGAAATTTTTTCTTTTTTATTACTAATGGCCAGAATTTTTTGATATTGATCGCTATGTTCAAAATCTTCAGCAATCATGTACGAAAAAAAAGTTTTTATTACTGCTAACCTTTGATTTCTAGTAGAGATACTGTTATCCCTCTCTTTCTCTAATTTATTAAGAAAATCTATCACTATATCTGCAGTAATATCTTGTTCGGATATGTTTTTAATTTTTTTCTTTTTTATTAGTGCTACATGCATGAAAAGTAATTTTAAAGTATCCCTATAGGAATAGATTGAGTTCATACTTAATCCTCTTTCATTAGGCAAATAATTTTGAAAATAATTTTGAACTTGTTTATGAATTGATTTTTTTTCTCTCATATTTCCCCCTTATAATTTTTCTTTTTATTATGCTTTTTTCAAAAGTTATTGAAGCTCTTTGAAGCAATTCTAAACTACAATGTAAATAATACTGCGTATCTCTTAGATTACTATGCCCTAAATAAGTTGAAAGTACTGGCAAAAATATATTTGGATCTAAATCTTTTTTTCGGTAACATCGGTTTAATGTATTCGTTGCAAATGTATGACGAAAATCTTTTACTGTAGGTAAAGAATTTTTGTTACCTCTTAAACCAGCTTTTTGAGCAATATTCCTGAAAATTTCGCAAAGTCCTTTCCTGTTTATTCTTTTATTTTTAGTTCCAATTAAAAATGAATCATTTTTACATTCAATTATTTGAGCTAATGATTTTTTCTTAATATAAAGTTCAAGAGATTTCTTTGTACTTTTGTGAATAGGAACAATTCTAGACTTTCCAAATTTAGTTTTTCGAATCTCTATTGTTAAATTTTTTAAATCAACATCGCTATTATTTAAATTTATTAATTCTGTAGGTCGCATACCTGTACACCAAGCAAGGCAAATAAGCATTTTATATGTAATCATGGTTAGAGGTGAAATCCGTAATTGTTCAATTGCTTCTAACAATTTTATTATATCACTTCGTTTATAAATATATGCTCTTATTATATAACTGTACTTGGGTATTAAGTTTTTACTTGGGATGTATGTTGATACACCTATGTTATATAAATATTTGCAGTATTGATCTAACACTGTCAGAAGAGTTTTTTTGCTCATTGGTTTTAGATATTCTTTTGATTTAAAATAAGAAGTAACTGAGTTATGGTCAATTATCTTGGGCAATTTATTAGCATTAATAAAATTATAAAAGTCCCTCAAATAATTAAAGTCATTAATAATTTTATGACCTAATGATTTTCTATAAGATAAATAATTTGTAATATTTTTCCAAGATGCACTGGAATTAGTTAATATTTTATTTTTTCTCATTTTTTAGTCCAACTTTATGCAAATGTACTGGCCATGGGCAGGTTAACCGTTCAAGTTGTTTTAAATTTACTTTCGTATAAATGAATGTAGAAGAGATGGCTCTGTGACCGAGAAAATCTGAAACTACTTTTATAGACAATCCATCTGATAATTGCTTGGTTGCAAAGGCATGCCTGATAGCATGTGGCCCTTTGGGCATTCCTATTGGTAGTTGAATATTTAATTTGGAAATATACCTATTAACTATTGACCACAATGCACTTAATGGCCTTTGGAAACTATCTTTACTATTACTGCTTGCATATGGGAAAAAAATAAATCCTTGGGCCAAAGTTTTATGCATCTTATGCTTTTTAAAATATAAAAATAAGGCACTTGCAACTTCCTTTGTTAATGGAACTACAAGATCTTTTCCTCTTTTGTTTCCAGAAAAAAATATTTTCTGAGCTTCCCAATTAATGTTTTCAAAACGCAATATTCTGAGTTGATTTTGTCTTATGCCATAAGTTGCTAGCATTAAAAGAATTGCATAGTCTCTACTGCCTATTTTGGTTCGTCTATCAGGAGCATTTATAATAAGTTTGACTGTATTCCATGAAAATCCTCTAGGAATTGAACTTAATCTATATCTTTTAAAACCCTGAATGCTTATAGATAAATCATTTTTATGATACCCTCTTAAAAATAAAAATTTGAAGAATCCTCTAAGCGCACTAACTATATTTTGCATTTGAGTAGTAGAATGATATTTAAATGTTTTAATGACATATTTGTGGATATCAGTTGCTTTAAGATGCTTTATCTTAGAGGGCGAAGAAAGATTTTTATATTTTAATAAAAATTTTAAAACAGGGTCCTTTTGATTATAAATTGATCCCAATGATAGACCTTTTACCTCTGTCAAATGCGTGATATATTCAGAATATAATGAAGGAAGTTTTTTCCTTTTTTGCAAAATGGTAGTTTCCAGCACTCTTGGTTTGGTATAAATATTTCTTTCCATGAGTGTTTATCGGAACAATTAAAATTATGTTAAGGAAAATTTTCTATTATTAGTATTTAAGAGGGAAGGTATGCGGATCTTAACATTATTCTTTACCTCACATAATGTTTGAAATTCCAACTAACAATCAAATCCACTGCCGATATTGTTGCCACGGCAATATGTTCAGCATCTCCTAGTGATTTTTCTCCAACAATCTTATTAGCAATATAAGCATCTCTTAACTCCTCAATTTTCACGTCTATGTCAATTATTTCTAAAGAGCTTTGAGGAATTGTAGCAAATAACTCCTTTACCTCCTTAGGTGATTTTTCAAGTTCTTTAATTATCGTTTCAGAAATGACTACCTTAAAAGATCCATTTTTAACTTGATCAAAAAACTTTTTTGATTTTTCGTTGAATTCATCATCAAAACAACCACCAAAAACGGAAGTATCTACAAATACTCTCAATTTATTTTTAGTTTTGTTCATTCTTTAATCTCCTTGACTTAAAAATATTCATATCTTACCAAAAAATGTGCTTCTCATGCAAGATGCGACTTACGCTAAGTTTTATTTTTTCACAAAAATCAAGAGACTATTATAGTATCCTCACGTTTATAAAAGGAACAAAGTCTATAGAGTCGACTATATGCGAACAATAAAAAGCATTATGTAAGGTGCCACCCGACTTTTTTTAAACAGGTAAACTTACAACTTCATACACTTCGCTTACAACTCGATTACACATGAATATAACCATATCAATATTTTGTTCTATCAGCTTTTCGAGATAATTAAAATTGATCTCTTTGTATTCTGAGTAAAGGGCGTAGAGTAGGGCCAAACGCTTTATTACCTCTTGAGCGGAGTTGGCGTGCAGAGAGGAAATCATTCCCTTGTGACCTGTATTTAGATTTAACATTAATGGAATTATCTCTGGCCCTCTAACCTCTCCCACAATTATGCGATCAGGTCGCAATCTTAAGGCGTAATTGCAATACTCAGTAAGAGTTTTTTTTTGATGAAATTCATTGGAGAGTAGATGTGTGACATTGGCGCGAGAAAAGGATAATGATAATTCGTGAGTCTCTTCTAGAATAACCAAATGTTCATTTAAAGGGATCTCTTTTAATAGAGTATTCAGGAGTGAGGTTTTTCCACTATTGGTGGCTCCGGCAATGATAATATTTTTTTTTGCTTTAATCGCTGATAGAACAAGTTCTAATTTATCACCTTCAAGATTAAAGGATTTGAAATTAAATTGCTGAGTAGATATTTTTCTTATAAATAGTTTTGAGTATTGATGAGGTGTAATGGAGTGATGAATGAGTGTGGTTCGTAATTTTTGAGAGGCAATTTCCATATTAAAACTGCAAAAGGGATTAGAGTAGTTAAATGCTTGTTTATTTGTTATGGCCAAAACTGTGATCGTCATTTCCACATCATCTTGTGTGAGATTATTAATTTCAGATTCAGCATCAGTTTCAGTTTCAGTTTCAGTTTCAATTTTAAGATGGTTGAGCTTTCCATGTATATCAATATCTATATTTTGAAGGTCATGATAGATTATTTCACTTATTTGAGGATTTGTTATTACTGAGGATAAAAACTTTAGATTGCAAATATTATCATACCAATTTTTTAAATTGTTTTTATATTTTTCCTCTACTGAGGGATTAAAGTGATCATTTACATGATAATGAGATTGAAAGTTATTTATTATGTGATCATAGGTAAGAATTTCTCCTCTGTTTAAGAATTTTTTGAAATCCTCTTTACTCTTCTTTAATGCAATTTCTAGTGCTGTTTCAATTGATGGTAAGTTCATTGTGGTGTTGGTGTTTCTTGTGATGTTAGTGTGATTGCCGATGCTGAGTCAGAGTTAGAAACAGAGTTAGAAACAGAGTTAGAATCGGAAGATTGAATTATTGCTAATCCATAAATTTTTTTAAATATTTTTTGTTCAGAAGTTGAGGTGAAGAGTCCTCCGATTAGCGGGATGCTACTGGCCCAAGGCATAGCGCTCTCTTTGCTGCCGTTGCTGGTAATTCCTATTTCGAAGAGTTGAATAGCATCTCCTAATTTTATTTGTAACTTTGATGATTGTTTGCTGCCATCGATTTTTTGATTGGAAGATGATTGTGAAAATTCAGTGGTGTATTCGATTTCATAGTCATCATAACGTTCTTTTAATTCTAAGTTGATCTTTAATCCTACAAAATGCCATTCGATAGTGTGAGTACTAGTGTTACCATGTGAATTTCGTTTAATCTCATATGGAACATCACTTCCCATTTGTAATGCTACTTTGTGATTTGTTTTGACAATGATTTTTGGTTCGGCCAAGGTGCGAAGCTTCACTTTTTGCTTTTCCAACAATACTTCATTTTTTAAGATTATATTTTCTATTCCAGAGTGAAAAAAGTCGCTTAGTGTGCCTGATAGTCTATTTAATCCAAGTGAGAACTCCTCACCATCCATTTTTTCCATCTGTACTAGTTGCATTTTTAGCAGGTAATTTTGAAATTGGGGTTTAGTGGCCAAAGGAATGAAGGTGACATAGAATTCTTCTTGGAGATTTTTCATTAATTTTTCAGAGGGGATAGTGCTTTGATCGTAGGTGCAATAGATATTGATATTTCTAGAGTAACAATTTATATCCCGAATATACTCTTGCAAAAGGAAATAATAGATTTCTCCTATGATTTGATTTCTTAAATTTGTTTTAAGTTTTAGATTGAGAATAATGCTATTTTTGTTAATTTTTTTTTCGAGAGATTGTATAAAGTAGTAATCGTTAAAATTATCTATAGTTCCTTCAACAACTAGTGTAGCCGCTGCTTCTTTGATAGTGAGTGGTGATTTTAATAGTTTTAAGAGGGAGACGATCTCCATCATTTTAAGTTCATCTCTTTTTGGTAATACGAAGACAGGAATTTGTTGGATTGGTTTGTTACTTATTATTGGTTTATTAGTTATTATTGATATATTGGTGAATCCAATTTTTTTTCCTTTGATTATGAGCATGTTACTTTTGGGAAGATATTTTGCTTTTATAATATCGCCATTTCCTATGGAAAATTTATCTAATCCTTTAATTATGATTTCTTGCTGTTCCCCAATTGAAAGAATTATTGTAGAGTAATTATTCTGGATCTTGTTTTCTATTGGTGTTGCGTTGCAATCCGGTCCTATGCAAATAAAAAATAGAAGTATTGTTTTGACAACCAAAGCAAGGCCAGGTAGATAAAGTAAATAACAATCAAGTACAATGAATATAATGTAGAGGAGTTTTTTTATGGTATCACGTACAAGAGTGACGAAGACAAAACGTGCAAATAAGGTTAAGAGATCAGGAGCAAAGAGAAAAAAACTTGATAGAAACAAGGGCTCTACTCCTAAATTTTCAATACATGAAGATAATAAAGCTGAAAAATAAGATTCGTTATTCATCATTATTCATCCAATTCATCTAATTCATCTAATTCATCCAATCCTTCTTTAAAGACTAAAAAGCTTGTTTCAATAATCTTTTTATTAAAGTGAACTACATTTACTTTTGATTCTTTCATCTTCTGGGCGTAAGCGTCGCCTCCATTTAAGAAGGAAATTGTTTCATTGAAGAGATCTGTGTTAGCAATAGCATCATCATCCACACATATTTGTAAAATAGAATCTCTGTTTTTTAAACAGGGGATATTAGCATCATGTTTTATCGATATTAATTTTTCGGGGATAGAATCATAATTTATAAGTGCATTTTTTATAGAAGAGGCGGCCAATTGATTTTTATTATAGTTAATTAGAATAATATCTCGTGCCTGAACTTGAGCTGTTATCAATATTGCTATCAATATTGCTATCAATATTGCTATCAATATTATTATTTTATAATTTGATTTCATGATCATTTATCTCCTCTCGTTTAATTTTAGTTTGTTTATTTTCGATATATGGTAGTGCCTTCCAAAAATTCTTTTCATTATCAATTGTTAGAATTTTTTGAATCTCATTTTTATATAAAAATATAGTTGTCAGTTTTATTTGTTGTTGATTGGAATTTTCAATTTCACTTGGATGGATGTATGCGAGAGCAGAGATCAATTTATTATTATTATCAAATATGGATGTTTTTAAAAAGAGAGCATGTTCATGTTTTAAAATTTGTGAAGATGGAATAAATATTTTCAATGGTACTTGTACAGCTATTAGTGAGGGATCTGTCGGTGTTGCTATTGCAACAGATGAAACAGATGAAACAGAGGTAACAGAGGTGACAGCGGAATTTGAAGGAGAGTAAATCAAGATGTAGTAACAAAGCAAATTAATGATGATAAATGAAATGGATATAAAGAAGAAAATTTTTTTCTTCTTTATATAATTCAAATAAATTTCAAAATTAGATTTATTGTATAGTTTATTGTAGAGTGATTTTTCCAATTAAAACCTCGTTTTTCTCAAAATCCTTTATTAAAGATGTTTTGATATTTGTATAATGTATTCCAATATAGAGGATATATAATCCAATAAGATTTAAAAGATACATCCATGCAATATATTCGATATTTCCATCTCCGTGATTACAAATGTTTAGTAGTCTCATATTTGTACTCTATTGGTTTAAAGTCTCTGTTTGTAGTGAAATAAAAAGTTGTCTTGTATGAAATTTTTAGTTTTTTGAATGTAGATGTATGAATCTGCCATATATTATTTTCCTGGTTGTTAAGTTCGATCAAAGAAAATTTATTCCTAAAACTTTTAAATGGGAGATTTTGTAATAAATGATCGCTACTCTCTTTACTTTCCTGACTTTCTTTGCAAAATCTTTTTTCATTTAATGCTCTTGTGAAATGAGTGTGTATTTTCTCTTGCTGTTTAATTAAGCTCTGAAATAATTTTTCAGGAATCTGTTCCAATCGAAAATTATATTGAAGGAGTAACTCTTTTTGTTTCTTATCTATCGATAAAATTCCATCTATATAGAGTGTGCTTATTTTTCTTAAATACTTGTGACAGAGAATTGTTTTGAAAGAGTTATCGAGAATTAATTTTTCATATTCTAAAGTGAGAGAATAGATAGAGGCAATAGATGTCAGCAGAGACATTATAGCTATTCCAACTATGGTACCACTTCCATTGCTGTTGCTTTTGCTGTTGCTGTTGTTATTGTCATATTTACTCTTTAGTAAGTATTTTTTTTCAATTTTTGGCAAATCATCGAGATAATTTTTTGATGTTAGTGTTGTATATAAGGTAAAATACCAAAAAAATAGAAGCATGATAGGTAAGAGAATTAGTTGTAAAATCATAGTTGACCAGATCCTTAGTTTCTTAAATCCAATGTCCGAACTATTTGCTTTTTTATCTCCTCAACTCTTCTTTCTAAAACGGTGCCTAACTCTTTCATAGTTACTAGGCAAAATATGCCTACCAATGCGGAGATAATTAAATACTCAATTATTGTTTGCCCATTATGTCGTTTCATATTTTTCATCCAAAAATCCTTTAAGGTTATTTAATTTCTTATTTCTTATTTATCTATGCATGCAGGTATTTATTTTGAGTTGAACTAATGTGGTGTTATTACAGAGTTTTGTTTTTTTTGAATTAAATTTTTGAATCTTAATTAGTTTTTAGTTATCGTTCCTAATCTCTCTTCAGCAATTTCACAGTAATTGGTAGATATATCAAATCCGATATAGTTTCTGTTTAATTTTTTTGTCATAACTACAGTTGAGCCACTACCTACAAAGGGATCTAGAACAATTCCATTGGGGGGGCAAAAGCATTGAATAAAATCGAAAGGAATTTTGTCAGGGAAGACTGCTGGATGTTTTTGTTTTAATTTATTTTTGTCACCAGCATTTAAATATTCCCATATTGTTCCTCTACACTTAGTAAGATTGATTGGTCTCTTTACGGTTGGAGTTGTGTTCCCGTCTGTTTTTCGATTGCCACTTCCGCTTAAGACTTTTCCACCATGTATAGAGGGAATTTTCAAAGGATCCTTATTAAAATATTGAGGTCTCTCTCCTTTTAAAAAAATAGGCATGTATTCGTGATCCACTCGGAATCTATTTTTCCACCATGCTCCCTCCGTACCGTGCTTACGATATATAACGGTTTCAAACAATTTGAAACCTACATTGTCAACCCAGTCAACTATTGTTCGAAAGGATGTTAGGGATTTTGCAAAATTTTTTGTTTGATCTTGAATTACCATGGCCACAATTCCGCCATTTTTAACAAGTCGAAATAGTTCTCTACCTGTAGCATGTAAATCAAAACTAAAACCATCATATTTTCTTACTTCATCATAGGGTGGAGATGTTACTACGAGATCAATACAATTATCAGGTAGCATCTTCATACCTTCTACACAATCCATACATTGAATAGTGTTGATCCATTTTTTTAAAATCATATGATTTCCATTTCAGTAACTTCGCAGACCCACGCCCCTAATATTTCTATTTTATATAATCTTTATAATCTTTTTATAAGTATAATTCCCGACTGATTAACTAGTAAATTATATTGTGATTTATCATCTTATTATTCTAATTCTAATTAAAATCTGTTGCATCAAATGATATAGAAAACTAAAATAGATAATATGGATGAGAAAAATAGAGTATTTATTTTTGATAAAAAAGAACTAGCGCTGATTTTTATTTTTATGATCCTGATTGCAGTCACCTGCTTTGCTTTTGGGGTTAAGATCGGCAAGAGTTTTTCTTTGCAAAAGGGAGGAGTGGTCCACGTTGATAAAGAGCGAGTGGATTTGAAATCTGTTGAAGAAGAGAAAATGGATGATGTGACTAAGAAGATGATGGTCTCTTCTCGAGAGGGAGTAAAACCAAACGTGGATAAAACCTACAAAAAATTAGAAGAGGAATTTGAAAAGATCAATCGTACTTCGATGGATGATACTCCTCAAGATCTAAGCACTCAACAGAGTACTCAGCAGAGTGCTAATAATATTGCTAGTACTAGCAATGTTGTTGATGTTGCTAATAAATCGGCCACTGCTAGTGTGGCATCCAGATCACCAAGTAGTGTAGCTTCTACAACATTAGCAAATACATCAGCGGCCGCAAATACGGCCGGCAGTACAGGCAAGTTCACAATACAGATAGGTTCATATCAATTAGAATCAGATGCGATTAAATTTGCAGATGGTTTTCGTATTCGAGGTTATTCTCCAATAATTAGCGAAGTTCGTATTCCTGAGAAGGGTGTTTGGTACAGAGTTAGTATTGGAAGTTTTAACAACATTTCTGATGCCAAAGATTATATCTCAAAAGAAGAATCACTCTTTGGTGGACAAGATTACGTCATCACAGAATTTAATTAAAATTTAATCGGATTGCTTGTCAGAATAAGATTTATTTTTTTCAATAGAAAAATTATGAATTAATAGAAGAGTAGCTTACTTATATGATAAATAATAACAGCAACAGCAACAGCAACAGCAACAGCAACAGCAACAGCAACAGCAACAGCAACAGTGATTCAACAAAACTAGATTTTTCCTCTCTAGAAAATGTCATCAAATCATTTGAAGATGCAATGGTTAAAAATAAGCGAATGGAACCAACCGACCAACATCTGACTTAGATATTTTTATCGATGATGATAAAATAAAAATTGATCCAGCAATGATTGTTCGTTTGCAAGAGGCATTCGAGGAAAGCAATATACCATACAAAATTGATCTAATTTTTAAGTCACGTATTGATCAAAAATTTTTTAATAAGATTGAAAATGATTTAAGAAGATTATTTGTTTAAAGTATATTAAATCTATCAACATTCTACTATTACTACTATTACTACTATTACTACTATTGCTACTATAGTTACTTTCTTATAATCTAGAATAATCTAAATGATGTATATTGAAAAAATCTAATTAATTAACTTTTCTTTTTATTTCTTTTCTATCATTCTAATTTAATAGAATTGAGTTTTTATTTCTAACTAGTATGTGTAATGCCCACAATTTTTTAACAATGAAAGGAAATGAAAGAAAAGGAGAGGGGAAATGAGATTTACGAGGGTTTTTTTAGCACTTTTAGTACTAACTTTTAGTTTTAGTCTTTTGGCAGCTGATGTACAAAAATTTAAATGGACAATGTTTAAACTTTCACACCAATCTGCATTTCAAAGTAATAAACAATATTATTCTGCAGCTTTAGATTGGAATCCACATTATATTTTTGCTGAAAGTTTTAGCATGGGACTTGATCTTGGTGGATCACTTCTTAAAAGAGCAAATAAAAATATGTTTTTTGCTCCAGAATATTTACTTAAAGCAAATGTATTTTTTAATCCAAACTTTTCATTAGGATTGGGTGGTGGTTTCCAATGGTGGATTAATAATGGTGGAACTTTTTTTACGGCGACAGCTGATTTAGCATATATTTTCACATGTAATCGACCATCGATATTCCAATATGTAAATAATATTTTTATGGGATATTATTATGTTAATTCGGATTTAAAGAGAACGCATATTGCTCGCGTTGGTATTGGATTTTTATTTTAGTTAGTTGGTTGATTAGGTTGTTAATTAGTTAATTAGTTAATTAGTTAAGTGATTTTAAATAAAATTAAAATAACAAATATGGAATAGGGGAAATATATGTTAAGAAAAATTTCAGTTTTATTTTTTTCATTCTTTTTTATATTAACAATGTTTGTTGGTTGCGGTGGCGGATTGTACGATGGAGATACTACTTACGTTACCAATTACTATGTTGGAGGTTATAGTGGCAACAGTATTGGTACTAAAGTTCCTGGGTATTGGAAAAATGGAGGATGGACATCCTTAACTCCACTTGATGCTACTAAAGATTCAGCTGTTAAATCAGTATATGTTTATAGAGGCAGTGTCTATGCTGCTGGTTACAGCACAAACAGTAGTGGAGTAAAAGTACCAGGGTATTGGATAAATGGAACATGGATTGCTCTTAATCCTGTTAGTGTATCAAAAGATGCAGAGGTAAATTCAATCTATATTACTACCGCAGGTGTTGTCTATGCTGCTGGTTATAGTACAAACAGTGGTAGCATTAGAATTCCTGGATATTGGGTGGATAGAGATTGGGTAACATTGACAGCTTCTAGTAGTTTTGATGCTGAAGTAAATGCAATAACAGTTTCATCCGCGGGCGTTGTCTATGCGGCCGGATATCAAGGGGATTCACAGGATTTTAGACGACGTGGTATAGTTACCAAACTACCTGCTGCTGCTAAAACTGCAGTCTCTTGGACAGGTGCTACTAAGACAGTACTTCCTGGTTATGATGTAAATAAATCTTCAGAAGCTACTTCCATTTATATCTCTGGTTCAACAGTATATACGACAGGATATAGTACCAACACTTCTAACGTAGAAGAAGCTGTATATTGGAGAGGAGCAACTAGGACTGCACTCTCTCAACTTAGTACAAGCAAACATTCACGTGCATATGGAATGGCCGTTGTTAATGGAGTTATTTATATTGGTGGTTATAGTACTGATGCAAATGAAATTAGAACTCCAGGCAGATGGGTAGATGGAACATGGTCCGCTACTAATCAGTTGGAAGCTACAGGATCAACGATAACTGCTGTCTTTGTTAATCCAGCGGGAGCATTCTTCTATGCGGGATATTCTGCTTCTACTAATACTGTTGCTGGCTATTGGGAATATAGTGTTCCTCATTTGCTATCTAATCTTAGTGCAAACTACTCTTCTCAAGCTCTATCCATCTTTGTATATTAAATTTTATATTAAATTTATTGTCTAAACCAACAAGCAGGACGAGAAATTGCGAGAGTTCCAGCAAGATAAGTATCAATTCTACATTGAGTAGTAGCAGGATAACTTAATTCTGTCTCTGAAACTACTATAGTATCTGGAGTTTCATATTGAGGAGCAGTTTCATTATCTAAAGTAGAAAGCAATCTTCCAATAGAAAGACCTCCTTCTAATTTTGCTACACAGTTGGCATAATTGATTTGATTATCGTTATATCGACTACATTTTGCTTTGATAAAATCACTACTATTAACAATCTTAGAGAGCTCTGTTACTTTGGAAGCAATTTTAGAGTAACAAGTTAATGTACTATAATAATCCGCTTGTCCTTCTGCTGAAACATGAGTATCACTATTTAGATAAGGACTGCCAGCAAAGGCATGACCAAGTTCATGACATAAAACTATAGTGAATCCCTCTAAAGTTACTTCTGGACGACGGGCCAACCCTCCATACATATTTATGAAAATATTTCCATCTGAATTTACATTACAGGAGGCATTGACTGTTGGATCACTCCAATCACCATTTATAGTTAATTTTTGATTTGAATAAGAATCTCTCGCTCCTTGCATGATTTTATTAAACATAGAAGAATCAACTGCTGCTTTAAGATTTATGTAGTAGATATCATCTTTCCATAAATCATTATCGGGCATAAAATTGTGAGCGCTAGCAGTGGTAATAGTAATAAGTAAAAATAAAAATACATTAAATAAACGATACACTCTCATTAATCCATCCTAAGTTATTAAATTAGTAATTTATTAAATAAAAAATTCTTTGAGCATTGGTCGTAAATTATAATTAGAACTCATAGAGCGCCCATAAGCACCGACAGTATCAATAAGTAAAATATCTCCCTCTCGTGTGTTAGGCAGAGATCGATTGTGGCCGATAACATCGCCTGTTTCACAAATTGGACCAACTACATTGGCAACTATGGAATTATTTTCATTATAACGACTAAGATTTACAATGTGATGGTATGAACCATAGAGTGCAGGTCTAATCAGTGCATTCATTCCCACATCAACTCCAACATAAGTTAAATTATTTTTACTCTTAGTTTGAGTAACTTTAGCAAGAATCACTCCTGATTTGGCCACTAAAAATCTTCCTGGCTCTAACCAAAATTCAATTTCTGGTCGCAAGTTTTTCATCTCTAAAATTGCATTATCCATTGCTTGCAAATCAATTGATTTTTCTCTTGGTTGATAGGGAACAAATAATCCACCACCTAAGTCAATAAAATTTACCGCCGGAAATTTATCACAGATGCCAAGTAGAAAGGATGCCATCTCTTTCCAGTAAGTGTGATTTTTAATTCCACTTCCAGAGTGAACATGCAGCCCGATAACTTTAATATTATATTTATCCAAGAGTGAAAAAATTGTTTCAAGTTGATCGATAGTAATACCAAACTTGGATCCTTTACCGGCGGTCTTTACATGATCATGGTGACCACGGCCCTCACCTGGATCTAGACGTAAAAAGATCTCTTTATCCTTCCACATCTTAGGCCAATTAGTTAGAGGATAAATATTATCAAGTGTAACTCGGACTCTCTTTTTAAGTGCGTACAGATAATCATCTTGAGAGGCAAAGTTGGGAGTAAAAATTACTTTATTGGGATCAATGGAGTAGAGTGTTTTGAAGATGTGATTTAGTTCATAAACAGAGACACACTCAAATCCCAAACCTTTTTTAAAAAATGTCTCTAATATTTGGGGATTACTATTTGCTTTTATAGAGTAGAAAACTTGGTCAATAGATTTTAGTTTTTGTATTTCAGTCGCAGTCTTTGCTAAAGTTGCTTGGTGATAGACAAATGATGATCCAACTTCATTTGCTAGTTTTAGTAATTCATGACGTTTGCTCGTCCACCAAGGTGCTCTCTCTGTGTTGGTATTAGAGGGCAGACTCTTTGTACTCTTGATATTAGTAGCATGCAATTCATTCCATGATGGCCCTAAAATTTTATCTTCTACTAAATCACCAAAGAGATGTTGATGTAGTTGTTGTAACAGACGATTAGTCTCCTCTTCTTTTACAACAAAGGAGAGATTTAAATTATTGGCCGCTTGGGAGAGTAGATAGACCTCTTGTTCTTCAAATGCTTTTAGGATAGGGCCTAGTGTATGTAGGATGGAGCGAATGTTTTTTCCTACCAGTGAGACCACTCCACAACCAGAAATTATTTTTACTTCTCCGAATGCTTGCAAATCAAGAGTTAAATCATTTAAGATATTTTTATTTAAATTTTTGGTTTCAGCATCTAAGGAAACAGTCACGTTCAT
Organism: Oligoflexia bacterium; assembly: GCA_015232355.1. Lineage (GTDB taxonomy): Bacteria > Bdellovibrionota > Bacteriovoracia > Bacteriovoracales > Bacteriovoracaceae > JADFZW01. The sequence continues at coordinate 89,266 of JADFZW010000003.1, forward strand.
CTCAGAGGTAGAGAGTAGATCAATGGAGAGTGCGTGCTTTTTGAATACATTAAAGAGATCGGCCAAGAATCCTGATTCTTGCCACATCTGAGAGCTTTCAATAGAAATGAGAGTGATGCCAACTTTAGTAGAGATACTTTTTACTCCTCCGCCTCCACCTCCGGCGTCCCCCGCTTCTATGCTTGATTTTGCAAATTGTTCACGATCACTAATTATTGTTCCAGACATTTCAGGATGGTCAGTCCAGCAGATGTGTAGTGGAATATTATATTGGGCCACAGGTAGAAGTGATCTTGGATGTAATACCTTTGCTCCTGAGGATGCCATCTCTTGCGCCTCTGAGTAGCTTAAGCGTTTTAAGATACGTGCATGAGAAATGATTTGTGGATTGGCGGTAAACATTCCAGGAACATCAGTCCAAATCTCTAAACGTTTTGCTTTTAATTTGGCCGCGAAGTAAGCTGCAGAAGTATCAGACCCTCCTCGACCAAGTAGTACTGTCTCATCATTTTCATTGCTAGCAATAAATCCTTGAGTTAAAAATGCTTGAGCTTTTTGATCTTTTTGAAACTGATGTAGCATCTCTTTATCAAATTTGTAATCTACTTGTGCTTTTAAATAACTTGTTGTGGATGTCGTTACGGTAGATTTTAAATATTTACGAGCATCCAACCATTTTAAATTGATTCCCTCATTTTGTAGGAAGAGGGCACCTAACTGAGTGGAGCACAGCTCACCATATGCCATTACCTTTGCATGAATACGAGGAGTGACCTCCTTAAGTAAAAAAATTCCCGTTAGAATTTGTTGTAATTCCCGAAAATATTCATCTACAGCAGAGTTAGGAAAAACCCCAAGCTCTCTTGCTAAATGATCATGTTGTTCTTTTAGCTTCGCCACTTCATCATGCAAATTTTCATTGGGCGCTCGTCGCAAGCAATTCTCTAAAGAATTTGAAACTCCTTGCATGGCCGAACATACAATTATTGGACAAAATCCATTGGAGAGATGTTTTTTTACAATATCATAAATATTTTGCCAGCGTTTTAGAGTGGAGACACTGGTTCCACCAAACTTGATGACGATTAATTGAGATAATTGATATAATTGAGACATAGCAACCCCCCTTATTATTTAATTATTTAATCATTTAATCATTTAGTAAATAGTGAAGAAGAAATGAAGAAGAAATGAAGAAGAAGGAAGCAAAAATACTAAAGTATTTTATTTAGAGCGCTGTAGTTTGACATATAGACATTATCTATATATTATCTAGATACAAGGTATATAGTTTGGACATAGAATATGCTTAAATTTGAATGGAATGAAGAAAAAAATAAGATTAACAGACAGAAACATTGTGTGTGGTTTGAAGAAGCTCAAACAGTTTTTTCTGATGACTATTTGCGAGTATTTTGTGATTTAGACAATTCCAATTCGGAAGAAAGATTCATTGCCATTGGGTATAGTTCTTCCTCTAGATTGTTACTTGTAGTCCACTGTTATCGAAAGAATGAACAAGTTATTAGAATTATCTCTGCAAGAATGGCAACAAAGAAGGAGCGTAATGTTTATGAAGAAAGAATATGATCTTAAGAAAATGAAAGAGGTAAAAAATCCTTATAAGTCTATAAAAAAGTCAGTTGGTATTAATCTTAGTCCAGAAGTTATTGATTACTTCAAAAAGATTGCAGAAGAAGCAAAGATACCATATCAAAAATTAATTGATCTATATTTGTTAGATTGTGTGAAGAGAAAAAAGAGATTAAAGCTGAGCTGGGCGATATAGGGCCTGCTTTAAAATAAAAGTTTACTTAATCATTTAATAAATTGTTTAACTTAATAATTACATTCTTATCGTGAGCGATACTTACAAATCCAACTTCATAGGCGTTTGGGGCCAGATAGATTCCCTTTGCAATTAAAATATCAAATAACTTTGCAAATGATCTGCTAATATTGGCCGACGTTTGTTCCGCCGAGGTAATCCAAAAGAGTGATTGATAGGAGATCATCTCTAATTTGCAGTCGATGGCGGCGCAAGCGCTACTATGATTTAAAAAATTATTAAAGGTATCTCTTATTTCATTTGTATAGCTATTTAGCTTTTCATAAAAATTTTGATTAAGTTTTTTTAGAGTGGTAAGACCGGCAACCATGGCAAGCGGATTAGCACTTAAAGTTCCTGCTTGATAGACATCACCTACGGGTGCCAACATTTGCATAATCTTGGCCGGACCGGCGACTGCCCCCACTGGAAGTCCACCACCAATAACTTTTCCATAGGTAACAATATCAGGAGTGATTTTTAAGAGTTCACTCATGCCTCCAAAACAGACTCGAAATCCCGAGATCACCTCATCGAAAATTAAAAGTGCATCGTGTGCCTTAGTGATATCTCGTAAGAATCGTAAAAAGTTTGTATCTTGAATTAAGAGTCCATTATTGGCCGGTAGTGGTTCAATAATTATAGCAGCGATATCATCTTTAAAGCGTTCAAAAGTTTTTTCTACGAGGTCGCAATTTCCGAGCGGTAATACAATAGTATCGGCCACTACTCCATGAGGAATACCTTTAGAAGAAGCATCTGCTATTTGAGTTACTCCCGATCCTGCCTTGATTAACATGGAATCAGTATGTCCATGATAACAACCACTAAATTTAATTATCTTATTTTTTCTAGAGTATGCTCTGGCCAGTCTTATGGCGGTCATTACCGCTTCTGTTCCAGAATTCATAAAGCGTATTTGTTCAATAAAAGGAATTCGATCAATAATATATTTTGCTAATTTTAGAGAGTACTCTTCGGCCGCTCCGTAGGTCCATCCACGCTCGAGCGCCACATGCAACTCCTGCTCTACATCTGGATCTTTATGGCCAAGAATTAGCGGGCCAAAACTCATACAAAAATCCACATAGGAATTATCATCGACATCATACACATATGCACCAGCGGCCCTCTTAATAAATATGGGTGTGGTATTTAATCCCTTAAATCCTCTGACAGGAGAGTGTACTCCTCCAGGAACAATTTTAGTTGATTCAGCAAATAGTTCCGATGAAATATTACGATTATTATTATCAGACATTGGTTGCTCCGTTGGTTGCTCCATAAGTTATAATTAAATCTGCGCCAGCACGGCGAATACTATATAAACTCTCTAAGTAGGCATCATCAAAATTTAATAAGTTCTCTTTGGCCATCAAATGAAGTGATTGATATTCACCGCTAACTTGGTATGCGGCCAAAGGAAAATCTTTACTTACTTGATGGTTTTTTATTCTGTAAATAATGTCTAAGTATAGTGTTGCTGGTTTGACCATTAAAATATCTGCGCCTTCCTCAATATCTCTAAGAGAAGATCTAACAGCATCACCAACATTTCTTGGATCAAGTTGATAGCTTTTACGATCACCATGACTAGGTGTCGATTCAGCAGCGGCCCTGAATGGCCCATAAAAATTAGAGCTAAATTTTGAACTATAGCTCATAATAGATCTGTCATTATATCCATTAAGATCCAAATTATTACGAATGGATTTAATTCTACCATCCATCATATCAGAGGGAGATATTACATCTGCTCCTGCACTTGCATAGATTAAAGCTTTTTTGCTAAGTATTTTCACAGTTAAATCATTATCATTTGCTACCTGACAGTGTCCGTCTGCAGTGTTAGAGCACAAACAAAGATCAGTAAATAAAACGATATCATCTTTAAAAGTATTTTTTATCTGTCGAATTGTTTCAGCATCAAAATCAAAGTGAAAATCGCTTATATTAGATGAAGCAATTTTTTTACTTTGTTCTGGTACGATGAAGAGAAGAAATGAGGAAACTTTTTTTGTTAAAGCGTATTCAATCTCCTTAATCACCGAATGCAGCGTATGTTTTTTTTGGCCAGCAATTGATCCTAGCTCCTCAGAATTTTTTAATCCTTGATAGATAAAGTATGGCTGAATGAGAGATGATGTCGGTATAAATGTCGTAGATAATAGATCTCTAATTTTTTTATTTCTTCTTCCCCGACGTAGTGTAAGCGGAGAAGTTAGTTGATTTGTTTTTTTGTCCATTGTTTGAATTCCTCTATACTAGTAAAGGGGATAACGTTAATTTTTTTTAAATTCAATTGCTGGTAGGTTTTTCCAACACCAGTGGCATGAATATGATTATCATTAATAATAAATGGAAAGTGCTGACAATAGATTTCAAATTGCTTAGAACTTGTCCAATAGAAAGTGGAAGTATTTTTAAGTTTACTTATAAATTCTTCAGAGACATCATTTATTTTGTATCTATAACAAGGAACATGTTCTCCAATCTGCAAATCTTCTTTAGCATCTTCTCTAGTCAACACATACCATTTCTTCTCTGCTACTCCAGAGAGTTTATCTAAAAAAGCAGATTTTTTAAAATTCAAAATCTCTTTACTGCCAAGATAATCGCCAACACCATTAACCCAAAACCCCTTTTGTAAAAGTTTATTCATTGTTTTGGTGCCAGCACACCAAATGAGGAGCGATTGGTCGTTGTTATCTTTTTTTAATGTATGAATAGTGTAGTCAGAGGTCACAAAGAGGTGAGCATTACTAAATTTTGTATTATTATTATCATTATCATTAATATCAATAAGTACCTTTTCTATTAATTCATCAGATAAAAATTGTGGATCACTTTGTTTGTGTTTAGGAAGACCTATGAAAATGTTTTTTATCTTCTTTTCCTCTGTAATCTCTCTAATCTCTCTAATCTCTGTTTTGGATATATCCTCTCCATCCTTTTCTCCCAAGCAAATTTGAATCTGATGGTTATGTTTATCATCAACATCATCAAATTCAATAATGCTTACTCCGATTGCTTGATGGCAACCGCCCCCATAACTATTAAAGATATTTTTTTCTGCCAAAGCAATTTTTCTACTCTGATAATGATCAATTTGTTGTAAAAGTTGAAAGAGAGGAGAGTTGTTCTTTTCTTCCTCCGCTCTACATTCAATGGCCAAAGCACCTTGAGCAGAGGCCCAGGGAAATATTGATGGTGGAAGGACAAGAAAGTTTAATCTATCAATATATTCTTGAAGAGTATCATTAGTATTACAATCACCAGAAAATAGTCGTTCCAATCCCGCCAGTGCTAAGATAATTGCATCATACTCATATTCACTTTCACCTTCATATAATTTTTTCAAGCGAGTATTAACGTTACCTCTTAAATCTCGTTGTTTCAAAATAATATCTTTGTTGATAGATTTAAATATAGGTGCAAGAGATTTTTTCAAGAGATAACTTCTGCGAGGAGAACTAGTGCCAATTACTAACTCTTTTTTTTCACCTGAAAAGAGTTTTTTTACAGTACTATTTTTTATTAGCAGGATATCGTGAGCAAATGTGCGCTGAGGAACTGCTGCCAACATAATTTCTGCTGGTCTAGCACCTCCGATATCTTTAAATGAATGAATGACTAGATCAACTCGTTTATCGATAAGTGCTTGATCAAGTTCTTTCGTAAAAAAGTTTGATCCCTTTAATTGCCACAAAGGAACTGAGGTGTTTTGATCACCGCTAGTTTTTAAACTAACAATTTCAAATTTAATATTATTAATATTATTATTGGTGATTCGTTCTAAATCCCTCTTTACTTGTGTAGTTTGGGTTAATGCGAGTAAACTGTCACGACTACCAATTTTATATGTGATTAGATTGTTGTTCATACTCATCTATTTTAAGTTTAATCTGATTGTGTGGATTGTGTGGATTGAGAGGAGGAATAAATTTCATGCGTTTTTGAGCAATTTCGCTAATTGCTTTTTGAGCATTTAATATTTTTAACTTATGTTGTGGACCAAAAGTACTATTCTCAAAGATAACATTTTCTAGACGGTAAACTCCATCAGCACATTTTAATGGTGTGTGAATTGAAGATGGCCAACCTAAATCAATAAAGAGTTTTTTATTATGAGACTTTGTATTCCAGAGAGTAAAAAAATCTTCATCTAGTAATACAGCATTGATTCCAATGCAACAGACGATAATTTCAAATTTATGATATTTATCAAAACTGTTCCAAGGAATGGAACTGATCTGATTACCACTATTATTATGATGATGATTACAAAATTCATTTACCTTTGAGGCGTCACGAGCAGCGAGAGTGATTTTTGTTTCTTTTGTTTCTTCATTTGCCGATAATTCTTTTATTAGATCTCTTGCTAAATTTCCAAGACCAATAATTAAAATATTGCTACTATTATTATGATCGTTAAGATGTTTTACAATCAAATCTTTGGTCATTTTAGCGTAACTTTGGGTGGGCACACCAACAAAATATTTGCTACGAATAGCTTTATTATCGTGAAGTAATTTTTCAAGAATCTTAATCAATTTCGGATCTCTTCTCTTGGATTTGAGATAGCGTGTAAGACTCTCTTTAAATTGTTGAACGATTTCATTTTCTGTTAGCAAGTAGCTCTTGAGACCGACTAAAACCCCAAGAGCAAATGAGTATGCTTCTTCATCTTGTAAAAAAAGAGATGAAGGGCCTTCGATAGAGTTAACTAAATCATCAGGGAAATTATTAAGAGTCAAAAGAAGTTTGCGCTGACAGGTTTTTAAGTAGAAAAAGTCATGAGTATAAATTGCTTCAATTTCTTCAATTTCTTTTTCTTCTCGCAGTTCCATGCTCAGTGGAACATGAACACTCAAATTTAAAAGTTTAAGCCCTTTTATCATTACAATTACACAATACTCTTGCTAGATTTACTAGATCTTCTAGATTTGTTAGGTTTTCATTAAATTACAGTCATATTAATATTAGATTTGCCGTATTGCCACTAGTAAAAGCGAAAAAAAATATTAACATATTCTGTTGTTGGTACTATATCGTTATCGTTTACTAAGTCTATTAATTATTAGTTCTATTAGTTACTAATAGAATTAGTAATGGTCAAGGGAGTAAGTGGTGAATATGCAATTGATAATGCAAAATAAGATTTTTTCCTACTGGAAGCTGGCCCAGAGGATAAAAAATAAACCTGATGAAAAAGCAAAGGCAATCGAATATATTAATGAGATTGCTGCTAACTACAATTTGGCCACCATAGAAAAATTTAAAGTGCTTCTTGAGCACACCATTGTAAAATTATACAAAGATATTGATTTTGAGGTACCACCATCACTAACTAATTTAGGTGAATTTGTTAAAGAAAATAATGTTGTCTTTGTACCCAATCATCAATCTCATGCAGATTATCTTGTTCTAAGCTACATTCTATTTAAAAATTTTGGATTTATTCCTCTTATTGCAGGTGGAATTAATTTAAATGTTTTTCCAATAGGAGCACTATTTAGAAAGTCAGGATGCTTTTTTATTCGTAGAAGTTTTAATAACAATATCTTATACAAAATTACTTTGGAGGCATACTTATTCTATCTTTTTACAGAGGGACATTCGATTGAATTTTTTTACGAGGGAGGAAGATCTAGAACTGGTAAATTACAATCTCCAAAGTATGGACTCTTTCAAATGCTTTTAGAGGCGCATGATTCTATAGTAAGCAATCAAAATGAGTTAGATCCAAAACTATTTGCAAATTTCAAAGAGAGACCTCTATACTTTATTCCGGTATCAATTGTTCATGAGGTGGTTCCAGAGCATAAGAGCTTGATCAGAGAGATGTGTGGTGAGAAGAAGCAAAAGGAGAGCTTTGGTCAATTATTTAAATTATACAAATTTGTAACCAAACGTTTTGGAACAGTTCATTTACGTTTAAATGATCCTATTTTATCTCCTAAAATAGATGAACAAAAACTTGATTTGAAACAAAAGACGCAGCAGTTAGCTCATAAGTGTTACCGAATGGTTGGTCGAGGAATGAAGATTACTCCATCATCACTTTTAGCGGTAATTTTACTTAATGGCCCAACTGGTCCAATGACATTCGAAGGTCTCTTTGATCGCGCTACAAGTTTTTTAAGTTTTTGTGAGCGCTTTCGTATTCCACTCTCTCCAAGTTTAGATAGCAAATTTGCAAGACGTTCGCTTAGAGAGGCATTGGATTTTTTATTAGATGATAACAAGATAAAAATAATCAACAATCCAAAACTAGATCAAGTCTTCTATGTAGTTCCCGATGAATCAAGAATAGATTTGCTTTATGCTAAAAATGCAATCCTTCATCATTTTATCGTTCCATTTTTTATTAATGCTGCGTGGATTTATATTTTCAATGGCACTATTAAAACTGCCAATGAATTGAAGGAATTTTTAGTTCAACAGATGAATTTGCTCTCTCATGAATTTTATTTGCCAGCGCCCAAGGATCTTTTAGTTTTATCAGTAGAAGTTATAGAGAATGCTACAGGAAAGAAGATAAAGGAGTTGGATGATTGCTTTGATTTTACCTCTCAAGAGATATATCAGGTTGCAGTTAAGGTCGCACCTTTTGCAAATGCCTTCAGATATATTTATGAGGGATACTATATCGCTGCAATGACGCTTCGATATTTGAATCGAGATTATTTTAGCAGGGATCGTTTTCTAAAAGCGGCCCGCGAGATCTTTGAATTAGAGCGTACTCATGGACGAATAATAAAATACTCTGAGAGTTATACCATTCCAACTATCAAAAATGCGTTATCTTATTTTTCTAGTATTCGTTTGATAATTAATGAGGATAATAACTTTTATGTGCCAAATCAGAAGAGAGTAGAGGATATTTTGGCGAAGTATGCAAAAGAATTAACGGATACGCTAATCTTAAATTTAAGAAGCGGGGATCTCTTCACCTAGGGTTCTACTCATTAAAATTTTAAAATTTGCATTTTATTTAATTTAATATACTATCATTAGTTGTATTGTTTTAAGATTTTTAATTTTATTGTTTTTATTGTTTTTTTTATATTTAAACTGGAGGTATGTTATTAGCGAAAAAAGAAAGCACGATAGTGGTCCAAGAGTCAATAAAGAGATTACAGCGCAAGAGATAAGACTCATTGGAGATGATGGCACTCAATATGGGATTATGAAAACTTCTGAAGCTTATAGTATGGCATTGGAAAAGGAATTAGATTTGGTGGAAGTCTCACCAAGTGCTGTTCCACCAGTAGTTAAGCTGATTGATTATGGTAAATTTAAGTATGAAGTTCAGAAGAAGGCTAATGAAGCAAAAAAGAAACAGGTTGTAGTTCAGATTAAAGAAATACAATTTAGGCCGAATATAGAAAAGCATGATCTGGACGTGAAGATTAAAAGGATAGAGGGATTTATTAAGGATGGTGATAAGGTTCGACTAGTTATGCAATTCAAAGGTAGAGAGATTGCATATAAGGATGCTGGAATGGAAAAGTTCAATAAGATCATCGAAACTCTAATAGAGGGAGGTGCATTTGTTGAGAGTAATCCATACTTTCTAGGAACTAGAATCATGGCCATTGTAATGCCTCAGAAAAAAAAGTGATATAATTATTTTCCAAATAACATGGATCATGATAGATGTATCTCTTCAGAATGAAAGATAAAGGTAAAGACTAAGGTAAAGATAAGAGAAAAATAAATTTATATTATAGGGGTTGTTCATTATGCCAAAAGTAAAAACAAAAAAGGCAATGTTAAAGCGATTTAAACTTACTGCTACTGGAAAACTAAAATTTAAAAAGTGTGGTTTACGTCACATTCTAACTAAAAAGTCTCCAGGGCGAAAAAGAAAAATGGGAAATCCAGATTATGTTGATCATGCAGATTTAGGAAGAATGATGAGAGGGATACCATACGGTACAAACTAAACTAAGTTACAACTAAGTTACATAGATAAAAGCAAGATACATAAATTGATATTTAGGAGATTAATAATATGACAAGAGCAAGAAGAGGATTCAAGGCCCGCAGAAGAAGAAACAGAATCTTAAAATTGGCCAAAGGTTTTCACTTCGATAGAAGAAGAAAATTTAAGCACGCATGGATCACAGTTAGAAGAGCACTTCATAATTCATATATAGGAAGAAAGTTACTAAAAAGAAATATGCGCAGATTGTGGATAGTTCGCGTTGGTGCTGCTACCAGAATGCTTGGAACAAGTTATTCTAAATTTATTAAAATGTTGAAGGATAAAAATGTTCTACTCAATAGAAAGATGTTGGCAGATATTGCTGTAAAGGACTTTAAAGGTTTCGAAAGCATCTTACGTAGTTTATCCTGACAAAAACATACAAGTTAAGTTTATAATATAATTCATCTAATTTTCATCTAATTCATCTAATTTATCTAATTTATCTTTGATCATCACTAGAAATAAATACAGAGATTTGTTACCCTATACATATATGTAAGATATTTGAAAGATACAGATATAATGGGGGAACGAGTATGACTTTGACTAAATCGGATATTGCAAACCGATTGTACAAAGAGGCAGGGCTATCAAGGAAGGAGGCCCAAAATTTAGTGGACCAATTGTTTAAAATAATAAAAGAGACTCTGGCCAGAGGTGAAAAGATTAAAATTTCTGGCTTTGGTAATTTTATCATTAGGGATAAAAGTACACGAACAGGTAGAAATCCTCAAACAGGTGGAACGTTAGAGATTGCTGCTCGTAGAGTTTTAACTTTTAGGCCATCGAATGTTTTGAAGGATGATATCACATCAAAGTTTGGTCATCGAATAGATGATGAGGGTAATGAGAATACAAATACTCCTGCGGTAGAAGGGGAATCAAGAGCATTGACCTCTTTTCGATCTAATATTGACGACGATGATTATGACGATGATGATTCTCGTTATGAATCATAGATATGAATAAGTTATTTTAGTTTATCTTTTAATTTAATAAATAATCAAAGAGAGAAAATTTAAATAAGGGAGAGATTAAAGTGGAGATGCAATTAGATTTGCCAAAAAAATCCTATTTTAAAGCAGAAGAGATTTGTGCAATTGCTGATATTGATTTTGTTTTTTTAAAGTTTTTGGAATCACAATTTAACGAAATAACACCGATCCTATCCTCTTCAGGACAAAAGTACTATGAAGAAAAGGATATAGAAGTTGTATTATGTTTGAAGATTCTAATTACTGAAGAGAAGCTTAGCGTAGATGTTAGCAAAGAGAGATTAGCTACCTTGATGGCCGATAGAGAGATCTTTATGAGTTATATTCTGGATAGGAATAGCGATTCAACTAAGATTTGCCAATATGATGATACTGAAACACTTGAACAAATGATGCCACCTGAATTGAATTTGAAAGATGGTGAGAAAAGTGAGATTGCGATAGAGGTAGAGCAGGAAAAAGAAAATGAAAAAGAAAATGAAAAAGATTACGCAAAATTGATTTTAGCACAGACAAGACTTCGAGAGTTAAAACTATTTATGGATTCGATCAGGGCAAAGCATAATTGGAATTCATAACACTTATATCTATATCATTCCTATATCTATAATTCATTAGATTCATTAGTCCTTTGTTGATAGACAAACGGTAACGATAAATTTAAATTTAAATTTAAATTTAACTAAACTACAAATCATAAATTAATTAATGTTGTAATATTTTAGCATTTTAGGATTATTCATAGTGATTCATAATTTCTTAGAGAGTAGATTTTTTGTATTTCTCTTACCTATATTGGCGGGAGTGCTTTACTCCTTTGGTTTTCCAACTCATTTACCATTTAAATCATTTTTCTTTCCCTCTATAGGGATTGCAGTGCTGCTTTTAAATTTTGATTTTAATTACTCTTCTCTCCTAAATGATAGAGAGAAAAAAAGTATATTGATAAAAGAATTTTTATCGATACTTATTTTTTTAGTAGTGATTAATTTTTTAGGTTTCTATTGGTTGGCATTCACCTTTACTGAGTTTGGTGATATTCCCTTTCCTTTAAATTATTTGCTTAGCACTTTTTTCTCATTGATAGTTATGCCCCAATACTGGTTATTTTGGATAATCTTAATTATTTGGCGAAATTTAAAGCAAACATTTACCTTAAATTTTAAAATTAATCGCAGTGTCTGCAATTTGATTTGGGCCTTTGTCTTTACTATATGTGAATACTCGGTTCCCAACCAGTTTCCTGCTTTTATAGGACATCCCTATCTTCAATTAGCGCCCTACTTAGGATTGGCCCCAGTGGCAGGAGCAGAGGTGTATTCGTTCATGGGATTTTTGTTGGCAATGTTTATCTATCGCTTGATAAAAGATAAGGAGTTAGAATTTCCTTCTCTCATCTTTTATGCAATTTTTTTGCTGATAAATATTCTTTGTCCCTTGAAAAATACTTTTCACTTTGAAGATAAAGTTAACAACATTAGAATTGTTCAACCTAATGTGGGAAATTTTTTGAAAATCTCCTCTGAAAGAGGGGCAGTAGATTCTTTGCAGGAGATCTTGAGTAGATATACTAAGTTAAGCACGGATGCATCTAATATCAAGAGAGCTGAGGAGTTAATAACAGTTCCATTTGTGGCCAAAGATAATAGCAAAAGATCTGTTTTGGATTTGATAATTTGGCCCGAGACTGCTTATCCATTTAAATTAAATGTTTTGAAAATGAAGGATGCAAATCAAGTTCCTGCTATATTTACAAACATTATGAAGACTACTGGAGCACAAATATTTTTTGGAGGATATACAGATAGAGATAAAGAGTTGCTAGCATCAGAGGAGGATTTTTTCAATTACTTTGAGAGGACCTACAACAGTGCTTTTTTACTTACAGAAAAGAGTGGGCTGTATGATGTTTATCATAAGAATATGTTAATTCCTTTTGGTGAAACTCTTCCCTTTTGGAGTTCACTTAATCGTTTCATAAGTAGGTACGTTCCTAATATTTCTTTTTTTGCTAGAGGAGAAAGGCCAGTTCTTTTCAAAACAAGAAATGATACTTACTTTACTACAGCAATTTGTTACGAATTATTATTTTCAAATTTTATTAGTGATCTATTAAATAAGAGTGCAAGTACAAATGCAAGTGCAAATGATAATCACAAAAAGAATAAACTACATGAACCACACTTTTTAATCAATCTTACCAATGATTCTTGGTATGGCGATACTATGGAACCACATCAGCATCTTTTCTTAGGTAAGTGGCGAGCTTTAGAATTTGATTTACCAATTGTGAGATCTACCAATACAGGAATTAGTTTGGTGATTTATCCAGATGGAAGTGAGAGTCCAAGAATTGCAACAGGAGAGACAAAATTTTTGGATTTAAAGTTGATTACCTCTGATCGTAAACCAACATTTTATCAAAAATATGGAAAGGGTGCTTTGTTTATGGTGTTTGCTTTGTTGGTGATCTTATCACTCGTTCCATTTAGATCAATTATTAGATCACTATTTTTTAAGAAAAAAACCCTCTTTAAGAAGGCTATGTAATCTAATTACTCCAAGAAATTCACCATCGTTTTTAATTACTGGAAGAACTGTTATTTGTCTTTTTCTATTTTCCATTAGCTCCAGTGCCTGATAGGCCAATTGGTCAGGATCTATCGAGATTGGATTTCGATTCATGATAGAGGAGAGGTCCATATTTAGAATAAAAGAATTAGCACTAGAATTAGTATTATTATCTAGAGAGGGGTTAGATAATAGTCGTCTAATATCGCCATCGACGATAATACCTAAAAGTTTATTGGGATTATTAATTAAGTCAACTATGGCGCAAATACCTAGAGGAATTTCAGTCATTAAAACAATAGCATCTCTTAGTTTTGCATTCTCGTTTAAAATTGGTGTCTCTTCTTTTGGAATCATTAAATCTCGTACTAGGAGACGCAAACTCTTTCCAAGAAGTCCGCCAGGATGATTGATGGCAAATTTTTCCTTTGATAATCCAACGATACTTTCAAATAGCACGGCCAAAGAATCACCTATTGCTAGTGCTAAAGTACTGCTAGTGGTGGGTGCTTGATTGTTTATACATGCCTCTTTTTTAACGGAGCAATCGAATACGATATCTGCACATTGAGAGAGAGAAGAATTGATATTTCCAAGAAGGGCAACAGTCATACTTTTAGGTATCGGAATAAAGGGTAATAATTTTTTTATCTCATCACTTTCGCCAGATTTGCTTATTATGATAAGTGCATCGCTTTTACTTACTTTGCCTAAATCACCATGTAATGCTTCGGTTGGATGTAAGAAAAAGGAGGGAAGAGCAAGTGAAGAAAAAGTAGATGCTAGTTTTTTAGCAATTAATCCAGACTTACCTACTCCACAAAAGATCAAATTTCCTCCGGTACTTAAGAGAATATCAAAGATGTTGACCATCTTGTTTAAGTTAAGTGGATCGATTTTGGGAATAGCCTCTAAAATAGCATTTGCTTCTGAACGTAGTGCTTGTTCGACTGTTTGTAAGTATTTCATTATTTTCTTTTATTAAAATTTCAAAACTCTTGGTATCATTTTCTTATGATAAGCAAACTAAGTAAAATATTTAAATTACATCCAATTACAAGTAAACAATTTTTTTTAAATGTGAGTGCAGCTGTAAGTTCATTTATATCTATATTTGCAATTACAATGAGTGGATGTACCTCATATGATATGTACAAATATATCACAGATGATTTTGAAATGCCCACCGAAGTTATAAATGCGGATTATAATCTAACGTGGCAGGCGATAATTGATGTTATTAATATGAAACACTATGATCTTGAGCACCAAAATCAAGAGGCAGGAGTTATAAAAACGAAGTGGGTGGATAATACTACTGAGATGAATTTTTCCGATTCATTTGGTTCTAGCGATGCGGTTAAGGCTGCCAAATTTAAAATAACAATAAATGTGGTCAAGGGTTTTAAAGGTACGAAAGAGGTAGCAAAAGTTAGTGTATATAAGAAACAATTTGTTGAGCAGGATTTTTTGCAAGGATGGAAAGAGATTCCCAGTGATAATATTTTAGAAAAAACTATTCTTTATAGAGTGAATAGAAGAATTGCAATTGATAGAAAATTAAGATCTATTGAAAAGATGAAAGAGAAAGAGGAGTTAAAGAAATTTTAAGTTGATTCTTCTTCTAGTGCTAATTTTTGCCAATAAATTTTTTTGATCTCTTTACTTCCTGTAGGAGAGGATTTGCCTGTTATCTTAGAGAGAGAATAATCAATATCATCAAAGACATCATCGTAAGTACTTTTTTTGAGCATAGAGATCAGAGGGAGTTTTGCTTTTTCATATTTAAGTTCACCAATAGTTTTGATCACGTCTTTTATTATTGGTGTACGTTTTAATTTACCATTGATAGCGCGATAATTTTGTTTGTGATAGAGCATCTCCCATACATTGGCCGCTTTTTCATTGATAGATAGATATCTGATATTTTCCAGTGCTTGCAATCGTACCAGTAGAGATTCATCTTTTAAACGTTCGGCAAAATTGTCAGCAAAGCGAGTATCCTTTAGTGCTAAGAGAGTTTTAAGTGCAGACATTCGCAAAACCCAATGAGGATGTTTTAAAAATTTAGAGATAAAATTAGAAGATTTTTGGCCCATTATTTTTCCTAGTAAAAAAGTGGCCATCCAGCGACTGTTATCTGGATATTTACTTCCCTTCATTACCTCTGTAAGCACAGGCACAGCATCTTTTCCCATCTTAAGTGCTTTTGTGTTTAGTTTATTTAAATATGACTTTTGAGAGGTATCTTTCTCGAAATCTTTTAGTAATAAAAATTGTTCTTTCGAAAGTGTGAGATGAAATTTTTCTTTATCTTTTTCTTTATCATTATCATTATAACTTTCATAATTTACTTTCGAAGTGACTTTTTTGATTCCCTCTTTAGATTTACTTACATTTGCTAGAGAAGAGCTTATAGAGCTTATAGAAAAGCTTAATAGAGTTACGATTATAAGAGTAGATACTGATGATATATTTGATGATGTATTGATTGAAATCTTTTTTATCATATAATAATTAACCCAACATTTTTTCAAATTCACTAAGTAGATCTTCTGCGGATTTTTCTTCTCCTGGTGCGGCCGGTGCTGCTGCAATTTCAGGAGCTGCCGCGGCCGCTGCTGGTGCAGCAGCTGGGGCAGCAGCCTTAGGAGGAGGTGGCGGAGGAGGAGGTGGTGGAGGTGCACTTTGCTTAGGCGCTTCGCCTCCCTTCTCCGCCAATTGTTTTTTTAATTCTTCATTTTCTTGTTGTAATTTTTTTAAGTTTGCAAGGTCATCTTCGATAATCTCATACTCTTGTAGACGACTCTTTAATTCATCTCTCTCTTTAGTTAATTCATCAACCAGTGCATTGGAGTCGCCACTACCACTGGCCGCAGCAGCTTTTGCATCTTTTAATTCACTTTGTAGACGAGCAATCTCCGCTTCTAATTCGCTAATTTTTGCTTTTAATTTTTTTATTTCACCATCTTGGGCCGATCCATCGCCTTTAAAGTTGCTTAACCTTCCCTCAAGCTCTCGAATGATATTCATCTTTTCTGCTAAGCTTGTATTTAGCGAAGCAATTTCTGCATTCTTTTGATGTAGCATCTCTTGAGATACACCAGAGGCAACACCCTTTCCTTCAAGTCCTGATACTGGAACTACAGAGGGAATTCCAGGCCCTAAATCCAATCCGCCCCCTCTAAAGAGTGATGATTTGAGAGCAGTAGAGTTTTGTATTATGGAATCGAGATAATTTTTGACAACATTAGCAGGAATTTGATGAGAAAGTTGATGAAACTTTTTTCTGTTGTATAGCCAATATGCGATGATTAGTGACAAGACAAAGAATAGTGCTAGATTTAACACTATAATCGTCTCATCGTTAAAATGAGTGAATACGAGTTTGATTGTTTCTAGCAATTTATTTCCCTCCATGGAAATGTTAAAAAACTCTTCCTATATAAATAGTATAAAGATGCGTCCCGGTTAATGTCAATTTGAATACTGGCCTTTTTTTAAATATTGAGTTAACAGTTAACTGTTAACAAGAGATTAGAATAGTAAAACAGTATAGATAGGACTCTATTTTTATGAGTGATAAAAAAAAACAGAAACAAAAAATAACCACCAAGATTATTCGTCAATACAAGATGAATGATAAGATAAAGAGTGCTAGGAAAAAATTGCAGATGTTGACTTGCTATGATTTTCAGACAGCGCAATTACTAGACGAAACTGATTTGGATATGATTTTAGTTGGTGATAGTGTAGGAAATGTTGTTTTAGGTTACGAGACAACAGTAGAGGTTACAATAGAGGAGATGTTAGTTTTTGCTGCTGCTGTAAGGAGAGGGGCCGAAAATACTTTTTTAGTTGTGGATTTGCCATTTGGAAGTTACTCATCATTTGATTTAGGATTAAAAAATTCATGTAAATTATTTCAGAGATCGAGAGCAGAAGCACTTAAGTTAGAGGGTGCACATAAATATAAATTAGAATTGATTGAGAGATTAACTCAAATTGGAATTCCGATTATGGGACATATTGGTTTGACTCCACAATCTGTGAATGAATTAGGCGGATATTATCTTCATGGAAAAGAGAAGGAGCGAGCGAAGAGTTTAGTACAAGAAGCAAAGGATTTAGAAAATGCTGGAGCATTTTCGATTGTATTAGAGTGCATTTTACCAGAGGTGAGCGAGGAGATTACCAATAGTCTATCAATTCCTACTATAGGAATTGGCTCGGGTAATATGGTGGATGGTGAGGTTTTGGTGATCAATGATTTACTTAAAATGGGAAAAGAAAGACCACCGAAGTTTTGCCGGCCACTTGCAGATTTATATGAATATAAAAAAGAACTAATAAATAAATATTTAGCAGATAGATAATTTAAGATAATTTATGACAGGCAAATATTTACTGACATTAGATAATGGTAATACTAATCCTCACTTGGGAATTTTTAGAGGAAGAAAGTTAATTGCTGTTCATCATGCCACAGATAAAAGAATCATCACTGATTTTATTAATAAACAAAAAATAAAAAATTTCGAAGCAGTTATTTCAGATGTTGGCGCTAGAAATAGCTTGATTGAATATTTGCAAAAGAAGAGTGAAGTTTTAAGTTTATTAAAGATATCATCATTGAAAAATAACAAGAAAAAAAGATTTTTGGATATGCCCTTTGATTACAGCAATTCTATTGGTGATGATAGAATATCTCAATCGTATTATGTGTATAAAAAATTGTTAACAAGAGAAAGAGGAGAGTGGGCGCTATTAATAGATTCAGGAACTTTTACGACAGTGGATTATATTAGTGGAGAAAAGGGTTATCTTGGTGGATATATTTTTCCTGGACCAAAAACATTCTTATCCACTTATGGACAAGGAAGATATTTACCATCTTTAAGTTTAAATGCTTTTACTATTGGCGACCGAGGTGTGGCCAAAAGGACAGAGGATGCTATTTTGTACGCTGTAGATATTTATTTATATTCAAGTATGAAAGAGGTTGTGGAGAGATTTTTGAAAGAAAAAGGAAAGAACAAGAACAATAAGAAGATAATTTTAACTGGTGGGTTTGCTAAATTACAGATGAAGATTTTGAAGAGTATGAATATAGATAAGATAGATAAGATAGATAAGATAGATAAGAAAGTTGATGTGAGTATTGAAAAACATCTTATCCACCATTCGATGTATTACATACATAGTGTAAACAGTGAGGAGAAGAAATGAAAATTATATTAGGAGTAACTGGTTCGATAGCTGCATATAAAGCATATGATATCGTTCGATATTGGGTTAAAGATTGTTCACATCAAGTTAGAGTGGTTTTAACTAGTGGAGCATTGAAGTTTGTTGTACCAGAGGTCTTTAGATATTTAGGTGCCAAGGATGTTTATGGGCCGATGGATGATTTTGATATTTCACTCACTAGAAATTCTTGGGATGAGTTGTATCAAGAAGAGTGTGATGAAGGTGAGTATGAATGTGAGCGAATTGAGCGAAGGCAATCGAAATCACATACATCAGTTCTACATATAGAATTGGCCAAGTGGTGTGATCGCATAGTGATTGCACCTCTATCTGCTAATACTATGGCCAGATTATCTCAAGGGCAGGCACCTGATCTACTTACCTCAATTTTTTTAGCAGCAACTTCTAAAGCAGTTATCTTATATCCAGCGATGAACACAAATATGTTGGATCATTCATTCACTCAAGAAAATATAAGGCGTTTAAAGACACTAGCAAATGTTTTTGTACATCCAACTGCCGAAGGAATTTTAGCGTGTGGTGATCTTGGTCGGGGAAAACTTCCGGATGTAAATGTTATAAATGAATTAGCAACAATTATTCCCGTAGACGTAGATTTAAGTGTAGAAAAGAGAGATAAAAAAAAACATATTTTGATAACCACAGGAGCAACTATCTCACCATTAGATCCTGTTCGCTACTTAACAAATTCTTCCTCTGGAATTACAGGATATTATTTAGCAAAAAAATTTTTGCAAGAGGGACATAAGGTTACAGTGATTGCTGGGGCCAAGGCGACGGCGAAGCTTGATTATTTACAAAATATCCCAGAATTTAATTTAATAAGAGTGGTAACTCCAAATGATATGTTTGAAGCAGTTATTGATAGAGTAAAAGAGTGTGATGCCTATATCTCCTCGGCCGCAATTGGAGATATAGAATTTAATGTTTCAAATAAAAAAATAAAAAAACACACATTCACTGCTCCTTACAAAATAGAATTTAAACCATCAATTGATGTTTTATCAGAAGTGTTAAAGATAAAGAGAGCAGATCAAATAGTAGTCTCTTTTGCGGCCGAATGTTCGGAGTGCTCAGAAGATTCGATATTTATTGATAAGTGGAAAAATAAGCAAGTGGATTTATTAGTAGGGAATTTTGTGGACAATGGTTATGTAAAAGTTAAAAATGATTCCAATATGGGAGTAGCAGCGGGAGTGGAAGTGGGAGTGCCGAAGGGTTTTGTAGTAGAAGAAAATGAGTATTACTTTGTTGTTGATGGACATTTGAAATCAAGTTTGATTTTAACAAAAGAAGAGTTAGCAAAGGTGATTTATAGTTATGTCATACCTACAAGTTGTAACTAAAGCAGATGAATTATTAAAAATAAGATCAGAAGTTGGAGATGATGTTGATATTGGTTTTGTCCCTACAATGGGAAACTTACATCAGGGGCATATCTCACTCTTAGAGGAAGCTCTAAACAATCACAAAGTGATTTTTTTTAGTATCTTTGTAAATCCTAAACAATTTGCTCCCAATGAAGATTACTCCAAATATCCACGTACTTTGAGAGAGGATTTAGAGAAGATAGAGCGTGCATGTGAGCGTGACTGTAAAGATAAAAATACTCAAGTAGTAGTTTTTGCGCCTGAGGATGGTGTAGGAGAGGTATTTCCTAAAGGATATGCGACTAGTATCTCTGTTGGCGGCAGAATAAGCGAGATATTATGTGCTAAATCTAGACCAAATCATTTCGCTGGAGTGACCACAGTAGTATATCGTTTGTTTGCAATGATACGGCCAACGGTTGCTTACTTTGGAATGAAAGATTATCAGCAAATGTTGATAGTAAAGAAAATGACAGAAGATATGTTATTAGACATAATTATTAAAGGGATGCCGATAGTTCGAGATAATGATGGACTTGCATTATCAAGTAGAAATGCATACTTGACAGCAGAGGAAAGAAAAGTTGCTTTGATTTTACCAAAGACTTTGAATGAGATTAAAAAACTAATTCTTGAAAGTGAAAGTGAATTAGAAAAATTTATTAGTGATAAATTATTACAAGATAAGAGGTGGGATTATCTACAAGTTCTAAATGCGAATGATTTACAACCATTAAATAGAGAGAAAGAGATTATTGCATTAGGAGCATTTAGAGTAGGTAATACTCGTTTGATAGATAACTTACTAATATACCGATAAACAAACGAAACGAGAATAAAATTATGCTAGAAAAATTTTCCATACCAACCGAATCCAAAGCAACCTTAGTCTCAATTGTCTGTCCTGGTTTTAAAGGGCATTCAACATTAGATGAGACTGAAAAATCATTAGATGAGTTGCGAGAGTTGCTTAGAACTTTAGGTGTTGTACCTCAAGAACAATTCATTCAACATCGAAAAAAATTGGAAGCAGCAACAGTTATAGGAACGGGCAAGCTAGAAGATATTGCTAAAAAGGCCAAGGAAGATGGTTCACTATTTTTAGCTCTAGATTTTGAGATAACTGCAAGTCAGGCAAAAAATTTAAAGAAGATGACAGGAATGGAAGTAGTTGATCGTTGTAGTATTATTCTAGAGATATTTGCTAAGCATGCTCATACTAAAGAGGCAAAGACTCAAATCGAGATCTCTCGTTTAGAATATATGTTACCCCGTCTTACAGCACTGTGGACTCACTTTACAAGAATAAGGGGAGGTATTGGCCACAGAACGGGAGAGGGTGAGCAACAGTTAGAATTAGATAGAAGATATGTTCGAGAGAGAATTAGGCATTATAAAAAACAATTAGAGAGTGTGGTTATTTCAAGAGAGGAACAGAGAAAAAGGCGAACTCAAAATGTAATCAGCGCTGCTATTGTTGGATATACCAATGCGGGCAAATCATCGCTTCTAAATCGACTTTGTAAAGTAGACATTTTAGAAGAAGATAAACTCTTTTCCACTCTAGATTCTACTTGCAGAACTTTAAATCCAGATAGTAAACCACCAATGGTTTTGGTGGATACAGTGGGACTTCTTTCTAATTTGCCAACGCAACTAATCTCTGGT
Source organism: Oligoflexia bacterium (assembly GCA_015232355.1). Lineage (GTDB taxonomy): Bacteria > Bdellovibrionota > Bacteriovoracia > Bacteriovoracales > Bacteriovoracaceae > JADFZW01. The sequence continues at coordinate 110,965 of JADFZW010000003.1, forward strand.
TTTAAGAGTACCTTGGAATCAGCAGAATTTGCTGATCTATTAGTTATTGTTTGTGATATCTCCGATAAAAATCATGATCGACATTTAAATGTTGTCTATGAATTTTTAAACGAGCTAGGAATTGGTGATAAGGAAAAATTTGTAGTCTTCAACAAGAGCGATCGTTTGTTGACAATGGAAGAGAAGTTGAATGCCAAACTTATGTTAAGAACTCACCCGCATAGTTTTTTAGTATCAACCTTTGATGATCAGGATATGATAAAGTTAAGAGAATATATTATAGATTTTTTTCTATCAAAACAAAAGCACTATGAGTTGCTGGTTCCATATGCTGATGGTGAAGCACACTCGCAAGTAACTTCCAAAACAAATGTGATAAGTAGAACAGAAAGTGAGAGTGGAATCATTTACAAAGTTCGTGCACCGGAATTTATCTTTCTACCACTAGGACTTAATAAATATTTGATATCTACATCATCTACATCACCTACATCAACATTTTAAAAAAAGTACAAGCACTAAAACTATGGATCTGTTTATTGAACATTCTTTCGGGAAAGTTGAGTCTTTTCGTTTAGTATTTGCATTTTTGGGGAATTCTGGAGGGATTAAGTTTATGCTTATTTATTCCGATAAGATATTAAATTTTATTTAGTTTATTTTTTTATATATATATTGGGAATTGTATATGATTTTCATGCGATTACTAATCATAACAACAATAATAACATTAGTAACAATAGCAACAATAGCAGTAGCAGCAACTGATACTGCTATGAAAAATATTCAAGTTGAACAAAATAATATTGATGAAAAATCATTTCTGGCCTATCCGAAAGAACGAGTACTGGCAAAAAAAATTATTCAATTAAAAGAACAAATCTATGATCAACGTCATCGTAACATGGGATTTGAAATAGAAAACATTAAACACAGTATTCCTCCTGCAAACGTTATTAGAGATCCTGATATAAAAATTATTGAGCAAGAGATGCAAGATATAGTTACTAAAGGGCGTTTTGATTCCATGATTTTTCCATTGCAATTTTTAAATCTTTTGGGCGCAGGACCATCTTCTGATCTTGTAAATAAAAAAAAACAATTTGACGAATTCTTTTCAAGAAAAGAAATTAAATCTAATTTTAGAAATGATAACTATGCTAAAGATTATTTAAATAAATTAAGAAATGATTATTTAAAATGGAATGGAGATTTACGAATAGTCGATAATTGGAATAAGTTTTTTCCTACATCATTTGATACATATAAGAGTAACAATGGGTCTCATTGTGTAGGAAGAGCATTGGCACTTCAAAAAGCATTACCCGAAGAGATGCAAAAAGCATCTTATTTAATTACTGGCCAGGTTTCTCCTTTTGATCGCTTAAGAAAAAGTTTGGATGCTCCATTCTTTTATCCCGCCGTTCATCATGCGGCCCTATTGATGAAGATTTATGATTCAAAAAATAAAAAAAATGGTTATATCTTAATGGATCCTGGGGCGGTAATGCCCAAACCATTTATTATTTTTCCAGGAGAAGATACTATATATAAGAGAGCAAATGGAGATGAATGGAGATTTTCTATTCATCAAGATCAAGAAAATAGTCAAGAGACAATTCATTGGGTTCGTAGCAAACCAGGAGTTGATAATAGTGAAGATCCTCCATCGTTAACCATTTTTTCTACAGCACAAGTTACTAATGCAGATACTGTAATTACAAAAAAATTAATAGGAGGAAGAACTAGATATGAGATGGTTACTCATGATAAAAATGCCAATCCTAAACTGTCATTGATGGTGGAAATTGAACAAAAACAAGTTAAGTTCATTTCCGGAGAGAAAAAAAAGATTATACCTTTTGATCAAATAGATGAAATTAAAAAGGCAATTAGAGAAACTAGTTATAAGGATCCAATTGATGGAACTATTAAAAATTATGAGAGTGAATTTGCATTATCTAACGAAGAAATTGAAAAAAGAGTACTAAAATTAATCGAGAAAGCACCTCAATTACATTTTTTAAGTTTTATTCAAAACATGGAGTATAAAACACTTCGTAGTAAAAACATTCATGATCTCATTTCAAATACAATAAATGATCGAACTATCATGGAAAAATACAAATTGCAAAAAACTAATTTGTCTGAAAAACAAATCACCAGAGAGTTAGTTCCTATGAGTAGTAATAAATTTCAACAAATATCATATTTACGTTTCTTTATTACTAGTCTCAAGAGTGATTATTGGGGCCAACAAGTTTACTTTAAAAATTCTCCTATATCATCTCAAATTTTACAAACAGATTCTGTTAATAGTGTTGAAGATAGGAAGTTAGCAGATAAGATAATAGCAAAAAAAACATTATTTATTAATCAATTAGTAAACGCTATTTCAGATGATGATTATGAATTGGTTAAAAAATTAGTTCTTAAGTTTCCCAATGAAAATTATTGTAATTTAATTTATCCATTAGATGATGTTGTTAATGGAAAATCCATACTATTTTTAGCTAAAAGTGTTGTTGTTTTACGAGCGCTTTTAACTCCTAAAACAACATTGGATTGTATTGATAATTTAGGTCAAACAGTTTTGGGGAATTTTATTGCTAATAAAAAATATGACTTAGCAAAAGAACTTCTTAATTATGGAGCTGATGCCAATGGAAATTGGGAATATTATCTTTCTCCATTAATAGAATTAATTGAACAAATGATTGAAAATCCATTAGTCTCTATGGATCTACATACTACAAATCCAACACCTATAAGTGAGATTTCTCCAGAAGCATGGGATTTATTAAACCTTTTACTTAGTAAGGGAGCTAATCCAAATTTCCAAATTAGTCCTAATGATTTTACTCCACTCCATTTGGCAGCATTAGGAGGGAATCTACAACTGGTGATTAGACTTATTCAATCAGGTGCTAATATTTTTATTAAGACAAATGATTTATTTCCATTAACTGCGATTGATTTAGTATCTAAGGAAATTGAAAAAATAAAAAGAGAAAAAGATAAATGTAAAAAAGATGCTCTTTTAAAAAAAATATGTACCTCGATTGATGGCATTATAAAAAAATATCAAAATATTATTTATGTTTTACAGAATTTTAAAGATTATAAAGATCCTAACTATCCTAACTATCCTAACTATCCTAACTATCCTAACTATTCTAAAAACTCTGACAATCTATTATCACCATTATCACCACTTTCTTGTGAAATAGATAGGATAAAAAATTCATTACAAGATAACTCATCAATAACCAGCATAATAGAGATACTTAAAGCAATTGATACTAATATTAATAAAAACAAAGAAGGGGAGGGGAAGTGATAGAAAAAAAATAAACTATCATCCCTATAAAATTCTATGGAAATTAAAAAGAAAATAACAAGCGAAGAATTTGACGAAGAAATACTTTACCAAAAATCATCCGAGATAGAATTAACCAAAGGCCAAAAAAGAAAATATGAAATTGTAAAGAAGGCTATTGAATTAATGTCCAAAGAAGGTATTAAAGAGACTACTATTAATACTCTTGCAGAATCTATAAAGATATCTCGTTCAAATATTAAATATTATTTCCCCAACATGGATGTTTTAATTGAATCATGTATTCAATATGTTACTTTTACCTCTCAAACAATAACTGTAAAATTTATCAAAGAAGTTGACGATGAAGATGTTAATTATGAAAATCATTTAGCTAGATTAGATGCTATTGTTAATGCATTTTTTTATTTTGTAGAAAATTATCCTCAACAAGCAACAATTATGCTCTTACTTAATTATTTCTCATCTTTTACTCCAACATATCGTAAGATGAAGGGTACCTATAGGTCAATGGGAGCAAAGAGAATTATTTTAATACTTAAAGCAATATCAAAAGAAAAGAGGCGATCATATTTACATAGTGTTGATTTAAATGCTTTAGCATGTAGTATTCAATCATTAATTTTCTCTAATGCTTTTTTGTTAATAAATAATGAAGTTGAATTAACCCATAAGGAAATGTGTGATCATACTAAAGAATTAATTCGCTTATTATGCACTAATCTTTAGTAATAATATTTAGGACTCTTTAAATTTAATTCCAATATTATTATTTTTATTTTAACTAGAGTTTGGGTGATTACTTTTCTTGAAATTCTTTTAAATATTTCTCTTTGTTTTCCTTATATTTTTTCACTAACTTTGCAAATGCTCTTTGCTTTCCACCAAGTTTTTTATCGTAGGTATCTAGGGATGTAATGATTGCACCGTGGGTCAACGCCAGACCTAGAAATAGACCAAAACCAATCGTATTACGAACTATCTTATTCCCATCAAATATTACTTTATTAACAATTTTCTCAACATTGCCTAGTGACTTAATAGCAGGATTGTTCTTATTAGTGAGGGAATCTACATATTTATTTGTCGTTTCGTTTTGGCAAATATCTAGAGTATCATTTAAGAAATTTTTTTCATACTCTGGATTTTTAAAATAGGGTGCCCCTGCTTTGATCAAAATTTTAATAATATCATTTCCCCGTGCGCGCCAAGAGGAGGTGTTGTTTTGAAATTCATATGCTAAATCAAGTATTGTTTTGCTGTTATTGTAGTATAGTTTATTCAAATCAAGTTTTTTTACTATTGATGGTAGAAGATCCTTTATATACCTACCATAGTTACTTGAAGAACCACTCTTTGGATGGTTATTTACAGCAATAAGAAGAGCAGCAAGAATAGTAAGTCCATCTCTATTTACTTTATTAATATCACCTACTAATACATACTTCTTTAGTTCCTTATTAAATGATTCAATTGCCTTATCTAGTTTTTCCTCTGCACTAGAACTATATTCAAATTTTGGGTCCAATAAAGGTACAATATTTGCTGTTATATTATCTGTAACTAGGTTTGGATTAATTTCGCTGGAAACAAATGCTTGCATAGTTTTAGAAGTTCTTGCAAGGTTACTTAGATCATTTATATCGAGATATTTAGAAATATTCTTTACAACATCTTTAGGATAATCATCTTTGTTTTTTCCAAAGATCATTATTCCAGAAGTGTCAATATTATGTGATTTTTCTTGTTGATCGTTACTAGCAAGGGAAAATGAATTAATGGTTAATAGACAAATAGATAGTGTAGTAGTGGTAATTAATTTTAACTTTAATTTTAATTTCAATGATAAAGAATTTTTAGTTAGAGTTTTCATTTTTTTTAGCTCCTTAAGATTAAATAGGTTAAACATTTTTTAATATTTATAATTCTTGCGAGAATTGAATTAAGAATAGCATTGTTTTTTTTATTTTTTTGCTTGTTTTTTTTATGAAATAATCATGTATATATAAAAATCAAGAGCTTGATGATGATAAAAAAAATGAATATGTGATAAAAAAAATTATTTACGGACAATATTTATAGTCAATATGGACAATATTTATAGTCAAACTAAATATGAAATATATAAATAGTAATTAAAAAAACAGGACTAGAGATATAAAAGTTACCACTCCAGGTATAAGAGAATAAAGAAAACGATTATACCTGCGTATGATATAAATTATTCCCCGAAATTGCCGATATGTTTTTTATATGAATAATCTAGAGCTTTTTAAATTTAGTGAATAAAAGGAGGGGTTTTTGAATGAAAAATGTATTACTTTTTATTATTTTATTTACTTTAACATCGGTTATGACAATAAATTATATTTATGCGAGTGAAGAAAAGATATTACTCAATTACAAAACATTTTCTAAATTAAAAAAAGGACTTATAAGTGAGAATATAATAAATGAGGATTTTATAAAAATGCCTATTACTGCCACTTATGAGCTTACTAACGATGTTAATAAATCAAAAACCATTGAAGATAAAAAAGTTCAAATCCTCATTTCTAAAAGGAACTTACAAAAATTATTTAATGATGATGTTATAACTGCTAAAACTTCAATCCCTGAGTGCAATAAAATATTGGTCCAAGCAAAGAAATTCTCAAAAAAATTATATAAAAATAAAATTTATTCTGAAAAAAAGAAATTAGAACATTATTTATTTAATACACGTTCTGATATTGTTAAAGCTTTTTTTCAAAAAGAATGTTTTGTTATAAATGTAAAAAAAATAGATATCCCTAAACTGTATAAAGAAAATAAAGCAAGCACGGACGGACTAGATATTGCAATAGCAACCATATCTTCTAAAAAAAATAAAAATGATCCCTATAAACTTAATATTTACAACAATTATGAAGTGCTAGCTAAAGTGTACGATGATCATATAAGTAATAATCCAGTTGAGTGTTCTTTTCGAATGGAAAAAACATTACTTAAAGATTTTCGTAAAATAACAAATGATATTGCAAATACAATAAGTCCCGTTATAAAAAAGAATGTGTATGCCACTGCATTTGCATTTGTTTTGTTAGCTACAGATAAGTTCTATGATGAAAAAGGTCAAGAAAGGCATCCTGGAAAAACAATGAAATTTGACATCTCAATCGAATTTGAACCTGGAAAAGTATTAAGCGGCAAGATGATAATTGGTTATGATAACCTTAAGACTAAGGTTCCTACAATTGAATTTTCTCATGCCACTGTTTTAACAACAGATCTATCAAAAAATAAATCCAGAAAAGATAAAAATTTAGAATAAACTTAAGATGCCGGCCATAGCAACGTCCACCATGGCAACGTCGACTACCACAATAGCATTTGTGACCTATTAGTGCACTGAGCTTGCAGTCCCTTTGCAATCCTAAGTACTCATTCCTAAGAGCTAAAAAACAGTTGTATTTTTATTAAAAATTAAGGATAAGGAGTATCAGGTAAATTATTGTTAATTATTATTTTGATAGGAGAACAAAAACGATGAAGAAATTATTTTTATTATCCGTGGTAACACTCTTGTCATTGAGTGTTTTTACTAGTTGTAATGATGGTGGCAACGGAAATAACGAAAGCAATAGAGAAATTTTGGCCAAGGAGGTTGTTAAAAAATTAAATGATGAATTCGGAACTCCAGGTGTTATTACATTTACTTTAATGAAATCTTCTGGTGCTACTGAGCTTTCAAAAGATTTTATAGTAGTCAGGTATGTTAAAACTGGATATATAGACCTCGTTCACTACAGGGCATACGATTTAAGCAAATATGATCCAAATATGTCAGCGGAAGATTATTTACATAAGTTAGGTGCAGAAGATCTTGGTTTTGGATTACAGAATGTAATGATGATAAGTGAAGAACGTAACCTATACTATCACGAAGAAACAGGAATGATATTTGAAGAAACCACTACTGTTGGTAAAGACCTTGAAAAAATCGGGCACTTTATAGAGCAATATCAAATTAACATGGTTACTGATACACTGGTAGCAGAATTTGGTTTAAGTGAAACACGTGCAGTAGATCTTTCTCGTTTTATTTACAATTGGAAAAAAACTAGTGATCGTCGTTCGATGACTGCCAAAGATGTTGATAATGCATTTAAAAAACTTCTAGGAACTGACATGCTTAAGGCCATGCGTGCATACAAACATAAAATAGCGGGAGAGAATAGAGAGTGGAATGATTTAATTTCAAAAGCAGCACAAATTAATGGAATAACTCCAGAGCATTTTAATAAAATTGCCGAGGAAGTTTTAACTAGATAATAAGTCGCTTACCGAAAATGCGCAACAAGCATATACTTTCTATATGCTTACTTTATAATAGCAAAAGATAAACAAATATTAATTTTTTAAAAGGAAACAAAAATGAAATCAATTATTACTCTTATGTTTTTTTTACTTATGTGTGTAAATACAGCTTTTGCAGAATACAGATCTGTTGAAGAAATGTGTCCTACTCCTGATTTCTCTTCTATGCCTTCAGATCAAGTGCCTATCGAAACCTGTAAATATAATTGCTGTACAAATCACTTTCCAACAACAATGAGATGTCAGGAATTATTAAAAAAGTGTATTGCAAACACATTTGCAAATGATTGTATGCCAATAGTGCAAAAATGCTTTACCGATCTTAACGAAAGCTTATACTCCTGTGCAATGAACTGCATCTAAAACTATCTATTTTCGTGAGCTTAAACTGATTTATAGTTAGTCGCTGGCCAAAGAGAATATCATTGAATAATATGATCAAGTAATTTGATTTTTCTCATTTCGATTTCGATTTTCTCTATTTATAACATTTATCGATCTTTATTTTCTAAATAACTTCTTTTAAAATTCCGATAAAATTTTGTGTACTAATTTACTATATTTTTTGTTTTGGAACAAAGATATAAAGATACAAAAAAATATCTAAAATAATAGAGGGAAAAAAAATGTCAGCACTATCTAACAACGAACTAAGAAAAGATCAAAAATTTGATAGTGGTAATGGTAATGGCAATGTAAATGAAAGCAAGAATGAGTTTCAAAAGGCAGAGGAATCTTATCAATTAATAGATGATCACCTAACTAAAAATTTCAGGAGTGTGAGCACTAAACTTTTAATATTAATTCTTATTTTTACCATGGTGGCCACTATAATCTCTACTGCTCTTCAGGTTTATAATGAATATCAAAGAAATTTGAAATTGATTGATGAGGAGATGGATCAGATTAAAAATAGTTATTTGCAACCACTGGCATTGACTATTTGGGATGTGGACAAAGATAAGTTGTCTATTCAATTGCAAGGGATATTAGCATTGTCAGATGTGGAGGAGGTGAGATTAGAAAATAAGTCAGAGATGGGTGAGGAAGTTGTTTTTGGAAAAATTATTTCATCAGATACTGTTAGTAGAAGATTTCCAGTAATTTATTTAAATCCAAGCAAAAATGGAGATATTAATGAATTAGGAACATTAGTGGTTACCGTTGGGTTGGATAAGATTAAAGTGAGAATGACTAATATGGGTGTGCGAGTACTATGTGTCGAGGCCATTAAAATATTTTTAATTACCTTGTTTATATTTTTAATTTTTCAAACACTGGTTACTAAACATTTAAAGCGAATGGCGGAATATACTCAAAATTTAAATAGTGTAGAGAGCTTAAAATCAAAATTAGTCTTAGATCGAGATGATGGAATTACTGATGAGTTTACATTAGTAACAGAATCAACTAATAAATTAACAGATAGATTGCATGATTATGCTATTAACTTGAGGTTAATGATCGATGAGAAGACAAAGGATATTAAAACTATTTTAGATAATATACAACAAGGTATTTTTACAATATTACCAAATAATAAAATTCATAGTGAATATTCAAAATATTTGCAAAATATTTTGGAGACAGAAAACATTGCAGGTCAAGATATTTTGGATGCTTTATTTAAAAATTCTGATTTAACTCCAGAGATGTTAAGTAAAATATTTGGTGCTTTAATTGCTTCATTAGGTGAGGATTTATCAAATTTTGAAAAGAATAAAGAGCATTTTGTAAGAGAATATAGAAAGGAAATGAAAGATGGATCAATAAAAGTTTTGGAATTAGATTGGAATCCAATTGCCGATCAGAAAAATATAATCGAAAAAATTATGGTTACTGTTAGAAATGTTACCGACATTAGAAAATTACAAGCAGAGGCACACAAAAAACAAAGAGAACTGGAGATTATTGCTGAAATACTTTCGATTAGTCCTGAGAAGTTTAATAATTTTTTAAATATTTGCAGACAACTTCTTTCAGAGAATAAAAAATACTTAAAATCACTTGACTATCAAATGGTGGAAAATGGTGAGCAGAAACGAAGTGATAGAAGTGATAATGGATATAATTTCCTTAACGTATTACTGAGTAATCTGCATACACTCAAGGGTGCAGCTCGCTCACATGGACTTTTTGGTTTGAGTGCCGCCACTCACGATACTGAACATGCTTTGATAGATTACAGAAATTCTTTAAACAAAGATAGGGATAGAGATAGAGATAGGGATAGAGATAAAGAAAAGGATATAAATAAAAAAATAGATTCATTTTTTTTATTGAAACACCATAAAAAATTGCAAGGAATTGTTGAGGATTACATAGAGATTAACGATAAGAAACTAGGTCGACACTCATCGAATTTTTATCATAATACATCCAACAAACAACTAGTTTCAGTTGAATATAAAGATGTTCAAACAAGTATGGATTTGTTAAAACAATTAAACTCTAAAAATTTATCTCCAGAACAAAGGATACATTTACAAAAAATTTATAAGTTTTTAGCATTAATTGGAACTGCAAAATTAAAAAATATATTATCTACTTCACTGGCAATAGTACCAGATTTGGCCAAAGAATTAGGAAAAGCAGTTCCTAAACTTTATATCAACGATAAAGGTATTTATATAAAGGGACAAATTCATTTACCACTTCAAAATTTATTTACACATCTTTTTAGAAACTCTGTTGATCATGGAATTGAAAGGGCCAGTGAGAGATTGGCAAAGGGTAAAGAAGCTTACGGATTGTTGGAGTTTGATCTACATGTGGGTAAATTTCATTTTATGATTAGATATAGAGATGATGGAAGAGGATTAAATATCGATCTAATTCGAAAGATAGCATTAGAAAAGGAGATTATTTCAAATGAGGTAGAACTAACTAAGGATGAAATCTGTAATTTAATTTTTGATCCGCGAATTTCAACGGCCACCAATATTACGGAGATATCAGGTAGAGGAATGGGATTGGATGCGGTTAAGAAGATACTCGAAGATATTAGTGGGGATATAAAAGCACAACTAATTAATGCCCCAATGAAGGATGAGGGATATTATCCTTTTGAGCTTGTAATAACGCTGCCGAGAGATACTATAGTATTAAAAGAGGAAATTGAGAAAATTGATGGTCAACAATTTGCCAAATTAGCAGTGGTTGATGATAAGGATGATAAGATTGAAAAGGAAGCGTAGTTGTAAGGTGTAGGTCAAAATAACTTTTTCTTTTATTTTCTAGAGTTTTAATTATATTTTGGTAGAATTTATATTATGAAGATTTTAACTATAGATATAGGTTCTTACTCAATAAAATTTGTTGAATCCTCTTATGAGAAGAAGACATTAGTAATAGAAAAAATCTCAGAAATTACTACTGAGAGATTACTGGCCTCAAAAGAAGAAAAAAAAGAAGAAAAGAGAGAAGAAAAAAAGAGTGGTGATCTTGTTGTCAATGTTAGCGCCAATGACAATGCTGGTACTAACGGCAATAATGGTATCAATGGTAATAATGGCAATAACGGCAATATTCAAATTGAAGATTTGCAAATTGATGCCATCAGAGATTACATAATAAGTTCTAATTTTGATGGGAAGATTTTACTCTATTACTTTGGAAAACATCTGACCTCTCGTTATCTGACCTTACCAGTAACTGGAAAAAAGAAGGCGATGATGATGCTTCCTTTTCAGTTGGAAAAGGATATTCCATTTTTAATGAATGAAATTCATTTTGCTGCTCAACTGATGCCTCAGAGAAGTTCTAGCTATATTATTGTTTCTATCACGGAACTAAATTTTTTTGATATCCTATTTAAAAAATTAGAGCAAAAACATGTTTTGCCTGATTATTTTTCTAGTGAGTTGTCTGCAATTCAAAGTTTTGTTGATAGAAAGATGATTGATGGTTCTGTTTGTATTATGGATATTGGACATGAGACTACTAAAGCTTACTTTATTTGTAATCGAAAAGTAGTTTCTAATCACATATCATATGTTGGTGGCAAAGTAGTTACAGAAAATATAGCAGAGACTTATGGGGTGTCAGCAAAAGATGCAACCGAATATAAACATAAGAATGCTTTTTTTCTGACCGAAAAACAATTTCAAGATGCTTCTACTGATCAACAAGATTTTGCAAAATTGATGAAACAAATTTTTACTCCATTATTTGATGATTTTAACAAATGGGAGTTGGGATTTAGAATTAATTTTGGTGAGCATATTTCAAATGTATACATTTGTGGTGGTTGTTCTAATATAAAAAATATTTGTGCTTTTTTTACTCAAATGCTGTCAATTAAGACTCAACATTTAGATTTACTATATGATGGCGCCAATTCAAGCAAAGTAAAATTTGAGCAACAGCAAAAATCTACTTTTTCCATGTCTCACATTGGTGGCCTTGGCATTTTTCATAAACTGCCAATACTTAATTTTCGAAGTGGAGCATATGCTATTAGAGATGCAGAGGAGATGCCGCTCTATTCGATAACATTTATTGGTGCAAGAGTAATTATCTTTTCTCTACTGCTAATATTTTTTCTATTAATTGAGAGAGGAGTGCTAATCTATAAGAGTGAAAAAATTGATAAAGAGATTTCCAAGTTGTTACTTCGACCAGAGATAAATATCTCTAAAGCAGAACAACGTCGGAATGCAAATAAGATTAGTGCTATTTTACAAAAGTTGCAAACGAAGCAAAATACTCTTAAGGGTGAAATTGATTTTATTCAAAAAGCATCTCAATATAATGAAGCAAACTATTTGATTAATGTGAATAAAGCTCTCAAAACACATCCCGGATGGGAGTTGTCTGAGTTACAGGCAAAAAATGATATAGTAAGTATTAAATTTAAAATTTTAGATGATACTACAGGACCTGCAAATTTGAGAGTTCAAATTAAATCACTTCCATATAAGAGTGTAAAATTAACCGAGGATATGTCTAATAAAATATTTGTGGCCGAGTTTAAAGGGAAATAGTGAGTTAGTGAGGGCAATTGATTAATGAGAGTTTTTTTTAGAAATTTAATTAAAAATATGGATATGTTTTTATTTCAGAAGGTAGATCTTCTGAAAAAAAATTATTTTTATTTAAAGTATGTTGATTTTACTAATTCTCTTAGATATGAGGTGAAGGTTGCTGTTAATCAAATGATTAGTTGGTCAGTGATAATTGTGCCAATAATTTTGGTTCTAGTTGTTTTGATAAACAATTATGTATATAGAAATAATCTGAATATGAAGTATGAGATTTTTACATTAGCAAACAAAATTATTGATAGTGAAAAGGAGATTAGAGCTGCCAGAAGATATGTGGTTTCAAATTTTGATGCCACAACTACGAGTGATTTTGAAGCAAGAATAAAGGATATGGTCAATACTGCTGGAATTAAAATGAATGCAGTTATAGTAGCAAACACCAATAGTAGTACGGTTCACAACAGATATACTCATATTTCATCAGACATTAATTTTACAAATATTTCAGTTACCGAGCTTACGAAATTTATAACCAATGTTGTAATTTATCAAAAATTAAAAGTTACTGGAATTATGATTTCTAAAGATACAACCACAGAACTTTTAAAAGGAAGTATCAATATTTCTCACTATAATGAGATAAAAAAAGAGGAAAGATAGTTTGAGGGTGTATGAATTTGAAGGATACGAAGGATAAGGATATTAAGGACAGATTTCGTGGTGATTTGGATAAATCCAAAAAAAACGAAAGTAAAGCATTCAAAGATAATGAGATCAGTGAAAGATATTATCTAGATTTAAAGTTTAAAAAAATTATTTGGATTGTGGTACCGATTATTTTTTTATTCGTTGGTTTTTTTATTAATTTTCAACTTAAATCATTGTTATTGTCCAAACAGGATTTGCTGCTTAGACAAGTTCTTCCTTGTGAAATCCACTACTCAGATAGTGATATAAAAGCTTTTTTACCAGGACTCATTTTTAAAAATGTATTGTTTCCCAAGGAGTGCTTTGGTCTTCCAGGTATACTAAAGTTAGATAAAGTTAGTGCTAATTTTAGTGGAATTGGAATTTATCCCTATTTTGGTTTGAAGTTTGATATAGTTGCAATTTATGGAAAGAGTGTTGTTAAATTATACTCAATTGTTTCTTACAAAAAATTGATTTTAAAATTAGAAGATACTATTCTTAATCTTGAAGATTTTATTATTAATTTTGATTCCTGGCCTAAGATATCTGGAGAGTTAGTTGCAAAATCATTTATAAAAATTAAAAATAATAAAACCATTGATGAATTGCATTTGAATTTAAAGATCAAAAATTTGCAGATGCCAGGAATGAATATTACAGGATTAGAAATTCCTCCTTTGATAATTGGCAATCTATTTTTAGAGGCACATCAGGAGTCAAATAACAGGATAAAGGTTAGTGATTTTAGTGTTGGCGATAAGAATTCACCTATTGTTGCCAGCTTTAATGGTTTTATAGAGTTAAACAATAGTTCAATAACTAATTCTGTTCTTGATTTAAAGGGTGGAGTGAAATTTTCGGAAGGATTTTTAAAGGATTTCCCTATTTTGCCGTTATTAATGAAAAAATACACTACAAGAAACGATTTCTACCAAATTAAAGTTGAAGGGACGTTAGTTAGTCCGCTGGCCAATCCAATTTAAGTTTTGGAAAAAAAATAACTTGAACATTTTTTTGACTTCTCTATTCTTTCTAATAAATATTTCAATTCTGCCTCTGGTAGTAAATCTTTAAACTCTTTTTTTATAAAATCATTAGATAATTTATGTAATTTTAAATAATGCTTTAAGGAAGGTGGACACTCATCATCTTTTGATGGGTAATTAAGATTTTTCTTTGAGTCTTCACATAAATCATTATAAAAAGCATATCCATGATCGATGGCCACTTCTTTCATATTACTATCTAAAAAATAATTTTTTGCATGTCTATCACAATTACCTAATAAAAAATCTAAATATCTTAATAATTTTGATTTACATTCGTAATGATAAAATGGATTTTTAACATTTAAATCATATGTCTTATTTGCAGAAACACCTTTGAAAAAAAGTTGTAATGATCCATTTACTTTTGATTTTTCACCACTTCTATTACAAATAGTAATATCGTTTTTTAAGACTGTTGGTAAAACGATTCCTACGCCAAGTAATTTATCTAATTTGTAAGCTGCTACCTCGTTTTTATGAATTTCAACATCAAAATCTGCGGGATTAAGAACTGGTTTGAATACTGCTTTTAATCCATTTCCAATATCAAACACATAAATAATAGTGGTTATACCTTCTTCATCAGTTACTATTCTATTCCATTTTTTTAGGCCATTTTTTGAATATCTATCACATGGAGGAATTTGAAAATCATTTAAAATCCTTTCAATTTCTTCTCTAGTAAAATCATTTGGAAATAAATGAGATTTTTCTTTTGTGGTATTTGTATCATTGTCGCCACCCATATCACTACATACAGATCTAGATCCTAACTCAGATGCTGGCAGTAGTGGCCATGGTAAAATATCTTTTTCATAAAATGATTTTTTTTGTAGTTCACATTTGTCTTTTAATTTAGCAAGTTCTTCATCTGAGGCAAATATACTATTGAACAAGATGGCGCTGAATCCATAGCAGATAAAAACTGTTAAAATTAAAATTTTTTTCATAAACAATCCCTATTTAAATTTTACTAAAATACAAATTCATTTTGTAGAGAACGGAAAACCATAGTAGTTAAATTATAACAGGAATGATTAGTTTTAAGTTAATTGAAATTTTTAACAAGAAACATCTTATCTAAATAAAATGTTATTAAAAAATTTACGAAAACCTATTTTTTTATATAGTTCTGCCTATTAGAATTAAACAAAAATTATAAAAATATTTTATTTGACTATAAAAAATTTTTATTAATGTTTTTTTATTTTTGTGTGATTAAGTGGGCATATAATTAATCATATAATTAATCATACGTATGATTAGTGAAGTGGATATGAGAGACCGAGGTAGAGAGCACTGGAACTATTTTTTATATTCAAATTACCCTCTAAGTTTACAATAAGTTTTTCATGACCTTCTAGAGGAAGATTGCCAACTAATCCAAGCGCTAGGTGAGTACGAAAGTTATATGCCTGAGCGTTGCTATCAAGTACTGCTCCCATAGGTAGAGCAATAAATGGATAAGCAGTCTTTCCCCAGAGAATATAGCCCTTCGATGCAGTTGGGGCCACGCCAATTATATTTTTAGTGTTATTAAATTCAGATGCACGTTCAACAAATGGTTTAACTGATAATCGTGGCATATTTTCTAAATCTGGATAGAACTCAATATCTGTGGCGGCAAAGATTCTTTTGCTTTTCAGAGAGTCGGCCATACCCACTCCGCCTTCGAGAGAGATTTGATTACTAAGTTTATAGGTGTAACGAGCTTGCAGACCCATGCCACTGCCATTGGAAATAAATTGTGAGTATTCAGTGGTTAGTGTGCCTGTACGAGGAGAGAGGGGGAATGAAGAGATGCCCATTCCGTAGGCGGCGGCCTGAGATTCTTGTACTTGTATAATAGATTGTAGTGAGCAGAAAAGTGAAAGGGATATAATAAATGATTTAGTAAATAACTTCATAAAAATTCCTCTTTTAATAAATAAGTAAAGTAAATCTAAGTCAATATAGATTTTAGAAATTGTTGAATAATTAGTCTATAGATAAATAATAGATAAACAAGAAATAAATACCAAAATGAAATATTTATATACCAATTTGGTAGATGCGCTTAAATGCATTTTAATTGAAGAATTGCTGTAAGCAATTGAGATGTTTGCAATTTGTTGTTTCTAAAATGATTAAGAAGAGTTGGAATACCCTTTGCTTAATGGTGTGATGTGAATATTTTTTTATGAATTTGAATTCGATAAACATTCGATAAACAAAGGAAGGAACACCATGGTTATGCAAAAAGAGATCTTAAAACGTTATTTTGAATTACATGATAAACCAACACTTAAATTTATTGCAGAAGATACCCGAATACAAATCACCAGAATTTTTAGAATACTAAATGGCCATGAGATGAGAGTCTCAGAATATGAGAAATTTGAGTTAGCAATAAGAAGAAAATTACAGGAAAAGGAAAAAGATTTGCATGGGATAGATGGGAAGTTATTAGAGTTAGCTAAAGTTTGTGGAAAAGAACTCTCATCTCAGCATCTAAGAGATATAGCAAGCTTTATGAATAGAAAATTAAAGATAAAGTTAATATTAAAACAAACAAACTAACAAACTAACAAACAAAATAACAAACTAACTTAAAGAGGTATACAATGGAAGAGAATTTATTGATTGTCGAAAGGGTCATCTTAGAATCGTTAACTAGAAGAAGTAAAGATATTGTTGAATTGGTTATTGATACAGGTCTTAGTAGAGTATTATTAGAAAAGATATTGGATAAGTTTTGCTTAAATGGTTTAATAACAAAAAATGAGTATAATGTTTTTGAATTAAATAATAAAAGAGCATCTAAAATGTTAGCTCACTACAATTCAACTCTTAACAAGAGAGAGGAAATAAAAGAGTTACTTAGTGTTTTTGTTGATTCAGTTGTACATGAAAATGGAAATGAAAATGCGAGAGACATTAAGAATATGCAGCAACAGCACCAGCGATCAGAGTATGCATTTGCAGAGATGAAGATCAAAAAGTTATGGATGACTCCGGAAGAGAATTTTTATTATCAAACGATGTTAAATAAGATAGATCTTTTTTTTAAGGAAGTATCTTTGAAACAACAAAGCAGATCAGAACAAGCTAAAATTTCTGAACAACAAGTGATATTCTTCGGTCATTCACACTACGATAATTTAATCCATACATTTTTAAAAAATGCCTGACAACTAACTCATGGACATAAATCCATAAAAGTCGTACTATTATGGATATGGGTCCACGGGAAAAAAGTGACACGCCACTCATGAGATCAGTTGAATCAAAAGAATTAGTTTAGTTACTAGTTATTTTTTTTCACTGTTTTTTAAACTCAAAAAATAATCAAAAGTACCGACTAGTATAATTAGAATCAATAGAAATAATAAAATTAAAGAGAAAAAAGTAGAGAAATAGAGGAGATGAAGATGAAAATCTCTTTAAGTTTAAGTAAACAAAAATTAATTATATTCATCCTAACTCTAAATCTAATATTGATGTTTTTTATATCTGTCGCCTCTCTGGCAAAAGATGAAAATAAAGAATTATTGAAAGCAGAAGATGGACTTAAAAGTTTATCACAAAAGTTAAGAGAAGATTATAGCGAGATGGATGGGTATTTAGATACACTTCTTCTCGCAGTTTTAACCGAGCAACATGTGCTGAGCTTAGGCGGTCCTGGTGGATCGAAAACTAAAACGGCCAAAGATGTTTTAGACGTGCTCAAAGGAAAATTATTTAATTTACAATTTTCCCCTAATACTAAACAAGAAAAAATCGTAGGTTCCATTAAAGGTAAAGAATTTTTAGAGTCAGGAAAGCTAGATTACGAAACTTCTCAGAGCTTACTCACTCATGACTATGCAATTCTAGACGAGATTGATAAGGCCAACACTGAAGTGTTGGCATCAGCACTCTCAGTACTTCTCGAACGCAAAGGAATGGTTGGTGATAAGGAGATCAAGGGAAATTTAAAGACAGCTCTTATAACATCGAATATGACCTTGCATGAATTCTTAGAAAAATTTCGTAACACCAACGATGGTTCAACAGGAATGGCACTCCTCGATCGAATTTTATTTAAAGTTTTAGTAGTAAATTGATTATCATCAGCAGAGTCGCTTTTTAAAGTTATGAATAGCTGTCAAAAAGAGAAGGGAAAGGATAAATCCACATGCCCGCTGCTTAAAGATCTGCAAGTGCATTTACTAAAAGATCAAATCAGTAAAATAAAAGTTCCAGAAGAAGTTATAAAATTAAGTGCGCATCTGTGGATGCGCTTAGGTCAGGCACTTGAGAAAAAACAAAACGAGGATCAATTGATGTGCAGTGAAGATCCAAAGAGCATGCCGTTTCCCTATATGATGACTAATCAATTTACCAACAGAGGAGCAATTAGTAGTTTGATCGATGTAATGAAAGCAGCAAAATATTTAGAGCTGGTAAAAGGTAAAAATAGCAATGATAAAAATACGTTATTAGATTCAAGCAAAGTTTGTTTATCACCTGAAGATTTAATCCACACGCAGTCGCAAATGATAATCCAAGGGCCAGACAAATTAGATCCAGGCACACCTCAAAATCCCAACATGTGTCCCTCTGGAAAATTGCTAGAAAAAATAAAGTCTCAATATACTCACAATCCCCGCACTCTAAAGATGATTGAAGATTTGCAGTTTGAACGTAAAACATTTGCCAGCATTTACTTAGAGATTTTAAAAATCTATCAAAATGAATTAGTCGCTCTTGGATCTAAATCTTTAATTGATGAGATATCAAAAAAAGATGGAGATATATCTACGCTATCTGAGAAGAAAAAAGGAGAGATTAATTTTAAAATTGCCTCAATAAGAAAAACAATTGAAGAGAAAAGAAAAAAAGAATTTAAAGAGGGTGAAGAA
Organism: Oligoflexia bacterium; assembly: GCA_015232355.1. Taxonomy (GTDB): domain Bacteria; phylum Bdellovibrionota; class Bacteriovoracia; order Bacteriovoracales; family Bacteriovoracaceae; genus JADFZW01. Next base: position 130,271 of record JADFZW010000003.1, read on the forward strand.
CCATCAGGTGTTGCAGAGGTTGCACGAGAGAAAGCACTACAAGAGTTAGCGGAGCTAGAAAAGATGTTAGAGTTAAGTAAAGTTGTAAAAGAAGATACAAATAAAAAACTACAAGAACAAGCTGAAGAGGAAAAAAAGAAAAAATTAGCAAAAGAAGAGGAAGAGAAAAAAATAAAAGAAAAGATTATTGAAGTGGAAAAAAGAAGATTATACGGAGATAGAGAAGAGAAAACACTTTCAGGATATAAATTTTATCACTTTCCCGATTATCCTCCCTTCGTAAATGACGGAAAAGAAGCATGGAAAGATGAAGAGGGATTGATGTGGATGAATGGCATTGTTGAAAATAAAAATCAAGAAGATGCTGTTAAATATTGTCTGGATTTAAATCCACCTAATGTAAGAGATAGTATAAGAAAAGCACTTAATGAAAGAGAAGAAATTTTAAACGGATTGCGCGCAATCAGAATGCCTATACCAATAGGAAAAAAGACCTCTAATTCTCTCAGGAACAAAAGTCATGAATTGGCAGCAAAATTTCCTCAACCAGCTTGCCGTGCTCCCAATTTAGAAGAGTATGAACGTTTTTTAGATAAAATGAAAGATAAGAATGAAGAATATCAAGAACAAATATTCATATTAAAAGGATATTCATTCTGGTCATCTACGTGCATTTTCGGTGCTGGCATCTTTTTCGATGGCACTCAAGGAGGTGTCTACAACTGTAATCCCTATTATCCGAAAGCATCCGTGCGATGTGTTTGTGGTCCCTAAGCTTAACGTGAGGAGCGAGCGACTAATTGATTAGATTAGTAAAGATCAACAAAACTATTACCAATAGAAAAATGTGAACCAGATTGAATTCCAATTTCGCTATATTTGAAGTTGATGATTGTACCATATGGAAGGTATGCTTCACAGTAGTCTGGTTTTTTACGGATAAGGATTAGTTTTGGTGGCATCATTTGAAGAATCATTATAGAAAAATCTGATTTTTGAGTGCAACCACCGCTATAAACTTGAAAATTAATTCCATCATGATCAACGGTTAATCCAAGTAATTTTTCTTGAGTATTTTCGGCAGATGCTTGATTTGTAGAGAAGACAAATGTGATTGAAAAGATTGATAAAAAAAGAAGAAAAAGAAGAGAAGTTGAAAGTTTTTTTGCATTTGTTTGTTTCATTTGTAATTCCTTTGTTAAAATTTTTATGTTTTAATTTTTCAATAAGAAGGCAATCTAGCTGCGAAGAGGTAAAAAAACAAATTAAAAATAATAATATGCTGTTATTAGGATTTGTCGTTTATGAATATAAAAAATAAGATGAAAAAAGTTATTCTAAGAGGAATTATTCTAAATTCTTCTGATAAAAATTTAATCAATATTCTCCCTAAATCATTTGATAATGATATAAATATTGAGTGGTATAATTGTAATGTAGATTCTATTCAGAAGATTAAATTATATACTGAGGGTGTTGCTAATTTATATTCTAGAGTAAATTTAATAATTGGAAATCCCTTTGATGAATTTATTTCCGCCAATGAATTGATAAGTGAATTTAAAGAGTCACTGATTCATTATGTTGCACATTGTACGCAACTATATAACATTGATAAAGAGATGGCATATCAAGCAAGAGTTTTAGTAACCACGTCTGCAGGATATGCAACTAAGTCAGTGGCCCAAGATATTATTACTAAAATTTTGTGTTTGTGTGCGAATGCAAATAAGAAAATGTTAAAAGCAAGGGAGCAAGTTTTATCAAATGGAAAATTTACAAATAATTTGGGAGAGGATCCAGGAGTGCTAGATATTTTTTCAGCAAAGACTAAACTTGGTATTATTGGTTATGGAAGAATAGGTAGTCTTGTTGGAGAAAAAATTTCAGCTCTAGGAGCAACGGTTTTAGCTTATAAAAGAGCGAGAGCGGGAGTGGAATCAAGAGCGGAGGAAAATCTTTCTTATGTGTTGAGGGAATCAGATATTTTACTGGTGAACCTTCCACTTACAGAGGAGACTCGCTTTTTCATAGGGAAAAAGGAGTTGCAACTAATGAAGGATGGAGTTTTAATTATTAATTGCTCTCGGGCGCCGGTTTTTGATAATCAAGCATTGGCCGATGCTTTGATTAATGGTAAGGTCGCTCAGGTCGCAATAGATGTACCATATGATGATTCGCTACTACCTATTTTAAAAAGTGAGTATCAAGATAGAATTCTTATTAGTAGATTCGATGCTTGGAATTACCCATCATCTAATAGTGAATTTTATAAAATTTGTGAGCAAAATATATTAAATACATTTCAAATTGAAAGGATTGCGAGAGAAAGATTATATAATATGCCTAACTTTGAAATTTCAACATTAAGGGAATTTGCTGATAGGTTAAGGATTAAGTGTGCTGATTAAACAATCTTTTTTTTCTCGTTCGGCAATTGAAGTTGCACCTGAGCTCATTGGTTGTACATTAAAGAGAGTTCTTCCTAGCGGAGAGATTTTAAGTGGTACAATAGTAGAGACAGAGGCATATTTGCAAAACGATCCTGCATGCCACGCTTATAGAGGAATTACTAAACGTAATGCTGTGATGTTTGGGCCAGCAGGATTTTCCTATGTTTATTTTATCTATGGTGTTCATTTTTGTTTTAATGTTGTGACTGGAGATGAGGGAGTAGGAGAGGCAGTACTTATTCGTGCACTTGATGTGGGTGAAGATGGCGGTGAACGTGAAGGTGAAAGTGGAAATGGAGATTTTCGGATTGCTGCTGGCCCAGGAAAGCTTTGTAAATTTATGAGAATTGATAAATCGCTAAATGGTGTTTCTTTATTTGCAAATAGTGAATGTGAATTAACAATTACAAAATGTTTATCGAAGAGAGAAATTAAAAAGATTCCACTGACTCAATGTCGGCGCATAGGTATTAGAGAAGGAAAAGAATTTTTGTGGCGTTGGTATTGGACAGGTAACAGGGCAGTATCGGTTAGGAATAAATCATAGGAAAGATTCAAAAGAAAAATAATTCTTAAAATTTTTGTCTTTTGCTTTGATGGAGAATAAATTTTATTTTAGTGCTATTTAATGTTTATAATATTAAATAATGTCCATCAAAATTTTAAATTGCACTTACTTCAAGAACTACTTCAAAAAGATAGCGTAGCAATTCTTTATTTGGAATCCTCTTTACAGAGTAGGAGTAATGGGTTGTCTCATTCTCATGCAAATATTTTATTTGTGGAGATAGAGAAGTTTTCTTTTTTGATTGTGCAAGAGTTTGTTAGGTTATTTGTTGGATGTGAAAATAAAGAATTTATTTTAGTGATAGATAATTTTACCATCTTTGATTTTTATGCAGGGAGGGTGAGAGATTATTGTTATCAGGTTTTTTTTGAATGTGTTGCTGAATTAGGGATGATAGTTATTGCTTTTGATTATTATTATTCGAATAGAGCGAATAGAGCGAATAGAGCGGAGTTTTTGTTTGTTGGGTTTCAGGAGTGCTATGTGCTGGATGGTAATGCTGATGGTGATGGTGAGAGTAAGAATGAGAGTAATAGTGAGAGGAATAGCGGAAATCTTTTTATCTACGATAAGAAGAAGTGTGACGATAAAAATTTATATTATCTAATCAAGAGTGAAAAATTTTTGAATAGCAAATATGTTTACTTTATGTGTGAATTGACTATTGCTCAGAGGCAGTTAGTTGAGAGTAAAAGGAGAGTTATTTTTGTAGGCCATTCAAAATTTGCTATGTTTTTACTTAAATTAAGGATAAAAATATATCAAATGATAGATGAATGGTTTTTTAATTGATCGTATTAGAATATGCATGCAAAAGTAGATGGGATTTTAATTTCTAAGATGCCCTATAGAGAGCGAGATATCCTCGGGAAATTGCTTTTGCGTAATGGCCAAAAAATCACAGTGTTATTTCGTAATGCCAGAGGGGGAAAGAGGAATAAGAAGACTTTAAATTTAGAGCTTGGTTATTTTTTGAAGACAGAAGTAAACAAGAGCAATACTGGCGGTGCAGGTGCTGCTGATGATAGTTTTTTTGCCGCCAATGATTGGACGCTTATTTGGTATCATCAAAGAATCAGAGAAAATCTTAAAGCATTCTATTTGATGTGTCTTTTTTTGGAGATGGGATTAAAGGTTTCACTAACTGCTAGTGTGTTTACTTTGCTGAATGAGCAGATTATTTCAAGGCCAAATTTAAGAGCAAAAAATAGAGATGGTGAAGGGGTCTTTAGCGTTTTAAGTAATGCACTTTTTTTTCTAGAGGATTCGCTTACAAAAAATTCCTTTAATGAGGAGAGAGAGCTAATACTCTTTTCAATAAAACTTCTCTACTCAGAGGGAGTGGGAATGAATTTGAGTGAGTGCATTCGTTGTAAAATGCCCTTTGGAAAAGTATATGCTGTTGGACTTATTTCTAAAGAGGGAGGATTTTGTTGTAATAGTTGTTCTGGTTCTTGTTCTGGTGTATGGGAATTTAGTGAATTTGGTGAATTTAGTTATCTTTATGGATTGATAAAGCAAGCATTAATAACAAAGTATCGAGATTATCATTTACTTCGTGTTAAAAATTCAACCATCGCGACCTCTGCCACAACGAAAATTATTTTTAATTACTTTTGCCAGCAATTCCACTTTTCACCAGGTGAATTTAAAAGTATAAAATCTTTATTATGAAAAAATTGTTTGCCTACTTGTTACCCTATATAAAACCCTATTGGAAGTGGGCGATACTGTCTCTCTTTTTGTCATTTCCCCTCTCGGCCATAAAAGGAATTCAGGCGTGGCTTGTTAAGTATGTGGTAGAGATATTAACTCCACACTCTTCATTTAAAGATGCGCTGATACTCTCATTAGCACTTCTTGGACTTGCATTACTAAATTATCCTTGTCGCTTTTTTCATTTCTATCTTATGCGATATGTGGTCGATCGTGCTGCTTGCTTGATGAGATCAGATATATATAGCAAGTTACAAAGATTACCACTCTCATTTTTCGTAGTAAAAAAATCAGGAACATTAGTTTCTAATATTATAAATGATACCAGAACTTTATCAGAGGGAGTGAAGGGTTCAATTGATCTCTTCAGAGAACCACTAACTGCCCTGGTAATGTTTGGAACTGCTTTGTATAGTGATTGGCAACTTACTTTAGTGATAATTGTTGTTGCTCCATTGTTTGTGATGATATTTGTGAAGAGTGGACGTTTGGTTCGTCACAATCAAGAGGAGGTGCAGGAGCAGTTAGCAGGCATGACTCATAATTTGAGCGAAGGTATCAATGGTCAAAAAGTTGCGAAGGCATTTAATTTACAATCGTATATTTTGAAGCGCTTCGAGTGGGCGCAGGATTTATTTTTTCGTTATCAAATGAAGACAGCAGCGATTGAGGAGAATGCTCATCCATTAGTTGAGTTAGTGGGTGCACTTGCTTTTGCGGGAGTAATTGTCTTTGCTCACTATAGAATTAAGAGTGGGGCCACCAGCACTGGAGATTTTTTTAGTTTTGTGACGGCGTTGGCGTTGATGATGGACCCTTTAAGAAAATATAGTCAGGCAAATGTGAAAGTTAATCAAGCAAGAGCGGCCGGTGAGAGAATATATCAAATTATGAAATTGCCAGAGGAGATTGATAGTGGGGAACTGGCCATTTTGGAGTTTAAAGATAAAATTGAATTTGAGCGTGTTTCGTTTTCATATGGAGAGGGAGAAATTTTAAAAGATGTCTCTTTTACTATTAAGAAGGGAGAGAGAATCGGTCTTGTTGGACTCTCTGGTGCTGGTAAATCAACTATTTTATATTTGCTTCTTCGTTTATACAATATCACTTCTGGTGAGATTAGAATTGATGGCATCTCTATTAATCGCTACAAATTATCAGACTTAAGAAAAATTTTTGGATTTGTTTGCCAAGAACTTTTTTTATTTCACGATAGTGTTAGAGAAAATGTTAGTGTAGGCGAAAAATTTTCAGATCAAGAGATTGATCGTGCTATTGAAATTTCGGGAGCGAAAGAATTTGTAACCTCACTTCCTTCTGGAGTTGATACAATTATAGGAGAAAGAGGCACACGTCTTTCAGGAGGACAATGTCAGCGAGTTACAATTGCTAGAGCAGTTTTAAAAGATCCAGATATTTTATTATTTGATGAGGCAACATCAGCGCTTGATTCTGAATCTGAAAAGATAGTTCAAGCAGCATTAGATCGATGGTCGTTAATAGATTCAACAATAGATTCAAAAATAGATTTAGGAAATAAAAAGACAGTAGTGGCAGTTGCTCATCGACTGACTACCATTAAAAATTATGACAAGATAATTGTGATGAGAGATGGAGAGATTACAGAGTCAGGAAATCATCAAGAGTTAATGGAGATGAAAGGTGAGTATTGTCGGTTATATGAATTAGGACTTAGAGATCATAATAGATAATTTATAAGAATAATTTAATAATGAATGGGGGTATGATTTATGGTTAATAACAAAACTATGAAGGCATTAGTGAAGAGATATCCAAAGAAGGGATTGTGGTTTGAAGATGTACCAGTTCCTTCAATCAAAGATGATGAAGTATTAATTAAAATAAAAAAGACTGCAATTTGTGGAACCGATATTCATATCTATCAATGGGACGAATGGTCCCAGCGAACTATTCCTGTTCCTATGCATGTTGGACATGAATTTGTAGGAGAGATTGTAGAGTTGGGAGAATTAGTGAAGGGGAAGGGACTAAAAGTTGGTGATCGAGTCTCAGGCGAAGGACACATTGTTTGTGGACACTGTAGAAATTGTCGAGCAGGAACTAGGCATTTGTGTATAAATACGAAAGGCATTGGAGTACATCTTCCAGGATCATTTGCCCAGTATCTGGCACTTCCAGCAGTAAATGTTTTTCCATTACCAAAAGAGATTACCGATGATGAAGCATCGATCTTAGATCCATTTGGCAATGCTGTTCACACGGCACTCTCATTTGATTTAGTTGGTGAAGATGTATTGATCACAGGAGCAGGACCAATTGGTATTATGGCTGGAGCTGTGGCCAAGCATGTGGGCGCCAGAAAAGTTGTAATCACAGATGTAAATGAGTATCGATTGAACTTGGCCAAGAAGATGGGAATCGAACATGTGATTAATATAAAAAATGAAGATTTAAAAGATGTAGAAAAACATATTGGAATGACTGAAGGATTTGATGTTGGTTTAGAGATGAGTGGCTCAGGGGAAGCTCTTAACGGTATGTTGGAAGTGATGAGAATGGGAGGAAAAATTGCTCTCTTAGGAATAATTCCATCGAGTGCAACTATCTCTTGGGATAAGGTAATCTTCAAAGGAATTTTTATGAAGGGAATCTATGGCCGAGAGATGTTTGAGACTTGGTATAAGATGGTAGCGATGTTACAGAGTGGACTTAACATTGATTCAATATTTACTCACTACTTTCCAATCGAGCAATATGAAGAGGGTTTTGAGATTATGAGTGCAGGAAAGTCTGGTAAGGTAATTTTGGATTGGAGTAATTTATAATTATAATAGGAGATATTTTTTATGAGTAATGGTAGTGCATTGACAGTCTATCGATCAATTTTAGAGAGCATAAAAAGTGATGGTTTGTATAAAGATGAGAGAATAATCTCTTCACCACAAAGTGGAATGGTGAAAGTTAGTTTTCCAGAGGGGAGTGCTGCTAAAGAGATAATTAATTTGTGTGCAAATAATTATTTAGGATTGTCATCACATCCAGATGTTATAAAGGCCGCACATCAAGGATTAGATAGTCGTGGTTTTGGAATGTCCTCTGTTCGTTTTATTTGTGGGACTCAAGACATTCATCGAACTTTAGAAAAGAAGATGGCCGAGTTTTTAGGAATGGAAGATAGTATACTATTTAGCTCTTGTTTTGATGCTAACGGTGCGCTCTTTGAAACTCTACTGCAAGCAGAGGATGCAATTTTTTCTGATAAGCTAGTTCACGCATCAATCATTGATGGAATAAGATTATCAAAAGCTCAACGTCACATCTATGAGCATGCAAATATGAATGATTTAGAGGAGAAATTGCGTGAGCACGCAGTGAAAGCTCGTATCAGATTGATAATGACTGATGGAGTATTTTCGATGGATGGTGATATGGCCCCTCTTGATAAGATTGTAGAGTTGGCCGAAAAATATGATTGTTTAGTAGCAGTAGATGATTCACATGCAACCGGATTTATCGGTCGAACCGGAAGAGGTGTGCATGAACATTATAATGTAATGAAAAAAGTTGATATCATAACAACAACTTGTGGAAAAGCACTTGGTGGAGCAACTGGTGGAGTGATTGCATCTAAGAGGGAGATTGTCGAATTACTAAAGCAAAGAGCTCGACCATATTTGTTTAGTAATGCTTTGATGCCAGCAGTGGTGAATGCCACAATTAAAGTTCTAGAGATTTTGTCGGCCAGTACAGAGAGAAGAGATACCTTAGAGAGACATACAAATTTTTGGAGAAACTCACTTAAGGAAGCAGGTTTTGATTTGAAAGCAGGAAATACTCCGATTGTTCCAGTAATGCTTTATGATGCTAAGCTGGCGCAAGAGGTGAGTCGTGATCTATATGCGGAGGGTATTTTTGCAGTGGGATTTTTCTATCCGGTAGTTCCAAAGGGAGAAGCAAGAATTAGAACTCAACTATCGGCCGCTCTTGAACAAAGTGACTTAGAGCGAGCACGCGATGCTTTTGTAAAAGTTGGTCGTAAACATAAAGTGATAAAGTGATAAGGTGATTATATTGATAGAATAACTATTCTCGAATGGAAGAGATTTTACGGTTAGCATTTTTTAAAGGACTACTATTTTCAGAGTTAACGTTACCATAGTTTTTATTTTGCTTTCTAAACTTTTCTGAAAACCTATCATCATTATCATTTTTATTATCATTTTTATTATCATTTTCTTTAGCGATGAATTTCATATGACGATCTTCGTTTTTATCTAAGAGATAGGAGTATTTGATGTCCAAAATTGCTACTAATTTTTCAGAGGTATTTGCGTGTGCGTTGCGAATTAAGATGGATAATGCAGATACAATAAAGCAAGAAAGGAGAAAGATAATTAAGTAAATTGTTACTCTATTATTTGATATTTTTTCGCTTACTTTGACCATTACCTTTGGGCGCGCTGTTTGTGTTTGTTCAATTTTATTTTTATCATTTCGTCGCATATGAACCTCCTTTTTAAAAAGAAAAGATTTCCACCATTATCGATATCTTAGATCAAGAATTAATTTGGGAGTATATGCTTTGCTTACCTATGGGAATTGTTGATTTTTAAATTTAAGAATAAATTTTATTTAAATTTAAATCTGACAATATTTTGAGCAGCAGTATTGAAAACACAAGAAAATTTTAAAATAGTTACAATAATCAGTAATGTGATTTTAAGATATCATTTTTTGGATTAATCTACATTTATTTACAAGTTAATATATTTTTTCTTACATTTAAATTTTTTAATTTGTTACTTTTAATAAGTTATGTGTTAAAATTTTTGCTATGGACCACTAGTGGTCATGGTTCTCTTTTTTAAAGAGTGTAAAAAAAAATTTATAAAGATGATGGTGAGAGATATATTTAATCTTTGTATAGTATTTGGTACTCTATAAAATATGTTTGTACATAAATAAGAAGATAAGAAGCAATAATTAGGATAGTGAGGTTTTACTATGCAGAAGTCGAAACCTGTAAGGCCGGATAGTTGTGATAGCTGTCCATCGAGAATAGACAGTATTTTTTGTGATCCTGATATTATGAGACTCATAAATATTAGTGAACATAGAGTGATTAATGTCTATAAGAAGGGCCAAACACTTTTCGTTCAAGGAAATCCCCCATATGGTCTTTATTGTATTTCAAGTGGAAAAATTAAAATCTCTAGCGTTGGTCCTGATGGAAAGGAATCAATAGTTAGAATTGCAGTTGCGGGAGATATATTAGGCCATCGAAGCCTTTTCACTCAACAACATTACATGGGAACTGCTACAGCACTCGAGGATTCGGTTGTTTGTTTTATTGATAAAAAGTTTATGGAACAATTAATAAGCGAAGAACCAAAGATCGCTCATAATATTATTGCAAAAATTGGAAGAGATCTTGGGCGTGCAGAAAAGCGGGTGGCCTCATTCTCTCAAAAAAATGTTCCCGAAAGATTGGCAGAGCTACTTCTAAATCTAAGATGTGCTTACGGAGTAGAGGTAGAGGGTGGTAAATGGCGATTAGATATTAAGCTTACTAGAGAAGAAATGGCATCTATGATCGGAACTGCCAGCGAAACATTAATTAGATTTTTATCAGAATTTAAAGATCAGGGATTAATTGGTCAGGTTGGAAAAACTATATATTTATTAGATCTCAAAGGTCTTTTGGAAATTGGTCACGTCACTGAAGATCATCTTTGGTATTAAAATCATAAAATTTTAAAAAAATAACTAATATAATTGCATAGGAGTTTTTATATGCTTGATTTTGTATTTCATAATCCAGTTAGAATTCATTTTGGTAAGGGACAAATGGTTAAAATTTGCGATGAGATTGAAGATGGAAAAAATATTTTAATTACCTATGGAGATGGAAGTATAAAACAAAATGGAGTCTACCAAGAGGTAATGTCACTATTAACTGATAAGGCAAAATCTCTAGGGAAAAAATATAATGTCTTTGAGTTTTCTGGAATTGCCTCTAATCCATCATATGAACATTTAATGACTGGTTTAGAGATAATTAAGAGTAAGAAAATAGATTTTTTATTGGCCGTGGGTGGAGGATCAGTAATTGATGGAACAAAATTTTTAGCTGCAGCTGCATTTTATAGTAAAGGAAAAGATCCGTGGGAGATTGTTTTAAAGAGAGGAAGAGGAGTAGAGCGTGCGCTACCGATAGGAACAGTGTTAACTTTGCCAGCGACTGGTTCTGAAATGAATGGCAATGCAGTGATTAGCAAAAAGAGCTCAAAAGAAAAATTAGCATTTTATAGTCCTCATGTTTATCCAAAGTTTTCTATTCTTGATCCAACGACAACATTTAGTTTACCCAAAAATCAAATCGCGAATGGGATAGTTGATTCCTTTATACATGTGATGGAACAATATTTGACTTATTCAGTGAACTCACCAATTCAAGATCGTTTTGCTGAGGGGATTTTATTAACTTTGATTGAAGAGGGAACAAAAATCTTTAAAGATAAAGATAAAGATAAAGATAAAGATAAAGATAATTTGTCGGAAAATTATATTAGAGATTACAATGTTCGCGCCAACATTATGTGGGCGGCAACATGCTCTTTAAATAATTTAATCGGAGTGGGCGTTCCTCAAGATTGGAGTACTCATTTAATAGGTCATGAGTTGACCGCTGAATATGGACTTGCACATGCAGAGACACTAGCGATAATATTTCCTTCACTTATGCATGTGATGAGAGAAGGCAAGAGTGAAAAATTACTTCAATATGCAAGCAGAGTTTGGAAAATTGAGAATGAGAATGAGAATGAGAATGAGAATGAGAACGAAAATGAAAATAAAATTATTGATTTAGCAATTGGAAAGACTCGAGAGTTTTTTGAGATGTTGGGTGTGAAAATTAATTTAAGCGATTATGGAATAGGTGAAGAGGCAGTCAATAAAATTCTCGGTCGTCTGGAAAAACATAATCTAATAAAAATAGGAGAGAGAGGAGATTTGACGTTAGAGAAGAGTAGAGAGATTTTAAGAAATTCCCTATAAGTAGATTTATGATTTATCTAGATCACGCGGCCAGTACTCCAATAATATATTCAGCACTTAAGGTTTATAATAAATCTTTAGTTGAAGATTATGCTAATTCTTCATCTAAGCATTTATTAGGGGCAAATCTTAATAAGAGAGTTGAGGAGGTTAGAAAATATTTTTTAAGTGAAGTGCATGCTAATGCCAATGGCAATGGCAATGCTAATTACTCTCTGATATTTACCTCATCTGCAACTGAATCTAATAATATGATAATAAATTCTTTGGATAAAAATGGATTTATTAAAGAAGGAGAGGGAAATATTGTTTATTATTCGAAGGCAGATCATCCAAGCATAACGGCCGCCATAACAAATATTTTTGGTAAAAAATGTGATTGTGATTTTAGAGATATCTCTTCTTTTGTTGATGAAGATGCAGATAAAATAAAATTAGTGATTTTATCACAAGTAAATAATCATAGTGGTAAATTCACCGATGTTTGTGATGCTACAAGAAAGATAAAAAAAATTAATCCCAATGTCTTTATTCATGTTGATGCCGCTCAGGGATTTGGAAAATTTAAATTGGATTTATCAGATGGAAATATTGATAGTGTAACAACATCATCGCACAAGATGGGTGGCCCCAAAGGAGTGGCACTTCTTTATTATCAAAAAAAATTTCAAAAAAAAACATCATTACCGCTTTGGCCACTCCTCTGGGGTGGAGAACAGGAAAGTGGTTATAGATCATCAAGTGTGAATGCACCGGCAATATTTTCATTTCAAGAGGCATATAAGTGGGCCAAACAAAATATGCAAACAAACTATGATAATATTTATAAAATTAATTTGGCAGTTAGGAAATCTCTAAGTGAGAATAGGATTAAATTTCCATTACAATTTCCATTTGCATTGTCGGAGTGTAGTCCATATATTTTGACAATGATTGCTCCAAATGTTCCTGCAGATATTTTGCAGCGACACTTAGAGGAAAAAAATATCTTTGTCTCTACTACATCAGCATGCTCATCAAAAAAGAAGTCATCAGATGAGAGTCAGAAATTGCTCTACAATTCTTTGAATATACCTTTAGCATTTCATAAAAATGTGTTAAGGGTTTCCTTTGGGTTCACCACTACTGAAAGTGAGGTCGATCAATTTATAAATGATTTTAATCAAATCTATAATGATTTGCTGAAGATTTTTTAATTTAGAAGAATATTTTATGTATAAAATTTTAATGGTTAATGTTGATGAGATTTGTCTTAAGGGACGTAATCGAGATACTTTTTGGAATAAGTTGGATGCTCACATCCGCTCAGTGCTTAAGGTATATCAGTTCTCTCCGACATCAAAATACAAATGCTATCGTGATGACTTGAGATATATAATTGAAATTTTCGGTGATGATTATTTTAATCAAAATACATTGGATGCATTAGTTAAGATTCCTGGCATATATTCTATTTTGTTGGCCCGTAAAACAGCATTGGATTTTGAAAAATTAGTGCAAGAAGTTTTTGTTGAGTTGGATGAGTTGAAGGAGAAGGGATTATTTGGTCAAAAAATTAAAACTTTTAAGGTAAACACAAAACGTGCTTATAAGCGATTTTCCATGGACAGTAATGGAATCTCAAGAGAGCTAGGACACTTGATCTTAGAGAGATATAACAGCAAATCAGAGGTTATAAAGGTCGACTTACATAATCCAGAGTTAGTAATTCTAGTGCGAGTTTTAAGTGGTGGAATATATTTTTCTACAAAGACACTTTATGGAATAGGAGGATTACCAACTGGAGTAAGTGGAAGAGTACTAACGCTACTCTCTGGGGGCTTTGATTCGCCAGTTGCAAGTTATTTGATGTTCAAGAGAGGGATTGAACAAAGTTTTATTTTTTTTCATGCTTACCCTTTTGTGGCCAATGAAGTTGTAGATAAAGTGATAGAGATTGTGAAAAAATTAGCGCCCTATCAGAGTAGAAGTATACTTTACGTTGTGCCCTTTGGAGATATTCAAGGATCGATCGCAAAGATATGTAAACCTGAATATAGAACCATGCTCTTTCGTCGCTATATGATTGAGTGTGCAACTATTTTAGCAAGAGAGATTGAAGCAGAAGCACTTGTAACCGGCGATTCAATTGGGCAAGTTGCAAGTCAAACACTATCTAATTTAGCACTAATTGATAGAGGTAGTGAGATCTCAATTTTTCGACCACTCATCGGATTTAATAAATTAGAGATTATTAATCTAGCAAGAAAGATTGGAACATTTGATATTTCAGTTATTCCTCAAGATGATGCTTGCACTTTGCTCGCATACAAACATCCAGTTACAAAACCATACAGAGATTATTGGGACAAATTTAATTCCAGTACCGAAGATGAGATGAATGTAAAATTAAAAGAGTGCTTGCAAAATTCACGAATTATGAGAGTGGATTGGAGAGGGAATGTATATAATGTAAATAATGTCAATTGTTCGAACGTTGCCGAGACCATAATACAAGAAAAATTAAAATGAAATAAAGAAAGTAAAAAGAGGATATTATGGTTCGAGGGTAGTAAGCATTATCAAGAAACATTATCTGAAATAAAAATCCTCCCATATAGCTCATTAGTGCAAGAAAATATAATTTCATGAGTGGTGTTTTGTTTGTTTTGTCTTTTTTATTTGAGATGAATAAAGTGAAGAGTAAGTAAATAAAAAAGAAAATAAATAGTGCTGTGATAATTATCGATGGGTAATCAGGGAAAAATGTATTGCCGGCCTTGAAGATAGAAAGAACAGAGAAGCTGTCAGTTCTCACTGAAGAGTTTTGATTAATATACATTCCGAGTGAGTTATAGATATCTACGTTTAGAAATGAATGGAGAAACATTACGATTATTCCTAAGATGATGGGGATTATAAAGAGAATGCTGTTTTTGATCATTGTTTTTAGGGGGTAAATAAGCGCAAATGCTCCAATGAAAAAGAGAAAAAGTGAGAGGGTGTTGGTGCGAGAGAGAAACACTAAAGCAAACATGATTCCAAGAATTATAGGAATTGTTGTGGTTTTGCTGTGATTGTCGTTTTGATAATCGTTTGGAGAATCATAATTCAAACAAAGTGGGAGTAGCATTACTAAACTGTAGATTGCTAAAATCCAGGCAATTCCCTCTGAAAAGAGGAAGAAGATCCAGGTAAAACTGTAACTGAGATATGTGGTTAAAAAAGCAATAGAGCTGATGATTATTGTTAATGAGGTTATCAGTGCAGTGATTGAAGTGGTGGATTTTTTTAATGATGATCCAAACAAAGCAATTATTTGTGGTAATACACATATAGGTAAAAATCCTAACATCATCATAAAAATTTGAAAGTAAGTGTCTCCGTCACCAAAGATAAAATATGATAATCCTCTGAAGTAGATATAAAATGGTTTTGTAAAGGCCATGCCATAATATACACAAGGAGTGAGTATGTTTAAAAATAATTTACCCCAGTTAGCGTAAGTAATATTATCATCGCCTGGGTTAAATAAAAATGGTTGATCAAATTTGGGCATAAGTTTATTTGCAACGAAGAGATAGTAAAGCAAAATCAGAATGGAAGGAATAAGTATCAGTGAATAAGTGTATTTATTAAATAGTGCTGAAGTAATTTGTTGTGCCCTTGTGAAGAGAATAGGAATAGTGGCCAGAATAATTAAGAGTGAGCTTTTGCTGTAGAGAAATGCAAAGAGTGGATGTGGCACTCGGGTCGTTGGCAGATAAAAACAAACGAAGAGAGAGAGTAGTAATAGGATGACAATTTTTATGATGGTTATTGGACGAATATTATTTAAGGAGGGCCGTATGGAGATGAAATATTTTAAAAGATTAGAGAGGAGAGTAAAGAGATAATATAAAAAATAAAGCGCAAAAATAGAGTAGAATATTTTTTCCAATAGACGTAAAAGGGTACTGAGAATAGGATTTGATGAGGCAAAGATATCTTTGATAGATAAAAAGCTATAGGAATTTTTATGTTCATTTAAAACAGATGTTTCAAATAATGTATCTTTTTGTGCTAGAGTGAACATGGACATTGTTTTAAAGCATTCATCAATACTCGTGCGGCCACAGGAATAATTTTGATATTCAAAATAGGCATTGGAGAGTTGTTCCTTTTTTATATCAAATTCTGCTGTTTTTTTGAGTGTTGTGAAGGGACCAGAAAATATTTCGCTATTGTTGTTGTTGTTATTGCTGTTGTTAATACCAATTTTTATTTGTCCAATGTAGTTTATCTTGAAATGGATCTTATCAGTGCTTGTGTTTGTGTTTATTTTATCTGCAAGCTCATTTGGGAATGTAAATTTGGCGTTGAATGGATTCGAATTATTTTTTCTGAAATTAACTTGGTTATACTGTGGTAACTGTCCTTCTTTGATGGCGTAGATATTAAAGAAGCGATGGTTTAACATTCCTAATCGCCAAGATTTATTTCCACCAAATGAGATTTCTTCTTCATAGCGACTAAAATCATTATTGCTAATTTCTTCGAGTGATGATGGAGTGGATCCTTTATCTTTATTAGAAAATTGCAATGGTGCTTCGACTGAGAATGCGCATTGAGAGTGAAGAGAGTGAAGAGAGTGAAGAGGGTCAATTCCTGAAGATTGATTTTTGGGATCGTGGACATTTATTTCTGGTAATGAAAGGCAAACTTTAAAATTTGAACTTAAAGGATTTGATACTCTAAAGATAATAAGAGTTATTCCAATGATGATCTGAAATAAAAATAGGTATTTGGTTATTGGGATAATTTTTGCATTTTCTTGAATGCATTCTTTTGTTTTTAGCGTGAATTTTAAATATTTATTAAAGAGATAAAGCAAAAAGAAACCGCAAATAAAAATAAAAATTGCTGCTTCGGGTTTTTTATTTAAAGGGATGCCGTTAAAGATCAGAGGAAGTGATGTGGGAATTAATATATTGAGTAAAAATAGAGTTGAGAGAATGAATTTTTTCATATTCTTCATATTCTTCATATTCTTCATATTATTCATATTAGATTTATCCTTCTAAATAACAGTAACATAATGTATAGTCTGTAAAACTGTAACATAGAAATAGTATTTAAGCTGGCCCATATAAATATATAAGCATTTAAGATGAATTGTTTTGTTGGAAAAAAAAAGAATGTCGGAAGTTAATCTATTAGAATCTAAATCACCATTTAAAACTCTGATCACTATTTTTGTCATTATTGTTATTTTATGTTTTTGGTTTCTTCCTCTCGATTATTGTAGTTTGATTAAACCTGATGAAGGACGATATGCAATTATTGCTCGAGAGATGGTAAGTAGTGGTGACTGGGTTGTTCCAAGATTAAATGGATATCAATACATTGAAAAACCACCGATGCATTATTGGATGACAGCGATCTCTTTTTCTTTATTTGGAGAACATGAGTGGAGTGCACGTATTTGGAGTGCGATCGCAGGGATGCTTGGAGTACTGATACTCTTTTGGAGTGCTAGAAAGATTTATTGTAAAGAGGTTGCACTCTATTCGGCGATGGTGCTTTTTAGTTCAATCTTTTTTATAGGTCTCTCTAGAATTAATACAGTTGATATGGGACTGACGCTTTTTATGGAGATATCTCTGATGGCGCTGTTACTTTCTCAGAGAGAGGGCGCGACTAACAGAGAGAATCGTTATTACATGTATGTTGTATGGATTGGATTAGCGTTGGCCGTGTTGACTAAGGGACCGATGGGAATTATTCTTCCCGGTGGTGTTTTATTTTTTTATATTTTATTTGCAAGAAATTTTTCTATCTTAAAAAGACTTCATATTGGAGTGGGGTTGTTAATTTTTTGTGTAATAACTTTTCCCTGGTTTATATTGATATCAATGCGTAATTCGGAATTCTTAAGATTCTTTTTTATCAGAGAGCATGTTGAACGTTTTCTAACTAATACTCACAATCGAGATGAGGTTTGGTGGTATCTTTTTCCTTTTGTCTTTTTAGGAATACTACCTTGGACTGGTCTGCTTATTACAGAATTAATACGATCGATACGATCGATACGATTGAGACAGTTTAAATTTAAAAAGAGTAGCTTTGAGTTTAATCCAATTCTCTTATTACTTGTTTGGAGTTTTTTTATCTTTATATTTTTTTCTACATCATCTTCTAAACTACCGACTTATGTTTTACCAATATACCCAGCGATGGCACTTTTGTTAGGTATAAGTTTAAAACGTTTGAGTAATAAACAATTTTTTTATCAGATGATTGTCATAGTTGTGGTGGCGCTTTTGGCCCTGATTTTCTCCCCTCAAATTGCTAATTATCCAGCTAAGTATACCACTCCACAAATTCTATATTATAATTGGTCGAAGTGGTTGATAGGAGCGGCGGTGGTGTGGTTTGTGGGATCACTTATTGGCGTTTACTTTGCTTATTATAAGAGGAGATTTAAATCAGTTTTATTTCTTTCAATATTCTTTTTGGCCGCTGTACAAATTGCATTGTCAGGTTATGAGGAATTAGCACCTTCTTTTTCTAGCTCTTATGCTGCAAAAAAAATTCTTACCCATGTAAGAAGTGATCGTTCTTTTTATTCAGTAAGAATGTATGATCATACTTTGCCTTTTTATATTAAACATCAGCTTACTCTTGTTGAATATAAAGATGAAATGGCATTTGGAATAGATCAAGAACCACAAAAATGGGTTGAGAGTGTAGAAGAATTTAAAAGGCGTTGGGTGAAAGAATCTGGGGCGATGGCCTTAATGTCGGCCGGACTATATGAAGAATTAAAGAGAGAGTCGCTGCCGATGAAATTTATTTTTCAAGATAGTAGGCGTACAATAGTATTATCTCCATAATTTAAAATCTTGAGGAGGACATTTAGATATGCAATTAAAAAATGAATTGACTAATAAATTGACTAATAAATTGACTAATAAATTGACTGAAGAGATGCAACCACTAAGCTTTTTACCATTTACTAGACCAACCATTGATGAAGAGACAATTGCAGGAGTAACGGAAGTTCTTCGCTCCGGTTGGCTTGCAACTGGGCCGCAAGTAAAATCATTTGAGGAATCATTATCAGATTATTTAGGTGGAAATCGTATTGTTAAATCTTTTACTTCTGCAACTGCAGGATTAGAGATAGCATTACATATTTGTGGTATTGGACCTGGAGATGAGGTAATAACACCAGCGCTTAGTTTTGTAGCGACTTCGAATGTAATTATGAGAGTAGGTGCCAGACCTGTTTTTGTAGATGTTGATCTGGATACTCGTAATATGAGATTAGATGATATTCCAAAAGTTATAACAAAAAAAACAAAAGCAATAATGCCAGTACACTTTGCAGGTCGTCCGGTTGATATGGATAAGTTGTATGCTTATGCCAAAGAATATAATTTGCGAGTAATAGAAGATGCCGCTCATGCCATAGGATCTTGTTGGTGTGGAAAAAAAATTGGATCATTTGGTGATATAGTGGTTTTTAGTTTTCATGCAAATAAGAATATGACAACCATTGAGGGTGGAGCGATTACTTTACCTCATGATCGAAAAGATGAAGCAAAAAAAATTGAACTTCATCGCTGGCATGGAATAACTAAAAATGTAAATAACGATATGAATGTAGTGTTTGCTGGTGGAAAATCTAATTTGTCGGATGTGGCGGCCAGAGTGGGAATAGGTCAACTTCGGCGTCTAGATGAGTTTAATAAAAAGAGAAGAGAGTTGGTAGATTATTATTATGAATTATTGAGAGCAAATGAAAATCTTTTACTACCACTGTATCCTGAGCAATCACAATCAGTACAAGTAAGTGAACGAGAAGGACATAGCTGGCATATGTTTGCTCCTTTAATTAAATTTGAAAAATTAAATGCGTCTATTTCTAGAAGTAAATTTATTCTTGATATGCATATGAGAGGTATTGGAGTGGGAATTCATTATCCGGCCATACATTTATTTGAGCTGTACCTTAAGTTGGGAGAAAGATATAGAGAAGGATCATTCCCAAATGCAGAGAAAATTGGTCACAATACGGTTACATTACCACTATTTCCAGCAATGGAGAGAAGTGATGTAGATAGAGTGTGTGATAATATGAATGAGTTGTTTAGCTTGTATATGTAAGCAACTAAAGCAACTAAAGCGATTAAATTACCGGTCCTTGCATGGCAACCTTTCCACTACGCCCACTGATTTCACCCATAGTGATTTGATGGTGAGGTAGTTTGCATTGATTTTGAATTAGATGGTTATAGATAGTTTTGAGAGAGACTAGATTGTGATTTTGCTTTTTCCATCCAATTAATAATTTTTCTAAAATAGGTTTAAAACGCATTCCTTCTAGTTCAGCATGAAGAGTGTAGACTTGGGTTGCAGTAGCTGCTGTGGCCGCTGTTAGATCTAGAATATAATCAGCAACATTACTCTCATCAATGCCATTAACTCCAATCAGCTCATCTAGTGTTGGAAGAGTTGTTGGTAGTTGAGGGCAGTTAATTAATTTATTTTCTATTACCGGAAGAAAGGGTGAGGTTCCTCTGGTATCAGAGGAGTATTCTAATCTCATTAATGAATTTTCAATCTTAATGGCGTGATCATTTATTTGCCAGCCAGCGGCCGCATGAGTTTTGGCCATATCTTTAAAGACTAAAGTAAATTCGGCAGCTGCAAGTTCTAACTCTTTTTTAGTCCACTCAAAATCTTTATTGCAAACATAGTCTTGCCATTTAATGTGATTGTAGGTGTGAATTCCTACTTCAAAACCACTCGCTAGCGTTTCTCTCATGATGTGAGCACATTTACGGGCGATATGAGGTGCTGGGAGAAGAGTTCCATATAAGATTGTTTTCAGTCCGTAGTGTTTTAAGACTGAAGTTCGAGAGACCTTACTAAAAAAACCCGGACGAAAAACTCGCTTAAGAGCTCTTCCTGTTTGATCAGGCCCTAAGCTAAAATAAAAAGTTGCTTGTGCCTGATGCTTTTTAAAGAGCTCAACTAGTTGAGGTACACCTTCTTTAGTTCCTCTGTAAGTGTCGACATCAACTTTAAGGGCCAAAAATTTTTGATTGTTTTTCAAAATTTAAATCCGATTAATCTCTTTAGATTAATTTTAATCTAAAAGATCGCCTGCGGTTGATATTTGTTTGCGGTAAGCATCGAAGGTCTTCTTTAAGGAATCAATCATGTTCACTTC
Organism: Oligoflexia bacterium; assembly: GCA_015232355.1. GTDB lineage: Bacteria > Bdellovibrionota > Bacteriovoracia > Bacteriovoracales > Bacteriovoracaceae > JADFZW01. The sequence continues at coordinate 151,248 of JADFZW010000003.1, forward strand.
TGGCCTCCAATTTAAATCTTCACAAGTGTTTTTTATTTTAGGCACACGATTTAAAACATCTTGATAACCTTTTCCATAGTAATTAGCAGATGGAGTCTCTACAATTTTTACTTTCTTTGCTCCTTCTCGATACTCTGGATAAGTGGATGCTAGTTCAAGCATCATTACTGCCAACTCTCGTATAGAATAGTTGTTGGCAGGATTTCCAACGTTGTAGATTTTTCCTTCAGTAATTTTATTTTCATTGGTTATAATTTTCATTAGAGCTGATACACCATCCGCAATGTAAGTGAATGCTCGCTTTTGAGTTCCACCATCAACTAACTGGATATTTTCTCCTCTTACAATGTGGCCTAGAAATTGTGTAACCACTCTGGAACTTCCTTCTTTAGCAGTGTGAATGCTATCTAATCCTTCACCAATCCAATTAAAAGGGCGAAAGAGAGTGAAATTTAAATTTTGTTCCATTCGATAGGCAAAGATAACTCGATCAAGTAATTGCTTAGAGCAGGCGTAGATCCAGCGTTGTTTGTCGATTGGGCCGTAGACTAAATTGGATGCATAGGGATCGAATTCACTATCTGTACACATGCCATATATTTCAGATGTTGAGGGAAAAATAATTCGCTTATTATATTTCACACACTGGCGAACAATACTTAAATTGGCCTCAAAATCTAATTCAAAGACACTTAAAGGTTTTTTTACATAGGTTGCAGGAGTAGCGATTGCAACTAGAGGAAGAACTACATCACACTTTTTTATGTGATATTCAATCCACTCTTTGTTGATGGTGATATCACCTTCGAAGAAATTAAAGCGTGGATGATCTTTAAGGATTTTTACTCGATCAGAGTACATATCCATTCCATAGACTTCCCAATCGGTAGTTTCAATAATTGTTTGAGAGAGATGGTGACCGATAAAACCATTGATTCCTAAAATTAAAACTTTTTTCATTTTTTTTATTTCCTATATTTCCGACATTTCCTATATTTGCGATACAAGAGGAATTGAGTTATTTCCAAATACTTTTATAAAATCAAAATGCTGATTATCCAATTGATTATCAATTTCAAAATCTAGAATTGAGAGTATCTGATTGTCAATGCATTTAAGATATACTTGACCGTTGTTGTTGTTTATAAACATTGTTGGCGCATCAAATTCACAATTATCAAAATTATAATTGTTAGAGTTAGTTTCAATTTTTGTCTTCCAAATAATCATTTTAATCACTTTTTTTCCTCTAATAAATGCAAAAGCACCTGGGTATGGTCGTGTTACACCTCTGACTAGATTATGAATTTCCCTTGCACTGCTTTTGGAAAAATTTATCTCTCCATCTTCGGCCCTTCTACCTTTAAAGTATCCACCCTCCTTAAAATTTTGAGTAGTAAATTTTGCGCTTCCATTAAGTATTTGTGGAAGTGCCCGCTGCAAAGTTATCTCGGCCGCAAGAGTAACTTTATTGAAAACTTCAAATGCACTGTCATTTTCTAGAATGGGCACAGCTTGCTGATCAACAATTGGACCATTATCAGGTTTTTCATTCATTACATGTAAAGTGGCACCTGTCTCCTTTTCTCCTCTGATAACTGCCCAATTAACAGGAACTCGGCCTCGATATTTGGGAAGAAGAGATCCGTGCATATTAAATGCTTTGCCAGTTGGAACTAAGTTTAATATTTCAGCACTCAACATATTACGATAGTAAAATGAAAATATGTAATCAGGATTAATTTTTTTTATTTGCTCGATTACTTCAGTAGTGCTATTTGGATCGTCTGGATAGATGATTGGAATATTATTTTCTTTTGCTACTTTTGCAATACTTTCAAACCAAATATTTTCATTTGGATTATCTTTGTGAGTGACAAGGAGAGAGACTTCAAGTTGTGATTTATAATCTGACTCTAACAATACTTTGAGACAGCGAACGCCAACGTTATGATAGCCGAAGACAACTGCTTTTGTTTTTGTTTCTGCTTTTGCCTTTATTTGTTTTGGAGTATTTTCTTCTAGTATTTTATCGATAAGATAACGAGGCCTTCCCTTTGCAACTTGATAAATTCTTCCAATATATTCACCAAGAAGTCCAATACCAAAAAGCGAGACACCAACTAAGAAAAATAAAATTGCAAAGAGAGTAAATACTCCTTCCACCTCTGGGCCAACGATAAATCTTCTAATGGTTAAAAAAACAAAAAAAGCGCCAGAGCCAACAGCAATTAACATTCCTAGAATGGAGAATAGTTGTATTGGGGCCACAGAGAAAGCAGTCATTAAATCAAAATTTAAACGAACCAATTTATAAAAAGAGTATTTAGATTCACCTAAAAGGCGTTGTTCATGTTTAACTATTATTTCAGTGGGATTTTTTGCAAAGGTGTAGGCGAGAGCAGGAATAAAAGTGTTGATCTCATTACACTGATTAATTGCTTCGATAATGTGTCTACTGTAAGCTCGAAGCATGCAACCCTGATCGGTGATGTTGATACTTGTAATTTGTTTGCGTAGAGTATTCATCAGTCGAGAGGAGATCTTTCTCCAAAAGTAATCTTGGCGTTTTGAGCGAATGGAACCAACGTAATCGAAACCTTCGTCTATTTTATCTAAGAGATTTTGAATCTCTTCAGGCGGATTTTGCAAATCTGCATCAAGAGTGACTACTGTTTTTCCTCGAGAGTGTTTAAAACCGGCCATTATCGCCATATGTTGACCATAGTTACCGTGGAGTAAAATAACTTTCGTTACATCTCTTCTCTTTAAAAATTGTTGATGGAGTAAAATTTCAGAGCGATCTTTACTGCCATCATTTACAAAAATTAGTTCATAGCTTTTTTGATTTTTTAAATTTTTTAGATTTTTTAGATTGTCTAGTGCTGGATATATTCTAGCAAATAGTTGATCAAGAGATTTCTCTTCATTATAGACGGGAATAATAATTGATACTTCTGGTGTTGGTATTGATGTTAGTATTGGTGTTGATGTTTTAGTTGTATTCATGTTTTAATTAGTAGTATATTTTTATCTGATTGTCATAATTTATGTAAATGTAATTTTAATATTTGAGGAGTATTTTTATGATCAAGTTATTTTTAATTATTGTCTCGATACTATCGCTACCACTGCCAGTAGTTTATGCGACCGATGTTGGTAAGGAGAAACTGAAGGATAAACTTAAAGTAGCATTTGTTTATGTTGGTCCAGTTGGAGATATGGGTTGGAGCTACTCTCACGATCAGGGGCGTTTAGAGATGGAGAAGGCACTGAAAGGTAAAGTTGAGACAGGATATATTGAGAGTGTGCAAGAGGGGCCGGCGGCCGAGAGAGTAATTGAAGATTACGCGCGCAAGGGATATGGTTTAATTATTACTACTAGTTTTGGTTTTATGGATGCAACAATAAATGTTGCTAAAAAATTTCCTAAGGTAAAATTTGTTCACATCTCTGGTTACAAGACTGCTGAAAATGTTAGTACAGTCTTTGGCCAAATTGAGGGACCATTTTACGTCTCAGGAATGGTAGCTGGAAAAATGTCGAAGAAAGGTTTAGTTGGTTTTGTGGCCGCTCATCCAATTCCAGAGGTGATAAGAAATGCAAATGCTTTTGCCTTAGGTGTTCGTAAATCAAATCCTAAAGCAGTTGTGAAAGTTGTGTGGACCAATACTTGGTTTGATCCAGTCAAAGAAAAAGAAGCAGCAGTAGCACTACTCAATGCTGGTTGTGATATTATCGGACAAGATCAAGATACAGCTGAACCACAAAAAGCTGCAGAATCGAAAGGAGCATTAGGAATTGGTTATCACACAGATATGTCTAAGCTTGCTCCAAAAGCATTCTTAACTTCACCAATATGGAAATGGGGAAAGAAATATACTGAAGTTGCCAAGAGTATAATTGAAGGTAAATATAAGAGTGAATCTTATTGGGGTGGCTGGCATGAAGGTGTAGTAGATATTTCTCCTATGACAAAATTAGTTCCAACAGATGTTCAAAAATATATTAAATCAGAAGTAGAACTTTTTAAGAGTGGAAAGAAGACTATCTATGATGTTTTCAAGGGTGAGCTTAAAGATAATAGTGGAAAAGTTATGGTGGCCGCTGGAAAGAGTATGAGTAAAGAAGAGTTGTGGAATATGAATTGGTTAGTAGAGGGAGTGGAAGGAACTGTTCCAAAATAAAAATAATGAACGATTCAATGAAAGTCTCGCTTAAAAATATTTCAAAATCTTTTTATGGCAATTGGGCCAACAAAGATGTTAATTTTGATCTCTATAGAGGGGAGATTCACGCTCTCTTAGGGGAAAATGGCGCCGGTAAATCTACCTTGATGAATATTTTGGCCGGTCTCTATCATCCAGATAAAGGTAATATTTTCTTGGATGGTAGAGAGGTCAAATTTAATTCCCCTGCAGATGCATTAGATGCTGGTATAGGAATGGTTCATCAACACTTTTCTTTGGTTAAAAATTTAACCGTTGCTCAAAATGTTTTATTAGGAACTAAGGGATTAAAAAATTTTTTTTCTCATAGGGATTTAGAGCAAATAGTTTCTGAATTTTCTAATCAGTGTAAAATTAATGTCGACCCCACAAAAAAAGTTTGGCAATTATCTGTTGGAGAACAAGAAAAAGTTGAAATTTTAAAGTTGTTATATAGAAAGACTAAAATTTTAATTCTTGATGAACCAACGGCAGTGCTCACTCCTCTTGAGATAGAAGAGCTCTTCCAAACGCTAGAGAGGTTGGTTCGACAAGGGGATGGTAGTAGTAGTGTAAGTGTTGTTTTAATTACTCATAAGATGAAAGAGGTGATAAGAATTGCAGATAGAATAAGTGTGATGAGAAGAGGAGAGATGATCCAAACACTTAAGTCTAGAGAGAACGCTGTGAGTGAAGGTGCGAGTGAAGTCAAGTTAGCAGAGTTGATGATGGGTGAAGAAAAGGAGATGGAAGTTTGTGAGTGTGATAATATTGAGAGTGAAAAAATAGCAGAGGAATCAATATTAGAAATACAAAATATCTCCGTTAGAAATGATAGAAAGCTAATGGCAGTTAAAGAGCTTAATTTAAATTTATTTGCGGGAGAAATTTTAGGTATTGCGGGCGTCGCCGGCAATGGACAGGTGGAGTTGTTAGAGGCAATTGCGGGAATTAGGGACGTAGAAAACAAAAATGAAAGTAAAATTATTTTAGATAAGAGGGAGATTTCAAAGTTAACTATTAAAGAGAGAATTAAAATTGGTCTACGCTATATTCCTGCTGATAGACATCGAGATGCTATGGTAGGAACACTCCCTTTAAAAGATAGTGTGATGTTGAAAGATTATGATACGAATGAGATGTTGGTTGCCGGATTTCTTTCCGATGAAAAAACGACAAAGATTTGTAAAAAAATAATCGATGATTTTAAAGTGATTGGCCCAGGAGAAGGTGTTCCCTTTGGACTTTACTCTGGAGGAAATCAACAAAAGGTGGTTATGGGAAGAGAGTTGCGTTTAAATCCTAAAATTATCTTGGCCCATTCACCAACAAGAGGATTAGATTTAATGACCACTTCATTTATTCATCAATTGTTAAAGAAGAAACGTATTGAGGGAGTGGGGATTATTTTTATTTCAGAAGATATAGATGAGTTGATGAAGATTTCGGATAGAATCGCGGTTATGTCTGCTGGAGTGATCAAGGGGATTTTAAAACGTGATGAATTTGACAGAGTAAAAATAGGGTTGTTGATGTGAAGGGTGTAAAGGATATATTAATAAAATGAATTTTCAATTCTTAAATACAGATATAAATTTTGAGAAGAGAGGTAATCCATCGGCATTCACCTCAATTCTTATTACCTTACTTGCAATATTTTTTTCTCTAATCTTTGCTGCAATAATTATTAAAGTAAGTGGTGGAAAGGAAGCGGACCCCATGGCACCACTGGCCGCTTTAAGTGCAATGTTTGAGGGATCATTTGGAAATTTAGAGCAATGGAGAAATTTGGATTTTTATAATATCTCAGAGGTAGTAGTGAAGATGATTCCGCTCACTATCTGTGCTTTAGGTGTGAGTGTTGCTTATAAGATGAGTTTTTGGAATATCGGAGCTGAAGGGCAATTTGTAGCAGGAGCATTGGCGACTTCACTAGTTGCTTTACACTTTGATAGTGTGCTTGGAAAGATACCACTTCTTCTTTTAATGATGATGTTGTCTTTCATCTTTGGTGCAATTGTTGGATTAATTCCAGCGATTCTTAAAGTGAAAAGAGGTGTTAATGAGGTAGTGGTCTCGTTAATGTTAAATTATATAGTAATACTTTTTACAGAGTATTTGGCATTTGGTCCACTTCGAGATCCACGAGGACTTGGTTTTCCTGGAACCAGAGAGTTTAGTGAGAATGCTTTTTTACCAGTATTTGGAATTTCTCGAGTACATTATGGAATATTTTTGATGATATTTTTGAGTATACTTCTTTGGATTATTTTTAAATATAGCAAGTGGGGTTTTGAATTAAAAGTATTAGGAGAAAATCCTCGTGCTGGATATTGTTCGGGAATGAATATCTCTAAAAATATTTTACTTGCAATGATTATTTCAGGGGGAATTAGTGCCTTAGCGGGTTTTACGGAAATTGCAGGACTCTCTCATCGATTACAAAAAGGATTAGCTGTTGGTTATGGTTACTCTGCAATTATTGTTGCTTGGATTTCACGCCTTAATCCCTTTAAGATATTGTTATGGTCATTTATTTTTTCAGTCATCATTGCTGGTGGTGATCAATTGCAAATAACTGCAAAGTTACCAAAAGCTATTGCTTTAGTAATTCAAGGAACGATTTTGCTCTTTGTTTTGGCCGGAGATTTTTTTGTATCCTATAAAGTTAAAGTTAGACTTAGAAAAATAGAGTTAAAAAGTTAGAGTTAAAAAGAGGAATTGAAATTTGAATATAGAATTTATTTTAACCACAACTCAAATTATTGTTTTGGCCTCCACCTCCCTACTGTTGGCCACTTTAGGAGCGATAATCTCTGAAAAGAGTGGAGTGACTAATTTAAGCATAGATGGAACTATGTTAATGGGAGCATTGACTGCCTTTGTGATTACAAAAATAAGTGGTAATCCCTATCTAGGAATCTTGTTGGCGATTTTAAGTTGTGGTTTGATCTCTTTTATTCACGCTCTTCTAACAACATTTTTTTTAAGTAATCAAATTGTAACTGGACTTGCGCTTAATTTTTTTTCAATTGGACTTGCTAATTTTTTTGGTAAAAATTATGTTGGAGAAGTCTCGGAAAAACTTCCTGCTATCTTTGCTGGTCTTGATATTTTGGTGTTGATTGCTTTTATTTTAGCAGTTCTTACTTACATTATTTTTTATAATACAAAAATTGGTCTGAATCTCTTGGCGGTTGGAGAAGATCCTAGAGTAGCTGACAATCAAGGAGTAAATCCCTTTAAATATCGTTTTTGGGCGCAAATTATTGGGGGAATGATTGTAGGACTTGGAGGTGCTCACCTCTCTCTCGCGTACACTCCTGGTTGGGTAGATGGTATGACTGCTGGTCGGGGATGGATTGCCATTGCACTGGTGATTTTTAGTTTTTGGAATCCATTGCGAGCGATATTAGGAACACTACTCTTTGGTGGAGTTAGTTTTTTACAATTTCATTTTCAAACTATGGGAACAAATATTCCAGCAGCATTTTTAAATATGCTACCATATTTAATAACTATTGTGGTGATGTCCTTTTTTGCTGTAAATGTAAAAGTAAAAGTGGCATCGGCATCGGCATCGGCAGCAACAGCAGCACCGGTATCGCTAGGTCGACATTATGTGAGAGAAGAGCGATAGCGATAGCAAATAGTGGATAGCAATTAGTGGTTAGCAATTCCTGAGATTAGTCATAATATTTATTCAAATGTTGATCATATTACCCGTCTGTAATTCTTCAGTATTTTAATTTTTCACTTCGCTACTAATATACTTTCGCTAATATACATCATACTTTTATTTATTTTTTTTCATTAAAGAGAACTCAATTTTCAACCGAGTAGATTTAAAAAGCAAATTTAATAATAACATTAATAACATCATAATTAATAATTTTTTTTATTTTTTGGAAAGTAGAAACTATGAATTTAATATCAATTGGTGGATTTATTTTAGCAGTTGCCGTTTTATTTACAGGCCTTCGATTAACAACAGATAACTTGAAAATCTATTTTGATTACGAGGCCCTCTTTATAGTGATTGGCGGAACCTTGGCCTCAACGGCGATATCGGTACAATTAAATAAAGTTGGCGGATTAATTAAAGTTTTTATTAAGCGAATATTGATTGATAAAAAAATTCGTTACGATCAAGTGATTAAAGAAATGATGCGAATTTGTGAGGCTTATAGAAATGGTGAAAGTTTGGATACCCAGATTCCAAAGGTTACTGATGATTTTTTAAAGGAAGCTTTGGAGCTTATTCGTGATGAGATAATGGATATTGAAGAGACTTTCGATGTGTTACAACAGCGTATAGAAAATATGCATTTTAATTATGTAGAAGAAGCATCAAAAATGCGTAGTTTGGGAAAATATCCTCCTTCATATGGAATAATGGGGACTACCATTGGAATGATTGTTTTACTTGGAAATTTAGGAGGAAGTGATGCCATAAAAAAAGTGGGACCAGCAATGTCGATTGCAATGATTGCTACCATGTATGGGATTGTTTTGGCCAACATGGCCCTTATTCCAATTGGTGAGAATTTAACGAACTCATCCAAAGAGACTTTTTTAAAAAATCAATTGATTTTAGAGGGATTAAGATTAATTGTCCAAAAATCAAATCCCATAATCGTTGCAGAAAAACTTAACTCCTTTTTAACTCCGAAGGAGCGTTTAAATTGGAAAGAGGTTGTAAAATAATATGTCATCATTAAGAAGAAAATCTTTAAACATTAAAGAGGAAGGAGAGCATGGAGAGAGTTCTGATCATCTTTGGCTTATCTCTTTAGCAGATTTAATGACTTTGCTTACTACTTTTTTTATGATGATGATGGCATTTTCAAATTATGATCCAGTGACGTTTGCTGGCCATACAAAAGAATTAGCAAAACACTTTGCTCCTAAAAAGGTTGAAGCAGAAAAAACAAATACAGATATTTTAATGGGTAAAATAAAAGATATACCTGAGTTGAAAAATAGTGTGAATGTTGCTCTCAATAATGACACTATTGTTATTACTTTTAGTGGTAGTCTGCTTTTTAATTCTGGAAGTGTAGAGATTATACCTGAGATGACTCAAACTTTGGATGTTGTAATTAACTTAATTAAAACAAACAATCCTAGCTATAGAATTATTGTTGAAGGTCATACCGATAATCGTCCGATGAGAGGTCATCCATTTATCGTCAGCAATTGGGAATTAAGTAGTGCACGAGCTACAAGTATTATTCGTCGTTTTGAATCAGCGGGTTTTCCTGAAAAAAATCTTGTGGCCATAGGTTATGGACAAACAAGACCAATGGTTGCAAATCAAAATGAAAATGGTGAAGATCTTTTAGAAAATATGAAGCTAAATCGTCGTGTAGTTATTAAGGTGATTAGACCACCAGAAGAGGTAAAGAGAATCAAATTGGGATTAGGGGCCCTGGTTAAAGATATTAGAGAAGTAAAAGACAGTAAAGATGTTAAGAATGCTAAGGATGATAAAGATGATAATAGTAGTGATGAAATAAATATTGATGAGTAGTAGAAATATGAATAAAAATAAAAAAATAATATTGATTCATATTTATATTATCTGTTTATTATTTGTACTTCCTTTTTCTGCTTATGCCACCTTTGAATATTATCAAATGGCAGTGTCTACAGGAATGGCAAATATTGCTTATGCTGAAAATCCATCAGGTTTAACTTCTGAAGTTGCTTCTTCCTCTCAATCATCATCTAAAGCTTCTGGTGCTATATCTTCTTTATCACTAAAAATGGATTATGAATTATATGATCGCTCTAGAAAATCACATCGTTTCTTGGCGATAGTTCCTTTAATGAGTACAGGAACTGATAGCTATTTTTCTGGAGAATGGGGAATGAATTTTTATTTTCTATCACCAAGTTCAAAGGGAATTTACAAAGATGTTACGAATACTTTAAAAATATTGCCTAAATGGAGATACTATTGGGGATTTATTACTGGAGCAGGTTATTTAGTTTATAAAACAAAGTCAGCAAAAAAAAATGACATCATTTTTGAAATAGGTTTAAATGCAGGAACTAGTTATTCAGTGAATGCTACTTGGGGGATTAATTGTGAAGTAGGAGTTGTTAAAGGAACGGGAATAATGACATCGACAACTAATATGAGAGGTTTTATTGGGGGCACATACTATTTTGAATAAAAGATAAAAATATGATAAAAATAATTTTAATTGAAATAATTTTCTCAATGTTAACAATAAATTCATCCATCGCAGGAACATTGACTATCAAAAGTAATCCTAGCGATGCAGATGTGTTTGTTCGCGCCAGTAACAAAACGAATGAAACAAGAATTGGCAAGACACCCTTAGAGATGTCGTTAGAAGATATCGTTAGAAATTATGCTGAAGATGCAAATGTATTTGTTATCGATATTCGTAAACAGGGATTTGAAAAATATAGAGCGGTAATAACTAAAGCTGGCAAAGTTGATATTGAGCTGGAGGTTACTTTAGATCTTATCTTGACAAATGAGTTAATGCATTCTTTTGATATTTTTATTTGGAAAATTTTTGATATTCAAAGATTAATCAGATTGCAACAATATGATACTGCCATTGTGAAATTAAATGAAGAGCTTGAGAAGTTTCCACATATCTCTAGTATCTCTGAATTTTTAGGAAGTACCTACTATTTAAAACAAGATTATTCTAAGGCACTGGAATATTATCGAAAAGCATTTGCTGAAAATCCACAAAATATAGATGCTTATAAAATGAAAATTTATTTAGAAAAGATATTTGAGGAGAAAGCAAAATAATGAAGAGGAACATCTGCTTATTAATTTCAATAATAATTTTTTTATTCATGCAGATATTGTGTTTTAATGGAATAATTTCTTCTGTATGCGCAGTAGATTCTATATTGCAAACATCATTTCATTGGCAAAAAATGTCACTAGAAGATAGAATTAGATTTAAAATTTTTGAATCCCTTTCTCCTATACTTGAAAAAGATGAGATCTTAGTGGAAGTTGAGATAAGCTTAAAAATTAATAAATTAAATATTATTGATAAAGAAAAAGAAAAAGAAAAACAAAAACAAAAAGAGAAAGAAAAGGAGCAAGAAAAGGAGAAAGAGAAGGAGAAAGAGAATAATAAAGCTGGTAATACCAATAATCCTTTCGCTGATAAGGATCAAAAAAAATTAGCAAAAGTTAGATTTAGTGATTTAAAAACGGAGAATGAATCTTCTCAAGACTATATAGTGTTTAGGAAATTGGGTTTAGAAGTTCCATATTTGGATCTATTAGAGGAAGAAAAAGAGAAAGAAAAAGAAAGAGCATTGGAGATGCGGCTTTATAGTTTGAATAGTTTAAATAATTTAAATAATTTGAATAATTTAAATAATAGAGCACCCATTGAACCTGTAGTAAATGACTCATTGTCGCCGGAAAAAGTCTATCAATTTGCAGAAAAAGTTAATATTTTAAATTATATAAAAAACATTAATATCAAAATATTTCTCAATGAATATTTAACTAAAGAATCTAGAGCTAATATTGAAAAAATAGTAAAAAATATTGCCTTCAATTTGGGGCCAATAATTCCTAAAGTAGAAATAATTTATACCAACTTTCAAAAAAAAGAGGAACTACCTAAAGAACTGAAAGAGAAAGAAGCAAAAGAGGCCAAGGAAGCTAAAGATGCTAAAGATGCACAAGATGCTCTTAATGCCAAAAAGGAAAGTTTATGGGATAAAATATTAAAAGTGATTGAGAAATATAGTCATCTTATAGGAATAGTTTTAGGAATGTTTCTTTTTGGTTTAATTGCTTTTTTACTTATGAGAAAGTATGAATCAATTTTAGAAAAACATGAATCAAATAAAAGTAACAGTCTGACTATGGCACCAATGCCAGGAAATATTCCTGGTTCTGATAAAGATAAGGATAAAGATGAAGATGGCACAGTTAAAAAGGAAATTCATAAAGAGGTAGGTTCTGATGGAAGTGAAAGAGATGTCAGTGGAGTGGAACGTTTGCGATATACGATTTCTTCACATCCAGCAAAAGCTGCAACATTGATAAAAAAATGGATTAAACAAAATAATTTAGAAAATCAAGATGCCTTAATTACATTAGTAAAATTTTTAAAAGATGATGAGTTATCAAAGCTTTTTGAATTTATAACAGTAGAAGAAAGAAAGACTTGGAAAAAAATATTAAAGAAAAATATTACTAATGAAAATATTGATATTGGACTTAAATTTATTACTTCTCAAATAATGGAAGATTTAATTGTTCCTCCTTTAATATCTGATATTAATATCAACGATATTTTACTTAATATGACTGCTAAAGATTGTGCTGATTTAGCGAAGAGTGATCCAGAGCTGGCAGCGATACTTATGAATGTTTTAAGTTTGACTACTGTTTCAGAGATGTTGGAACATTTGGATAATACCACTACAACTCAATTGATTGAAATGAGTTTAGCATTTGATCCAGAAGAGATTAATAAAAATCTTAATAAGTTGAAAGAACGATTAAGTAGTTATAAAAAGATCTATAAAAAATCACCATTTTATGAACGACTCTCTGAACTTATTCCAATTTCCAATTCTCAAAGAGAAATGGAACTTTATCTTGCTTTCGCTAAAAACAGTCAGAAGGAAGAAGTAATCGAAATGGCCCACAACTTTTTCCCATCTAATTTGCTAAAAGAACTTCCCAATATTGTATTGAAGGATATTTTTGCTAAATATACTGTTTCCGATAAAATTAAATTGTTAGCATCTCTTTCTGGTGAGGTACAAACAAAATTTTTAAGTGTGGTGGCCCCAACAGGTTCTAAAGTAAAAGAGTTATTTGATTTAGAGTTTGATAAAATAAAATTAAATAAAAAACTAAGAGAGGAAATTGCATCCAAGGCAAATGAATTCTGGAAAAAATTTGTAGACTTTGCTCGAATGTTTATCAGAGTTAATCCCACTCATAGAGCGGATGTCGATATTGTTTTAAACAAATGGTATGATAGTATTATTACTATTAATGTTAATACTAATACGCAAAGTAGTGCACAACCTACTGATTCCCAAAAACAAACAAATAAGTTGGCATCGTGATTTTATATTGTATAAAATTTCCTCTTGATTAAAGAGGAAGCTTACACATTTTTTCATATGGCCTTGTAGTGTTCGATACTCCTTCTCCCCCTCCAATATTACTTTGGATCACAGGTAATACTCTGTAGTAGTAAGGTGTTCCCTTAATAACATTACTATCAGTATAGGTTCTTGCACTATTAACATCAACCACTGCTACAGGAACAGCTCCTAAAGGGTTTTGACCTGAAAGTGTAGAGCGATAGAGATTGTAGGAAGTAATCTGATAATCACTAGAAGGAGGGGTCATCATATTCCAATTCAATGTAATAGTCGTACTATTGTCGGTATAACTGCATGCTCCTGACCATCCCATATTGTAACTAGATGGTATTTTTCCTTTTCCTTTTAAGGCAATTGTTTTTTCTATTCTAGTTTCAAGATAAGGAGTAGGGCAACCGTAAGCCTCTAATTTAATTTCAGCATTATAATCTTGATCAATTACTTCTGGTAAAAATTGAATGCCAATATTACATAATGAAAGGCTCGAAATAGTGCCTGTGCCTACACAAGAATTAGATACAATCGAATAAATGGATGGATTTAACATACCACTTATACTTGGTGTGAAATTTAAAATATCGATTCTGTTAGTATTGGTTATTTTTAATGTCTTTGTTGTTGGTGTATTGACTGTAGATGAACCAAAATCCACAGAGCTGATTGGATCAGTATTCCAACTTGCTCTAATGGCCTCTCCATATATTACAGGAATGGCAGTAACTACTACTTCTGAATTATAATATATTAAACTTAAATTACCATAAAATCTTTGCCCATTAATTACACCCAAACGACCAACTAAATTAAATTTAATATCCAATGTACATTGATCGTCACTATCAAGAGAAGAGGTACATAAATCATTTTGCTTTTGAAAAATTGCACTCCCACTCATAGAAGGTGGGGTAACAGCAACACTCATTGCAGTGGCAGTAATCTGTCCTGTATTTACTAAAGTAACATTTACATTTTTAGCACAATTTGCACTTAGGTAACCCAAATTAATTGAGGTAATAGGAGGAGTAGCTAGTTCTACGTATGCTACATCTTTTCCCACAGCAGAGATATCTAGTGTAATAGTTGTTGGAGTTGGAGTTACTTCCGGATATGATCTATCAGTATAATTAATTGAGATTTGATCATCGAATGTTCCAGATCCTTCTACTGGTGCAGTAGGTGCACTAAATTGAAAGTTTAGGGCACAATATTCTCCTCCATTTATTTCCATAGTGGTTCCATCCTTACTTGGATTTGAACATTGAGGAAGTAGTGATGTTGGTGTAGATTGTGTAAATTCAATTCCCGTTGCAAATGGTGTTGGATCTAGTAAATCAAAATATGCTGTAAAATTCCCTCTGTTTTTTACATAAACACTAGCATATTTTGTATGACCACTACTGACTGTGCCTAAAGAAATAGTTGCCACGGGTGTAGATTCAAGAGATGAAGGATCTAGTGTAAATATTAAATCTGAAATCTTCCAAAATAAATTACTTAGTTCACTTCTTTCGTATTTTGATTCTCGTCCATCATAATAATTAAAAGTTAATTTCTGACTATATCTTCCTGTCTCACTACTATTTACTCCTACAAATAAAGAGCACCTATCATTGTTATTTAGTAAATCAATACAACATTGGCCATCATCTTTTACACAAATGGTTGCTTCTGGACTGGGAGTTACATATGTGGCCACTCTATATGGAGAATCAAGCGCTGCGATTGGTGTGCTTTTTACTGGACCGAATCCGAAATTTGTTAAAACTATCTCTTGAATTGCTTCAGGTGTGCGATTAATAGGAATTGTTTCTAGTGGTGTAGCATCTACACGTAATAATCCAAGTTTCATTCCAGTACCTTTCACTTGAAAATTATAACTTTTCTGTTCTACTCTATTATAATAGCTGACACATACTAATGCCTCATCTAGTGCTGAAGATGTTTCTGTTGGAACAACTGTTGGCACATATTTTATTGTAAAAGAGCAGGAGTTATTTGGTGAGATCTTTTCTCCACAATAATTTTCAGAGATAAAAAGAGCTGATCCAGCGTTATCAGAAACAGGAGTAACCGATAGATTAACAGAAAAAATACTATCCTCTCCTACATTCTTAATAGAAAATGCTTTAGAGACAGAATTACTAAAAGCAACTATATCAAAATCATATGGAAGAGGTGTTCCGTAGAATGCTATTTCACCAGGACTTATTCCATCCCCTTTCAATTGAAAGGTATAATAGGTCACCCTTTTACTAGTATTATAATTTACATAAATTCTTCCCACGCACTTACAAGCTTGGGTGGGATTAAACTCTACAGTGAACACACATGTTTCACTTACGGCCAGAGTGGAACTACAGCTATTGGAAGTCACACTAAATGATCCTCCTTCGCTGGTTATATTGAGTCCTGTAGCGCTCTTATATCCATTATTAATAACCGTAAATGTATTTCGATTATTGTTTCCAATTAAAACGCCACTGAAAGAGTATTCTGTACGTGTTACTTCTTTAACCGATAATTGTGCTTCAGGATTAATAATTAGTGCACTAATAGTTGTTCTTGCTTCGACTTCACTCTCTTGATTATTGTATGAAATAACAATATTTCCATTTATTAAAGGTCCATAGCTTTTTGGTGTTAATTCAATAACTATTGTACATTCACTATCCTTACTGATAATTTGTGTGCATGTTCCTCCAACCCCTGGATATGCACCTCCTTTAAAAGAAAATTCACCAGTAGCAATCTTCGTATTAGTAATTTTTGTACTAGTAATATTGGCCGCCAATCCTCCGCTATTTTTAATAACAAATGTTTTTTCTTTATTTGTACCTATATCTGATATTCCTAAGCTATGAGATGAAGGAGCAATATCTAATTTAGCTACTTCTCCTGCATAACCTTTTATGGTGAAATAAATTACTTTTTCATTAACTCCATTGTTATAAGAAATTGTTAATGTCTCTTCATAATATCCTTTCAATGTTGGTGCAAACTCTAAAACAAAAGAGCAGGTATCTCTATTTTTCATATTGCTACCGCAATCTCCGCCCTCTCCTGGAAATTGTCCGCTACCTTTTATCTGTCCGCTACCCTTTGAAGTTTTAAAACGAAAGTAAGAATTTTTTTTAAAATTTGAGACACTAATATTTGATACAGGAAGTTTACCTAAGGCCATTACTGAAAATTTTTTTTCTTTGACAGTTGAAATGAGTTGATCTTCAAATGCTTGTGTTTCACTATCTTCAATCAAAAAGGTTCCAACAGCACCCTCTTCCAAATCATATAGATTTTCTTTTGTAGGAACACAGGATAAATGTAAAAAGATAAGAGAGAGACAAAAAATAAAAAAAATACACTTATGGAGTAGGATCATAAATAGGACCATTAGGAGTTGCACTTTCTTTTAATAAGACTGCACACCTTCCTCCAGCATAAATTGCTTCGTAAGTATGACTGATATCATAACTTATATTCAGAGCAGGTACAACGCTAAATTGATATCTTCCATTTTTGGTACTGTTAACCGATCCTCCTGCTACGATACTAAAAAAACCTCTCGGCCAAAATGGTGCTGCAATATCATACCTAAAATATGCAAAACCATATGTGCTCGACATAACATTAATTCTATGAATAGCAGGATTAGTAGTACTGCCATAGTAAAAAGTTCCATCTTGAATGAGAAAATTGGCATTAGAGTTACCAACACTAAAAGGTGTTCCCATAGTTCCACCTATAGGAGCAAATTTTTTATCATCATCAGAGCATCCTGTATTATCGCAATTTATAGGTAATCCGATTGGAACAGCGATATTAGTTCTGTTCGCAGATGGAGTAAACCAATTGAAGTTAACTAATGCTGCTGATGTCAACCCATCAGGAATTCCAATGCCATTATAGATACTATCCGTACCAGAAAAGAAATTAAAATACTGATAACCTCCACTCTCATTTTCGAATTTATATTGTTTCATTCTGTCTTCCTCCGCACCATCTTGCTCCATCTGATACTGATTAGTCTTCACATCAGATTTCATAGTACAAGCTGTCTCAAGTGCCCCTGATTCATCGGCCGGATGACCACCATCACACATTACTGTATCCGCAAGAACAGTCCACATATTTCCAGTATGATCTTGCAATCCATATCTGCTCGTACACCATTCTGTGGAATCATCACCACGTGATCCTGAAGCATATATTGGTTTTGTTGAAGTAGATGGTGTTGGTGATGTTGGATATCTAAAATTAGTAAAATCCAAAGCACCCTGTGGTGAAGTTTTAGGATATAAAGTGCTTGAGATATTACAAGATTTATTTTTGCCACCAACAGTGTAGCTTCCAAGTTCAATACTAGCAACTGCAGTACTAGATATCATTGGATGCCAAGCAAAGGCAGCTATTTGCTCTTTTCTCCGCAAAGTGCGCTTGTAATAATTTTTACTATTAAGTGTAACCTTATGACCTTTGCACATTTTAAATTGAAATGCTGCCAATCCATTTATAGGAGGTAAATATGCATTGTTTGAAGTCATTATGGCCGCAATATCTTCTCCTTCACTTGAAATAGATGAACTAGACAATTTAGAAGAATCATATCTAACATCAAAATCTTCTATAAAATTTTTATTTCTACCTATAGGAAAATACCAGTTTGAACCATTGGCAGCGCTGGTAGGAGTAGGACGATTTATTAAACAACGACCATGACCTACATATGGTTCTGTCCAGCTCATATTAACTCCTCTAGAATAATAGACGGCGTTTCTTCTGGCATAAATAGGAGTAGTGACAGGAATACTGGCAGAATCTCGAGAGCCAGTCATAATTGTATGACCGATACAATCCCCTTTTCTAATACCTTTTGCATCGTCTGTTGTACTTCCTTCCCAATTAGTATTAGGAGTAGCTTCCCAACAACCAGCAGAGGGAGTTGGTTCAGCAGCGTCTGAGGGATTTCCACGAGTGAAATTACAGCCAAGAGTAAATCTGTCAACTATCAAGTGTCCACCAATGTCGTAATAAAGATCGTTATTGCCAATACCATTGTAAGGACATCGATAGTGATTGCTTCTATCAATATCTGCTTCCTTGCCCATCAAAGTACACATCTCTTTGTTCGCAATCCATCTATGTACTAAGGCCATATTTTTAGGAGGTAAAATAACTTTGATAACAGCATCTGAAGATGGTGTATAAAAAGAGATGGCCTTATTATCAATTACTGCTTCTACTTTGTACCAATAAATTCTGGCATCAGATGAATTTGTAGGAACTACCTGTTCAACACTATAGTCTACAAAATCTGCATAATAGACTTTGTTTGAAAGTTTATCTCTATACCATTTGGGTTGTACAATAGTATCACCTGAAACTGGAGAGGACCAAGGAGTACCAAAGTCTGTCAATCCTGGTATAAGAACATTATCAGTAGAGGGATTAAATCCTTTTCGATAAACTCTATAACCAGTGTTACTGTACAATCTAGAATATTCATAGAGGTATTGATTATCACCAGTAATAGTAAAATCTTCCCATGCTAAGCGAATGATTCCTTTATTGCTAGCGCTTACACCTAATACTTTCACTTCTGTAAATCGACTATCATATTCATAGGGAATTGGTTGAGCTACAAAGTTAGAATCAGCAGAAGTCCCCTCTGGAAATGCAACTGGAATCACTTCAGTTATAGGAGAACCAGTTAGTCCATTTATTTTAGGTCCTATAGCAAAAGCATCTAACCATCCTCTATGATTTACTTTGGATTCACTTGTATTGCACATATAACTGGTGGTGTTTAAACTTCTATATTCTGTTGTTCCTCTCTGAAAATATGTTTTTATTCCTATCTCGTATGCATTGTTTGGAATCAGAGAGCTCAAAGAGGCGCTATTAGTATCTTTCATAACAATTTGATTTAGATTGGAAGTACTGAAAACAGAGGAGGTATCTGCAATATCATATTTTCTACTGTATATTTCATAGGCAGAATAGACTCCGGGAGTAGGTGCTGGTGTCCAGACTATAGTAAAAGCGTTTGAACCTTGATTAGTACATGCAAACTTTCCCTTAAAATCTGGTGGCTCTAAATGTATCATTGTTGTAGTAGGTAATTGGTCATCTAAATTCATATTGCCATTTTTGTCAGCTGTCTTGGCAACAAAATAATAATTTGTCTCTGTGGTAAGACCACTTATGCTTACAGAAGTAGCATCACATGGTATTGGACAAGGAGGATCGCTAACAAAGTTTGGAGCACAAACCTCACTTAAAACAGTTCCTAAAATATCTGTTCTATAAACTCTGATAGAGGAGCAAACACCACTGGTAAAGTCAGGTAGATCCCAGTTTAAAATTAGTGTATCGCTTGTAGCATCGCTGGCCGACATATATCCAGTAATACCTCCAAATTGTGCAATATTTGGTGAGGTCGTTACACTTTTTACAACATCTTGACCTTGAGATGATGTACAAGACGAATTGTTACATGCTACTACTGCCACATAATATGTGGTGTTTGCATTCAGACCATTTCTAGTTGCAGAGACAGTACTTAGATCTGTAATATCAAAACCTGATATATAACTTCCATCACCACTTGGATTGAAGGCAGCTACTGCTGATTCTGAAAGATATATTCTATAGCGATCAAAAGTACCAGAACCAACTCCCCATGAAAGATTTATGGTACTATAACCATCTTCTCCTTGTGCAATGGAAAGTGTCTCTATACCGGCAAAAGCAATTGGTTGATCAGTTAATGTTTTTTTTTCTAGATAATTAAGGTTTAATTCCTCTCTTGCAGGAACATTGCTATCCTTTGCTCTTACTCTAACAAAATAGTTAGACCCGCTAGTTAAATTTTGCAAAGTATATTCGGTAGCACTGCTGCTTGCATATGCATACGGAGTAGGAACTGGAGTAGATGTAGCTAATTTAGCATAGCTATCAGAAACATAAATATTGTATCCACCTATTGCATAACTAGAACCACTTCTGCCAGCTTCAGCAGCAAACCATACAGCTTTTAACTTAGTCTTTCCATCTACGCCAGCAAGATTTTCGAGTGCATAAATTCCATCGAAGATAGGAACTTCATAGCTTAAAGTAGTAACCGATATAGTTACGGTATTATTCTCCTTCACTTCATTTGTAGAATCCTGGGCCCTGACCATAAAACTATATTTGATTCCTTTTGATAATCCACTGACAACCACACTATAATTTCCATCAAGGTCTGCTGTGGCAGTTTCTCCATTTAACGATCCAACTGGAACAGAGGTATTTCCATCTTTATAAACAAAGTAATTATATTTGCCTGATCCACCAGAAGCATTTTGAAAGTATACTTGAACTTTATTATGAGAAAGGACTACAACTTTTTTTATTCCATCAAAATTTATTTTATTCAAAGTAACAACTGTTGAGGTATCTAACTTGGCAGCTTCTTCAATTACACCCACACAATTTGTGAATATTAGTAATGAAAAATACAGGATAAATATTTTAAAGATTTGAAACATTTTTACAAGTAGATCCTATTTTTTTATAAGTCGATGAATTTCTCGATAGAGAGTATTTTTATTTATTGGTTTGCTTAACATTACTAAATCTTCTTCAATAATATCATCACCATTTAGTCCAGTAATAAAAATAATGGGAATATTGGGAATTGTATTCTCTTCAAGAATATTTTTCAAAGCTAATCCATTTTCGTTGGGTATTTTAACATCTGAAATAATTATATCGGGTACTACTTTTTCTTTTTTTAGTGACTTAATTGCTTGAGCGATACTAGTAAATTTTTTAACTTTACAATCAAAATGTTCTTCAAGCATTAATTCAACTACCTCTAAGACATCTTTTTCATCATCAATTATGTAAGCATGTAAAGAAGTTATCATATATAAAATCACATGTTAAAGTTTTGATATTAAAAAAATATAATCTTAAAATTATGAGCATATAAGATATAAATACATATAATTTTATGTTTATACAAGTGCAATTAAAAGTAGTGTACTACTATGGTCTGATAATATGCTTGATGTTGCTGTTACTGTTATTGTTACTTTAATTGGGCGAATTTACCTCTTATTTTAGCATTATTAATTTCTGATATACTTCACTTATAATCATACTTATGAGGGTTAAGAAGTGAAATGATATACAGAGATAGACAGAGTAGAATAGTTCAAAATAAATTCAACAGAGTTGAAAAATCGTTTAAATATCTTTTAGAAGATAAGCGAGTTAATATACCTTGGAAGATAAAATTTAAACAAATTCTAAAAATTAATCCTACTATTAGCATTTTAAAAAAGATTAAATTTAATACAATCAAAAAGAGAAAAGATAGAGAAACCATTAATGGAACAATTAATGAAACAAAAAATGAAATAAAGAGCGAAGTGAC
The DNA here is from genome assembly GCA_015232355.1 of Oligoflexia bacterium. Taxonomy (GTDB): domain Bacteria; phylum Bdellovibrionota; class Bacteriovoracia; order Bacteriovoracales; family Bacteriovoracaceae; genus JADFZW01. The sequence goes on from JADFZW010000003.1 coordinate 173,028, forward strand.
CAGAGAAGTGATTTTGGTACCTACTGCTCAAGTTATCGATCAAAATGTTATGGAGGTAAAATTTTTCAGATTTGGGCAACAACAGACTTTTGCAAAAGAATATTTTTCTAATGGTTGTAAACAAATTTCATACATTAGTAAAAAAGAATCTTTAATGACCAAAAAAGAGTTAATCAAAGATATAATTGAAGAATGTAAAGTTTTTGGTATTGAAAAAAATCTGCGTATAAGACAATCTAATAATAACAGTATCAGACGAAATCATTTTTTTATTCTAACATTTAATTTCGAAGATATTGATGTGGATATATATCAGAAGTACAAACATATTAGTGCAGTTGTAAAAAGAATTGATCAAAATGTTAAAGAAAAAAAAATGGGTTTAAAATACACATTTAAAACGCACAAAAATATCGTTAATAAAAAACATCAATATATATTATGTTTGAGGATTAATTCTTTAAGAGAGTTAATTTAATAGAGGAAAACAACATGAAGATAAAGAAAATTTTTAATTCATTTTACAAGTATCGATATGAATTAAGAATATTTATCTTATTAATTATTTTTTCTCCTACAATTCTATGTTTTTTTATTGGTATCAATGAGATCAAAAAAAAGGGGCAATTGATAGATAAGATTGAATTATATAAAAACTCTAAGTCTTCTGATCCAATTTTACCTTTGGCCGCAAATTTGTATAAGGATGTTGAAAAAGTAACTAGCGAACTGCCTGAGATTATTCCATCACTAAATCAATTTAAGATGCTTCGTACATCTATATTGAAAAATATTCAAGAAAATGTTTTTAATAAAAAATGGAATTATCACTTTGTTCTCTTTGTTAATGATTTAAAGTTTTTATCTGAGATTTTATTGCAAAAAAAATTATTTTATTATTCTGATAAAATTTCTTTGAGTCATAAAACCGCTCTAACTCTTCTGCTTAAAGAAGATAAAATAAGCATCTCTGAAAAAATAAATAAGATAGAAAAAAATTTGGAATTAGTTATATCTAATAAAACAATATTGCCTTCTTATCCTCAGTTGTTGTGGCGATTACCAATGAATTTTTCCATTTTAAAAACGCTATTAACTTTAAATCATGAGTTGAATAATAATCCGGGCCAAAATCAAAATCAAGACAAAGATAGAGGTGGTATAAAAAACATTGGAGTTGAAAAGATTTTAGAGCAACTTAAAGAAGAGGAAAAATCTTTTGTCGAGGATATAGCAACTCCACTTGTGGCCAATGAAAATGATACCATAAATAGCATTGCTCAACTTGATAAACTAAAGCAAAATCTTTATTTTTTTCAAAACAATTTAATTGATTTGTTAATGAATAAACTTCAAAACACAAATGATAAATTACTTTTTATTTTCCAAATGGGATTACTTTCTTTTGTTTTATCATTACTTTTTGTTTTATTTTTAGTTGTGTCTTTTGGAAGAAAAATTCGTGTATATGACAATAATTTAATAATGAGTAATCGTAGCTGCCTTGATTACAGTAATCAACTTAATCAGATTATTGCAGAAAATAAGCGATCATATATATTTAAAAATAAATCATCTTTTCCGCAGATACTGGTTAATGAGAAAGGAATGATTTTGGATGGTAATGAACAATTTATTGCTTTATGGGGAACTAAAGATTCAATAGATTGGGAGTTTTTGTTTAGATTTTCAGAAAATCCTATTGTTTTTGAAAAATTTTTATCTAAAAAAAATGATTCACAGTCTGAACTTCAAAATAAAAATATTTTTTATGTAAATATTCGTCCAAATAAGAGTTCACAGGAAAGGAAGTTTTTTTTAGACTTTCAAAACATTCAAGATCCTAAAAATAATCAAGATGATAATAATCAAGATGATCAAGAAAAGATCTATCTTGTTACTTTTGTTCCAGAGGATTTGTTGATCTACTCGAAAAATATTTATAAAAAAAATCTTTTCGACTTTGTTTATTCTATTGAAAGAATAGAGCTAAATTCTGTTTTTTTAGAGGTCATTGATAATTATAAAGAATTAATTAGGAAAAATGATATTGAGATAACAATTGCTCCTGAAACAGTAAATACTTTAGAAGAATATCAATCTCAAAGTAATCTATTTGTAGGTTGCTTAGATGATATTAAAAACGTTCTAGATAAAATACTTAATGTTTTTATCTCTTTTTTAGCAATACAAACAAAGCATAGTGATCATCGATATTTGAATATTGAAATATTAAAAAAATCTGATAAATTTTATCTTTATTTCCGCTTTCCTTGTGTGGTCATCAATATGGAAGATATTGAAAGTAAAATTGAGCTTGTTGATAATACAGGTAGCAACTGGTCGTTATCTGCTCTTTTTGAGTATATTGAAGAGGAGTTTGCATTATACAATCCTGAAATTATTTTAAAAAATCAAAAAGATTATTCCAACGATGTTTCAAGCGCAACCATCACTATGATCATGAGTGACTGGGATAATATTTTAAGTGGGACATCACCACAAATGTATCTTTCATCAAATAAAGAGGCCACTGCTTAAGTATATTTGTATTCTTAATTTAAAGGCGCTGATACTGATACAGGAGTGGCAGTACTTCCACTATACACTGTCCTGGACTTGTTGTACGATATACATTGTAATTTACAATTTCATATGCATTGGATGGAGGAGTAATATCAGTTCATTCGATAGTAATGGAAGAGGAGTTTCTTTAAAAGCTTCACATGAATTATTAAGATAAATACATATAATTTTATGTTTATACAAGTGCAATTAAAAGTAGCGTACTGTTTTAATCTGATAATATCTCTTATCTTATTTTTATTTTTATTTCTATTTTTTTCAAATGTTTCAATCGCTGCTCAAGAGGATGTACAATTACTTTTTTTTGACAAAATTACTTTGGATAAAGAATTAAAGGTACTTGAAAAGCAATTCAAATTTCATATATTTGATATTGTCTGGCCGTTAAAAAAATTTCATTTTGTTGTATCTAAAGAAGATTTTACAAATTTTAAAAGTACGAACTATTCCATTGTTAGTAGCGAAGTTTTTATTCATCAAGGGATATATTATATAAAGTTGTTGAAACAATCATTTGTTAGTGACAAGAGTGTGGGATTAAAAATAGTTTCGGTTAGAAGAGAGGCAAAAACAATCAATGAATTGATGATTCAATTTCGTTTGAGTATATATGAGTTACTTTTAGGAAAAGAATTTCTTGAAAAAAATATCATCAAAGTTCAAAAAGATGCCAATAGTAAGATCAATAATTATTCTAAAAAACATCCACAAGAAAATTATATAAATAACGTAAATGCAAATGCAAATGCAAATGCAATTACAATTTCAAAGAATATAAATATAGATAATAGTGAGAAATTAAAATTGTTTAATAAAGATGTAATTAGTAAAGAATTAAACAAAGAAGAAGATAAGAAAATAGCGGGAGGAAAAAAAGAAGAAAAGGAAAATGAGAAAGAAAAAGGGAAAGAGAAAGAGAAAGAAAAAATTGAACAGAAGGTTGAAGGTAATGGTCAAGTAACGGAAAAAAAAGATGAGAATTCTAATGTACAAAAAAAATCTCAAAATCAAAATCAAAATCAAAATCAAAATCAGAATAAAGAGCGAGATTCAAAAGTAGATAAATCAACTAAAGAAAAAAATAAATCTTCAGGATGGGGCATGTTCTCTTCGATAAGTTTAGACAAAAAATCTAGTGATTTTGGTGCCGGATACGAAAGTTTAAAGGCATCTTCTTCTGATATTATATCGATAAGAAGTAATTTTAAGATAATTAATTTGTGGGCCCGTTATAGAATGGAAGAATTAGATGACCTTGTTCCCAATAAGGTGGCAATATATTTTGATCTTCAGGTTGGAAAAAGTACGAATACTCAAGAGGTGCCATCTTTCATTAGTAAGAAGCTAGGATCAAGCATACTTAGACAAATTTTCATAAACAATATTTACGCCAATCTTAGATTAGAATACGAAGAGCTCTTTTTTATCAATCTTAAGGAGGTTGGAAAGAATTTAGTTTTAAGTACAAATAATCTTTTATGGATTGGTGGTGGAGTTGGTTTTGAAACTTATAAGAATGCTTTTCTGTCATTGAATGCAAATTTTTCATTTTATAAGAGTCTTTATGCTAAATCTGATCAACTAGATTCTGGTACAAACGCTACTTTTGCTGGAAACAAAATAGAGATCACATTTGGAGGTGTTTTAATCTCTAATTTAGGAATGATGTTAAGATATACAAATACCATGCTTACAGCGGATAAGGGAAATGATCAAACGCTTAGTGTTGATTTTAAATCTGTTTTGTTTTTGATTTATTTTAGACAACGTTGAAGTATATTTGTATTTAATATAGTTGTACTAAATCTCCTTCACTAATATTTCCTCCAGAGTGTAAAATGGCCACGGCACCATCTGGGCCAAAGAAATCTACAATTTGAATTGTTCCTTTGATCTCTCCTTTACTGATACCTAAGAATGCTCCAGTCTCTGGATCAAAGATTTCATTACCTTCAGTCATTATTTTAAGAATGTCTCCAACTTGTACTCCTGATTTTCGGCCGGCATTGACATAGATTCGAGTGCCGACGATTCGGGCCACTCTTCCAGTCCAATCTAATTTAGAAGAGACATCAATAATTCTAGGGATACTTTTTCTTAAAGCAACTTTAACTACGTAACGAAGTAATTCTTGTCGATACTCTATTTGTTCTTTAGGATCGGAGAAATAAAAATTGTAGGAGTTATCTGTAACCACACCATCCATTACTTCACTTAAGATTTCTTTATTGGAAGTAGTATCAAAGACTTTGATTTCAACTTTAGATTCTCCAAAGGATTTTAACTCTCGCAAGAATCCAATTTCATCAATTTTATCTCTAATTTTTGCATTAATAATTCTACCAAAAATTACATAATTAATTCCACTTAACTTTGCTTTTTGTGCCAGCAGAGATAATTTAATTCCACCACCAGCATAAATTTCTTTTGAGGTACCAAAGATGGCGGCATCTTTTTCTTCTACGATAAATTCTCTGGTCTTTGAAAGTTCTTGGCGAATCTCTTCAGTTGCTACTATGGCCAGATCATCACCACCATTTAGACCTTCATTAAATATTGGAAGAAGTGCTAACTTCTTTTTTATAGGAGTGAAATCCTCTTTAGGTAATTGATCCGATAACTCTCCTTGGGCATTTCTTCTAACAATGCTACTTCCACAACCGCAGAAGATAGATAAAATAATAAAAAATACTATGATAGAGATAATAGATTTTTGTTTCATATTTCCATTTTATATTAAATTTAGATTGATTCAAATAAGTTTAGAAGAGATAAGCAATTCCGAGTAAAATGCTGAGGGTTTGTTTGCTGGTCTCCGTTGTTATATTTTGTGGATTACCTGACTCTTCTAGTGAAGCAATATTGAGTTTGAAATAATTTAATCCTAGACGAAGATCGAATTTTTTAGAGAAGGGGTAAGTTAGATGTATGCCTAAATTGTACCCAGAAGCAGTGCCCTTATATTCTGTTTCTGCCTCTGTTTCAAAATCTGCATCTGTGTAGTCTACTAATTTATAAATTGGAAAATAATGAAAAATTGCGATCAATAAAAGATCAACATACTTAAATTGGTAAGCATTTATAGTAATACCGGCCGCCAATCCAAAAGCAGAAATGGATGAATCATTACTACTATGAAAGAGATAATCAAAACCAGTGGTGATGGCCCAAAAATTTTTAGGCCAATTGTGCAAGTATAGTGAAAACATATTGGTGCCACTATTGGTAGAGAGTCGCTGATAGCTTAAAAAGAAATCATTTTGATACATCTCATTTTTTTTAGTGAGTAGGTTAAAATTTGCCTTCTCATCTTTTTTTGGATGAACAGGAAATTGATATTTTTCTTGGTCATTATCCTTTAATTTTTCATCAAGGACATCCTCTTTTTTGATGTATGCAATTTTTCCCTCTACGATGATAGCATAAGAAGCTGTAGATGGAGTTACAGATGAAGGATTACCGATTGTAATCATATGTCCTTTTTTAACGATACCTATAGGAATTTGTAGATTTCGATCAGCATAGATTATTGCTTTATCATTTGTGACAGGAATTTGATGAACTGCCAGTGCTGGTGTTGGTGATGTGACTATTGAAACGCAAAAGCAAATGCAAATAGGAATGAACGTTAACGTTAGTAAAAGCGTAAAAAATAGGGTCTTCATTTTTTAACAGTAAAATAACAATTGAGTTAACGCTAATGATGAATAACATTCTCGAGGTGGATGTAAGAAAAAGTTAGAAAACCTCTGATAATGTGTTAAGCACTGCTGCTTTACAGAAAAGTAAAAATTAGAAAATATCCTTTAAAAATAAAAATAAAAATTAAGTTTGCTTCTGATATCGATCATTAAGATTGCAGATTGCAGATTGCAGATTGCAGATTGGGAAGAGGGATATGTTTTTAATTCGAACTTTGGTTTTTGCTACTTTAATTTTAACTCTAAGTCTAACTCTAGTATACGCCAGCACTGGTAATCAAAATAATTTAAATTATGGTGCTCAAAACTTATCACTAGGAGGGGCCAGCTCATTTACTCTCTCAAACTATTTCAGCGCTGCTGCCAATCCTGCTACTTTAGGGGCCGCTGATGTAGTTATGTTGGGAGTGGGATCAAATCTATTTGAACCAAAAATAAAATCGCTAGATTATCAGAGAGAATCAACTCAAAGCGATCGAGGTATTGCTGGTGGATTGGATACATCAAAACAAAGAATAAAAAATGCTCTTTTAGGATTTGTAGTACCAATAATTCCAGGAAGTGTTTCTATAGGTTTTGTTGGTTTGTTACCGATAGATTCGTTGGCGAGAATGTATACTATTACCACAAGAGAGTCACATTTACTTCTCTATAATAGCAGAGATCAACGACCAGAAATTTATACAGCATTAGGATTTAAGTTGCCGTATAACTTTTCACTGGGGGCCGGACTATATTACTCTTTGAAAGTTGACGGAAACATTCAAGCTTCGGTTCTACCAAGAGATGCTTTGGCCAGAATGTATATAGATTTGAAACCAGTGCTTACTCCTTATCTCGGATTGCTTTATAAATATAGCGACTTTGAAATAGGAGCATTTTATAGAGATGAGCAGAGTGCTAAAGCAGGAGTAAATATATTTGTTAATTTTGAGTTGAATGAAAATTCTTCTCTGGCATCTGTACCATTTACAGCTTCATCTAGTTTGATTGCTTTTTTTGAACCAAGAATTATTGGAATAGGCAGTGGATTTAAATTTTTTAATAGTTATAAATTATATTTTGGAGTTCAAGAAAAAATGTGGTCTAAATACCGAGCACCAGTAATACTTTTGTCGGGTAAAGATTTAGATACTTTGACTGGTGGTGAATATGAAAATAATAAAATTAGCCTTAATGATTCCTACAGCTTTCACCTTGGAGTTGAATGGAATCAACCAACGCCAAGATTGATTTTAAATAAAGAGTATAAATTGCTTGTTCGAGCAGGGATACAGCGGCACACTTCCGCTTTACCAGAATCAGTTAATAGTTTGAATATTATCGATAGTGGCAAAACTATTTGCTCTCTAGGAATGGGAGTGCTTTCTAAATTTACCACCATGAAATCACAAGAGATGAAATTACAATTTAATATTGGTGGGAATGTGATTATGTTGGATAAAAAAGATTTGCAAGTCAGAAGAAATAGTTACACCACAGAAAGAGCAAAAATAGATGGTCACATCTTTACTATCATGGGAGATATTGGTTTTGAATATTAAATCAAATATTAAATCGAATATTAAATCTGTTTTACAGTTTACGTTTTCAATATCTATTATTGCTTTTATTACAGTTGGTTGTTCTAATAATAGTGGCAATGATAAAGCAGATACACTACCTCCCTTGGTCTCAAATGACTCTAAAACAGAGACATCCATCCAAGCATGTAATAAAATACAAATACCAAGAGATATTGCTTTCAATGGTGATTTTATCTACAACTTTATTCTTTGTTCAAGCAATAAAAACAAGGGAGAAGGAGAGAATAAAGAGACGCTACAAGGATTAGTGAATACTATAAGTTCTATGGGATCTTCAGGTATTCAATCGATGATCAATTTTACTTTGATAAGCAAAAATGGAATAAAGAAGGATGTAATAAGTAAAAAAGAATATCCATTGATGCGTTCACTGATGTCCATGCTGGAAAGAGGTTATGGCCGTGGTGATGGATATGGTGATATCGATCAGAGTGCACTTCAAAAATTTTTAATGCAAGCGGATCCTCATTGGATAATGCATTTGATTTTAAAAATGAGTGAGACTGGAGATCTAAATATTTTATTGGATCAATTAGCTACATTTTTAAAAGAAGTTGATGGACGAAGTTTTATTGCTTTATTTAAATTGTATTTAGAGAGAGAGGATTTGCAGAAAGCACTAGTTCTCTCTACTATGCCAATATTGAAAGATGAATACTTATATGAAAATGCCAAAAATTTACTGACATTTGAAAAAAGCTATTCCATTTCAAATGAAGAGATGAAATATAATTATGCAGATTGGTCCAATCCGCGAATTAGAGGCAATGATGAGGATTACAGCAATCTTCATCATTACTTCGTTAATAATAATAATAATAATAATAATATATCTAGGTCTACATCTATTAAAACGATATTAGATTTCGATAAAGAGAGTGTCGTAGTTCCTTACCGTCCGATAGCTAAAGTTGGTACTAGTGGTAACATTTTAGGATTTCCAAAAGTTATGAGTGGTAAAGAGCGCTATGATAATTTTTTAGAGCAGATCTCTCCTAATGGTCTAGAAAAGATAAAGATCTTTTTAAGTGAACTTATACAAAGATTTTTTAATAATGATTCGAAACAGAGATTGAGCATTATTCGAAGAGCAAGTTCTGGAGTAGAAGATGCTTTAAATGAACAAAGCTGGCCATTAAAGAAATTATTATCACTACTTGATTCATTAAAATCCACCAAAACAAGCGACCTAGATGAAATAGCAGTGGCCATAGAGGAGTGTTTACAAAGTACTACAGATGCCATTTGGCCATTCAATGTAAAAATTGGAAGTTCCAGAATTCAAGGTGTAATGGAAAATCTAATTTATGAGGGAGGAATTGTTGATGCTTGCAATGGTTTGCATATGGTTGGGCTTAAAAGTTTAGATGCTCCTACAGACGACAATTTTATTCAGTGGTGGAATACATATAGTAATTTTTTTAGACCAAATTCCTCCTGTAAAAATTTTTCTCCTTTGGCCGCTATGGTTGTAAATTATTTGGATAAGGAACTTAATTGTACAGATGAACAACGAAACAGATTAGAAAATGAAAATCGTTTTTGTTTTACAAATAAAGAGTTAGGATCACTATCTGAAAAAATTGCTAAAGATTTTGAGAATACCTATAAAAATAATAATGTTGAGAGTGAAGATAAGTTTAAATTGATTCAAGATTTACTTCTTACGTCACTTAATGAACTAAAAGAGGAATTAAGAGAGGATAAGTTTGCACTTCAGTGGCGACATTGGGCCAAAGGAGAAGTGACAGAGGAGGATTTGAATAGAGTAATTCAATTAGTGGTTGCCAGTGCTAGGGCCAGTAGTGCCAAACAGATTGCCATTTTAGATAATCAAATGGAAAAAGACCCATACTTATCACAAGTATTTATACCCAATTTATTAGAAAATATTTTAACTGAGAAGATTCAAAATATGGCAGCGGTTGCAGAGCAATTTAATGGATTGATGTCTGCGGGCAGTGATCAAAAATTAATGCAATTGTTGATGGGTATATATAAAGAAGGACCATTTGAGCAATTGATGAGAAGTGAGTTTGATTATGAAAAAATTCGCAAAGATGATCTTTTAAGAGAGGGTATGCCAAAAGATATTTTTAGAGTAAAAGAGCTTTTGGCCAGAATGAAAATTAGTGGAGCACTATTTAGGAATGAAAGATTAGATGTTTTAGACGATACTATAGATTATAAGTTTTTAGGTGAAAAGAGTAGTGCAATTCAATTTAATAGTGAAGGGTTTAATCTTAACAATGCAAAGATGCTTAATTTAAAGGATGTGTTTTATGCAATTAAACCTGAAAATAATGTAGAATCTAAGGGTAAAAGTGCTTTAAGATTTTATGATTTATTAAAGTATGGTGATTTTTTAGGCAAAGATGTTTTTGAGATAGCTACTACTTCTGCAAATGCAAATGCTAATGCTAATGATCTTGGTAGCAGTGATTATTTTGTTTCATGGGTTCAAAAGAAATTACATCCTTATTTTGAAAATTATGATTTATGGGCCGATAAGATTAAAGAGACAACAGAACTTAAACAATATTTAAAATATAAAAATATTGATAGCAGATTTTTTGATGTGAGTACTGAGTATTCAGCAGAAGATCTTCGTAAGTTACTACTTTTTGTATCTATAAATTTTTTAGTTGCTCCTAAGGTATTTCCGGATAATGGGACCTATGATGAAATAAATCCATCATCTACTTCTCCGATTACAAATAAACTTCTGAGTTTTCCATCCAAAGGTAATAAGTGGTCCAGTTTTTTAAATTTTTATCCTAAATCACTGCCTCTCTTTGATGGAAACAGCAATCAATTGTTTGCAATGACTACTAATGAAAATGAGTATAAAAATATTTTCTCAAAAAAGAATTTCATGTTGTCACTTGATAAATTGGCAAATTTTTTTAGATTGTCGAATGTAAATGTAATTGAAGATAAGTATCTTGAAATGATCAAAACGTTGTCTACTTTGAATCTGCTCACAGCTAATATAAATCCAGATGCTACTGGCGGATATATGCCACTACTTGGATTATCCAAGCAAAAAATTTGTTGGGATAAGAAGTTTAATCCAATCGAGTGTGCCATTAATTTTAAAAATTATGATGGGTTGAAAGATTATGTTCGCAAAATGACTTTGACATATTTTTGTCCATATATTGATTCTCGTGAGGGATTTAGCTCCTCCTTTTTTCAATTGATAGATAGAAAGTTGAATTATTCATATTCATCACGATCGGCATTGACTGCAACAGATGTAGAGTTTTGTCAAAATGAATCTTACAATCTATTAACTTCAACTACCTCGCAATCAAGTGGAAGTGAATTAATAGCAAAACTTGGTCCTCTCTATCCACGTTGGTTACCTCAACATGTATTGACAGATATTATGGTTATGGGATCTAGACCAACAGTAAAGAGCGAATTGATTAATTTAATCCCAGAGATCAGATATTATAAATTAAAAAAGATACATAATGGGGATCAGAACTTATTTGCTTATACCTGGATGAATTCACCATCTGTAGTCTCCTTAAAGAGTATGGCCTATATTTCAAAGACACTCTCTGATCACAAGGGACTTTTTACTTACCCAACAGGGCAGTTGAATGCCTATCTTACTCTAATGAAAAGAGAGATATCGTCAGTAAAGTTGGATGCAAATTTTGAGAAACCAGTAAAATTGTTTGAAAATTCTTTAGGTGCTTTAGGAGCAAGTGCAAGTCACAACATTAATGAGCATTCGAAAAATGGAGTTATTTATGATTTGGTAATGAACGTTTTATTACCAAAACAAAAAATTTCAAAAGATAAGGGAGAAACGCTTTTAGAATATTTTTTAACAGTATTTTATACGATAAAAGATTCTCCTGAGTATATCGATGCAACCGGAAATCTATTTGCTTATATAGAGAATATGGAAAGTTTGCCAATCATGAATAAGGCAATTCCACTAATAGTTCAACATATCAGAGATAGAAGAAAGGACGATTCGAATAAAGATGAACCTAATAAAAAGCAAACTCCCTTTAGTTGGAATGATCCTGGAATAAAAACATTTAAGGAGTTATTCAGACAAGAAAACTTACATGCCATAAATGATTTGTTAAAGGGTTTTTACCCTCAGGAGATCTTTGACTTTGTAAGTGCAGTACTGACTTCTGTTAGTAGAGCGGCCACCGAGGAAGATGCTGCCAAAATAATTAGAGCAGTTTTAGATGTAGTGGAAGAATCTTTTTTGGCCAAATCTATTAATAGTGATAGTGAAGGTAATTTGCTTGTTGATAATTATGAACGAAGTGTGAAAAATATTTTTAACTTTCGATATCCAGAAAATATTTTGAACAGTGTGAATACTTTGTTTGATACATTTCTATTAAATAACCTTTCAACCTTTGATCATGATTTACCTTCGGCAGCTCCTGCACTTATCTCTCAAAATAAAGAGATCCTTGAATTCTCTTTGAAAAATTTACCGAGATTATTGGAGGTGTATCAGAATTTTCACAACAACTATAACAATGAAAAAAATTATTTTCAAAAATTACTCTTCTCAATAATTAAACCAATAAGTAGTAATGATGATGCCTCTGTTATTCTTGGTGCTAGATCTTTGGTCAAACTTTTAGAGGATCCAAAGATGGCAAGTTTTGATAGAGTTTGTAAACCACTAATAACGGATTCTAGAGAGAGAGAATTTTTTATTTCAGCACTAAAAGTTTTAAATGCCCCGACATTAAAAGATTACAAGTTATTTACAGAGGAAGTTCATCAAATTTTACCCAATGTTCATAATATAATAAATTATGTTTTACAAAGGGGTGTTTGGCGTGAAGATACATCAAGTGATGTCATCTATTCTCTTGAAGTTCTACGCACAGTTAGTGCTCCTAAAAATCAAATATGGGATCAGCAAATAGATCTATTCAGAAATTGGCTCTCTTTTCAAAATTAATTTCAAAATTAATAGCATGTTTTTATCTGTAGAGTATTTTTATTTAATAAATATTTTTTTTTGTCTTTATTTTTTTTCTTTAACTCCGATCAGTATAAATAAATTAAAAAATTGCAAAATAAGGATAAAAAAAATGAAAATGAAAATGAAAATGAAAATGAAAATATTTATTACTATTTTAGGATTGTGGACTTTATTATTTAATGTAAATATACAAATTGCATATTCATCACAAGATAACTGTTTTGATTCAAAAGATTGCAAAGGACAACCAGTTCTTAGCACGACAGTATCTAGTCGAATATTTGTTGTTAATTCTTCTAATGATTCCAAGAAACTTGAAGATAAGCTTACCTTGTTTGGTAATGATCCAGATAAGTGTCGAGAGTTGCAACAAAAAAAAGAAAAGGAAAATATTCCAGGAAATAAAAAATTAAGCGAAAGAGAAAACAATTATTTAAATAACTGCAAATCAATGAATAATTTTTTATTTAATACATTGTTAAGTACAGGTGAATTTTTGGTCACGCCAGTGGGAAATTATGTAGATGGATATTTTCAAGTTAAACTAAAACAACCTGAAAGTGGACATAGTTTGAATGAGATGAGACAAGAAATGAAAGATTTTAAATTCAAAACATGTGTTGAATGTCTTAAAAGTTTTGGATCTTTTGTTTATGGGATACCTCGCGCGACTATGCATTCAATTGAATGGTGGACTCGTGGTAATTTAGGATTTGGTAATAGCTTTTATCAACTTGCTTTAGATCTTAAAAATACAAAAATTACTGAAGATAGTGATAAATTTTCAATTAAAAGTAAAATATCTTGTAGACCAAGAAAAATTTCATCAAAATCTGGTAAAATGAAAAATAAAGGTTGTGAACAGGAATTTGTCTTTGGTCCCATAACATTAAATTCAGAGGTAATATTTATAAAAGAGAGCAGCAGTATGCTTAGTTTAGATCAAAAGAATACATCAATAGAACTAAGAACAAATGTAGTGATAAATATTGCTGAAATTAAAGTTAATTTCAAACTTAGTAAAAAGGATGATCTTTTAAGTACAATAACAAATAAGAATGCTCCTAAAATTACAATTGCACCTGAAGCAATTAGCATACATATTAATGAAAGTGATAAATATAATAAATCTCTTCTTGATCAGGCAGTTTTATTGTTAGGTGATGGAAATCAGGGATTAAAAAATGTGATAATTGATCGAGTAGTTGATCTAGTCAATAATTATGCTTTGGCGAAGGTAATGTCAAAAATCGAAGATAAAGTTAGCAGTCTTAGCGGTTCTAGCAGCACTAATACTTTTTCGATTGGATCAATTATGAGTAAAACATTTGATAATCTTGTGAAAGAACATTCAGATAAGATACCTATTCTTTTTCCTGAGCATAAGGATAGTTTTCAATACATTGAAGATTTTGAACAATTGTTGATAGTAAATGATTTAAAAGGAATGAATGTTGATTCAAAAGATATTGAAGGTAAAAAAAATAGGAAAACATTAATAAAAAATGTACTAGGAAACCACGAGCAATTAAAGGATATTGTAAAACTTATAACAGATAACTCAATACAACCAAAGATATTGAGGGAACATCTATATAGACGTTTGAAAGAGATATTTAATAAAATTTTTTACAACAGAAAAGATGTTGAAAATTGCATGGACCCAAGACAATGTTTACTTACTTTTTTTAATCCTAATGAAGATCCTGAATCTTTAAGAAATGTTTCTAGTAAAGAGATGAAGAAAAACAGAACGCAAAGGAAGCTATCAAGATTAATTAATCCAAATGATAGTAGTAAGCATTTAGTGTTAGATATGAAGGATTCATACATAGAAGGATTTATGTTACTAAAAAAAGCGATAGAGGAAAAAGAAAATATGAATGAAGAAGATATGAATATTGATATAAAAGCATTGATTGGTCTTAATGAAATTTTCCAAAAGATAAGAGATAAAACAAGCTTTCCAAAATACTGTTCATCAGTAAGATCGATGTTTACAATGCATGATTTGGGGCCATGTACAGTAGCTAAGATTGAAATAGACATAGAAGAATTAAACAGAATTTTGAAGAAATTTGTTGAAGAAGCAGGGTTAACTAATAATAGTTTATCAAAAGGATTAATTAATCTTGGAAAGTTTAATCCAGAGATAAAGTGGGACAAGAGTATTAAAAAATATATAATAGGAGTTACTGAAAATTTTAATATTAGTTCTACAATAGAAGATAGTAGCTCTAAAAAATTTCTAAACTTCAATTGGAGACTTAAAGATGCAAAAAAAGATAAATTGTTAAAAAATGAAGATGTTACGATAAAAAAGATTATTGATGGAGTTAGTAGACAGCTTATTTCCGGTTTTGCCAATCTTTTCTTTGATTCTCTGGGGACAGTGGGTAAAATCATTGATGTTGATATATTAAAGGATATAGTAAAAAATGGTTTTCGATATAAGTTACCTTACGAGATGGAATTACAATCAAATGAGGAGAATGGAAATATTGAGGTTGAAATAAAAATTCCTGATTGTAAGTAAGTGGCGTAGTAGTGGTCTTAAGGTGCAAAGGTGCAAAGGTGCATGCATGTTTTACATACAAATTGTTTTTCTAAAAATTCTAACTTTAGTGTTTGGGTTGATGTTTTTTTTAAATCAAAATATTTTGTTTGCTGTTTGTAGTGGGGAGATGCCAATATTACCATCTAGCTTTAATGAAAATTATATTGTTGGATCCTTATGCTCAAACTTAGATTCAGTTCAGAGTAGTAATAATTGCATGCAAGAAAAAAAAACATTTTTTAAAGATATTTTATTGATATTTAAAAACAATAAAAATAAAAGCAAAAAGATATGTAAAAACAACGAGAAGTATTTAGAGGAAGCATCAATTGCATTTGTGAGATTAAAAGAGATTGCTCCTCCCAATATTACATGTCTAGATCTTTATGCCTTGATTATGCAAGTATTTGAGATGAAAAATAAAATAAAATTTAAAAAAAATAATAATTTTTTTCAAACTAAAGTAGAGTTAGCTAAAAATAGTTTTAATATCACATTTTTTGAAAATGGTAACATCTATTGTATGCCAGATACTCATTGGAAAACGGGAGGAGAAAATACTATATATAGTGGATTTAAAATTTTTCCTGTAGATAAAATTGAAGAATATGTGATGTCAGTGCCAAATAAAATAAGGAGTATTAATAATAAGACAAATGTAAATGAACTATTATTGATTAAACTTAAATTATATAAAATATTTGAAATGCAGAAGAAAATTGAGAAAAATAATCAAGGTCAACTAGCGCTCGCATTAGCTGAAGATGCTTCTATAGAGAAAAAAAAATATGCAACAGCTATATTTAGTAAAAAATTAATGGGAAATGCATATGATATTTTTAAAAATAATGGAATTAAAGATCAGGTTGTTTTTAAGGAGGAAGCCTGCCGTTTAGTGAAGGCTTTGGAACATTTGCAAAAGTATTCTGAAGGTTTGATTCATAGAGATATCAAGACACAAAATATTTTAGTAGATGAAAACAAACACTCTTATATTGCTGATTTTGGTTTAAGCACTGTTGTTTCAGATTATATTCGTGAGTCCATAGGAGAGATTAAGGGTACTGAGGGGATGATTGCGCCTGAAATCCTTATGGAAAGTCTGCAAACAACAGCATTGTTACGTTCATTCTCCTCAAAAGTGAGAGCTCAGAAAAAATTATCCATTTACAAGAGTGATATTTTTTCACTCGGGCTGGTGTTTTTTTATTTAAAACATGGAGTAGATCATCCTTTCATTAGAGAGCATTTTGTGCCCTTATTTAAAGAAATCACTACGAAAAATAGCAGCATTCAAGATGTAATTAATTATATTGAAAAAATATTAACTCCCTCATATGAAAAATTAGTAAATTCTTTAGAAGTAGATTCAAACAATAATCAAATTGATTTAACAATCTTAAAAATGATTAATCCTGATTTTAATAATCGACCTGGTTATGTAGAATTAATTAAATTTTTTTGTGAATAGTTGCATTTGGAGCGCCTAGCTTAATTGCTCGTATATCTACAATACTTGCAATACGCATGATATTTGAAACGTTAAGATTCTGTTAAGGTGACAGCTGTTCAGAGCAAAATGGTAGCAAAATTGAATTATTTATTGTTACACTATTAATACGAGCACATTGTGGTTTCGTGGTTACAAAAATTTTATTTATTTTATTTAGGAGAAATGCATGCTTAATTTTATTAAATCAGTATTAATACTCTTGATGCTAGTTACAATATCAATAACATCATCATTAAATATTCAAGCGGCGACAATGCCTGCTGCTCCAGCGGGTTGTTTTGATAATGCTTCTTTTTGCTCAAATTACGAAGTAGTGAGAGAGAATGGTCAACGTTATATTGTTGTTCGTTTGTTTGGTAACATCGATGCTACTAATTACGAAGGACCTCAAGATTTGATAGATCGATATGTAGATTTTGCAAGATGGCCAGAGTACATTAACGGTAGTGATTATCTTAATATAATAAAATCTGTACCATTTACTGTTTTTAAAGATCCAAATGATGGTCTAGATGTTAATCGTCACTATGTTCATTATAGTACCAAAGCTCCATTTCCAATTTACAGAGTATATATAAAAGAAGTTGCTGATTATAAAAAACTTGTTCCAAATCCATATGAGGGTGATGCGGAAGTTGCACTAAAATTCTACATTCTTAAAGAGAGAGTTCAGATAGAGGGTGAAGCAGATTATTTAGAAAAACCAGAAGGAATAAAGGAAAAATCTGGTGAGTTGTTTGTTAAACGAAATAAAAATTCAAATAGCTATTATGTTTATTCAATAACTAGAAGTGTTCCTGGAATTGATTTACTTCCTAGTGTTGCAGCTCCTTATATTGAAGGTAGTGTAGTTGCGATCTTTAAAGGTATTTTTGGAATGTAATTATTAGGTATTTTGGCCACTATTTCATTTGAAAGGCGATAGCTTCACTTATGGCATCAGCGGCATCATACTTATTATTGGCATTTTTATATTTAACCATATAGTCTTTATTACTTAATTTATTGGCCGCGAATTTCTTTAATGCTGAAATAATTTCAGCAATTATTTCCTTGGTAGTTTTTGTCATCATCTTTATTGGATAATTTTTCCATAATTTTAGATTAATCATTTTTATAAAGAGATTGTTATTCATTAAATTTAAACTATCTATTAAAGCAGCATTATCTCTAGCTAGTTTTGATAAAACATCTCCGCTCACTTCCTGGCCTAAACTAAGAGCATCCTGTATGACATCACCAAAGACAGGTATCAGACCTATCGAAATATTGGCATATTTTCCAACTTTACCTCCAGGATTAAGATTCAACTGAAACTCTTCGCCAGTATTAATCATATGCTGTTTTTCTAAATACACATTGATATTTTTTTCTACAGTTTGATTTTTATCTTTCAAAGGCATTTTATCTGCAAATTCTGTATAAACAGTTGAATAGAATTCTTCTAAATGTGAAGTATTTATTTCAAAATTAATTTTATTACAAACTTTTCCCCATTTTTTGCGTATTTTATCCATACTCGAATCACTAATGCCAAAAGTATATATGATCGGCACAAGTTGTGAGATAATTGATTTTATTTCAATTTTATCAAAATATTTTTTTTCAGCTTCCTTTTCTTTATCCTCTTTTTCTTTTTCTATACTATTGTCACATGTTAAGGGATTTTTAAATTGACTTTGATTTTTAAAATCAAACAATTGCTCTATAGATTCATTGATGTTTATAATGCCTATTTCATGTAATATCGCCAGCAACATTCTGGCCTTATGCTTTTTTTCAATGGCCACAACATTGTAATCATTAGAGGCATTCATAAATTCTGCTATAGTGAATTTTTCAATCTCCTCTAATTTATTTTTATCAATAAAATCTCTTTTGCTACAAACTAACTCCATAACTTTTGTTAATTGTTTTTCTTTGATAGATTTATTTAAGACTTCTAAGGTTTGTTTTTTTTCATCATCACTACTATAAGCATTTGATCCTTCAATCAAAAGTTTTATCCCTAAAATCATTACTATTAATAATAAAAAATTTGATGTTCTAATATTTAATTTCATGTTCTAATCCTCATTCTAGTCAATGTGGTCTAAATTTTTATGTAAATTAACTATTACACAAAATTGTAAGAGCGAAGGGTAATTAGTTAAATAAAATTTGAATTTTTAAAAAAATCCGACAGTTAATTTGATGTTTTTTTTATTACTTGTTTTTTTTTGTTTACAAGTTGCCCCAATAAATTGGCGGTCTATTCTTGATGGTCTATTCTTGATGGTATAACGTTAGCGTCTTAGCAATATTTCCAATATAAACATTCACCTGTTTTAAAATATCCATCAATTCCATATGAATCTCATGAGTCTCAATTGATTCACGTTTATTTTGGCGAACTCGTTCAAGATGTTTTAATCGATATTCACCTTCTAGATCTAAATAGATACCCATCTTTTGCATAATCTTTTGTATCTTTTCACTATCTAATTGTGCTAATGCCTCTTCTAGACGGGCCAATTGTTTACAAACTTTAGTGTGGTAAATAGTGATCTCTTCTATTCCTTCATTAGAAAAACTGCTTTTAATTTTTACTTTTTTATTAAGAAGATTCATTAAATTTTTATGAATAACATCTCCAATACTCTCTAAATCTTTTGCTACCGAGATAAGGCCATAAACTTCGCTCGATTGTTTAGTAGAGATCATCTCTATACGGCCTATTTTAAATAGATACTCTGAAATAATCTCTTCGATTTGATCTATCTCTGTTTCTTTTCTATTAACAGTATCGTTTAATAAATTTAATTCTTTGTTAACTATGGGAGTTGATCCGTCAACATTTTGAATCTTGTAGGTAAAAGGATATATTATCTCATTTAACATTTTATTTAATAAACGGGCCATCTTAGAGATCTCCATACGTGCTAGATCTATGGCCAGAGATGGAGATGTGGATATCAATGATTCATCCAAATTTTTTAGAGTTACTAGTTCTTTACCAATCAAATTATTGCTGGCCGAGGAATCAAGTGAAACACCTTCACTGGTTTTTTCTGGAAAGATTAAGTAAATGAATTTTGCCATCATGGTGGTGAGAGGTAAAAAAAAGATTACTAAACCAATATTAAAAAGTGTATGAGCATTGGCCATCTCTCGAGGTAAATCATGGCCAAAATAACTACTGATAAGTTTGATGAATTGAGAAAAGTATGGAATCCAAAAGATAAAAATAAGCACGCCTCCATTTTTTAAAAGGACGTGTGCTATGGCCACTCTTTTAGCATCTCTAATTGTACCAATAGAGGCCATCGCTGCTGTAATACATGTTCCAATGTTTGCACCCATAATTAATGGAATGCCAGCATCGAGAGTGATTAATTTTTGTTGTGATAATACCATCACCATTCCAACTAAAGCAGCACTACTGTGAATGAGTGCTGTTAGTATGGCACCCACTAATACTCCCATAAATGGGTTTTCTAATCCTTTTAATATCTCTATTACCCCGGGATAACTTTGCAGAGGGGCCATTGCTCCACTCATTACTTTCATTCCATAAAAAAGAAGTCCTCCTCCAAAAAGCATATCCCCAAGTGATTTGATATTATCTTTATTAAAGAAAGTTCGAAGAGTGAAACCAACAATGATAAGATAAAGCGCCCAATCGGTAATTTTGAAGGCCAGTAATTGAGCAGTAACAGTAGTACCTAAGTCTGCTCCCAAAATTACACTTATAGTTTGAGTAAATCTCATTAATCCAGATTGAACAAAACTTACTAACATAACTGTTGTGGCACTACTTGATTGAATTACAATGGTTGCAAAGGCACCTACTGCTAATCCTATAAAACGATTTTTAGTAAGTTTGGCCAAAAAATTTCGAACATTTTCACCTGCACTTTTTTTAAGTCCCTTCCCCATGCGATCTATTCCATAGAGGAAAAAGACTACGCCACCAAGAAGCTCTACCAACATAAAGGACCAATTAAGTGTACTTGCATTGTCTGCTATTGCCATATTATTACCTGACTACCCAATTATTTTGTTACACCGACTTACCAATTTTTAAAAAGTTGCTAAATTTTGTGATATTTATTTCCTTCTATTTTTAATTTTACATTGAGTATGAAAATCTTTCTATAATGATAATAAAGGAGATTTAATAATATATGACTAAAGAGATAATAATTATTGGTTCATTGCTGGTGGTGACGATTGTTGTTTTTCTTTTAACAGTATATTTTAGAAGTGGAGTATTTTAATAGAAAAAGAAAACATTAAAATAGTAAATATTATTTCAGTTGTTATGGAACTAATTTTTCTATTTAAATATACGCCTATTTTTGAAGTAAGAACTGAACCTACAGAGACAAGAAAGAGAATAAAAAAGTTAATATGACCTATTTGTTGAAAAGAAGTAGTTTGAGAAACATGTTCTTTGATCAGTAAATAATTTATTGCGCCTATTCCAGTGGCCAAAACCATAATTGCATTAGAGTAAAATGGAATTATTTTAGCAGGGATTTTTAAAAAAAGTGAGAGCATGGGAATTAGTACAATACCTCCACCAAGTCCTGTAATACCAGAGAGAAATCCTGCGATTATTCCAGTTAAACTTAATTTTAATTTGGATTTTAAATTTAAATTAAGATTGAAATTATAATCATCATTTCCCTCATCATTTCCAGCATCATTAGTAGAGCGTGTAACTTTTTTTTTGAGTAATATATCGAATGAGGATTTTAAAGCTGCAAGTAACAGTACAATTCCAAAGATATTTTTTAAAAGATGAGCATCTAGATATATGGCCACTCTTCCACTTATTATTGTAAACAACATCATGGAAACACCTGTATATAAAACTATACCTTTGTTGACGGTTATCTTTTTTGATCTCAAATAAGTGATAGTGTTATTCACTGTGCTTATAAAAATAATTCCCAGTGATGTTCCAATAATTGTTTGAGGGGGAGTATCGGGTAAAAGTATGTAGAGAGAAGAGGTTGCAATAATCCCTCCACCAATTCCTAAAAATGAGGAGAGAATACCAATAATACATCCTAGAAAAAAAAGTATAAGTAAATTAACCATTCATATATATATATTATTATATTAATCTGTTGTATGTAATAATATTATTGATAAAAAATGATTGTTTTAAAAGAGGGCATTATGTTTCGCGCAAAAACAAACTGTATTGAAACATATGAATATAAAAAATATTTTAAAGCTAAACATAATATAGGATTGTTGGATCAGTGGTTTAAATCTGAGACAAAACTGACAACTTTGATAGGGGTTCCGCTTAGAGGTGGAATTAGAGATGGAATAGGTACTAGAGATATAGATATAGATTTGGAAAATAATTCCTTCTTTGATTTGGGAGACATTATAGTAAATGAAACTATGCCATTTGATGAACAAATAAATCCCAAACTACTCAAAATATATCGCTCTTTTAATAATAGCGATAATAATAGTGACAATAATAGTGACAATAATAGTGACATTGAAGTAGTTGCACCTCTTTCAATTTTGAGTCGTGCTTTAAGTACTCTCTATCATTTTTATCCAAATAAAAGATACTTAGTTTTTGGTGATGATCAGATAATTCACTACCCATCTATATGTGAGTGTTTGGATTTTTATAAGAAAGAATTTAATACAAAAATAGCGGTGTTGTATTTTAGTGCAGATTTATGTAATGGTGATTTTCTTAAAAGAGAAGATATCAAAAATAAGAATAAGAATAAGAATAAGAATAAGAATAAGAATAAGAATAAGAATAAGAATAAGAATAAGAATAAGAAATATTTAAATTTGTTGGTTAGAAATGATAATTGGATGAGATTAATCGCTGAAAATTTTATTGAAGCAAATCTTTTAATTAATATTGGTAGTATAGTCTTCAACAAAATTAATTTTGAGGAAGACTATAGTAGTGAAAGTGCAACTTTTGCTAAAGGTTATAGCTCTTCTCAAGTAAGTGGGATAGGTATTTCAAAGGTTACAGAGAATGTGATTTCTTATTTAAAAAAGAAAGGAGTTAAGTATATTTATGTGGCCATGGATATGAATGTTATACATTTACATTCAGAAGATGGATTGCCTCCACATGCACCGATTGCTATCTTAAATGAATTGCAAGAAGAATTTAAATTAGTGGCCGCAAGTATTACTGGATTTTCTAATCATCAAAATGAAATTTTGAGCTCAACGATGGTTAATTCTTTAATAAATGGGTTGAATAAGAATGATTAAATTTCCCTCTGTAGAGTGTGCAAATGAACAGGGATTGCTTGCGATAGGTGGTGATCTAGAGGTAGAGACGCTTATTTGTGCTTATACTTCCGGGATTTTTCCTTGGCCAATAGACGAGAGATTTCCTTTAACTTGGTTTGCTCCAGATCCGAGAGGAATTTTATTTGTAAAGGATTTTCATATCTCTAGAAGCATGAAGAAAATTTTAAAAAAATCGACATATAAAGTTACAGTTAATCAAAATTTTCATCTGATAATTAAAGAATGCGCGAATGCCAGCAATAGACAAAGTGATGGTGAATATGAAAAAAAAAATAAGACTTGGATTACTCAAGAGATGATTGATGCTTATATTAAGTTATTTAAGGCAGGTTACGCATATTCAATAGAGGTGTATGAATCAGATAATAAATCAGATAAGGAATTATTATTGGTTGGTGGTCTTTATGGAGTTGTAATTGGAGGAATGTTTACTGGTGAATCGATGTTCTATAGTAAAAATAATGCTTCTAAGATTGCTTTGATTTACTTAATGGAAAGATTAAGTAATATTGGAGTAGAGTGGATTGATATACAAATGGTAACACCAACGTTAAAAAGCTTTGGTGGAAAAGAAATTTTAAGAAGTGAATTCATGTCTCTCTTAAAAGAGGCATTGAAGAAATCTCATCAATTAAAAAATATTATTAATTAGTCGCCAGTGAATAATTAGGAGATAAGTTAGTGATTACGATTAAAACATCTAAAGAGATTAAACTTATGCGCGAAACCTGTGCTTTGGCCGCTGAAACTTTAAAACTTATTAGTTCACAGGTAAGAGTTGGAATTTCAACAGATGAAATAAATACGATTGCTCATAATTATATTATTAAGACTGGAGCGATCCCCGCACCACTTAATTATCATGGTTTTCCAAAATCAATTTGCACCTCTAGAAATTCTGTTATTTGCCATGGGATCCCGAAGAGCGATGAATTTTTAAGAGAGGGAGATATTATTAATTTAGATGTAACTACAAAATTAAATAATTATCATGGGGACACTAGTGCTACATTTTTTGTTGGAGATAAAGAAAAGTTTGATCCGAAAATTATTAAATTAGTAGAGGTGACTTATGAGTCGTTGTTCCTGGGAATTAAAGAAGTAAAACCTGGTGCTCGCTTTGGAAATATTGGTGCAGTTATTGAGGAATTTGCACACTCGTATGGTTTTAGTGTAGTACATGAATATTGCGGCCATGGCATTGGAAAAGAATTTCATGAGGAACCACAAGTCCTTCATTATGGGAAACGAAATTCAGGCGCAGAGATGAAACCAGGAATGATTTTTACAATTGAACCAATGATTAATCTTGGGGCCAGACATTGCAAATTACTAAGTGATGGATGGACAGTGGTTACTACTGATGGAAAGTTGTCTGCTCAATTTGAACATACTATTTTAGTTACTGAAGCAGGATATGAGATACTGACTTTATTTTCTTGATTTGGAAGGTTTGGAAGGTTTTGAAGATTTGGAAGGTACTGCTTCTTCAGCATTATTTTGTAAAAGAGATTTTTGTGTTTTCTTCATAGACAAACACTCTTTGTATATTTTGTCAAAATTCTTTAGCTTTTCGAATATAATCTTAATTTTTTCTTTATCAAAAACAATTTTGGTCCCGGCATATTCTTCTTCTTCTAGATATTGATAATTTTGTAGATATTTTGCTAACTCTGGGATTTTTACTTCTAAACAAGTTGCAGAAGGAGTCATGTTTTGTAATTCCATTAAATAATTTATGAATAGTGATGGTGCTAAATCCATTAGATTATCTATTAGATATAGAGCTCTTGGTTTTTCAGTTTGATCCTCAAATACATTAGATGAATTAGATTGATTATCATTGATACTAAAAATTTCTTTTCCTTCGATTAGTAAGTGTTGTAGTAAAAAGACTGAAGGAGAAAACTCTTTGAAAGAACAAATCTCTTTTAAGTATTTTTCTTTTACGGAGATTGATTCGTCAATAACTAGCTCGTTTAAAAGTTCTTTATTAAGTGAATATATCGGTCCATTTACTTTATTTTTATGTATTATCGACTCTTCTTGGGCCAGACATTTTATAATATTAGTATCTTTTCTTTCCTTTTGTTTATTTGTTTTTTTTATATCACTTGCGGATGCGGATGCTGATAATAAGCTAAAAGTGCAAAAAAATAATCCTATAAGGTTAATTTTCATTTTTAATTTGCAGTTACGCATAACCTTCTCCGTTTATATATGAGATATACATATATGAGATATACAAAATTGAAGTTACTCCAATTATCGGATAATGTCACAGATAGATTTAATTATTGATGATTTATCAATAGAGCTTGTTTAGAGAGCTTGTTTAGAGAGCTTGTTTAGACAATTAGACGATCCCTTCGTCTTT
The DNA here is from genome assembly GCA_015232355.1 of Oligoflexia bacterium. Classification (GTDB taxonomy): domain Bacteria; phylum Bdellovibrionota; class Bacteriovoracia; order Bacteriovoracales; family Bacteriovoracaceae; genus JADFZW01. The sequence continues at coordinate 198,629 of JADFZW010000003.1, forward strand.
TAGATGTTTTTTGAATCTATTGATTAGCTCTAAACTATAATTGCCTAATTCATCAACTTGTGCAACTTTTAATGCTTCTTTAGGACTCATATTTAGAACTGTGACTCTTTTATCGTAGGAGTTACAAAGTGAGATGACCTCTTCTTGCAGAGTTAATTTTTTCTTACGTTCTGGATATCCATCTCCGGAAATTTTTTCTTCATGAGCATATATCAAATCTGTAATACTTGCATCGACATATGGATTTTTTTGCAATAATTCTTTTCCTAATCCTGGATGTTGGTGATAGATTTTTTTCTCTTCAGCATTAAGCGACTTGAAATTTCTCATGAAGAGCTGTTGATCATTTTCGGCCAATCGAGAGATACCGATATCATGAAGTAAACCTGCAATTGATAAATTGTTTTGTTCTTCTTCTGAAATATCACTGTTTTTGGCCAAACTCACACACAATGCGGATACATTTAAACAATGTTTTATTAAAGTTTCATTTTCAGCAGCCTGACGTCCGTAGAAATTTTTTAAAGAGTCAGGATTGTCGGTTATAAGTTTACGTAGTGACTTTGCTGCCTTTTGTGTAACATTGTAGGAAGTTCGGGAAGAGGGATCTTTTCTCATTTCTTCAACTGCAGTAGTAGCAGTACCTTCGGCAAAATTTACCTTATCACCCATGGGAACGTCAGGATTATCTAGAGTTTCATTTAGGATATCATCTAGAAACACTTGATAGTTATTTTCATCTAGATCTCGAATATAAAAGCGTGCTATTTGCTGCTTTTTTAATTTTTCTAAATGAGGATGTTCCAGTTTGCGGCCGATATCAATATATTTTAAAAATTGTTCTTTGAAAAAAATATATAATTCGAAATTCAATGCTTTATTTGGAACAATAGTAGATATACGAATAGGAGTAAAGTCCATAAAGTGTCACCTCAAGAATAATAGAAAAAATAAAATATAATTAATGGTAAGTAACAGAAAAGAAATTTTATACATAATTAATGATAATTTAAGGAAAACTTTTTAAAAAGAAAAATCTTTTATTTATTTATAATAGAGAGTATTTATATATATATGAATGAAGATCAAGATTATCTAAAAATAGATGTTATTTACTCTGATATTATTAAAAGGTTGTTGGCACAAATTATAGATATATTGATTTATTTGTTTTCAATATTTGCTACCGCCAAAACTTTTCAATATATTTTCAATGTTAAAATTATTAACAGAGATATGTCTGTTTTATTTAATGAGATAATAAAATTGGAGACAATTAATATAAATACCATAGTTAACCTTTATAATTCAGCATCGTTTGATCAACTACTCTTTTACTTAGTAATCATACCAATAGTATGGTTAATTGTAATAATTCTACCTCAATATTTAACTAATCAAACATTTGGAAAGATGTTTTTACAGATACGTATTGTTGACATTAGTAGTGCAAATATTTCATTTATTAAATCAGTTTTTAGAGAGAGTCTGGGAAAGCTGATTACTTTGATCAGCATTGTAGGTATATTTTTTCCATTGTTTAAAAAAAGAAATGAATCACTACATGATATTATCTTTTCAACTTACGTTGTTGATCTTCCTTAGAGCATGCCTTAGAGCATGCATCTGTTCTATTCAAATTCTAATGACTTTAAAAAATCACTAGCAGAGGCAGCTTCTGCTGCAACTTTGTCAGTAATTATTTTTTTGTGTAGAAGTTTTTTAAGATATTGATCGAAACTAATAGAACCAGTGTGCCCTTCGCCTTTTGTAATATAGGTGTACATTTTCATTAAGTCCTCTTTCCCTAAAATGCAATCCTTTATTCCAGGAGTGTTAATCATAATTTCAATTGCTGGGCACATTCCTTTTCCATCAGCACGTTTAACAAGTCTTTGACTGATGGTGGAGTATAGACCATCGGCCAAACGCTTACGAACATTTTCTTGTTCTTCTGAAGGAAACATTGAGATTAATCGACTAATAGTGGTGATGGCATCTGTAGTATGAATTGTTGATAAAACTAGGTGACCAGTTTCAGCAGCTTTAAGAGCGATGGAAATTGTCTCAGTGTCGCGCATTTCTCCTATAGAGATTACATTCGGATCCTGACGTAGGGCCGATCTAAGTGCCAAATGAAAATTTTTAGTATCGGTTCCAATCTCTCTTTGAGTAATTCTTGACTTGATTTGTGGGTAAACAAATTCGACAGGATCTTCAATAGTGATTATGTGAACTCTTTTATTGTTGTTTATGTGATTAATCATGGCCGCCAAAGTGGAACTCTTTCCTGATCCAGTAGTGCCAGTGACTAAAACCAATCCTCGAGAAGAGAGAGCAATTGTTTTCACAGCATCAGGAAGTCCTAGCTCCTCTATAGTTGGAACATTTAGTCTGATAATTCTAAAGATTATTGCAATTTTTTTTTGAAATTTTAAAATATTATAGCGAAGTCGACATAGATCAGGGACATCATAAGATCCATCCTTTTCGGATATATTCTCTATTATCTTTTTTATTTCATCTTTAGTTTGTGTTTGTTCATTAGCAATAATCAGATTGCAAATATCCATAATATTGTCGTGGGTTAGTTCTGGACTCTTAATGGAAGTAAGAACTCCTCTAATACGAAAACAAGGTCGTTCGTTTTCTCTAATGTGTATATCAGATGCCTCGTTACTGATTGCCAGGTTTACCAAATCCTGAAGGTTTTTTTCTGTAAATCCCATAAACTCGAATCCTCCATTAGTAAAAAATATTTAAGCGTTAAGGTTTAATGTTTAAGATTGTTGGAATTTTTATAAAAGAGTATACTTTATAATACTAATGGTATTATCTATATTTTATTTTGTATGGCCTAATAATTCACTGATCAATTTATTATAATGGAGTTTTAATATGTCCAAGACAAAAAATGATAAAACAAAAAACGACAAGACAAAAAAAGTTAATAAGTCAGAAAATGTGTGTACAAATCACACTGAGTTTTCATCTGAAACACTATTATTACACAAGGGGTTTGATCCGGCATTATCAGTTGGCTCAATTGCCTCTCCTATTTATCCAAATTCTACCTACGTTTTTCCCTCTGCTAAGGCAGGAGAGCGTGCTTTTGAATTAGCTTTTTTTCCAGAAAAAGCAAAAAAGGGTGAAGTAGGTTCTTTAATATATTCGAGAGTAAATCATCCGAATGCAGAGATAGTAGAAGACAGATTGGTTCATATCGAACCAGAGGGTGGAGCGGCCGCTACTTTTGGTAGTGGTATGTCTGCCATTTCAACTACTATTTTAGCTCTTCTTCCTAGAGGTAAAAGTGTTGTTTATAGCAATCCAATCTACGGTGGTACTGACTTTTTTTTAAAGGAGAATCTTACTACTCTCGGATGTTCTTCTATTGAGGTAGAAACTGATAATATTACCAAGACTAAAAAAGTATTACAATCATGTGGAGATAAATTAGGAATGCTTTTTATAGAGACGCCTGGAAATCCTACTTTAGTAATGACTGATATTGATGAGGTGGCCAGTTTCGCAAAAAAAATAAATCCGAATTGTTTGGTAATGATAGATAATACTTTTATGGGAATTTTTCAATCTCCATTTAAGATAAGTCCTCACGTAGATATTATCGTTTATTCTGCAACTAAATTTATGGGAGGACATGCTCAGATGGTAGCAGGTGCGACTATTGTTAGAAAGGGAAAGGAGCATTTAATAAAGGATATTAAGGGCTGGAGAACAAGTCTCGGTACCATTGCTTCACCTTTTGTATGTTGGGAACTTGAAAACTCCATTAAGACCTATGGAATTCGTATGCGAGGTCAATCTGCTAGAGCTGAGATTGTGGCCCAATTCTTATCTAAGCATAAGAAAATATCTTCTGTTCGTTATCCATCACTACTTAAAGCAAGTGATTCCTCTTATAACATTTTTAAAAAACAGTGTAGTGGACCAGGATCAGTCATTACCTTTGATCTATTAGAAGATAATCGAGAAAAGACATTTAAATTTTTAGATGATGTGGCCTCCGATCATATCATCTCTCTTGCGGTCAGCTTGGGTGGAGTAGAGACACTAATCGAGCATCCAGCTTCGATGACCCATTCAGAAGTGCCAGAGAGTGTTCGAAGGAAAGCAAAGATCACTGAAGCAACAGTAAGATTGTCAGTGGGGTTGGAAGATCCAAATGATTTGATTAAAATTTTAGATAGGGCATTAAGTAAATTGTGATGAGATTAGAATGCAACGATATTCACATTTACTTCTACATAGTAATTATTGTTTACATAGCTTCTGTTTAACTTCTTTTCTTGATCGATAATTGGTGACGATACAAAGATGTAAAAATCAAAATCTCTACTTGGAATATAGTTAAAACCAAATTCGGCAGTAGCATTAGCAGGAGCAATTACTTCTCCATCATGGGAATTGAAAATTTTTCTAGCAACTTTACCATAGGTATTCCAATCTTTATTAATTTGATAAGTGAGTGTTGGAGCGACTTGAATATAGTCGTATGAAAGAGTTGCTGCTTTTTTATATGACATACTTTCATTGTAAAATTGAAGATCAAAAGTAAAATCTTTATTTAATGCAAGTGAAGGAGTTAAGTAATATTGATATGATTTATCTCGAGTACTATTTTGAACATGTTCAACTTCTTCATCAAAAACGAATAAACGTAACTCATTTTTAATTTTAAAAGTATCACTTATAATTTTATCAGCATAGAAACGAAGATCAATATATCCATTATCACCATTCATTGATTTTGATTCATCAGTGGTTCTTGCAAGTAAACGATTACTGGAGGTAATTGACCAAGAAGCATTTTTGAAAATTGTATTGTCATATCTTAATGAAATATCCACTAGGTCAGTGGTATAAAAATTTTCATGTGGTCTTGAATAATCTCTTCTATGTTTAACTTCTGAAAAGACACCAACGGTATGGTTATTATTTATGTTGTATGAAAGATATGGAGTATAGAGAGTGCTCATACTGCTAACGTAGTTTTTATTAACGTCACCACTACGAGCAGTATCTGATGTAATTGTAAGTTTAAAATTAAGAGGGGATTCTTTTAAAGTACTGTGGATGCTTTTTACTCCTTCAACTAGAGTTTGAGCATTGGCAATTCCAATTGTTGCAACTAGTGCTAGAGTGATTTTTGCAAATTTATTGATCATTTTAATTTACCTCGTGATGATAGTTGGTGGTTAATAGTGATTAATAGTTATAACTTACGTAATTAGCGGCATTGGTAACACGAGATTAAAAAAAATAGAAGCTAAAATTACTGAGGTGTAAATTTTACATTATTTAATCTAATTATTTAATTAGAATAAAAAAAAAGGGCCACAAATCGTGACCCTTTTTTGTTCTAATTATTTTATTAATTAATCAGAATTAATTAGTTAATTCTACATTCCTGGCATTCCACCGTGGCCACCCATGTGTCCGCCACCCATCATTTCATCTTTTTTCTTTGGAAGTTCAGCAACTAATGCTTCAGTTGTTAACATCAATCCTGCGATTGAAGCAGCATTTTGAAGAGCTGTACGAACAACTTTAGTTGGATCAACGATACCAGCAGCAACTAGATCTTCATAGCGGTTATCATTTGCATTGTAACCAAAGTTAATTTTTCCATTCTCTTTTACAGCATTAACAACAACTGATCCCTCAAGGCCAGCATTAACTGCGATTTGGCGTAGAGGTTCTTCTATTGATCTTCTGATAATTTTAACACCAAAATCTTGAGCTTCGTTACCAGTTTTGAAGTTATCAAGAACTTTACCAGCGAAAACAAGAGAGCTACCACCACCAGATACGATACCTTCTTCAACTGCAGCTCTTGTAGCGTTTAGTGCATCTTCAACTCTATCTTTCTTTTCCTTCATTTCAGTTTCAGTTGGTGCTCCAACATTAACAACAGCAACACCACCGATTAACTTAGCAAGACGTTCTTGTAATTTTTCACGATCGTAATCTGAAGTTGTCTCTTCGATTTGAGCGCGAATGATGTTTACTCTTGAGTTTACATCTTTCTTTGAACCAGAACCATCAACTACTGTAGTATTTTCTTTATCGATTGTTATACGCTTACAAGTTCCAAGATCACTTAAATCAGCTGAATCTAAACTTCTACCTAATTCATCAGAGATTACTTGACCGCCTGTTAATACAGCTAAGTCTTTTAACATCTCTTTTCTTCTGTCGCCAAAGCCAGGAGCTTTAACAGCAGCAACGTTTAGAGTTCCTCTTAATCTATTTACTACTAATGTAGTTAGTGCTTCACCTTCGATATCTTCAGCGATGATTACAAGTGCTCTTCCTGCTTGAACGATTTTTTCTAAAACTGGAAGAAGTTCTTTCATGCTAGAGATTTTTTTGTCAGTGATTAAAAGATATGGTGATTCGAAAGAAGCAACCATTTTCTCATGATCAGTTACGAAGTATGGAGATACATAACCTCTATCAAATTGCATACCTTCAACAACTTCTAAAACTGTATGACCTGTTTTTGATTCTTCAACAGTGATAACGCCTTCTCTACCAACTTTGCTCATGGCCTCAGCAATTAATTTACCAATTTCTGTGTCATTGTTAGAAGAGATAGTTGCAACCTGAGCGATTTCCGCTTCAGATTTAATTTCTTTTGAATTTTTCTTTAATTCAGCTACGATCTTCTCAGTAGCTTTATCGATTCCTCTTTTGATATCCATAGGATTGTGGCCTGCAGTTACGAACTTCACGCCTTCTCTATAAACTGCTTGAGCAAGTACTGTTGCAGTTGTTGTACCGTCACCAGCATTGTCATTTGTTTTTTGAGCAACTTCTTTAACAAGCTGTGCGCCCATATTTTCAAATGCGCCATCAAGCTCGATTTCTTTTGCAACGGTTACACCGTCTTTTGTGATTTGTGGAGAACCAAATGATTTTTGTAGAATAACGTTTCTACCTTTTGGTCCTAAGGTAACTTTTACGGCATCGGCCAATTTATTTACGCCCTCTAAGATTAGAGCACGCGCGGCCTCATTATACTTAAGTTCTTTTGCTGACATTTTAAATCCCCTATTGTTTATTGTTTCTATTGTTAAATTTTAAAATTTAAAGTTATGCTTCAAGTACTCCAAGAACATCGTCTTCTTTCATTATAAGATACTCTAAACCATCGATTTTGATTTCGGTTCCTGCATATTTGTTAAAAAGAATGCGATCGCCCTTTTTAACATCTAACATGCGTACTGAACCATCTTGTTGACGATAACCATTACCTACTGCCACGATTTGACCTTCGGTTGGTTTCTCTTTGTTGTTGTCTGGAATGATAATTCCACTCTTAGTTTTTGTTTCTGCTTCTAATCTCTTAACAAGAATTCTGTCTTGTAACGGTCTAACCTGCATAAAAAAGCCTCCTGAAAATTTAATAAAAAATACATTGAAGCACTAAAGCTCAGTATTAAATTAATCGTTAGTAAATTTATGTCAAGGTAACAATTTAAACTTTTTTTAAAATTTTTTTTAAAAAAATTTTAAATTTGATTCCTCGACCACTTTGATTGATATAGTAATCTGATAATTAATATTAGTTTATTGTTTAAATTGCAAGTTAAAATAATGGATAAAATTAATTGGGATTAGTCTATTATTGGTTTATGTATTGGTTTATGATTATTTTAGCTCCTGCCAATTGTTGCCACTTCCAATATTTACTTCTAATGATACGAGGAGTTTTTCTGCGCCCTTCATTTCTTCGGTAACAATCTTTTTTACACTCTCTAATTCCTCTCTAGGAACTTCAAAGATAAGTTCGTCGTGAACTTGTAAAAGCATTTTACTCTTTAGATTTTCAATCTCTAATTTATTTTGGATTTTGATCATTGCAATTTTGATTATATCTGCGGCGGTCCCTTGTATAGGTGTGTTTATTGCCAATCTTTCGGCCATAGAGCGTAAGTTTCTATTTTGGGAGTGAATTTCAGGAACAAATCTTTTGCGACCTAAAAGTGTTTCAGCATAGCCTAGCTTAGCACATCGCTCTTTTAAGTAATCGATATATGTTTTGACCTTGTGAAATCTCTCGAAGTATTTAGTGATATACTCTTTTGCTTCAAATCGAGAGATCTTTAAACCTTGAGATAATCCAAAAGATGATTGGCCATACATCAGACCAAAGTTTACTGCTTTTGCTTTTCCACGATCTTCATTTGTAACTTTACTTAGAGGGATTGCAAATATTTCAGCGGCAGTTTGGGTGTGAATATCTTCGCCATTTAAAAATGCCTGCATCATCTTATCATCTTTAGAGAAGTGTGCAAGCAAACGTAATTCAACTTGAGAGTAATCGGCAGAGAGAAGAAGATTATCTTTTGAGGAGGAGATAAATCCTTTTCTGATTTTTTTTCCATCAACTGAACGTACTGGGATATTTTGAAGATTAGGGCGATCAGAGGAGAGGCGACCTGTGGTAGTAACCGTATCATTAAAGTGAGTGTGTATTCTACCACTATGTTGGTTTACTAGAGTGGGTAGAACGCTTAAATAAGTTGATAATAATTTATCGAGTTCACGGTAGCGAAGAATTAGTGCAGGAATCTCACTTACGCCTAACTCATCTAACTCCTCTAAAACTTCTGAATCAGTAGAGTAGTATGTTTTACCTTTTTTGAGAGTGGGAAGTTGTAATTTATCAAAGAGTAGTTCAGAGACTTGTTTGGGTGATTTGAGATTAACTGGGCATGAGGTGAGTTTTTCTATTTTAATCTCAATCTCTGTTAACTCATCTTGAAATTGCTTTTCTAAAATTTTGAAGTATTCGCAATCAATTTTAATTCCTGCAATCTCCATTTTTGCCAGTACCAACGAGAGAGGATTATCTATTTCATAGAAGATCTTTTCTAATTTTAAATCGTGTAAATGTTTTTTAAATATTATGTATAGGTCAGATATTGCTTCCACTCGCTCAATAGCATAACGAATTTTAAAATCCAAATCTCGCTCACACAAAGGAGTCTCTTTTTTTTCAATGGTTAAAAGATCTCGCTGTAAATATTTAGAGCTGAGGTAATTCAAGTTGTGTTTGTTAGTAACATCTATTAGGTAGTGAGCTTTTAAAATATCAAAATAGAGTACGTTAAATTTAATTTGAGAGGTAAGGATATAAATGGCATCTCTTTTTATATCGGCACCGATTAGTAATTTTTCTTTTTTTGAGTTGGAGTTAGAAAAGAGATGGGAAAGGAGCGTGCGATTTAGATCAGGAAATTCAATTGAGTTAAGAAAGTAAAAGTTGTTAGCTACTTTGATGGCCACAAACATTGGTTGTTGTTCAAACATATCTTGTGATGGAAGATACTCGATATAATAGTAGATTTCATTAGTATTAGTATCAAAGTGTTGAAAAAAATTCTCGAGATCAGAGTTATTAGTGATTTCTTTATGTTCTTTTGCAGGGGCAGATGGATGTGAGTTTTGTTGAGGATGTTGTTGTAGTTGAGAAGAGAGTTTGTTTATAAATGATTTAAACCCTAAAGTTTTTATGAAGTCGAGAAGATCAAAGGTAACTTGAAAGTTATATAATGTATCTTCACTGGAGAAGGGTATTGGAATATCTGTTACAATGGTTGCCAATTTTTTAGATAACAAAGCATCTTCTTTATATTGGACTAAAGAGGTGGCAAGTTTTTTGTTAGTTATTTTTCCTAAATTATTTAAGATATTTTCTAGAGAGTGAAATTCATTTAAGAGTTTTTGTCCGCCTCTGCTTCCAATGCCCTTTACTCCTGGAATATTATCAGAATCATCTCCAACTATTGCCAAATAATCTACGATCATACTTGGAGCGACTCCCATCTTCTCTATTACTTCATCCTTTCCATAAATTTTTTCCAACTTTGCGTCTAGAAGAAAAGTATTTTCATCCACAAATTGCATTAGATCCTTATCACTGGAAGCAATATATATTTTTTCAAAGTGACTCTTCCATTGAACGACAACACTACCTATTAGGTCATCTGCCTCGTAACCATCGATTACAATCGAGCGTAGTTGCATTTTCTGAATAAGAGTCTCAATCAATGCAAATTGAGGAATTAAATTTTCAGGAACTGATTGGCGATTAACTTTATATTCAGGATAAATCTTTTTTCGAAAGGATTCTTTTCTAGAATCTCTTGCTATTAGAATGTGAGAGGGATTGTATTGAGAAAAGAGTTTTTGAAGCATGGAAAAAATTCCATAGACAGCATTAACTGGTGTTCCTTCAGGAGTAGTCAGTGGTGCAATTGCATAGAATGCTCGATAGATAAAACTACTTAAATCAATAACAACTAATTTTTTATTCATAATGTTTGCTTCATGTTTGCTACGTAAAAGTTAGAGAGAAAGATGAGTCTCTGATTGAAACCAAGTACTCTTCTTTTTTTGTTGGTTTTGAATATGCTTTGGATCATTGGCCATTACAGTTGTATCCGCCATAACATCTCCTAACCTATGTCCAGAATCTAGAGTGAATAGCAGATATAATTCCAAGCTTAATAGAGGAATACCGATAAGTATTGCAAGCAGCCAGCCCCACAGAGGAAAAATTGCCAAAAAGAGAGGAAGTGATATTGGTAAATTTCTTATAAATGATTGCTTTAGTGTACAAGGTAATCCATCTTTTAAAGATAAAACTGCCATACCGATAAATTTTTTGCCCATTGATTGCCCACTCTGCAATGAATCAGAGACAGAAATATATGTAACGGCCAAGAATATACCGAGTGGATAGAGTAGAGTTGATAAAATTGCAACAATAAATAAATCAATCGACTTCGCTAGAAGTCGGGATAGTCGAGCAGTTTTGAATGGTGATTTAAGCAAATATTTTCTATCAAACATATAAATATATTATAACAAAGCCAATTGCTCGCAAATAGTTAACTACTAAAAATTTAAAAAATTTTCTGCCGACGATGAACAATTGTTGTGTTAACTTAGCTAAGTTATGTACAAATTAAGTTTTTTAAGTTTTAAGTTTTAAATTTTTTTTACAATTATTTTTAAGGAGTCTTTTGTGTCTTCATTGATTACTGAATTGAGTAAGGATAGTTTTGAGTCATCAGTTATTAAGTCAGATAAACCAGTATTGGTTGATTTCTGGGCACCATGGTGTGGTCCTTGTAAAGCGTTGGCGCCAGTTTTAGAAGAGATTGCTGCGAGTACAAAGGATAAGGCCAATATTACAAAGATCAACGTTGATGATAATCCTGATTTGGCCAACAAATATGGAATAAGAGGAATACCAACACTAATATTTTTTAAAAATGGTGAAATTAAAAAGACTTTAGTTGGTAATCAATCGAAGAATGAAATAATGAAGTGTTTGAATGAACTAATGAACTAATGAACTAATGAACTAATGAACTGATGAGCTAATAAATTAATGAACTTAATTAATGAGGATATTTTAATTATAAAAAATTCTTTCTATGTTGCATGGAAGTTACTTGAGGATTTTTTTAATGATGAGGAGAATTTGTTAGCTGTTGAGAAAGCTATTGCTACTATGTGCTTCTCTATTAAAGAGGGAAGAAAGGTTATCTCTTGTGGAAATGGTGGATCGATGTGTGATGCTATCCATTTTGCAGAGGAGTTGACTGGTAGATTTCATAAAGATAGACCTGCTTTGCCAGCGATTGCAATAAGCGATCCTGCGCATTTATCTTGTACCTCAAATGATTATGGATATGAACATGTCTTTGCTCGTTGGTTGGAGGCACTTGCGTCTTCAGGTGATGTGTTGTTGGCAATATCTACGAGTGGAAATTCCAAAAATGTTATTAGGGCCGTAGAGGTTGCAAAGAAAAAGGGATTGAAGACTATTGGTTTACTTGGTAAGAATGGCGGAGAATTAAAAGGATTAGTTGATATTCCCATTGTGATTAAGAGTGATCTTGCAGAGAGAGTGCAGGAGATGCACATTAAGATCATTCACGTAATGGTGGAGGGAATAGAACGAGAGATCTTTTTTCGAGATTAATTTATTTGAGATGAGAGTAAGATGGAAAGAATGAATAAACTAAATGTTTTTGAATTGGTTCTGATATCTGTACTGTCAGTTGCTCTAGGAGTTGTTTTTTGGGGTTGGACATTTGTTTATGAGTTTACAGGTCCATTTCTTAAAGCACTCGGACTTAAATATCTCTTTGCTGGTTTATGGATAATATCTTCAATTCTTCCAACATATATTATAAGAAGGCCAGGGGTAGCGATTTTGTCATCAACTCTTGCGGCAATAGTAGAGGGGCTGATAACCAATTGGGGATTAATGGCCGCGGTTTGGGGATTTGTCCAAGGAATTGGAGCAGAATTAGTTTTTATTCTGTTTGTTTATAAGCGCTGGGAGTGGCCAGTGGTTATTTTAGCATCAATGGTGGCAGCATTTTTTAGCTATTTTTTAGATTTCTTTTATTACAATTATCAAACTTTGAGTTTTAAGATAAATGTTTTACAACTGAGCTCCTATATGGTTTCTGCAGCGATTTTGTCGGGAGTATTGTCGATAGTAATTTCTAAACGTTTAGTGAAAACTGGTACTCTAAATAATTTTAATATTGTTAGATAATATGCCTTATATAGAAATTAGTGATCTGGTTTTTAATTATCCACAACAACAATCTAAATCTAAAAAGATCGTAATTAATGAGCGTGTAGAAATTGAAGAGAATCAGTTTGTAATTATTAAAGGAAAATCAGGAAGTGGTAAATCCACATTGCTTTCAACTTTAAAGGGTATTATTCCAGAGTATATTTCTTGTAGCGTAGAAGGAAAAATTGTTATTGATGGAATAGATATTTTGGCGACATCTGCATCAGCATCTGCAGATGCATCTGGATCAGCAGCGACTGAGCTTGATTACTTAAGAAAAAAAATCGTCTATATTTTTCAAAATCCCTACACACAATTGGTATGTCCATATGTAAGAGAGGATTTAGCATTCTCAATGGAGAATTTGGGTTTTTCCTTTGAGGAAATGAGTGTTAATTTCAAAAAATTTGCTCATCTCTTTGAACTGATGGAACTTCTTGATCGAAAAACTTTTAATCTCTCTGGAGGCGAGTGCCAGAAAATGATTTTAAGTTCAGCTTTGATGGCCAATCCTAAGATTTTATTACTTGATGAACCCACTGCTTTTTTAGATACCAATGCTAGAAAAAATTTTTATCAATATATGCAAAAGATTAAATCATTAAGACAATATACTATCTTGATGGTGGATCATAATATTTTGGAATGTGAATTTTTGGCGGATAAGTTTATTTATACTAGCGATAATGAGAGTGATAATGATAGCGATAACGAACAAGTACTTCCGAATATGATGGAGTTAGAGCAAGTTAAAGGTACTTCTTATACTTCTTATACTTTGGAGGTTAAAAATCTCTCCTTTGGATTTGGGAATTCTTCTAAGAGGTCGTTGCAGTCGTCGTCGTTGTTAGAAGGGATTAATTTTTGTGTTAGTGGAAATAAAATTGTTAGTATTTTAGGTGAGAACGGCAGTGGTAAGAGTACAGTTTTAAAAATCATCAGTGGGATTTTAAAAGTGGCCAGTAGAAGTGGTGGTAGTGGTAGTGGCCACGGAGAAGTTGTTATTTTCAAAGATCAAGAAAGGGTTTTAGATAAAGATTATTATAAACGTATTGGAATAATTTTTCAAAATCCAGAAACCCATTTTCTTTTTGATACTATTGAGGAAGAGATTTTTCATGAATATAAGATGGGAGACAAGAGAGATTCTGTGCAAATTCCAATGAAAATGGTAGAGCTCTTCTTTGGAGATGATTTTGATTTGAAACGTTCGCCTTATCTTTTGTCAGAGGGAGAAAAGAGGCGACTTACTCTTTTACAAACCATACTTTCAGGGAAAGATATTTTACTCTATGATGAACCAAGCTTTGGCCAGGATCAATTCAATCGGGAGTTGATAATAAAATTATTTTTTATGATGAAAAAATTAAATAAGATGCAAATCATAGTGACTCATGATCGCAGATTAGCAGAACAAGTTTCGGATCATATTTATGTTTTGGAAGAAAAGAAATTAAGAGAGATCAATAGAGATTAAAAGAGATTAAGATAAAAAATGATTGAAGGAATATATAATCAATTTAAATATCATCCAATGATTATTTTGCTGATTACTCTGCTTACGATTATACCAGTATTAGTAGGAAGCAGTATATGGATGTGGGGCCCATGGTTTATTTTTTCATTGCTGGTTTTCTTTAATGCTGGACTTGCATGGATTACTTTTGCAAAGGTATTTCTGTCCGCTTTTTTATTATCATTTAGTGTGCTGGTTCTTTCTATTCTTTATCCTGCTCCTAATTTTATGTTTGGAGAAAAGATTACTTTTTTTTGGGGACAGGAAGTCTATATGGATGTATTGAATATGGCGCTACTGAATTTTAAAAGATTAATGTTACTTTCAATAATTTCTATGAATTCATCTTTTGTAATTGGCCTGGATCGATTAGTGCTCTATGTGGTGGCCCAAAACAAGAGATATGTAAATCTATGTTATGCGATTTTGGTGGCCTTAAATTCAATTACGCTCTTGAAAGAGGAGAGGGAGCGAATTGATATTGTGGCCAAGTTTAGAGGTATTCCAAAGCGAAAACGTTTAATCACCATTTTTCCATTGTTAGTATTTGCAGTTAAGCATTCTCAGCGGGCGGCGATGGCAATGTTAGCGAGAGGAATTAATAAAGATAAAACATACTATTTTAATTATGTTGTAAGTGATAATGATCGCATAAACATGAAGGTATTAATATTATTTTATATAATTCATTTAATCTACTATTTTATAACTGGTCTTAATGAAATGAATTTCTCCATATGGAGATTCTTAACTTGAGAAGATCCCAAAGCATTTTGAAGGGGTCGGTAAATATGTTGATAGTAGAGTACTCATCATCAAAAAAAATCTCCACTCCCTTTTCTACTACCGGAATATTTAGGCGGTAGGCGCGTTTTAGTATCTCAACATCAAAGGCGAAACCACGAATTTTTAGAGCGGGAAATATGGTGTTAGCAGTATTTTTATCTAAAAGTTTAAAACCACATTGAGTATCTTTAACTGGGATGGAGATAATTGCTTTCATCATCAGGTTAAATACTCTTCCCATAAATTTTCGAGGCAGTGATTGATTTTTTAAAACAGATGAGTTCTCTTTTCGAGAAGCTATAACAATTCCCTCTTTTTTGGGGAGAGATAGAATGGTTTGTAAAAATCTTTCAATCTCGTTTAGAGAGATGGCAAAATCAAAATCAGTAAATAGAATGTAATCGCTGGATGCTTGCAGTACTCCAGATTTTATAGCTCCACCTTTTCCGCGATTGTTATGTAAGCGCATGAAACGCACATTGATGTTGGCCAATTCTCCATTGATGTTGGTGGGGTGTTGTCCGATTTTTTCTTGGAGAGTGTGTAGAGATCCGTCGGTAGAGCCATCATCTACGTATAGTAATTCAATTCGATCTTTATTTTTTAGAAAGTTTAGAATGGTTTCAACACTGTGATCGATTCTTGGAACCTCATTGTACATGGGTACGACAATAGAAAGAGTGGTATCATGTTGAACAAGCAATTGTTCAATGGTCATTAAATGAAATTCTCCGATCGGTCAGAATTTAAAACATTAGCAAGGAAGATACTACTAGGAAGGATTTCGGTCAAGAACAACAAATTTATACTGTTTGTAGCCAGCTTCTGCGCATGTATATAAGACTTTTTTTAAGTAACTATACTTTAATGTTTTATCTACTACTAAACTTACAGTAGCTGAGAACTCTGGTTTGTTATTGGCCATAGTTTGTGCCAATTTAATTTGTTCTCTCTTTTTTACCAACTCATCGAATAGCGGAATGATTCTTTGACTTTTTGAATCGTACCAATTGAGGTTAGAGACTGGAGTTGCGTTATTTTTATTTCCAGCGGGGGTTGTTGTCGCTGCTGCTGCTGCTGCTGCTGGTGCAGTTTCAGTGGCAGTTGTACCAGCAGTTGCACCTCGAAGATCCATAATTATGCGATCATCAACCCATACTGTCGTTGGAGAGACTTGAATTACAACTCCTTTGTTGTTGGTATCTTTTGAGATTGATTTTGGTAGTTGAATATCTTTGGCCACAATCACCACTTGTGCTGATGAATCGTAATTTTTTATAAGAAAGAAGAGTAGGATTACCAATACATCGAGGAGAGAGGTTAAATTTAATTCCATATCTTCGCTATGCTTGCTTCTGATTCTATTGCGGATAAATCTATGTTTATTCATTTATACTTGTTCCTCCTTAATCCACCTTATCCATCTTATCTACCTTATCCACCAAAAACATTTCCAAAGATAACTTGGCCAAAGAGTTCAGTTACTTTAACCTCTACTCCCTTATCATTCTTGGCATAGATGGATTCATCAGTGTTTCTTAAATTGCGAACTGAATCCATCACATCAACAATTTTTTCATAGGGGAGATCCATCTCTGGTTCAAGTACTACCATCTTTTCTTGAGGATGTTTTAGCTTAAGAGCAACCAATTGAGAGTGAAGCGCCTCTAAATCGTGAGTAGGAATTTTATTTAGTAGGGCACTTGGAACTCCAGTGTAGATAGCAAATCCATCAGAGAGTATTTTTACTGTTAGTGCTAAAGGGATAGTTTTCTCTTGAGGTGGAGGTGCTTTAGTAGAAATAATTGGTACATCGCTGGCGATCTCCATAATTTTTATAAAATTAGAGGACATCAAAAGAAAAAATATCAAAATAAAATTGGCATCTAAGATGGGCACCAGATTTAGTTGGGCCGCTGCTCGTTTCTTTTTACGGGCACTAGGTATCTTTAACATGATTTATGCCTCTTCTTCTTTCTTGAAATTTTTTGTTCCCATTAAATCCAAAAATTTTACAGAGTATTCATCTATTTCATTTACAATTTTATCGGCCTTACTGGAGAGTAGGGCGTGAGCAATCAACATACTAATTGCAGAAATCAAACCAAGAAAAGTACAGTTCATTGCTTCGGAAATACCTCGAGAGAGTACTTCTGCTTTTTGAGCTGGATCGGCAGCAGAGATGGCGGTGAAGGTGATGATAATTCCATGAACTGTTCCTAGAAGTCCTATGAGAGTGGAGATATTAGCAATCAAACTTAAGTGGCTGATTCGCATCTCTACTTTAGGAATTACCTCGAGAGTAGTGGCATCTAGTGCATTTTGAATTTGTTCAGTAGAGCTAGTAGAGCGCTTTAATCCGCTCTTGAGCACTTTAGGTAAGAGGGCCAGAGAACCAGAGCATGCACGAATGGCACCTTGGATATCATTTGAAAGAATGTATCTTTGTAATTCATTCATTAAGGAGGCACCATCAACATCATATTTAAATGCCAACTTGTTAATGCGTTCGAAGCAAATGGCAATACCTGTGGCCCAAACAAGTAGGATTAACCACATGAAGTAACCACCATCATGAATAAATTTTGCAAAATTGTTAAAAAGTTCTAGTATGTCCATAGAATCTCCTATTCTTTAAATCTATAACTATAACTATAATTTTAAATTTTTTTTTGGATGAAACCTAACAATAGATATAGAGGAAAAATTTTCCAGTTCTAAAATGGATATGGATAATTAGTATAGTCGGTTATTCTTTAAGGTATTGTGAAAAGGAGTTATCGTTTGGAAATAGTGCCGTTGCATCTTTAATTAATTCTTGAATTTTTTCCTTTTCTCTATTGGCCGCTAACGAACGTTCTATAGCAATTTTGTATACTATAGGATCTTTGATATTATCACCTAATAATTTAAGAGCAAAGGTGAGTACGGTATATGGTTCATTAAGAGAGCTATTGATTATCTCAAGTTTTAATACTTTTAAGTTTGGATCATTTTTGTTTTCATCGATGATAGTATTTAGAATTTCTTCTGCTTTGAGATTTTCTCCTGCATTGATTAGAGTTTGCATAATATTGGTGAGAATTGCTTTTTTTCCTTCGCTTAAGCGCACGGCCCGCTCGAGTATTTTTATTCCTTTATTTTTATCAAATCCCTTTAGAAGAATTTTTCCAAGCATGGCCATGGTAACTGCCACAGTCTCTTTGTTTGTAATATCGTCTGCTTCAGAGTATTCTAAAAGGTGATCGCCATATTTGGATATTTTTGCATCTTGATTTAAGGCGATGGCAACTTTTATCATGTCGCTAATTTTGTGAAGATTGACAGGATAATTTTTTTCCATTCTTTCAATGAGAATAGATGCTTCTTTGTATTGTTTATTTGCCAAATGCATTTCTATCAAATATCTCAAGCTATTATAGTGAATAGGATTGTGTTCGAGGGAGAGTCGAAAGAAATTGATAGCATCTTCTGGAGAATTTTTACTTTTGCTAATAGTTGCCAACAAATAATATGCTTCAAAGGAATTTTTATCTTTTAATATGCAATCATTTAATATATCGATTGCTTGACCACTGCTAGAATTGTTGGCCAGCAGCTCTTTTGCTTTTTCAATTAAATCTCTACTAGAATTATTGGTAATTACTAGTTTGTCATGCAAACTTTTTATAACAACATCTTCAAGAGTTGCAATAGTTAATGGGGGAGTTATGTATCCTTCTAGATTATTTTCTAATGCTTCAATGTGGGCCAGAGGTTTACTGACATCCCCTAATAGAAAAGCTCCTGCTTGAGATCTGTTAGGGAAAATTTTTTGATGGAGTTTTAAAATCTCTATTCCTGCTTTTCCTTTTACGTCGGCGCTTGCAAAGATATAGTGAGGACGTTGCTTTTGTAATATCTTGTTGGCATCGTCTGGTGAGTCTGTAATGGTAATGTTGTTGTTCTCCATTCCCATTCCTAAAAACATTTTCTTAATAGAAACTCTAATCATGGTATTGGGTTCAGCAATTAATGCTTTTTTAGGTTTAAAGTATTTTATTATTTTATTTTTAGTTTCGTCACTTTGCTGTTGTAATCCTAAAAATTCTTTTTCTTTGTTTTCTTTGTTTATTTTTTCATTCATTGTTTCGCTCATTTTAAATTCGCTCCTTAAGTTAGCTTGCTCTTGCTAACTAAATTAAATTTGTTTAATTTGTTGTGTGTTTGAAATATGTTAAAAAATTATTATTAATTTATATTTTATATCGGAAAGATGTGATGATAAGTTGAATTTTTTATCGAATTTTATCGAGTAACCTTAAGATGAAGTTAATGTTGATTGAGTTAATATGTTATCAATAACAATTGTCCACCACCCAATTTCTTGACTTGAAATCATGAGTTTTGGTAACATGTGACCGATTGTTAGCAGATTTAACAAAATCAAGATAGAATAAAAAAGAAGTAAGAAGTAATGAAAAATAAAATTATCCAATACCAAGTATTAAAAAAAATACCCCCTAATAAAAAACTTATGATCACATTGGATTTAATCTACACAGCAAAAGAATTAAAGCGTGCAGCTTTGAAATTAAAGTATAAAAATGAATCTGAGCAAGAGATCGATAACAGACTTAAGGAATTAATTCGTTATGCAACAACATAATCTTTTTTCTATTTTCATAGATCGTTTTAATGCTTGTCAAATTCGTTATGTGGTTACTGGTTAGGTTCAATTCCTTTCTAAATTTGGCTTAACAGAAATTTTCAAGAAAGCACAGGAATTTTAGTCATACTTCACTACTGTGATACTTCCTTCCATCACTCTTTAGACTCTTTAGAATGCTTTTTCCTTTTAAGTTTATATAAGTTTATATAAGTTTATATAAGTTTAATTAGTTTAATTAATAATGGATAAATTTTTTATGAAGCAGATGATTTCGATTACTTCAATTACTTCAATTACTTCAATTACTTCAATGATTGCAAGATATTTTGTTAGATATAAAGTTGAGATTTTTATATTTATCTTTGCCTTAGCTTTTATTGCTTTATTTATTAAACCAAAACCTATTGGGTGGAATATCTATTCTCATATGGCCACAATAGATTCTTTAGTAGAACGAGGTACGTTTGCAATGGATGACTCTTTCTATGTGAATGGCACAGGAGATAAAGTCATTTCAAATGGACATTACTATTCACATAAACCACCTGTGTTGCCATTTTTATTGTCAGCAGTTTGGGCGATAACTCATAATTATATCAACGGATATTATTGGTTTATGCTTTTGACAAATGGAGTAGTCTTTGCGCTCATTGTTTTGTATCTCTATAAACTTTGTGGTCTATTTAATTTTTCTCCTCATACAAAACTATACTTAACATTTTGCTTTAGCTTGGGGACGTATGTCTTTCCATATTCAGTTGCTCTGAATAATCATTTGTTTGCTATGTTTTTAACACTTTTAATTTTTTACTTTGTTGTAAAGCTGACATTGCTAACATCTAAAAAACTACTATCGCAAAGTTATGGCCGATTTTTCTTTTTTATTTTTGGTTTAGTGGGTGGCCTTTTAGCAGTAATTGAAATGGTACCTCTCGCAACAATAATTCCATTTGTAGTGATCTATATTTTCTTTTTTCAGAGGGAGTATCGGACTCTTCGCTTGATTATAAGTTTTTTAATTGGATTATCACTACCAATAATTCTTCATCTTGTAATTAATGTTCCATTAATTGGAGATTGGAAACCAGGTGGATTGCATCCAGAGTTGTATAGTTACCCGGGAGCATTTGGCCAATCAAGTTTGTCTGGATTTTTTAATCATAGTGATCTAACTGTTTTTTTGAAGTATTGTTATGATTGCTTAATAGGATGGAAGGGTTTCTTTGTATTTTCACCAATCCTCTTGATTGCATTTGTATGTGGAATTTTCCAATTAGTGAGAGTGAAAAGTAAAAGACCTGTCGGAATTTTAATAGTTGTGTTTGCAGTGATTGTGGCAAGTCTTGGATGGGCCCTGTGCTTTACTAATAATTACGGTGGAGATTGTTTTGGTTTTAGACATGCAATGTTTGTAACGCCACTTTTTTTGATTCCAATTTTATATTTTCTAGAAAATAATCGTTATAAGAATTTTATTTTAGTGGCGATCATTCCTATCGTTTTTATCTCTTGTGCTTTTATGGTGTCAGGAGTTAGAGATCCATGGACGAATATTAATGGACCAAAACGTCTTTTGAGTGTGGCGGTTAATACTGCTGTAAGTGATTATATTACGTTGGCCAAGTATAAATTTTGATGTAAACTTTGATAAAATAAAAAAAGAAAAATGATTTTAAAAAAACGAATATTGTTTATTATCGGATTTATTCTTCTAGTGTTTATTATGGCATTACCATCCGGAATAAACATTTTATCTCTTAATGGACTTCCATGGACTCACAAAAAAGAGATTTTTTTGATGTTCATTCTTTTTCCGCTGCTAATCTTAATAGATTGGGGATTTCTTGCTAATAAAAAAGTAATTTTACTTTTACTAGGAATAGCATCTTTAAAAATAATTCTTATGATCTTTTCTCCTACTGCTGGACTAAATTTGAAAATTTATGAGTCGGCAGATTCATTTTCTAAAGGTGAGGGCAAAGATAAATGGGAAAAAAATTATGGTACATTTTGGAATAGAGATGTTTCAGAGGTTTTTGAGAGTTCATTTAAGAGTAAGTGGGAGTTTCCTGTAGAGTGGATTCATCGTTATAACGATCAAAAAGATCGAGATGATTTACGACCAATAATAACGTTAGATGGTTACTTACGTTTAAATCAACAGGTAAATAAAATCGCGGTGATTGCAGAGGGGGCAGCGGTCGATTCTGTTATTACTTTAGTCACATCATCACCAACGCCAATACCAATACAGATACAAGTGCCGATTTTTAGTAATGAAGCTGATGTAAAGAAAGCAAAGCTAACGAGTATTATTGATAGTGCTGCTAGTGCCGCTAGTGCCGTATACAAAATAAATGCTAAACTTACTTATGATTTTATGAAGAGTAAAAATTGTAGTTTGATTTTTTTAGCTATGGATGAACATGGTGGCATCTTTGATTTTGTTCGAGCGCCAGTAATGTTTCGCGATTTTCAGTCAGCGCAAGTATCAACAAAGGCACTGAAAAGTTATAGTTATCTGGCCAAGATTATAACTATTTTATTTGGGTATATATTTTTAGGATTATGGATAGCTCATATAATTTATGGATTATATAGGGAGCAAATTTTAATTATCTCTGCAATCTGTGTGGGAGGATCAATTCTTTTACAAAATCAACTGGTATTTATTTTTCAAGATCCAATGATTGCAGGACTTGCTACTCTCCCTTTTCAGTTTATGATTTTATATTGTCTATTGATATTGAAAGAGACAAATGCAGAGACAAATGCAGAGACAAATACAGAAAATAAAGGAGATCTCTATCTCTTTAGAGAGTTACTACAAAAAAGATTAAGTAATGTAAGTAATGTAGATAATTTATTTTTAATAAAAGTTTTTATTTTATGGATGGGACTTCCAATAATTGCCTTCTATGCTGCTAAGTATGTTGGAATTATGGAAGGGATGTCTCTATACAAATTGGGAGGAGATCCACTTACTTATCAAAGATATGCTAGAATGATTGCTCTAGAAAATCAGTGGTTGACGGGAGCGGAAAGTATTTATGTCTATCAACCGCTCTATAGATATATTGTAGCATTTTTACATATTCTCTTTGGTCAAACCAGTTATCCACAATGGATGTTAGATGTTTGGAGTGCAGTTATTGGTTCAACTTGCCTTATGTCCATCTACTACCGTTTTAGGGCCAATGTCAAAAATAGTGTCTTTGAAGCATTTCTGATTGGGATTTTTTGTTTAGATTCATTTACCATTGGTGTTTATAGAAAACATATTGGTTATGGTTTGCAAGAGTATACGGCAATGATGCTACAGATGCTGATGATGCTTGTTATTGTATCGGCAAGAGAAGATGGGCCTAAAGATGGATATAAAAAAATTATTTTAGCTATGATTTTGGCCATGCTAGCATTTTGGGGAAGAATGGATCACTTGTTTGTTTTATGTTCTGCCGCTCTATTACTGTCTACTGTAAAAAAAATTATCTTAATCTGGGTTGCATTGGGAATTGCGATGTTAACAGTCTATCTCCATAATTTTATATTTGCAGGTCTATGGGTTTTAGATAATCCATCTAATATTGCTTATTTGAGTTGTGGAAAGTTTTGTATCCAATTTCAAAATGTTTTTAATGTTGTAACTGCACACATAGAAGGACTTCGCCTCGAATATTTTCCTGTGATTTTTTTGTTCTTAGGATCGGTTGTAGGAATTGTTTTGGGAGTTTTGAGAGTTTTGAGAATAGTAAAACTATCATTTGAACCATTCGATTGGAGAATTTCATTACTACTTCTCTCGGCACTTGTACCATTTCTTTTTGTTCGGACTGAAGGGTACCCAATGAGATTTAGTATTCATATTATGCCGTTAGCATGTTGGTCCTTTGGAGCGATATTATTTTTTCTTTTAGATTTGAACAAAAATAATAATAAAAATAAAGATAAAGATAATTAAGGAGATGATTTTATGATGAATGTTGGAGTTATCGGTTTTGGATATTGGGGCCCAAATATTGTTAGAAATTTTAATGCAAATAAAGAGCTCAAGGTAACCAAAATCTGCGATATGCAGGATAAAAATCTCGAGAAAGCTAAAAGTCAGTATCCAGAGGTGGAATTATCCAAAGATTTTAGAATGATCACTGCAGCGACAGATGTTGATATAGTAGCAATTGTTACTCCGGTATTCACACACTTTGAGATTGCAAGAGATGCTTTACTTAATGGTAAACATATCTTTATTGAAAAACCATTTACTTCTACTGCCGCTCAGGCAGAAGAGCTAATTAATATAGCTGAAAGAAAAAATAGAATCATCATGGTTGATCATACCTTTCTCTTTACCAGCTCTGTAAAAAAAATCAAACAACTGGTTCAAGATAATGAATTAGGAAGAATTCTATATTTTGATTCTACCAGAATTAATTTAGGATTATTTCAACATGATATAAATGTGGTATGGGATTTGGCCCCTCACGATTTATCTATCATGAACTATCTCTTTAACAGCGAACCAGAAGCAGTGGCCGCTCATGGTATCGATCATTTTGGTCGTAAATTGCATAACATTGCTTACCTTACTGCTTACTTTAAGGATAATATGATTGCTCACTTTAATCTTAATTGGCTTTCACCAGTGAAAGTTAGATATACTTTAATTGGTGGAAATAAAAAGATGTTGCTGTGGAATGATCTTGAGTCAGATGAGAAGATTAAAATTTATGATAAGGGAGTTGATGTTTCTACTACCGATGGAGTTTACAATCTGTTAGTCGCTTATAGATCAGGAGATATGTATTCACCTAAGCTGGAACCAATTGAAGCTTTGAAAGTTGAGACTAATTATTTTGTAGAATCAATAAAGGGAAATGTAAAACCCTTTAATGATGGTGAGGCTGGATTAAAGGTGGTGAAGCTGCTTGAAGCTTTTGATAAATCACTAACATCTGAGGGTAAGGTGGTGAGAGTATGAGTATGAATACGGGAGCGGATATGAATATGAATTTTATTTCCGATACAGTTGTTTTAGGTAAAGATGTTCGACTTTCAAAATTTATTAATTTGTATGGTTGTGAAATCGGTGATTTCTCTAAGATCGGTGCATTCGTAGAGATTCAAAAAAATGCCAAGGTTGGAATAAATTGCAAAATATCATCTCACACTTTTATTTGTGATGGAGTTACTATTGGAAATAATTGTTTCATTGGCCACAGTGTGGTTTTTATAAATGATAACTATCCTAGAGCAGTTAATGAAAATGGAGAATTAGAGAGTGAGAGTGATTGGATAGGAAGATATAAAAAAACTAAAATTGCAGATAATGTCTCCCTTGGAAGTAATGTAACTATTTTGGGTGGTGTGGAGATTGGCAGTGGAGCAATTATTGGTGCGGGAAGTGTGGTAACTAAAAATGTTCCAGCAGGAGAGATTTGGGCCGGCAATCCAGCTAAAAAATTAAGAGAGGTGTAATTATGAATATGAATACGAATATTAATTTTGTTGATTTAAAAAGACAATACAGCACTATTAAGAGTGAAGTGCAAGATGCAATAAGTAGAGTGCTAGATGATACAGCATTTGCTGCCGGCCCATATGTAAAGGAGTTTGAAACAAACTTTGCTAGAGCTCATGGTGTTGGTTACTGTGTTGGAGTTAACTCTGGAACATCGGCCCTGCATATGGCGATGATGGCGCTAAATATTGGAGCAGGAGATGAGGTGATTGTTCCAACGAACACTTTCTTTGCAACTGCTGAGGCCGTAAGTTTAGCAGGGGCCACACCAGTCTTTGTAGATTGTGAAGAAAAGTTTTATAATATTAATTATAAAGAAATTGAGAATGCAATTACCAAGAAGACTAAAGCAGTAATTGCAGTACATCTCTATGGACAGTCGGCAAACTTAGATGAAATTAAAACAATAACTAATAAATATAATTTGCATCTGATTGAAGATTGTGCCCAAGCACACTTAGCAGAATATAAAGGAAGAATGGTAGGCGGTGATGGAATTATTAGTTGTTTTAGTTTTTATCCGGGAAAAAATTTAGGTGCCTATGGTGAAGCGGGAGCAGTACTAACTAACAATGAAGAGTTGTATTCAAAATGTTTAGCACTTCGAGATCATGGATCAAAGGTTAAATACTATCACGATTATATTGGACATAACTATCGGATGGAAGGAATTCAAGGAGCAGTTCTTAATGTAAAATTAAAACACTTAAATAAGTGGACTGATTTGCGAAGAAGAAATGCTTCTTTGTATGTTAGATATTTGGAAGAGTGTAAAGAGATAATTTTACCTCAAGAGAGTTTAGATGCAAAACATGTCTATCACTTATTTGTAATTCGCGAACGAAGTGCATCTCGAGACAAATTAATGAAGTATTTGGCAGAAAGAAAAATATTTACAGGCATTCACTATCCAATTCCATGTCACCTGCAAAAAGCATACGCTCATTTGGAATATAAAAAGGGGGCCATCACAGGCGTTGGCGCGGGCGCTTTTAAAAATGCAGAGAGATTTGCAGAGGAGATAATATCTCTTCCAATGTATGCTGAATTAACAGAGGAGGAGGTTAAGTATGTTTCAACAACGATAAAGGGTTTTTATGAATAGTATGAATAGTGTGAATAGTATGAATAGCATAATTTCAGATTCAAAGATTGTTGTAACTGGTGGTGCAGGATTTGTTGGTTCACATGTTGTGGATTTGCTACTGCCTCATGGGCCGCGAGAGATTATAGTTATTGATAATTTACTGAGAGGAAAAAAAGAGAATCTTACAGAAGATAAGAGAGTTAATTTAGTTGTAGGAGATATCAGAGATCAAAAATTAATGGAAGATATTTTTGCTGGTGCTGACTACTGTTTTCATTTAGCGGCACTACGAATTACCAGATGTGCGGAAAATCCAACAGAAGCAACTGAGGTGATGATCAACGGTACTTTAAATGTTTTAAATATGTGTGTGAAACATAAATTAAAAAAACTTATTTTTTCATCAACAGCATCTGTCTATGGGGCCGCAGACGTTTATCCAACTGATGAAAATCATCATCCATATAATAATCGCACATACTATGGGGCCATGAAATTAGCAAATGAATCCATGTGCAGATCATACTTTGATATGTATGGATTAAATTATCTGGCCCTACGCTATTTTAATATCTATGGGCCACGCATGGATACAGAGGGACGTTACACCGAAGTGATGATAAGATGGATAAAAGCAATTAAGGAGAATACAGCGCCCACTATTTTTGGTGATGGTAAACAGAGTATGGATTTTGTCTTTGTAAAAGATGTTGCTAAAGCGAATATTTTGGCCCTCACTTCTACTGCAACCAATGAGATTTTAAATATTGCTTCTGGAAATGAAACATCACTTTGTGAGTTGGCAGATTTACTACTTACTGTTCTTCGTTCTGATTTGCGAGCAAATTTTATTCCTCTACCAAGTGAGAGAAGTAAAGTAGAGGTGCTAAGAAGATTGGCCTCAGTAAAAAAAGCAAATGAATTGATAAAATTTAATGCCGATACAAATACAAAGTTAGTTGATGGATTACGACAACTTGTTGATTGGGTAATATCAATATGATGAATATGACGAATATGACGAATACAACGAATAAAATTCCATTATCTCGTCCATTTTTAGGAGAGGAAGAGGCCAGTGCTGCCGCCGCTACTGTTCTCTCTGGTTGGGTTACTCAAGGCCCGAAAGTAAAAGCATTTGAAGATGCATTTGCGTCCTATGTAGATTCCAAATATGCATGTGCTGTTGCCAATTGTACGGCAGCACTACATATGGCCTTGTTGGCAGTTGGAGTTCAACCATCAGATATCGTCCTTACAGTCTCTCACTCCTTCATTGCTACTGCAAATTCTATTCGTCTCTGTCAGGCAGAACCATATTTTATTGATATCGATTTACAAACATTAAATATGGATCCGAGTAAACTACGAGAGATTTTGCAATCCTCATCACAATCCTCATCGAAGAGAAAAATTGCTGCAATTTTAGTTGTTCATCAAATTGGTATGCCAGCAGATATGGAAGAGATTATGAAGATTGCAAATGAGTTTAATTTGCCGGTGGTAGAAGATGCCGCCTGTGCCAGTGGTAGTGAGATTTTTTGGGAGGGAAAATGGCAAAAGATTGGTTATCCAATTGGAGATATTGCTTGTTTTTCTTTTCATCCACGAAAAGTTATCTCAACAGGTGAAGGTGGAATGCTTACCACTAACAACTCTAAATACGACTCATTTTTTCGTCTCTTCAGACAACATGGTATGAGTATCTCTGATTTGGATAGACATAACCTGAATTCAGGTAATAAACAAAGTAAAAAAAATCAAGTGCTGATTGAAAGCTATGATATTTTAGGACACAATTATCGAATGAGTGATATTGCAGCGGCAATTGGAATTGAACAACTTAAAAAATTACCGATGATAATAAGTAAGAGAAGAAAATTGGCCGAGCTGTATTTAAAAGAGTTATCGCCACTGATTAGTACTGGTCTGATCAGTGCTGATCTTATCAGCGTACAAAAAGAAAAAGAGCATGCACGCTCTAATTGGCAAAGTTTTTTTGTATATTTAAATTCTCAAGTAAATTTAAAAACAAAATTAAGTCGTAATGATTTAATTCTTGAGTTGGCGAACAAGAATATTGCATCTAAACCAGCGATTATGAATGCACATCAAGAGCTTCCATACAAAAAAGAAAATGAAGATAAAGATGAAAAAGAACATAACCATCTAACCAACTCTGAATTGGCCCGGGAAAGAGGGATGTTGTTACCAATCTACACTCAAATGAGTGAAAGCGATGTATGTTATGTATGTGAGTGTTTAAAAAAAATCTTTTAGCAAACTTCCGATTATCATGTATAATATGAAGGTATGTTCCGATAGTACTGTATAAAAGGAAGTGCATAATATGAAAGAAAAAGCAAATAAATGAAATGATAAATAAGGATTAATCATGATCAGTGAAAAAAAAGAAACTTTGAACTTTTGGGAGGATAAAGCTAAAAATGTTGAAGATATTCGAGTGGTAACTCATGCAGATACTATACAACGCCAACTAGAAATAGATACATTAATTAAATATCTTAGACAAGATGATGTTGTTGCTGATCTTGGATGTGGAAACGGTTATGCTACAGCTGTCTTAGCAGATCATTGCAAGCAAATCTTTGGTTACGATTTCTCACCTTCCATGATTGATCGAGCTAAGAAGGAAAATTTTCGTGATGGAAAAATTCACTATGATGTATTAGACATCCGTAAAGCGAAACCCTGTAATCAATTTTCAAAAGCTATTTCAATCCGTTGTCTGATTAATATTTTAGACTGGGAAGATCAGAAAATGGCCATAAAAAACATTACTGATTCACTAGTTTCGGGTGGAACATATCTGATGATGGAAGGACTTGCAGATGGTCGTTGCGAATTAAATCGTCTACGTGAAAAGATCGGTCTGGCATTAATGCCAAAGGTAGATCATAACCTAGATTTCGAAATCAATCGCACTAACCAATATTTAGAAAATTTTTTTCATATTGATGAACTTAAGACCTTTGGATCTTATGAGTTCATCACTCGCTTGATTTATCCTTTGTATATCGATAAACTGACTCCAGAATACGGCTCCAGATTTCATGAGATTGCTTTTAAGATCTGTAGTGAACTTCCTGATCTAAATTCATCAGTAAGTAAATTTGCTCTCTGGGTTTTAAAAAAGAAGTGATCAAATTATTATCAATTTAACTTTTGATCTTCAATAAAATAGAGTGGTCGTCTTTTTGCTTCATCATAATTTCTTGAGATGTATTCTCCTAAAATTCCAAAGCAAATCATTTGTAATCCTGTCAAGAGAGAGAATACAATTATAAAAGCAATAGTACTTGAGAGGGGCACATTAATTGCATTAGCTAAAATAATGGCAATGCAAATGCAAATAATAAAAGCTAAGAAGATAAATGCAATTCCTGCAAATGTGAGCAATCTTATTGGGACATTTGAAAAAGAGATAATCCAATCAGTGGCCAGATTTATTTTTGCTCTAAAACTCCATCCGGAGCAACCAAATCTTCTGTTTTTTCTTTCATATTCAACAAAATCTTGCTTAAATCCAAGCCAAATTAAGAGACCAAATAGGGATGTGTTTTTTTCTTTGCAACTCTTTACTGCTTCAACTACTATTTTGTCTATCAAATAAAAATCTGCCCTAGAAGTATCGAAGTTCGAATTGTTATTAGTATTGCTAGTATTGCTATTATTGATTAGAAGAGCGATTATTTTATAAAATAATATTGCAAAAAGTTTTTGAAAAAATTTTTCCTCTCGTTTTTTTCTTAAGGCCCATACTACTTGTGAACCAGAAGACCATTTTTTAATCATTTCAACTATTACGTTTGGATCATCTTGTCCATCGGCGGCCATACATAAGACAACATCTCCAGATGAGTGGTCAAGTCCTGCCCTAATAGCAATATGACTGCCAGATCTTCTGCTTAATCGTAATGCTTTAATAGAACTATTGCTATTTAATTCACGAAATTCTTTTATGTTTTGAAAAGTTTTATCTTGGGAATGATCATCTATTACTAAGATTTCATATGATTCTAGTTCAGTTTTTAATTTGTTAATTGCAGAGGTGATTGTGTTGATGGTTATTGCGATATTTTCTTCTTCGTTGTAAGCAGGAATCACCACTGATAATTTTAATTTTGATTTCAATTCATTTTCTTTCATTAATATCGCTTCCTAGAATGACACAATAATAAAGCCAACTATTTTAGTCATGTTAATTGCAGATGTTTGAGTTGCAGAGATTAAAGCAACTGCCTCCCGCGTATTTCCACAGAATGGAAAAAGAATTACCTTTTTATTAATCTTTCTAAACATTTTCTAACCTTTAAGGATGTGAAGCGGATATGATGATTATAAATAAAACTTCTAGCAAAGTCTCTCCATTCTTAATTGTTATTTTTTTAGTGGCCTTAAGCTTTGGTCTTTTTTTTCGACTCTACTATTTAGACTATATGGAATTTAAAGGGGATGAGAGTTGGATACTGGGAAATATTGTAAATTTTGCTAAAGGAGGAGATCTGCCATCTACTGTGGTATCAAGTATTGGGATACCTTGTGCGCCCTTTTTGTACTATATACTTCTGCCAATTGCTATCTTTACTCAAGATCTTCATTATTTGGTTTCGTATATTGCTATATTAAATATAATGGCCGCCATTTTAGCGGTCTATGTTTTTGCTAGTTGGAGTTCATATAAGACATCACTATTGGCGATCTCGCTCTATCTGCTCTCTCCCTGGGGAATAATATTTTCCAGAAAGCTTTGGGCCCCGGATTTGATTTTCCCATTGATGATGTTTTTTTATTTTTTACTGGCGATTTTTTCAAAGACATCATCAAATTATATTACTCAAAAGATTGTTTTATTTATCTCTTCAATTTTAGTTCTCTCCTTTGCAAGTCAAATGCATCCATCAATTTTATTCTTTATGATTTCATTTTTTATTTCCATGATTTTGTTTAACAAAGAATATCGAGAGATCATCAGTTACAAAGTAATTTTGTTGCTTGCTTTGGCCATTTTAGTTCCGGCCAGTTATTTAATTATTCAACAAGCAAAGATTGGTTTTCCTATTGTAGCTCAACTATCATTGATATTAAAAAATTGGATGAATAATATTAATTTTAACATCATGAGTTTTCATTATTCATACTCCATTATGACGGGGATTAAATTTAAATTTTTAATGGGAAGTGCGTGGGAAATATTTAAAGAGGAATTTCCTTTCTGGAAGTTTGCAATTGTTAGGGCCATTTTTCTTTTTCAAATTTTATTGAGTTTTTCAGGAGTCATTATCCTCCTTAGTAAAATTCGCATAAGAAATTTTTCTCTAGTTATCAATGGAAGTAATGGAAGTAAAGAAACATATTTGGCACAACTTGCGGTTGCCAGTATTCTTTTCGTTATCGCTATGGGATTTTCGGGAGTAGGAATTTACCCTCATTACTTTATTGTATTATATCCACTGCAATTTGTTTTTGCTGCTTTTACTATTACCTACTTATATGAAAAGATTCTTTCGATAAGAATAAAAAGTAGTTATTATCTTTTAGTATCACTATTTATAATCGCATCTATTCACTTCAATTTTAATTTTTATAATTTTATTATAAAAAACAATGGAATTGATATAAGTAAATATGGTGGAGACTATGGCCCCACCAATATTTCAAAACACTAATTTTTTCTGATTAATGCTAACCAAGAATTACTCCTGGCAATTCACCACTATGCTTACCTTGATCAATTACCATTTCACCATTTACGAAAAGATATTCCACACCAGTTGTGTAGCGTTTAGGATTTTTATAGGTTGCTTGATCAATAAATTTTTTTGGATCAAAAACTACGACATCAGCAAAGTTTCCTTTTTTAAGTATGCCTCGCTTTTTAATATTAAAAATTTTAGCAGGCAATCCACTGCATTTATAGATACCCTCTTCTAAAGATAAGAGTTTGTGTTTTCCAATGTATCGACCAAGAAAACGTGGATATGTTCCATAGTAGCGTGGATGAGGAAGTTGAAAGGAGGGGGCCCCTTGCAGAGTTGATAATCCCTTGTCTGAACCAATGGAGACATAATCCTCTTTTAAAATTTTTTTTAGATTTTTTTCACACATAGTAAAAAAGAAACAAAGTACATCTGCTCGATTTTTTATAACTAGTTCCCAGAAGAGATTCCAAATATTGCAAATACTCAAAATATTCTTTGTAGAAGTAAATCTTTTCTTGGCGATTTCATAGAGAGAAAGCCCTCTGTAATGATGATATTCTCTCTCTCTAAAATCAGCACAGATTATCTTTTTAAAGTAATTTGTCTCATTTCCTACATTCATCTCTTGTTGAATTTGTAGACGAAATTTGTAATCGCAAGTGATCTTTTCTAAGAAATGATCAAATCCCTCTTTGTAGTAATGATAGGGAACATCTCGTAACAATCCTGTTACACCAGAGAGATATGGATAGCGATCAGCATGAATTTTAATTCCTTTGTTACGAGCATTGCGAATCAGTTTGAATGCCTGATCAATTAAAGGCCAGCTAGCACGTCCTGAAGTTTTAAAGTGAGATATCTGTACTCTACATTTTGTTATTTTAGCAATGTTAATAACCTCAGAGATAGAATCACAAAGACCAACTCCTTCATCACGCATATGAAAGGTAAAGATCTTGTTATGTTTTTTACAAACCTTTGCCAATTGAATAAGTTCATTGGTAGTAGAAAATTGTGAAGAATAATATGCAAGGCCTGTAGAAATTCCTATGGCACCATCATTAAAACAGTTTGCTAGTATATCACACATTTTTTTTATATCTTTTGAACTAGCGCTAGTTTTATCTTTTCCCAAAACAACTGAACGTAAATTATTATGACCAACTAGGAGACCCAGATTTAAAGATACGCCTGGAAGTAAAATTTTTTCTTTATATTCTTTATAGTTTGACCAAGTAAAACCAAACTCTTTAGTGGTTCTAAGAGTGTAACCTATCAAAGATTTTTTAGATGGTGGAACAAACCCCCAACCACAATTACCCACGATTTCAGTGGTTACTCCTTGAGTAACTGAAGAGTAAAGGTAACGATCATGAAATAATCCTTCATCACTATGGGTGTGAATATCAATAAACCCAGGAGCGATGATTTTTCCTTTACAATCAATGGTGGTGATTTTTTTATTTCTTTTATAATTAGTATCAGGGGTTGGGGTTGGAATAATTTTACCGTTTTTTATGTATAAATCACCTTTGAATTTCTTCTTGAGGCCACTTCCATCGATGATTAATCCATTTTGTAGATGAAAAATTTGTGTCTTATTCATAATGTATTTAAAATAAAATAAAAGTAATATAATTTAAAAGTAATATAGAAGTATTGACTCATCAATATTAATGAACTAATTTTTTATTTATGCGAAATTTCATTTTTAATTTCATTTATAATTCAATTTTCAATTTAATTAGTGTTTTAATTTTTGCAACAATATTTGTTGTAACTTCGTTTTATCCTATCAAAGTTATTGCTAATCAAAATTATCATCTAACTGGATGGATAAATACAGTTATTCCAGGTGGAGGTCAGTTTCATCGTGGCAACTATGGAAGATCTGCGCTCGAATTTGCAGTGGAAGTAGGAACATTTTTGCCAGGATATTTAATTTCGAAGAGGCGTCCTATGACCATTGATGGTGTTCCATCAGGACATCCTCAACCATATGATCAACAATCTCGTGATCTCAGAAGGGGAAGATATGATAAATACACAGAGGAGAGCGATGATGAATTGAAAAAGGGGTTATTCGCGGCCACACTTCAAGAAATTGG
Organism: Oligoflexia bacterium; assembly: GCA_015232355.1. Classification (GTDB taxonomy): domain Bacteria; phylum Bdellovibrionota; class Bacteriovoracia; order Bacteriovoracales; family Bacteriovoracaceae; genus JADFZW01. The sequence goes on from JADFZW010000003.1 coordinate 232,655, forward strand.
TTTGAAGTTTCATATGATAAATGTCTTCAGATCTTATAGAGAATCAGCTGCAGATAATAATATTAATTCTCTTGATAATACAAGAACAATGGATCTCTTTAAAGCACCATTCAAGCTGTCGGTTATGTCTGATCCATGGGTTTATCTGCCAATAGGTCTAAGTACACTCTACTTACTTTATGATTATACTATAGAAAAAGATAATGTTGCTGCTACTCCGAAGAGTCGTACAGAGACTAATATCTTTTATGGATTCAACAATACAGTATTATATCCATTTGGTAGTGGCGCTCCTGAAGAGATGTTTTATAGAGGATTTATTCAAAACGAGGCATATTCACTTGTTCGTTCGCCATATTTCTCTATTCCAATATCAGCATTGGCATTTGCTTTTTCTCATGCACCAGAAGGGAGACCGACTGCTGCTGTAGTGGGACTCTACTTAGGTTATTTGGCCTATAGGCATAATGGAAAGTTGGATCACTCGATAGCGGCCCATTTTTGGGGAAATTTAGTTATGGGTGTTTTTGAGGTATTACTATATGAAAAAGCTCAATCAAAATCACCACCACAGATTAGAAGAAGACGAAATAGACAAGTTACCCCTGTGTCTCTTACATTCCAATTTTAAGTTTTAATTTTTTGTAATTTTATAAAGGAGTAATTATATATGAGAGTATGCTTATTAATTAGTATGTTTCTATTTGTTAGCTGTGCTTTAAATGAAAGCAGATCGATAAAAAAAGTTGCGGTTACAAACATAAACGTAGATTTAGATAAAGAAGTAGAGAGTAAATTATTAGCAGAGGTTGATAAATTTAGAAGAGAAAAAAAATTACCATCGATTGCAATATCGATTGTTCAAAATGGAAAGATGGTATGGGCCCAAGGATTTGGAAAAAAGATTATTTCTAAAAATGTTGATAGTGATATTATGAAGTGTGATCGTAATTACAAAGTAAATCCAAAGGACATTAAGAATATCAATGATAGCGATAGTGGAAGTGATAGTAGTAGTGGTAGTGATAAAGAAAATGATGTTGATGCCAATACTATTTATCGAATTGGCTCGGTATCCAAGCCCATTGCTGCTTTAGCAGTGATGAAATTAGTGGAAGAAAAAAAGATATTATTAGATAAACCAATCTCATATTATATTGGAAAATATTTTAATAATGGTAAAGATATTCCAGAAAATTTAAAGAAGGTCACAGTTTTTCAAGTTTTAACTCACACTTCAGGAATTAGACATTACGATTATAAAAAAGGTGAAAAAGAAAATAACAAACCAATAATTAATCCTCAAGAGGCAATGAGTATGCATGGAGTGATTAGGGAAAAGTTACTCTTTTCTCCAGGAACAAAATATCGTTACTCTACATATGCTTATAATCTACTTCAATATTTAGTGGAGAGTGTAAGTAATAAAAGTTATATGGATTTTTTAAAAGAGAATATTTTTAATCCCGCAGGTATAGAAAGAACGAATTTAGATCACCCTGAAACAGGAATTAAAATAGAAGCAAGACCATATCGAAGAAATAAAGATCTTAAAATCTATTGTGAAACGCCGATGGTGGATGTTCGTTGGAAATTATCAGCGGGAGGAATTGCATCTACGGTAGTTGATTTAGCAAAGTTAAGTATGGCACTTGATAGTGGAAAAATTTTTTCAACTGATACATTAAAACTTATCTATACTAGTGCTCACCTTGCTGATGGTTCTCTCACCCAATATGGTATTGGATGGCATATTTTCCCTATAGAAAATGGTGATTTCTGGGTTGGCCATGGTGGAGCTGCTACTGGTGGTACTGCTTATCTTTTAAGAAATCCTAACAAAAAAATATCCTTTGCTATTCTAACAAATTTGCAAATAAAAGCTGCTGACCTTGGTAAGTTTGCTAATCGTTTGGCGCAAATTTTTGATCCGCAAATACCTTCCTTTAAAATTGGAAATCTTTAAAAATCTTTAGTAATTTCTATGGAAGATTTTTGAATGCTTCCATGAGCTCTTGGCACAGTTTAATTTGACTCTTGGCCTGTTTTTCTTTTTCTTTATTATAGAGAAGATTTTTTTTACCACCTTTTTTAGGTCCATATTGATCTCGAAGAGTTTTAAATGATTTTTCTAATTTCTTTATTTGTTCAATAATTTCCATGCGTAATTTTTCTAGATTAGCAACATCTGTATTAGTGTGAACTTTTTGTAATACTTTTTGCTTGTTTGCTTTATAACGTATAATTGATTGCTGTATTTTTTCACGAAGCGCAGTTGTGGCCTTGTTCATACCAATTGTTGTTAGTTTTTTTTCCAAATCCTGGAGGGTTATGATTTTTTTTAGAGGAACCACTGTTGTGCTGCTTGTTTCAGGGGGACACTCTTCAAGATCACTTGGTAAAAGTTTTCCAAAAATATTATCCTTAGCAAGATTTGCTTCCCTGTTTTTGTAGTGTTCAATCATCTCTTTTGCCAGTGCCTTTTTCATCTCAGGATTATCCAATTTTTCTTTCAAATCTGATAAAGAACAAGAGAACTCACCATATTCTGTCGGATCTAAGTTTTCAAATCCTGTTGTACGGCCATATTTTTGAGCAATAATTCCCAATGATTGAATAATCATGTTTTCTCTACTTCCATTAATGTATGTGAATAATTCTAGTAAATTTACAGCTTTTACAATATCAGGTGATGCTTTCTTGTTTACTATCTCGTCTGCATGCTTCTTCATGAATTCATTTATCAAATCTTGTTTATCTAGAAAAGGAGCTTCAACACTTTGCTTTTGTATTTTATCGATAAAAGATTCATCATGGCCAAGCATAGTTAATGTTATTTTCGATGATTCTTTTAGTAAGGAATTAATACTAAATTCAGTTAAAGGAATACTTTTTTTTACTACATCTTGTGAACAAAGAGACATGTTCTCACCACCTAAAGCATTGTCAATCTCTTTGGCCATGCCAGGATTTTCTAATAAATAGTTCTTTAAACTTTTACAGCGATAAAATGTTTTCTTGAAATTTTTTGTATCTTTATAATTTTCTAACCATTCACTGCCTCGAAATTCATATGTGGTATCTAAACTTGAATCTGTTTTTTGAAAAATAAGTTTATCCGAGATATGTACATAAGCATGAGTATATGTTCCATTACCAGATAAATCTTTTATGTATCCAATATCTCCCGGTTGAAGAGATCCTTCTATTTTTGTACATAGACCAGAATTTTTTAGAGCGTATTTAATACCGGCCTCTGATAGGAAGTCTATAAATGGTAGTGATTCATTAAAGTATAAAGCGGCATTAAAACAGTTTGGTCCATCGATAACTGCCCTTTTTCCAAGTATGTTTAGAACATGAGGTGAAGTAACACTGCTGATTTCAGCAAAACAGCTTTTGTCTTTGAGTGTATCCTTACAACAAATGTTTGGTGTATTTGATGAGGTAAGTGTTTTTCTACTTGCTGTGGCCAAAGCAGTTATTTGTTTTAAAACCTCTTCTTTACTGCTAGAAATTATACTCCAATGTCCAACTTTATTTTTCATAATCCGGACATCATTTTTATTTGCATATGAGATATTCATATGAGTAATTGCTAAAAAAATTGTGATTATGCCGATTAGTGTATAAAGTTTTGTTTTATTCATAATTAAATAACCCAACTATTTTATTTAGATGAATTTGCCAGTATCTTAACTTTATCGTCTTCAAAGGATGAATTATATTCATAGTGATCAACAATTCCATCCTTATTGAAGCTGACGATTAGATCCTTAGTATTCGTATCGGCAAATGCGCTATATTGGTAATAGCTGTAAGTCCACTGTATATCACCATTGTTATATCCAACACGAAAAGGACTTCCAAATTTGTTTAGTATTTCATTTTTTGTTGTCTTTTTCAATTCAATATCGGTTGGACCATTATAGGTAAAGTTTTTTCCAACGTTAGCGCAACCAGATAGTGTGATGACTAAGGTGACTAATAGAAGAGAAAATAAAAAAAATAAATTTTTTAAAGCAAAGTTTTTTTTCATAGAATCTCCTTTTAAAAATAGATATAAGTAATAAAGTAAAGTAATAAAGAAAATAATAAAGTAATAGAGTAATAATAAAAATGTTATCATACAATTTTTAAAGTGCCACTCTACTTTTTTAAGGAGAAAAAAAATGGACTGGGTTAAAGAGTTTTATCGCAAGCAAAATCAACTTTCAAAAGAGTGTTATTCTAGTGAAGTTGAAGATTATCATAAGGATAAAGTTTCAATTATTAGCAAATATCATGATTCAAATAAGCGAATAAGAATTTTAGATCTTGGTAGTGGAGGCGGACAGCATGCTGCTGCTATGGCCATGTTGGATAATACTGAAGTGGTGGCCGTTGAATTATTAGAGGAGTTGTGTTCACATACGAAAGATCTAAAACAAAAACATCATTTAAATAATCTTACCATCATCTGTGAAGATTTTTATCGCTTACAGTTTAAACAAGAATTTGATATAGTAACTTATTATGATGGTTTTGGAATAGGAGATGATGAAGATCAAAGGAAGTTGTTAAAGCTAATTTCTAGTTGGTTAAAACCAGAGAGTGGTCGAGCATTTATTGAAGTTTATACTTCTTGGTTTGCTTTAAGTAGTTCGTTACGACCAGTGGATATTTTTAGAGATGTTCGTCGCCAATACTCATATGATTTTGCCAACAATCGCTTAGAGGATAGTTGGTGGAGCGAGACAAAGGATAATAAAAGAGTTACTCAAACGCTACGCTCTTATACTCCTCCAGATTTTAGATTACTATTAGAGGGCACGGGATTAAAAGAGGAGTTTTCAATACCCTGTATGGCCCAGGCGGATGAGTGGTGTTATCCCAAGGGTGATTGTTGGTGTAAAGCAATTACATTTATGTCCTCTTTGAGTCATCTCTAAATACTCTCTAACTAGCAATATTTTGTTCCAATTAAATTCTAAAATAAAATCAATTGAGTTAATGATAGTTTACTGAAAAGACATAAGATAGCTTTCTTTTTTTTTTAAATAATTTGTAGATATTCTTCATCATTTTAAAATAGAAAATAGATGAAGATAGAAAGGTAGATTAAAAAAAAGGAGTTAGCTGAAAATGAAAAGAAAATTTATTGTTAAAATTGTTTTATCTATTATTTTTAGTTTAATAGCTGTAAGTTGCTTGTTTGCAAGCTGCTTGTTTGCAAGTGATAATGAGAATTTCAAGGCATCTTGTAAGAATAAAAAATCAAAGTGGTGTATTGATCCTGTTCCTGATCATGTTGTTACTGAACATGTGATTAAATATTTAGATAATTCTTTAGATACAAAAAAAAGATTAAACGCAAAAGAGTCTTTAGAAAATACTAAAACATTATCTTCTATATTCAAGACTTCGTTTGAAATGGCATCAATTGTATTACGTTACATGGATATTAATAATAAACCCATTGTAAAAAATAAATCACAAAGTCTTCCTTTTTTGGCCAATAATTATTACTACCATTATCTGAGCAAGATACCTGAAGTGAAAAAAAATGGATTTCGAACTAAAAATGGAAAATTCAAATACACTCCAATAATAATTGGAAATGAAGATAAAAATGAAGATAGTCTAAAAATCCCAAAGATATATCAAGAAGTCTTAGGCAAATACGCTTGGAGAATAGATGGATTATATATAGATTTAAATTTAATAAACAAAATATTTGGAAAAAACACAGCTTTTATTTTAGGAGATCGTATTCAAGATAAGCAGGGTGTGGATTTGCAATTAAGCAGACAAGATGCTAGCAAGTATTGTGAGAAATTAAATAATGTGGATTCTTCAATTAGTTGTGAGCTATTAGATTTAAAAAAATATACAAATTTAACATCTGATATGACATACGAAAAGGATAAAAAAGTTTTTATTGAAACATTTATTCCTAATTTATCAGACGATGATAATAGTAATAGATGCGATTATGAATGGACATCAACCAGACGTCTATGTCCTATTTCTGCTCATGCATGTATTCCAATTCCTTATTGGTCAGGATTCAATGATTTTTTTCTATTAAGGATTTACAAAGGATCAATTAATTCAACATTTACTTATCAAGAATATAAAACTGCTTTTCGTTGTGCTTGTAAAGTATTAACAAAGTTTTAAGATACTTGTATGGAATTTATTAGAAATCAATATTTAGTGTAATTCCAGAGCTGACAAAAGTAATGAAGGGTTTTATTTCAATGGAAGGGCCATAGTAATATTTTTCATATTCGCCTTTATAGAGGGCAGAATAGAGGGCCACAATAGCATTCACACTTCCTAGAAAGATATAAATGTTTTTTAAATTTCCAGGAGACTTATAAACAAAAGCATTGATTGCATATTGAGCAGTAATAAAAGATGAACCATAAAATAAAGCAATTCGTTTCGCCCGCTCCTCTTGAGCAAAGATGTGTAAAAGATTAAGAGACAAATCTTTTTTTGAATAACTGTCAACGGATGAATCTGTCATTAAGTGATAAAAACTTTTTTCAAGTGAAGGTGAGTTGGAAGCGTAGATACTTCTACCGATGTTGATAATACCCACTGTTTGAATTCCAGTGTAGGTTACTTTTAAAACAGAACTTGTGGAGGTGTAGTACCCAACATTTCCAATCAAAAAAGCGGCCACCCCAGAAATAATTTTTTCATAGGGATTGAAGAGATATTTTTCTTCAGCTTTAGCATTTTGTTGTACAAAAAAATTGATGGAGTCTATTTTTTGATCAGCACTAACAACAGTAGTGATGATAGATAGATTTAATGTTAAAAATGTTAATATGAATAGCAAAATATTTATCATAGTATTTATCATAGCATTTATCATAATATTTATTAGAGGATTATATCTATTCCTAGATAGATGGATTGTTCTGGTTTTGGTTGCAAATCACCCATGTCTTTTTCTCGTGCATATAAAACTCCGATGTTAAAATTGGAGGAATCAAAGCGCAGACCAATGCTTTTATAATATTTTGATATACTAAAAAAAAGTGAAAAGAGAGTTAGAGAATACTTACTGCCAAAGGTGATATATTTTTTTCTTAGCTCTCGATAAAATTCGTCGAAGGGAAATTCCAGATCAACATTGAATCCACCAATAATAGTATTTACGCCTTTACCGATAGCAATTGTTGAATAGGTATCAAAGAGAAAAAGTGTTGATTGATAGAGAGAGGATTTGCTGTTAGCATTTTCTTTTCCTTCTTTCACTTTGTTATTTAAATTTTTTACTTGAGCAGAGAGGGATGGAATATATTTATTATCGTTATCTAAAAATAATCCAATATCTGCAGAGGTACCATAGAGAGTTTTAAATGTTATCAGATCGACAGCTTTTTTATAGGATAAATCATAGAGAGAGATGATGGTATTTTCATAACTGTGTTTATAATAATATAAGCTGACTCCGCTAGAGAGATTAAAGGTATTAGAGGGAGAAAAAGTTAGGATTTTTCTTCCATGAGTTACTCTGAGAATTTCTAAACTCACCAGGTGTATGGAGACCTCTAAGAATGCGGGATTGAAGATGTAAAGATCTGCTAGAAGATAATATGGCGAATAGGATAATTCAAAAAATTTATTTCTAAATAGAATTTCACCATTAAAACTAAAGGTGTTGAAATTTCTTTCTTGCAGTAGGCGCCTAATAGTATCCTCGGTAATGGGTTTAAAGATAAGATCACGGCCATTATCAATAGAATCTCCTTCAGCCTTTCCTACCATAGAAATGGTGATCTTTTGTTCACTATCTTTGGAATAAGCAAAGAGTGCTGGATTACATCTACTGGCAAATATAGTTCCAGTGATAGTCGAGCAAGCACTATTTAAAGCAGTAGTTTCAAAGACGCTACCTGGGCGTATCTGATGAGTTACTTCAAATGCAAGTAGTAATGATGATGGTAATAAGCTGCTAAATAGGAGGATGAGTGGTGCAATCACAATCACAATCACAATCACAATCAACATCCAGTATCATATTTAATTTTAGAAACTTGATGTATAAAAACTTTTTGTTGTTGGGGAGTAAGTTCGTTTGGAGCATTTTGTAGAAAGGGTATTGCTTTATCAAGTAATTCATCTTTTAAATTAAAAAGACCAGTCTCTTTTGCGATTTCTAAAAGATATCTGGCGGCGATCAAAGCAGTTGGATAATTAGCAATAAGATTTGTGGGCATAAAAGTGCAAATCAAATCTGATGGATTATTAATTTTATTAACATCAATGGAGGATTTTATGGCCTCAATTATTATAAATCCTGCAAGCAAGGTCATGTGTTGTCTGGAATCTTTTCCAATGCGATCTTCAATTGCTATTTTATCTTTGATATTTTTTAAGAGTGATAATGCTTGTAAAACATGCTCTTTTTCATTGCTATTTAAAATAGGGGCAGATTTTATGATAGGTAAGGAATCATATATGGCCCAAAAAAATTGAATATACTTTTCCTTTGCTCTTCTATTATAGGTTTTTTCAATTTTTTCTTTTGCCGCTACTATTGCTAATTTTTTAATTCTTGCTTGAACACCTTTAAATTGATTTGCAATTTCGGCCAGACCCAAGATCGATTGATCACCTTTGGTCAATTGTTTTGTGATTTGCTCGCACTCATCTTTGTTTTTTGTAGGGATGTTTAGATAAGACCATTCATAATGATTTTCAACAAAGAGTGGAGAGGTGAATCTTAAATTGATATAGCATCTAGCGACGAGAGTGAGGTAGGGGTTAATAAAATACTCGTGATAATAAGAAGAGGCATCTGTTATAGTGTAGGTGATTTTTTCTACTGGAAAGCTTTCAATTTCTTTGATTTTATTCTCAAGGTTATTAATTTCTTCATCAGAGATATTTTCTCCAACTACATCACCAATACCAGAGCGTTCTCTCTCAGAGTATTTTCTTATATCGTTCCATTCGTTTATTGCAAACTCAAAGAGTTTTATTTTAAGCATAGGAAAAAGTGAATAGATATCAATGTTGGCCTTCAGGGCATATGCTTCTGCCTTTAAATATTTTATTTCACCTTCTTCTTGATTTTGCTCTGATAATTCAGAGATAATTTTTAGTGCGCTATCGGCATCTTTATTATTTATGGCCGAGACAATTTTCATCTTTTGTTCATTTAAGAATTCATTATTAGAGGAGTTGCTATCTTGTTGTTTGGAACATGAGAAGATTGAGAACAATAGAAAAAATAATAATATTATTAATAATAATAGTGATGTAATGAGTTGTGATGTTTTTTTCATGTTACATCACTACTATTCAAATTTAGTAATTGTCAAATTAAATCTTAGTATTCCTTAGAATCACAGGTGTTTGAATTTTTATTTAATATTTTGTAGACGATGTCCAAATTTTCAAGGGTGTTTATAATATGAGAGTACCAATCTTCTTTATTTTCATTTTGTTCATTTTTTAAGTTAGAAGTAGTAATTTCTTGATTTAGATTAGCTGGGGTAACTACTACCCATCCATCCTTACCAGAGAGCTTTTTCAAGTGATCATTTTTTATTGAATTCAAGTGATCGGCACCAGCGATAAGTATAAATATTTTTCCTCTCTCGTTTTGTAATTTTTCACCTACATACTCTACCAAAGTGGAATTTCTTTTATTTGTTATTTTTGTATCTAAGGCGAAACAATCTAATTCTTTACTGCAATCATTTATTCCATGTTCTATTTTCTTACACTCACTTTTCAACTCGTCTTCATCATAATCAACCTTTCTCTTCTCGGTCTGCTTGACTAAGTTACAACTTTTTTGATGATAATTTGTAATGATGTCATGTAATTTATTTTTTTTCTTTTGAATCTCTTTAGGTTCCCAAGTATTGATATGTAACTTTTCTAGTACATCTTTTGTTAAGTTATCCATTTTAAGATACATATACTTTTCGAGAAAATCTTTTTTTTCCTTTGAATTTTTCGAGTAAGATTTGATATGACTATCATCTAATGCTTCATGAACAATGTGCACTTCTTTACCATCTTTTATAAGATCATTTATGAATGGAGTAAGCATTTCTCCTCTCCACTTAAGAGAGGGAATGGATATATGATTTTCCTTAAATGCAATGACAGAGACACCATTATTTGTAGTAGTTAAATTCCCTTCCACCTCGCCTTTCTCATCTTTTAACTTTTTATAAAAATCAGTTATGATGGTTTGCTTTTTTGTATTTTGCTTTTGGGTAACTGATTTTTTTAAATTGTTCAAGAATTTTTTAGCATCTTCGCTTGCAAATACATCTGCAGTAAATACTTCTGTGGCCAAGACGATATTCAAGAATATAAGAGCAACCATATTTATAATATCTTTCATAAAATCCAAATACCCTTACGCAAATTAAAAATTATAAGCAGCACTGAAAGTGATGATGCTTTCCTCACTCTTATTTTCAAGAACAATATTATCTTTTTCAGTGAGACTTGCTCCCAGATATAAATGTCTTTGCATTAATAATAACATTAAATAATATCTTGTTTTATTTATTTTTTCTTCTGCATCTCCTGCTTGAAGTGAAGCGTTGGTTGTTGATTCCTTTGTGATTCCCAATGCCACTCCAGAAGCTATTCCTGAAGTTATGTTTTGAACAATTGAACTTGTAAGAATAGATTCTGCAGATAAAATCACACTTGTATTTTTAGGATGATAATTACTACCGTTAACACCTGAAGCAGCAACAATAGATTCAGGTGAAGATATGTAAGATGCTTCCACCCTAAAGATCTGATCGGACGATTTAAAATTTATTCCAACTCCGGCCATATACTCTTTCCATGTATTTTTTGGATAGTATGTTCCTTCGTTTTTAACATAGTTACCTCCACCTCCAATATATATAAAATTGGCGATGGCAATTGCAGTACCACCTCCTATTTTTAAAGTTTTATAATTTTGTCCTCCATGGGTAATTGTTTCTTGAGAATAATGAATTCCTGAAGATAAAAATTTAAAAATTTTATAAGCAATGTTAGCTCCAGTATTTGCATTTTCAATTGTAGATGACGTACTTTCAGATTTTAATACTTCAGTTCTTTTTTTGTCATTGTTAATAAAATAAAAACCTTCTATACCCAAACTATGTGTATTTAAGGATGCTACTGCTTCTAGGGTAGTGATTTCATCTGTCTCTCTCTCTTTTGAACCAATTTTAAATTTTCGATCCCCTGTAGATAATCTAGTTCCTATGATTACGGCATCCTTTTTAAATGCTATTATTGCGGGATTTTTAGCATGTTCATTGGGATCAACTAAAGGAGCGGCCACATACGAATAAATATTTTGAGAAGTACTGATCATTAAGATTAATATTAAAAATAAGATTATAAAAGAAATACCTGTGCTAATTACAAATGCACTTAATATTAATGGAAATACAAACAATATTGGTAATATTAACAAGAAAAAAATAAAGGGATAATTTATAAAAACCCAAGTTGCGCCTACTACGGGAGTAAGAAATACCCTTGTAAGAATCATTAGGAATTTATTTTTAGAAATTTTCTTAGCATAGGATGGAGAATATTTTTCATATAATTTAATAAACAAATCACCGAGAGTGAAATCATATAAAAAATTATCTCTGAAATCTCTTAATATTTTCACATGAGGATCAAGGTATGAACCATAAGCTGCAGTAGCAATAAAACAAGAGTTCACATTTTTCTGATTACTCTTAGTCTCCAAACATCCACTTGTTACATCCACACTATACGATGAAATTGCTGGTCTATAATTTGCGATATAGTCTTTAGATCTATTAAGGGTTTCAACTTCATCTGAAATTTTTGCTATACCAAAAGGTATTCCCTTATACAAAATTCTTGGATTTGAAAAATAAGGTAAACGATAGCAGCTCAAATTATGGCGGCCGCATTCAGTGGTGTAGGCCATAATATCTGTAACCTTCAAAGCAGTATTCACATATCCATAACCACCACCTCTAAATGCTCCTACATCATATAAAGAGATATCCATTTCATATCGATCGTGAGCAAGAGTTAAATTATGACCCATTTCATGAATAGATGTTGATGAATCACAAGTTCTAATTTTTACAGAATAACCATACATTGCATTGGAAGAGTTAATTGATGGGGCCCAAGCAATCCCACAATAATCACGATTAGTTTCAACCCAAAATTGTACTAAATCTGCACCATAAGTATCTCTTAGGCCATTAACTTCTGGAATAGTATTACTTGTATCATATCCATAACCTCTGTTAATATCATCATCTCCGGTTACTGCACATAAATCCTTGGTTGAATCACCTGTCTCTGTGTAGGTAACTGTGCCTGAATAAACTAATCGTAAACGAAATAAAGCACAACTTTGTGTTAGTGCCTCATTTGCATAAGCGATGTCAGTAGTAATTTCAGAGCCGATATCGGCGCTTGCTGCATTTACATTACTAGTATATACAATCATTACATCCACAAAACTGCCATCATCATCAGCACTGGCCCCTCCACCACGGGGAGGATTTTTTCTTGAAATTTTCTCATGTAATTCAGCAGAAATCTCTAAAAAATCAGATTGCATTCTATCTAGAGAATTACTTTTTGCATAACCAGCAGTACTGATGCTCTCCCTATAATCGGCACCATAATTGTAGACAGCATGTAATCCATTTCCTAGCGGTTTTATATTCATCGCCATTTTTTGCGAACTGATTTGAGCGCTAAGATTATTTTCCCTTAAGGTAACTACTACTAAGCTTAAATCATCATCTACTACTTTTCCAATCCATGATAGATATTCTTTTCCTTCCACTATGTTTTGTATTATTTTGGTTTTTTTAGCAACAATTGTTCTATCAGAATCAATGTTAATGGTAATTTCTGTTAGTTCCTTCTCTACCTCATCTTTATCTATTTTAAAATAATTAGCAAAAGATGGATTAGCATCTTCTCCCCAAATAGTTTTTTTTGTAAAATTATGGTCTTCCTCTAATAAATGAATTTCTGGTTTGTTATTATTTAATATATCTTGAATACTTGGATTTATTTTTAAAATTTTATAACTGATATCCTTTTGTAAATATTTTAATTTTTTATTCTTAAACTGTTTAATTCGATCATTCACCTCATTAGTGAATTTTCCATTGCTATTTAAATCTTCTTCACTAAAATCAGAAAACAATTTAACATTGGCACTTACTATATTTGAATAAAACAGTAGGACATTAAGTAATAATATTAAAATTATCTTCAATTTAATTTTCCCCCATCGAAACAAATATAATTATTTCTCAATAAAAATGGTAACAAGTATTGCTTGAGTATGCCAACTTTTTATGGCAGTTAAAGAAGAATCATTTAACTACTTAGATGGATAATTCAATAGCTTACATCGTGATTTTTATAAACTACTTTGGATAAACGGCGATATCAGATAAAATAGAAAATAGTGATAGTAGTTGATATTATAAAACAGAGGGATAGTTATATGCCTTTATCTGGATTAAAAATAAAAACATTAATTTTATTTATAGCATTCTATGCAAATGTAGTTTCTTTAACTGCAACTGCAGCTGCAGCTGCAGTTGCTGAATCTATCTCTTGTAATACCTCTGATAACGTTGATTTTAGCAGTGAACTTGGTCCAGTTCGTGATCAAGGAAGAGAAGGGCTTTGTTGGAGTTATGCTGCCAATACTTTAATGAGACAAAAAATTTGTAAAGAAAAAGGTAATTGTAGTGATCCAAATTTCCAACTTTCAATTATTGATGGGATGGCATGTGCTCCTAGCAAGCAAAAAAATATTTTGAAGGTAGGAGCGGCCAGTGATGGTGGTGGAAGACCAGAGGCGGCCATGGCATGCATGTTGGATAAAGGAGTTTGTTCTGAGAAAGAAGCATCAATGGAAAAATATAAAAAAATATCAAGTGATAAGAATGAAGCTAATAAATTAAAGCAATGTATAGATAGTAATAGAGAAGATTGTAATATTGTTGAAGCGAATGCAGATAAAAAAGTAATTAGTGATAAAAGTGCTAATGCTACAAAAGATCTTTCAACTTTCATTGGAGAATTGATCGATGTTGCTACTGCCACTGCTCCTCATGGAAATTCATTTTCTGAAGATGCTAATCTTAAAAATTTTCCTGCAGAAGCAAAGTGTGTTTACAATATGGTAGTTTCAAATCAGTGTAAAGCAAACAGATTTAAACCTGCTAATGCTGAAGGCACGCAAGTGAAAATTCATCGATTTAATAACAAAAAGGGAGTAGCGAGTGCAAGTGCGGATGCGAATGAATCTCGAAATGAGGTATTAAAAAGATTAGTTAAAAGAAATGAGGCCAGTGTATTGGCAGTTTGTTTAGATAGAGTGCAATTACCTGAGATGCAGGCACTTTATGGAGAAAGGAGTGATGGTGCAAGTGCAGGTGCAAGTGCACATGTTGTTGATGAGAATAAAAAATGTAAAAATGGTCATGCAGTTGTGTTGGGTGGAATGAAGTGTGTCGCAGGAAAATTGTATTATTATATTCAAAATTCTTGGGGAAAAGATTCTCCATTTCATGGTTGGGTAGCAGCTGATGCTTTTGTTAATGCTGTGATGGATGCTACTTACTTATCTAGTAATAAATAAATTATAAGAAACGGTGTAAGTTACTCTTATCTGTATTATCGTCAAATTGTAAAGTTTTTAGTACTTCAACAATAGAGTTGAAATTAAATGGCTTGTTGATTGTTCCATTTACATTTATGTTGTTGTGAATATTAAATTCATTAAGAGGAAAAGAGGTTACTCCGCCAGTAATAAATATAGTTTTTATTTGCTTAATTCCTAGTTCTTTGATTTTTTCAATTAACATCGGTCCTGAAAGTTTTGGCATTTGAACATCAGTTATTATAACATCTATTTTTTGAGAATTATCTAAAATAACCTTTAATGCTTCTTCTCCATCTCCGGCCTCAAAAACATTGCTGCCAATTTTTTTAAGATAGCGAGCTAGGATAGTTCTTATGTCAGGTTCATCATCAACAACAAGAACATTTTTTTCAAATTTAAAAGAGCTAGAGTGAGATACTGAGTCCTTTTTATTTTTTTCTAAACAAGTTAAATCTTTAATTGTCGGTAAAGAGATAATAAAAGTCGCTCCATTTCCCTTTTCGCTTTCAACACTTATTTTACCACCATAAGATTCAATAATAGAGTGAGTAATAGAAAGACCAAGCCCTGTTCCCTTTCCTGGATCTTTGGTTGTAAAAAATGGATCAAACAATTTTTCTAAAATATGTTTTTCAATTCCTTTTCCGTTATCTGAAATCCTTAATTCAAAAACATTAGAAGCAAGCATTCCAATAGCGCGTATCTCTTTTTCATAGGAAATATTTCTGGTAGCAATTCGTATTGTTCTTTCGGATCTCTTTCCCTCTAACAATGCATCTCTGGCATTTGTTAATAGATTCATAATCAATTGCTGAATTTTCCCTCCATTCGCTTCTAAATATAAATCGACTGCTTTTAATTCTGTTTCAATTTTTATACCTTCTTTCTCATATATTACTCTAATCAATTTCAATGTTTCTGTAATACAGTCATGTAGATTTACTTTTTCAATTTGCTCGCTATCTTGTCTTGCATAGGTTCTTAGTCCATTGACGATTCCTCTTATTCTTTCTGCAGAAGATTTTATCTTTGCTATCCTTTCTGGATTTCCTTCTTTACAGCTATCTTTGCATAACTCTGCCATTTCATTACTGTACCCAGAAATGATTGCGAGCGGATTATTAATTTCATGAGCAATTCCTGCGGCCAAAGTACCTATTGAAGCAAGTTTTGAGCTATGAAAAAGTTGATTTTGAATCTGCAACCTTTCTTGCTCCATTTTCACTCGTTCTGTTATATCTTGAAATGTTCCTATGATTTTAACTATTTTCCTATCTTCTTTTAGGGCATCTCCTATTGCTTTTACATTTATTTGATTTCCTTTTGCTGTTATTATTCGAAGTTCAACACTAAATTTTTCTCCATTATTTATTGCTCTACTTACTAATTCAGATATTTTCGCTCTATCATCTTGATGATAAAAATTTATTCCAGTTTGAATGGTAGGAGTGAAATCTAATGGAACTTCATGAATTATATAAGTCTCTTTTGTCCAGGTAAGTTCATTTGTAGATAAATCTATAGACCATCCCCCTATTTTTGCTATACCTCCAGTTAAAGAAAGCAATCTCTCGCTCTCTCTAAGCAATTTTTCCGCACGTTTACTTTCTGTAATATCTCTAAAAACCCAAAGTCGCCCTAGATATTCACTATCTGAAGAAATCATCGGAGAAGAATATCTTTCAAGTATTTTACCATTTTTTAATTCGATAATTTCATATGATTTTTCTGATTTATGTTGATAAAGATAGTTAACTTTATCAATAAATTTTTGAGGATCAAGAAGACTATTTAACACATAATTTAGAGCATTTTGATCATTTTTGCTAGAAACTATCTCTGCAGGTATATTCCAAATTTTAAGAAATATTGAATTGTAAGATACGATAGTCCCAGATTCGTCAACAACCAATATTCCATCAAGTCCGGATTCTTGTTGAATCATTAATAATGTATTATGAAACTTCAACTCATGCTCTGCAATTTTACGATCAGTAATATCCTGAAAAGATCCTCTCAAAGCTACTATTTTATGATCTTTTTTTATTGCCTTTCCAATAGAGTGAACCCAACGTTTATTTCCCTTATATGTAATTATTTCCCACTCTTGATCATAAGATTCTCCTTTTTGAATAGCATCTTTTATGGCCATTTCTGCCATTGATCGATATGGAGGTAAAATGAAATTTAGTCCCTCTGAAACATTTAGTTCTACTTTTTTATTATCAAGTTCCAAAATATTAAAGGTCTCCTTTGTCCAACTTTGAGTTAGTGTATCTACGTTAAACTCCCAACCTCCAATTTTCCCAGCATGTTCGGTTTCAGTAAGAAGGATTTGAGCTTCTTCTATAGCTGTAATCTTTTTTTTAATTATTTTTTTAAGAGACCAAATCCATAAAGATATAAAAAAACTTAAAAAAAGAATAACTGATATTATTATCCCAATTATTTTTTTGATCTTCTCAGTAAAAAATTGATCGTTATTAGTATGTCCAAACCATTTTTTATATATTCTATCGTATTCCCCAGATGTTCTAATAATGCTAAGTCCTTGGGCCAATTTTTCTCTTAAAATTAGATTGCCTTTCTTAACTGAAAAACAAAAAGAACGGTTGTATTCCTTGATAATACCATCGTCAGTTACAACATTTTTAATCTCATTTTTTTTAATTAAAGAGAGTCCAACTAATTTTGGCATAATCATCACATCAGCTTGATTTTTTTCAATCAACAAAACACCAGCAATTAGAGAATCAACAAAGATTAACTTGCTATCATTTATCTTCTTTTTATATTTAAGGTAATCATGAGCGGCATCTTTTTTCATAACGACAATATTGAGATTAAACAAATCTAAATCTTTATTTGATAAAAAAGATTTATTTTTAGAATTGAAAAAGAAGGTATCAAAAGCAATTGTATGAGGGGTAGTAAAATCAAATTCCTTATTTCTTTCCTCTGAAGATGCCATCATCGGCAAAGTATCAATAATTCCATCTTTCAAGCTTTTTTTAGCATTTTCCCAAGTATCAACAGTTATTATTGGTGTTAGTCCAATAGCACCAGCAACTGCTTTGAAAATATCAACGGAGTAACCATCCAGCACACCAGATTCATTTTTATATGTATATGGAAAATAATTGTCGACAATTTTTGTTTTTATCTCTTTCTGATCGGTGGCCGTTGTTAAAGGATAATTAAGTAAAAAAAGAAAAATAGAAAGTACAACATAAATCAGATGATATTTGCCAACTCTTTTGATCGAGTTTTGATTAAGATTGTTTGGATTAAGAGCAATGTTTATTTCTGATTTTTTCAACATTAGCATAGCTACTTTCGCTCCTTACTTATACTGAATTTAAGGTAATATTTTTGCTAAATATAATTAATATTGTACCCTTTATTGAATGAATAAAAAAAATAAATTGGAAGATAAAAACTAATTGTGAATTTAAAAATTGTTACTAAAAAATTCAGAAAAGATCACCAGTGAGCATGATCATATATGTTTGCAGATTCATTACTTTGTAAAGTTTTAGAGCTGTCTAAAAATTTTTTTTAAATATCCTTACATTAATTGTAAGTAATTTTAGAAAAAAATTAGTAGTGTATTGAAGAAAACTATATTAATTTTGTTTAGAATAATGTTTGTGTTCTTTTGTATTCAGTGCAAAAGGGTTAATTTATGATTAAACTATCAAAAAAAATTTTTAAAGTTCCAGTTAATGTTTTATTAGTCACTCTTGTTGTTACTTCGTGTATTTCACTATATCTGCCAATACCTCTCTTTGCGCAGGAGAGTGTTAGTGCCGCCGGTGCTAGTGATGTTTTAATACTCGATGGAAAAGATACACCAAATGATGGTGGTGGATCCATCGATTTAAAATTTGAAATAAAAGATAAAAGTATTTTAGATAAAACCTATAACGTCATTATAATGAGAAAAATTGCTGGTGATGGCGCAGTTAATGGGAGCACTGAAGATTATAAAGAAGTAAAGCAATTAGATGTTTCCACTAAACGATACAATGATAAAAAGGGAATAGAGGATGGCATTCCATATTCGTATGTTGTGAAATTGGTGGATAAGTCCAACAATGTTCTCTTTACTTCTCCTTCCTATGGACCATTTATCTCATCACCTCAATGGTATAACACTGAAAAAACTGCCGTTCTTATTCTATCAATAATCTCAATTTTTATTATTTTATTATTTATCAATTTAGCAAAGCAAGGACGAAACTTATATATCAGACCACTTGCTGGTATCAAAGCAATTGAAGATGCTGTTGGTAGAGCAACTGAGATGGGTAAACCTTGTATTTATATTCCTGGAATTAGCACTATTGATGATATCTCAACTCTTGCATCTATATCAATACTATCAAAAATCTCAGAGGTGATTGCAAATTATCAATCGAGAATTGTAATTCCTAACTATGAACCAATTGTATATTCAGTTATAGATGAGGTTGTAAAAAATGCTTACGTGAAGGCTGGACGTCCAGATGCTTATAAACAAGAGGATGTTTACTATTTGACCGGTAGACAATTTGCTTACGCTTCAGGTATTGCAGGACTTATGTCGAGAGAGAAACCAGCTGCAAACTTTTTCCTTGGATGGTTCATGGCCGAATCACTTATTCTTGCAGAAGCAGGTGCGATGACTGGTGCAATTCAAATTGCAGGAACAGATTCTATCAGCCAAATTCCATTTTTTATTGTTGCTTGTGACTACACTCTGATCGGAGAGGAGTTGTATGCAGCAGGTGCTTATATGGGAGGAGATAGTAAGTTGCTTGGAGGTCTCAAAGGCCAAGATTATGTAAAATTAGTTTTAATGATTATATTGGTTGTACTATTTTTTCTAAAACTAGCTGGAGTTGAAGGGATAGATACACTTCTAGTTGGTGGTGGAGGACATTGATATGTTGTTTTTAAAGAAGACAGTTCCATTTCTTATTACATTAGGTATGGGTATATTTACTTTCATGTATTATTTCATGCCTCATAAACATATGAAGTTTGTTTGGGAGAATGTCTCTGATTGGGCGATCATAATTGGTGGTGGTTCGATGGCAGTTGGGGCCATCAGTATGATTAGAACTTACTATAGAAAGTCTATGAACAAAGAGGATCCGAATCGTTGGTATGCAGTTATAACTCTAGTTTGTATGATAGGCATGACTTTAATAGGATTTATATTCGGTATTGGAAGCGAGACACTCTTCAATGATCTCTTTATTAATGTGATGATGCCTCTTGAATCAACAATGTTTTCACTACTTGCTTTTTATATTGCATCTGCCGCTTTTAGAAGTTTTCGCTTGAAAAGTTTTTCGGCCGGCCTTCTGTTAGTTGCTGCTATCATTGTTATGTTAGCTCAGATTCCTTTAGGTGAAAATATCTCAGTACATATTCCTGCAATCTCCTCTTGGATTATGGATTGTCCAAATGTTGCTGCAAGAAGGGCAATTTTGATGGGTATATCTATTGGTGTTGTGGCCACTGCCCTTAAAATTATTTTAGGTATTGATAAATCAGTTTTTAGTGGTGCTGGTAAATAATTAATTAAGTGAAGTTAAGTGAAGTTAAGTGTAAAAAGGTTTTAAAATATGAGTATTGAAAACAACAATAACAATAACAATAACAATAACAACAACAAAAACAAAACATGGTTTCAAGCAATTTTAAATTTAGATAAGCGATTTGTTTATATCTTTATATTTTTAGCAGTCTCTTTACCATTCTTTTTAGATCCAGTTGTAGATATTAAATCAACAAAGTGGGTGCAAAGTGCGTATGATTTAGTTGATGAGGCGGCCCAGAAGAGAAAACCAATTATTATAGGTTTTGATTATGATCCGGCCACTCTAGCTGAGTTGCAACCAATGGCAGTTTCAATTCTTCGTCATGCATTTTCTAAAAATGTAAAAGTAGTGGGAATAAATTTCATTCTTAATGGAACAAGTTTGGCCGCAACTACAATGGAAAATATTGCAAAAGAGTATGGTAAAAAAAATGGTGAGGATTATGCTTTCTTTGGTTATCTTCCTCAGCCAACTGTCGTGCTTTTAAATTTTGGAGAAAATTTTAGAAAATCATACAAAAAAGATTATTATGGAAAAGATTTAAATGAATTGCCTATGCTAAAAGGATTGCAAAATTTTGATGATTTTCATGTAGTATTTTGTCTCTCAGGAACTGGATTACCTGGTACTTACATAGTGTATGGAGTAGATAGATTTAAATTTAATTATGTGGCCGGAGTTACTGCGGTCAGTGCAGCTGATTACTATCCATACTTGCAATCAGGCCAGATGAAAGGTTTACTTGGTGGAATGAAGGCAGCAGCAGAGTATGAATTTATATCAGGAAAGATAAGCGATGGGATGAGAGGTATGGCCTCTCAATCTTGGGGACATATTACAATTATCTTCTTTATTATCGTTGGAAATATTCTTTTCTATGCCAAGAAGAGATATGAGGATAAAGAGAAAAATTCATAAACACCTTTATAATATAGAGTGGAGTATAGGAGTATAATATATGAGTACTAATCCTTGGATTTGGGTTGGAGCGATTTCTACAATAATGATCTTTACTTACCTATGGAAAGAAAATCCATTATATCGTTTGGCCGAACACGTTTTTGTTGGTATCTCTGTTGGATATTTAATATGTGTAACCTGGTACAACGTTTTACATCCAAAACTGTACGTACCACTCTTCCATGAGCACCAGTGGATTTTAATTGTTCCTCTTGTTATGTCTATAATGATGCTGTTTAGATTCTCATCTAAACATGGTTGGCTTAGTTTTTGGCCTTTGGCATTTTTAATTGGATTTAGTGGTTATGGTATCCCAGCATCCATCGATACAAATATGTTAAAGCAAATACAAGCGACAATAAATGTTTCTTTCGCAGGTGGAATTATACCAATTATAACTGCTCTTGTTATTTTACTTGGTACTTTAAGTTGTTTGATATATTTTTATTTTTCATTCCCACATAAAGGCGCTGTTGGTAAGATTGCAAAGTTTGGTTCAATGCTACTTATGATTAGTTTTGGTGCTAGCTTTGGTTATACAGTTATGGCCAGAATATCTCTTCTTATCGGACGTGTACTCTTTCTACTTCGTGATTGGCTTGGAGTGGTTCACTAAACTTGTCATCAACATCTATTATTTACGAATTAAAATACGAAGTAAAAAGTTTTCCACTTATCTTTTATTGGAAAAAAGGGTTACTCACCATTTTAGTTGTTTTATTGGTGGCGATCTTCACCTACTTAGTGCTTAAGAGTTTGTTGTATGCAATCTTTGCAATATTAGTAATTCTTCTTCCTGTAGTTAATTTTATCTTTCCATCTCGACTAAAATTTTATTCAACTTATGTGATAAAAGAGCAGCTTCTTTTAAAAACAGAGCTTAACTATAATGACTTTGATGATATTATTTTATTAGAGGATGGCCTGTTTTTCTATAAAGAGATAAACAATAGTAAAAAAGGATTTAGTGCATTTAGAAATAGAAGCAGAAATAAGAGTGAGTATTTGTATATATTCGATAATGATTTAAGAAATAAAATATTTAATTTAATTAAAGAAAATAGAAAATAAGAGAAAAAAATATGAATGATGAAAAAAAAAGTAGTGATAATCTTGATCCATTAAAAGTAGAGATTCTCAACAAAGTATCTAAGTTTGTGGTGGAGAAGGAGATGGCCCCAATGGCGATAGTTTTTTTAGAGAGCATTCGTCCGCTACACTATCTTGGCGGTCAAGCTTTAATATTTTTTGAACCATTTCTTAGCATATTAATTGATCAACAAAAGATTGTGCTTTTTCGAGAGGCAATGGAAGATCGTCGTTACTTGGAGTATTTGATTAACAAAATTGAGGAAGATAATAATAAATAATAAATAATAAATTATTTATTATTTATTATTTATTATATAGAAACAGAAATAGTTTTAATATTTACGAACTCTCTTATTCCAAAGTAGGAGAGCTCTCTACCATAACCACTCTCTTTAATTCCACCAAATGGAAGTCGTGGATCTGATTTAACAAAATCATTGATAAAGACATTTCCTGATTCAATCAACTTGCTGGCCACCCTCGATGCTTTCTGTAAATCTTTACTAAAGATGGCAGCACCTAATCCGAAAGAAGTATCATTTGCAATTTGAATTGCTTCATCATCATCCGAGTAATAAATTATGGCCATAACAGGGCCAAAGAGTTCTTGATCAAAACTAGGCATACCTTTTTTAACATCAGTTAAGATAGTTGGTGGATAGTAGTAGTAATAAGGATCATTATTAGTGGTGGGAATTTTACCACCCATAATTAATTTAGCTCCCATTTTAACTGATGTTAAGACTTGTTGATGAAGTTCATCACGAATATCTTTACGGGCCAAAGGTCCTAAGGGAATTAAATTGTTTTTTAATTCTTCTGTTGAAGAGGGATCAACCAAGACTACTTTTTTTATCTCCTCAACTAC
This sequence comes from Oligoflexia bacterium, assembly GCA_015232355.1. GTDB lineage: Bacteria > Bdellovibrionota > Bacteriovoracia > Bacteriovoracales > Bacteriovoracaceae > JADFZW01. The sequence goes on from JADFZW010000003.1 coordinate 255,834, forward strand.
AAGCTCTTCAAATTTAGAGATGATTGATCTATGAACAATAAAGCGTTTGGCGGCAATACAACTTTGACCGCAATTTATTAATCTGCTCTTTACACATATTTTAGCAGCATGAGCGATATCTGCATCTGCAAAAATAATATAGGGATCACTTCCACCTAATTCTAAAATAGATTTCTTTAAGTATTTTCCAGAGAGTTGGCCAATGATTCTTCCGACTGGAGTACTTCCTGTAAATGTAACTGCACTAATTAGAGGATTGGAGATTATATTTTCAAGTGTATTGGTATTGGTATCACTGCCATTAAAGACAATTGATTTTAAAATTAATAAGATTCCATTGCTGGCCAAATTAAAGAGTCGTTCAATTTCAAGTGCAGTAGCTGTTACATTTGAAGCATGTTTAAGTAAAACAACATTTCCGGCCATAATGGCGGGAGCAGCAAAACGAAATACCTGCCAGAGAGGAAAATTCCAAGGCATTATAGCAAAGATTATTCCTAGAGGTTGAAAGGTAACAAATGCATGTCGATCTACTTCATTTATTACTTGTTCATCGGCCAAAAATTTTTCACCATTTTCCGCATAATAGTTACAAACAAAAGCACACTTTATTATTTCAGCAATTCCTTCGTGATAGGGTTTGCCCATCTCTTTGGCCATTAGAAGTGCCAGTGCCTTTTGGTGGTGATGATTTAAAAGTATGTTGGCCAATTCTTTTAGTAGATTGGAGCGATCATTAAAAGAGGAATTTTTCCATTGGAGATAGTTGCTTTGTAATGAGAATATTGTTTTTTCTACTGTGTCTGTATTCATTTTGCAATAATATGCTTAAATCTTCATGGCGGCAAAATGATTTTTAATAATTTTTTCTTGATCAAAATTATTTTTTTTAAGTAGATCCATTTGTTGTGCCAGCTGTTCCATCTCTGCAGCTAATTGTAAATATTTTTCTTTGGTATTAACATTTACAACACTGGCAGCATTAGTTTGATTGTTGATATTTTCCACTATTTCCATTACTTGTATTTTGCTCTTCTCTAACATTTCTGCAATATCATTGGCAGCATCACTACTTTTTTTTGCTAAATTTCCTACTTCTAATGCCACTACTGAAAATCCTTGTCCCTCAACTCCTCCTGCACGAGCTGCTTCGATAGAGGCGTTAAAGGATAAAATTTTTGTTTCAAAGGCGAGATCATTAATTATTCCAATGCGAGAAAAAATGGAAGAAAATAGGTTAATAATATTATTTAATTGAGAGTTAGCATCTTTAATTGCTTTAAAGGATTTGCTCATTTCATCAAGGACCTCTTTATTAGTTTCAGTTTTTATTAGCATGGATTGAACTAACTGATTTGATTTTTCACCATATTCATTATTTTTTCTTAAAGTTTGAGATATTGAGTGGTCTGCTATAACTATTTCATGATTTACTTTAGAAAATTTTTCATTAACAATTTTTAATTCACTTTCCCGCTTTTTGTACATATTATTTAGACGAAAATTAAGATTTGAACTGTGGTCAGTTTCATTTAAGATTTTTTTTAAGAGGTGTTCAGAAATATTGATATGAGAGTAGGAGATAGTAGAATTAACCACCAAGGAACTAATACCGATGATACAACCAACAACTAACAATCTATTTAAGTTTGTTGGAAATATATCTTTAACATAAAAATAATATAGTGCGATTGAAAGAGCAAAAATAATTGAAAAAGTTACAAGTTGTTTTTTTGTTCCAAGGATAGAAAAGATGTTTAAAGCAACTAAAGCATAAAAGATATTGATTACGAAAAGTGGTGCGGTTTCATGGGTATTTTTAGTTACAAGTCCACCGACTACCAATATACAAGCTAAAAAAAATGTGAATGCTATGGTTATGTTTAGTTTATTTATTTTTACGAACATTAGATTTATAAAAGAAATTATAGGAAGAAATGAAACTACAGCAAGAACACCTTTTGCATTTGGGAGATAATCATTAAAAAATAAAAAGTAAATAAATGCTGGGATAGTAAAAAATGTTACACAAACATAGCAGGTAACAATAGTGCATGCTCTACTGTAAGTTATATGGTCATTGCGATCATACTTTGAAAGAAAATATTTAAAAATAGTGTTGCTAAGTTCCTCTAGTAACATAAGTATGTTTTCTCCTCTAGCTATTTTTTATTTTGTAATTTGGACCATAAATTTTTTAATTCATCTTCTTGTTGAATAAGAGAAGTGGATTTTTCAATTTCATTTTGATAGTGAGTGATTGTTTTATTGTATAATTCACTAACTATTTTTACGTAGGTATTTTCTTTGATTTTTGTATAGATTGCATAGAGAAGATGTGCTTTTAATCCGCTATAGATGTTATAATTGCTTAAGGATATTTTTTTACTAAGTTCTAATAATTTTTCAATGGAAAGAGACATTGAATGATCGGCAGATTTTTGATCTCCATTTTTTATTTGCATAGAGGCGAGTTGCGCCCATTCTTTGGTCAAACTGGTGAGTACATAGTTTTGATTCATTTGAATTGAAATTTTCCCTGTATAAATATCATCGAGTAAGTTCAAGCGCAGTGTTTTATAATTTAAATTATTATTTAAATTATTCTTTGTATTTAACTGCGAGAGTAGACCGTAGATGATAAGCAATTGTCTATTGTATGATTGTGATGATTGTGATTGTGAGCTTAATTTTAAAAACATCTCCTTGGCGCTATTTAAATATTTAAAAGCATCATTACCTTCTTTATTATCTTTTTTAAAATAAGCATACCCAAGACTTAAATTAATTTTAGCTAAATTACTTTCACTTACTTCTTCCTTTATATTTGCAACTAAATTTAAAATATTTTGATATTGAGAAATTGCACCATCAAAGTCATTGGTATAAAGAGATAAAAATGCCTTACGCTCCAGGAGAGGTAGTTTCCAAGAGATGGGTAAGTTCAATGTTTTCTCTAATGCAATTGCCTTTTCTATTTGAAGTTTTGATTCACTATAGTTGTTAGCATAAAAAAGGGATTTAGAATAAAACCACAAGAATGCTATTTTCTCCTCTTGTTTAGTTCCCTCAATTGTAGGAAATGGAAATTTATCTCTTAGATTAAAAAATTTTGCCGAAAGAGAGTAGTTATGGGCCAGATAATGAATAAGACCAAGATTGCTAAGAGCAGAACTTCGTACTCGAAAATTATCTTGAGCAAGATCAAAACTTAGCATTAAATTTCGATGTGCTTGTTGTAGATAATTAGCAAAGAGGTTACTTGAAATTTTTTGCTGATTATGATTATTTCTAAGTAGTTGAGAATAACAATAACCAATTAGTAGATAGCGCATAGGTGAGTTTTGATTGCTAGGAAAATTTTCTAATTCATTAATGATTTTGAGATAATTACTATCATCTTTTTTCTGATCAGATTTTTGTAGTTTAAGCGTGTTTATGAGTGATGAGACATAAGTATAATTTTCTTTAATAAATTCTCTCTTTAAAAGATTTTGATAACGTTCATCCAATTCTTTGCTGGCATTTTCTTCACCTCGAAGTTCCCACAGCATGCTAACGTGTCCATAATGTGATTCAAGATCATCTGTGAGTGTAAGTGCTCCGTAGAAATTATTTAAGGCATAATTAAGTTTTTTTTCATTAATAAATTGATATGCCTTATTTAAAATATTAAAGCTATATTGAGTTTGTGCTTGTTTAAACTCCATCTCCTCTTTTTTAGTAAAACGAATCCAATTAGTAGAGAGGTAGTGAGCGTAATTGATCTTTCCCGCACTCATTAAATTAAGAATAGAGCGAATAGAGATAGTTTTACGTAAGAAAAAGTTGTTTCTTTGTTCAGTTATTAATTGATCTAGTTTTTGATAAGCATCTTTTTCTTGCTGAGAATTATCGGGAGCATTTATTATTTGTAGAGTGAAAATTTCAGCAGAAAAAAAGTATTTTAAAATATGATTGTTGGCCAACACTACGATTATTTGCTGTAAATTTTCAATTCTCTTGCTAATTTCATCTTGTAAATAATTTACGTATGAAAATGCATAAAAAAGAAGTTCTTCATCTTGGAGATATGGAGAAGTAATCATTTGCAGATAGTATTTTTTTATTTCGGCCATTTTGGTCATTTTGGTCATTTCATTTTTGGGGGATTCTTGATTCAACTTTTGTGCTAATTCAAAATATATATGAAGTTCAATAGCACTCTTAAGATTTTTATAATCAATACTGGCAAAGGTAGTTTTGGCGGAAGTATAGTTTTTAATAAGAAAATCAAAATAGCTTTTGATTAAAATCTTTAAGCTATCTTGGCCACGAATGGTGTTAACTTTAAAAAGATTGTTTTTTACTTTAATTTGAAAGTTAGCAGTAATTTGTCCAAGTGGTTCTTGTTGATATAAACCGATGATATCAAAAAAAGCTTCTAGTAAATAATAACGATTTTTTTCAGATTGATTGTTAAGCTGTTGAGATATTAATTTTCCATAAAAGATTACCGAGGTATATTCTTTTAAATGTAAATGATCGGCATAGATGCGTTTAAGCAAATCGAGTGTATATTTTTTCTCTATTTTGTAAGCGATAGTATTTAGAATTAATAATCGCTCACCATAATTTCTTGCTACCTGATGTGCTTCAAGTAATTCTTTCATTCCCCAGGATGTAGGGATAATTCCACTTAATGGAAGTTCATAGATATCAAGGGAACCCTCAAAGGCACAAGTGATATAAAGACTATTTGTAGCAGGAATAGGATAACTACAATTGGTTTCAACAGATGTTAATTGCTCTGGAATTATGTTGTGTTGATTTTTATTATATATTTGGTTTGAAGTGATTGAAGTGATTGAAGCAATGGAAGTGATTGAGTCAGGAAAAAATTGTTCTTGTGGTAATCTAAAAATGAGTCCATAATCATTTCCATCAATCACTTGATCATGATTGGTATCATTTAAAAATTGCGCCCAATAAAGATATTGGCCATCTAGTGAGAAGCGAGGCAGACCAGCGATTCCGGGCAAATTAAAATTTAATTGAAATGATTTTTTGTCACTTAATCTAATTATAGTGAAAGAGCTGGAATTATTCTTTTCGTTATAGCATAGATATTGTCCATTACTAGAGATGGCATAGTAAGCGATTTCTCCACTATGAACTACTGAAGCTTCTTTAGTTTGTATATCGTAGGAAATTATTTGTTTGTATGCATCCGCACTCTTTTCAGAGATAAAAAATATTTTGTTGGAGTGAACCCATTGAGGAGAGGATTCATGAGAATTTTTACGTGTAATACATTTAATATCATCATCATAACTAGTGGTATTGGTATGGCCAATTTTTTTATAGCAAATATCCCCTAGAGCATCATCTTTAAAATAGGTAAAACTTAGAAGGTCACCATTTTCTGAAATAGCAGGATCCTTTGAATCAACATCCATATTTATAAAATTACTGCTTAGACCTGTTTTTATATCTTGTCGATGAACCTGGGAGGCCATGTTGGAATTTTTAGTGTAAAAAATTTGGGGAGGATTAGGATTATTATGGAGTACCCCTTGATAACTATCATCAGGACCGATGGTTATTTTTTTTAAATCTATTAGAGAGGGAAGTGCATTGAATCTTTGTTGAACAATAGTATTGGCAGTCGCCAAGCTGGAGAGAATTGAAACGTGTATAAGAATGAAAAAAAGATTTATTTTTCTCATATTAAGGAATCCTTAGTATTTATTTCTTTATTTTATTTTCATTATTTTTTTTCCAAGAGTTCACCATTTAAAACGTGATTAAATTTTTTTGATTTCATATCTTCTTCTCTCGGAGCAAGAGGAGTAGTTCCCATCTTTTGATTTTTTTGAAAAAGAATCTCTTCAAAGTTTGGCCACTCTCCGGCCGCTTCTGTTTCCATGATACTTTCTCTATCTACAAAGTAGATAGTAGGAGAGCAAGCGCTAATGAGTAGAGCAATTATGAGAGAGATTAAACATAAACATAAACATTTATTAATCATTTTCATCTTATAGGGACCTCGTTTATTTTAGTAGTGACATCTTTTAGGGCCGACTCTATGAATCCACTAATAGGAATACTTTTTATATTGAAATTTTTATTAATACCAATTGCTTCAATATTTACATCCATATCGAGTAGTCCTTGCTTTAATGAAAGCCCTACACTTGTAGGAGCAAGAAGACGTAATGTTGATCTGGTTTGATTTAATTGTTCATTTTTATATTGTGGATCGATATAGTTAATCATGGCCAACAACTGTTTTTTGCCAATTTTTGTTATATCAAGCATACCCTCAATTAATTTTTTATTTAGATCAAAGGAGATAGCACTGCGAGCGCTGATAAGTGCTTGAGGATCGATGTTGTTACTGTTTAATAATTGTGGATTCACTTCAGTCATTCTTACTAAAACACCAGCGCGAAGTGTTTTAGGATAGAGATCTAGAAAAAAAGCACCAGAGAGATCACCCGCTAAAGCAATGAGAGAAAAGTTTTTTAATGAAAGCATATTTTGATTAATATTAATTTCAGCATTTAATGGACCAAAAGAGATATTATTATAAGATAATTTTGCAATTTTAATTCCACTGATTTCATTTAGTAGAGGTCGTAATTTTATAAAATCCACACGTTCGAATGGGTTTTGATCAATCAAATAAGCAAATTTAATTCCCTTATCTTTGTTTTTCAAACTTTTTAAATCAATTTCTAACTCTTCAGATATGGATAATTCACCATTTATCTCTTTTAAATCGATTACATTTAAGTTTGTTTTTTTATCACTACTATTATTTTTGTTTAAGGAGAAATTATTAAAGATCATTTTACCATTAAGAAATACTTTTGAGTTAGCAACTGCTACCATATTTAAAGGTATCTCGAGTGTTCCACTATGTTTGATTCCACTTATAATTTCTATGGGTGTGGTCGAAGAGAGTTTTATAATAGTATTTCCTTGATAATCAGAAGTGGCCAGATTTGCTTCTATTGATTGATTAAGAGTTATTAAAGCAGGATCATCTCCTAATTTTAAGAATAATTTTTTTACATTTAGATGTTGATTTTTACTAAGATCAATATTGGTAGATAAATAAATATGTTTAAGAAAAGGTGATAGATTTAAATTATTTAACTCTTTAATGTTAGTAATCTTGTCGTCGTAGATTTGTAAATTATTACAATAAAAATCTAAATTAAGATTAGCAAGTAACCAACGTTTATCAGTTTCAAAATTAATAAGTTTTCCATTTGCAATTTTAAGTTGTAGTCTACTTTTCCCCATTGCCATTATTTTAGCAAAGATTAACTGATCAAATTCTAGGGAAATTATTCCATCTAATGTATATTTTGAGAGTGATTTTTTATTGATATCATTTATATCAATAACAGATTTATGTGAATGTGTTAATGTTATCTTAGAGTTTAGATTCGAAGAAAAATTTCCAAGAGTAGTTAATTCTTTAGGTGTTTTTACATTTAATTCAGCAAGAAGAGCTAATAATTTTTGAAAATGTTGATGACTATTGATTAATTTTAAATTGGAGTCAATATTTAATATTCGATTTTTATCGAGTATAGACAGAGAGTGTTCTAAAATGGAAAAGTTGTTAAATTTTAGAATACTTGTAAGTGCAAATTTTTTATCTAAAAGATTAAGGTTGTAGTTAGTGTTCAAATCTATGTTGGTAGTGGATGATGACGAGGATGATGGTAAAAGGAGTGAAGTATTTACTTTGCCGGATAATCCAGTGATTTTTCCGGATTTAAAATCACTTTCGATAAAGGATTTAATGTTCGCATTGAAAGAGTTTTTGATCAATTGAGAAATCAGAATATTTTTTAAATCCTTAGTGAGATTTAATTTGATACTTTTATTTTTAATTTCTAGATCAATATTAGAATTAATATCTGCCAGTTTTATTTCTGGTTTTGACTTTGATATTGATTTGTTATCAAACATTTCAATGTTATTTAAAGAGAGATTACTTTTGCTATTTAAGATAAGTTGTTGCAGATCATTACTTTTAGCATGAATATCTAATAAACTGTTGAAGCTAATCTTTGAAATAGAAAGATCACTATCTTTATTTATATAGTGAAAATTATCTAAAGTAGATGATAGTGAAAAATCTTTGATTGATAATAACCAAAAATTTTGTTCTTTAGTTAAAATAAATTTTAAACGATTTGTAGTAGTGAATGTGCTCTCTATTTGTGTGGTTTTAATTTTTGCTTGTTCTAGTAATAAATCGCTTGAGAATTGAAGTGATTTATTGTTTAAATTGATTCTACCTCTCCAATTGATATTTTTTATATCTAAATTACTATTATTGTTATTATTGTTATTATTGTTGTTATTAATTACTAATGATATTGCGAGGTTTTTTACCTCTAAGATATCTATAAAAAGATTGCTTTTCTCTGGAATGGACTCTAATTTTGCAAGATGAGTATTTAGAATAGTTTCAAGATTTTTAAAAAAGTCAGCAATTGATTTAGTGGTAATATCAGTATTATTTTTTGAAGATGGCAAATTTAATTCTGCTTGTATAGAGGAATTTTGCAATGAAATTTTTTGTATGATTAATTTTTGATAGAGTAAATCAAGCAGGGAATACTTTACCTCAGCATTTTTTACTTTTAATTCAATATTTCCAAGCTGTGGATTTTTCCACAAGATCTTTAATTCAGAAATATGTTGTCTACCGAAGATGTCGATAGTGGCGCTTTCGAAATTCAAGTCAACATTTGCCACTTCTTTGAGCTTTGATTGAATGGCCGGTAATTGACCTTTGACGAATTTGGGTGATTGAAGCAAAAAGTGGATAGATATAATAGAAGTAATAAAGATAAATAGAAAAACTGAGATAGTGATAAGAAGTATTTTAATTTTCATAATTTATCGGCATATCCTAATAGCATTATGTCCACAATGTATTTCCCCAGAGTTCATATGGTGTGTTTTGACATCATTAATAAATGATACTGAAATATTTTGATCAGAGAAAGTTTTTCGTATAAATTTCTTAAATTTTTTTGTAAAAAGTTTTTTCCAACCTTTATTGTGTGTACCTAGCATATTTGGGTTTTGAGTTGAATCTTGAAAGCTTATATCATCGATTGGATATTTTTTCGCCATATGTGGTGATGGTGAAAGATATTTCCCATTTAATGAGATTCCATTGGTAAAATTAGGAAAAAGAGCACGTCCACGTTGATCCCAAAGAGCAGGTAATTTGATAACTACAGGAGGAGGACATTTAAGTTCTAAATTTGATTTACTAAGCGATTCTAAAACAATCTTTAAATTGTAATCCATTATTTTTTGCAATACATTTTTATTAAATGAAGTGATATTACCGTGAAAATAATATTTTTTATCTATTTTATTGATTGCAAATTGTGTCTTTAACCAACGATTAAAGTCGGGAAAATTGGAATTTTTTTTAACTTCATTTTCCCAAATTTGCTTGAGAGCACCTTCAAATGATTCACCAAAGGAATTTGTGGAAGAGTTTAATAGATTTTGTTTTGTAGGATTATCTAATGTGTTTTTGTTGCTTAAAAGAATATCTGCTTTTGATGTTAGAAATGAGTTGATAGAAGGAGAAGTAATATCATCAATTAAATTTGCTCCTATTTCAGGTGAGGCAACAATGATTGCATACTGGCAATGTGGATTATTATTAATTTCATTAGATTTAGGGATAGAGATAAAATTAAACATCTCATCTACGTGACCAATATTTAAAAAATTTGCAATGACTTCTAAGATCTCTGTCTTTTGCTTAATACTATTAAAATTTGAAGATATGCTTTCTTTAAATTTATCTCGAATAGTAGTTGAAGTTAAAATGTTTCCATTAGGTAATACTTGAAGATTACCACCACCGTAACCACTATTCATTTGAATATCAAGCGGATTGATTAATACTTTTACATCAGATAAGTCTTGGCATGCTTCTTTAATGGTGTTGCTAATATTTTTTGAAAATGAATGAGGCATGCTAAGTATGGAGAAGGGGGATCCTTTTTTTTTGGAAGGATTGTAGAGTATTTTAAAATGATCTTGCATCCATTTTGATTTTTTATTACAAAATGATTTGTTCGAGATAATATTTATTCTCTCATTAAGAATTTGAAGGGTGATTGATGATCTTGATGACCCTGATTGCCTTGATTGCCTTGATTGCTTTGTTAACTGTTGTCTGAATATTTCTTCAATAATCATTGCTTTGTTATATCGAGGATTTTCCATTTTAGTTAAGTTGCTAAAATAATTTTTCAATTCATCGTCACACATTAAAATATTAATTTTTGTTTTAGGTGATGGTGTATTTATTATTTCTTTAGAAAAATTTTCCAGATAAGAGCGATCTTCGACCTTATTTAGATTGCTATAGACAAAAGTTGCTAACATTGGAGCGGTACTTGATACAATAATGGATTCTCCATCGTTTTCACATGGAGGAATTTCTTCATTTTCAATTTTTCCTAGACATTGTATTTTATTTTCTATTTTTATTTCTGTTCCTATTGATTTATTAGTTTGTTCTTTTTCTTGTGTAATTTCATTTTGATTTGAACAATTATCTTTTTGTTGAATTGTGGAATGAAATTTGTCTGTTTTATATTCAAGTACTTTGATAAGATTTTTTGTATTATCTATTGAAAGTTTTTCAATAGAAGTATCTGCACTGTTGCTTATGTGAATGCTCAACATATTAGTTAAAATTAAGAGTAACAATAATTTCATGATCTTAAAATCCTTCTTTTATAAAGAAAGTTTCTATTTTTTTTATTTAAAGGTTAACTTTACCATGGAGAGGCATGAACTAACAACTATGATATAATTTAAGAAATTTAATTAATTTCAAAGGAGTTTTTTATGATTGATAAAAAAGAACTTAATTTATTAATAGTAGATGATAGTGCTAGTACGAGAGTAGTATACAGACATTATCTAAAAAACGACGATAAATATCAAGTAAATATCTTCGAAGCGCAAACTGCTGGCCAGGGTTTAAAAATTTTAAACTCTGAAGATATCGATTGTGTACTCTTAGATTATTGTTTGCCAGATTTGCTTGGTTCATTAGTAGTAGAGCAAATACGTAAAGATAAAAGATTTTATTTTTTACCAGTGGTGATATTTACTGGACATGGAAATCAAGAAGTAGCAGTAGAGAGTATGAAGAAGGGTGCTAATGATTATGTAGTGAAAGGGTCTGTTACTAGAGAGAAATTTTTAAATACTATCCATATGGCCATTGAACAGTGTGATGAGAATCGTGAGAGAGTAACAACTCAAAGAAAGATGGCAAACTTATCAAAATTAGCATCAATAGGAGTTTTAACTTCAGGTGTTGCCCATGAATTAAATAATCCATTGGCGGGAATAATTGGATTGACCGAGACAATTATTAATGATCCCGATAATAGGAGCAAAGTTTTAGATCGTGCAAATAAGATTATAGTGGCATCTAATAGAATAAAGAAAATAATAGATCAATTACGTCAGTTTAGTCGAGATTCCTATTCCACTAAAGATTGGAGACAGATTAATCTTAATGTAATAATCAAACGTGCTTATTCTTCTTTCTTTGAAGTATTTAAAGAAAAAAATGTTAAATTTGTTTTAGATTTAGATGAGAATATTCCTTTTATTTGGGCAGAAGGGAGACAAGTGGAAATTGTGATGACAAATTTGATAACTAACTCTATCGATGCTTTTGAAAGTAGCAATGTAAACAGAGAAGGGCGATTATTAAAAGCAGTTACACTAACTTTTAATGAAGGAGTAAAAATTATTTTAGAAGATAGTGCAGGAGGAATGAATTCCAATGTGGAAGAACATGCTTTTGATCCTTTTTTTACTACCAAAGATGTTGGCAAAGGAACTGGGTTAGGATTGTCAGTTGTCTATGGAATCGTAGATAAATTAGGTGGGAATATTTCTTTATTAAACAAAGAGGGGAAAGGTGTTCGTTTTGAAATGTGGTTTCCTGGAGTACCTACAGATAGTGATAGTGATAAGTTTACAGAAGAAAAAAACAAACAAGTGGCCAGTGTTACTCCATCTCTTCAAGTAACGGAAGCTCTAAATAAAAATAAACCATCAATTATTATTGTCGATGACGAAGAAGTTATATGTGAAATATTGAATGACTTTTTAAGTGATGAGTTCAATGTAAAAACATTTAATAATCCACAGGAGGCATTAAAAGAAATTGAAAGTTGTAAATATGATTTAGTGGTGACTGATTATAATATGCCAAGGATTAGTGGTGTGGATATTCTTTTTGCAGTAAAAGCTTCTTGGCCTGATACTCCAGTGGTGGTCATAAGTGGACATGCCAGAGAGGAAGTGGAGATGAAAAGTGTTTTAGAAAAGGGAGCTAAGGATGTTCTTTGTAAACCATTTTCAAGTATGGAGATGGTGATTTCTACATTAAAACGTGCTTTAAGTTAATATAGATATTTGACATTTACTTGAAAATTAATGGCCTGAAAGGTTGCCATTAAAACGTTTTTTATTTAGAAGTGAAGGATTACATCATGATACCAAAATCATAGATTTTAATCTGAGATTTTATTCCCCAAAAAAATTAAATAATCTATTGTTTGAGCTGGGGACATTATGACATATAAAAAAATATAGTGTCCAAAGAATGATCAAATTTTTATTTGTTTTATTTAAATAGTATCGTAATGATACTGTCCAATTACGCAAAATCTAAATAAGTCCTATCCGTTTGTGGTTTGAAAATTGCTTCATTATAGACTAGTTATGCTTTAATCATTGGAGAATTCATTTTATTTTTGTTTAACTGAAATTTAAAAAGGAGCATGTGATGTTACAACATTAGTGTCGTTATTTTATTTCTCTAAAGTTTATTTTTTAAATTTTTAAATTTTTAATTTTTATTTTTTTATTTTTAAGGAGAATGCGATGTTGAAAAAATTTCCTTTGACTTTGTTTTATATTTTATTGGCATTTTGCCTAGTTTCATTGCCGCAAAGTAGGCATAGTTATGCGGAGGATGTAGTTGATAGTAATTTATCTATAAAAATCAATAAGGATGAATTGAAAGTTAAATATGGTGTTTATAGTGAATTCGAAATTACTTTGTTAAATAGCAATACTTCAAATATAGAATCTGTTCAGTGGGAAGTTGTAGATATGCTACCTGCAGGTTTTGAAATTGAAGCAACAAATGATTCAAGAGCATTAATTTTAGGTACTCCCAAATTTATGGGCAGTTGGTGTTTTATTGTTAAAGCATCAATTCAAAATGAATCTACGGGAAGTGGAGATGTAACTAATGTCAATACTAATAGTATCTCTCGTGAATTTTGTTTAATTTCAGAAGATAATGAGACATTAACTTATCCTAAGTTTTTAACTGATAGATACTTAACTGATGCTGTTATCGATAAAAATTATAATGAAAATATTCTTGTTAATCCAGCATCGGAAGAGGGATTTCAAGGAGAGGTTGTGGCCGCTAGTTTACCTCAAAGCTTTACATTTAATCTTCTCTCTGAACAATATGGTTTTTTAGTTAGTGGTAATCCAGTATTAAATGATTTTGGTACATATTATTTTGTTTTAAAAATACAAGATGGAAGTAACAATGAAGTTTATAAGCAATTTCAACTATCAATTGTAAAGCAAGAAGAAACAGGTACAGTAGATTGTCCTGCTGGTTATTATTTTGATCCACAACTTGGTTATTGTGTTCAAGATAAATTAGATCTTTGTCCAGATGGAACATACTATGAACCAACAACTAATTCTTGTGTTCAGTTTCCGGCCCCACCACAAACTATAATTTGTTCTCAAGGTTTTTATTTTGATAGTTTTATTGGCCAATGTGTACGTTATGGAGTTCCTCGTTGCCCTCACAACTATAGATGGGATAGCTATACTAATCGTTGCGAGAGAATGTCTTTTACTTGTTCTTTTGGTGAATACTATTCTTGGTCAACTCACCGATGTCTTCCTATATGGATTAATAATACATGCGGACCTGATTCACATTTTAATCCATACTTAAGAACTTGTGTACCAAACCATAGACCATGTCCTTATGGCCATTTCTGGGATAGATATACAAACAGATGTTCTCCTAATCACAGAACATGTAATTATAATGAACATTGGAATCCATACTTAAATAGATGTGTAAGAAATCATGAACCGCCTCCACATCCAATGCCATTCCCAATGCCGATGCCGTTCCCAATGCCAATGCCGGATCCGATGCCGTTTCCAATGCCAATGCCAATGCCGGATCCGATGGTAGATCCAATGCCATTCCCAATGCCAATGCCAATGCCGGATCCGATGGTAGATCCAATGCCATTCCCAATGCCAATGCCGGATCCGATGCCGTTTCCAATGCCAATGCCAATGCCAGATCCGATGGTAGATCCAATGCCATTCCCAATGCCAATGCCGGATCCAATGCCATTTCCAATGCCAATGCCAGATCCGATGGTAGATCCAATGCCATTCCCAATGCCAATGCCGGATCCAAGACCTCAACCGATGGTGGATCCAATGCCTCAGCCAATGCCTATGCCGATGCCTGATCCAAGACCACAACCGATGCCTCAACCGATGCCTCAACCGATGCCGGATCCAAGACCTCAGCCAATGCCAATGCCTAGGTAAGAATATTGTTTCTAATTATCGATAATAATAATAAAGATAAGGTGGTAGTAAAGTTTTTTACTACCACCTTGTTCTTGAAGAACATTTTAAGAAAAATTGAGAGATCAACACAAGATTAATGAGGACTAAGTAATGTTAAAGAAAATTGCACTAATACTATTTTTATTTTCAGGTATGACTGGCCTTGTTTACGAATCAATATGGATAAGGGTTTTATCACTAGGAGTTGGAGCAACTTCAACCTCAATGAGCATTGTGCTGTCTATTTTCTTTTTTGGATTATCGATAGGGAGCTTTATAGCTTCGAAGTACGCTGAAAGGATCAATAACCCACTCTTATTTTATGGTATTACTGAAGGTTTTATAGGTTTATACACTCCATTTTTAATTTATATACTAATTAATTTTCATAAAATATTAGCTTTTTTACCTCTAAATGGTTCCTTTAGTCCTCTAGGTATTTTTTCAAAATTTTTTATTGTTTTTATTTTGCTTGCTCCACCAACTATTCTTATGGGTCTAACACTTCCATTACTTGTTAAATTTTTTACAAAAGATACTCACAATATAGGAAAAAATGTAAGTTTTCTTTATGCGATTAATACTTTTGGTGGTCTTACCGGTGCTATTTTAGGAAGTTTTATTTTTATTCCTAAGTTGGGTATAATTTTTGCTAACCACTTAATGGCAATTTTGAATATCTCATGTTTTTTAATAACCTTTTATTATTGTAAAAAATATTTTCCATCAGAGAAAATATTTGTGTTTTCAAATACCAATGTAAAAAATAAATATAAACATGCCTACAAAGATAATATCAGCACACCTATAGAAGCTACATCTACCAATACAACTATAGTGGCAAGCTGTTTTATAATTGGTTTTGCATCGATAACGTTTGAGGTGGTGTGGAATAAATATCTTGGGATTTTTTTTGGAACTAATATCTATGGATTAGGTATAATTCTTTCTCTCTATCTTTTGGGCATTGGTTTAGGTTCTAGTTTGTTATCTTTTTTTTACAACAAAATAAAAAAAGTTTCTGAAGTTTTTATTTATCTTCTTTTTGCCGCTCTTTTATTTTCACTTTTGGCCAGTTATCTTTTAAATCTTGCTCCATTAATGGCCACGGTGTTTGGATATTACTTAGAAAATATTTTTAGTCTTTTAATTATTAAAATATTTATAACGGTTATTGTACTAATTCTGCCGACTTTATCTTTTGGGGCCATATTACCATTGGCCATAAGTATGGTTTCAGCATCAGCTAAAGATGCACCAAAAGTAACTGGACAAATCTATGCATGGAATACGATTGGTGCTATTCTTGGTTCCTATCTCTCAGGCATTGTTTTGATACCAAATTTTGATTCTGGAAATACCATAAAGATAGCACTTCTTTCTATCGTTGTGGCCATAATTGCAGTTACTTACTTTACTCTTAAGGAAAAAAGAAAAAAATGGATTCAAATAGCAATTGCAATATTAATTGCTATTTTAGTACTCTATAAAGCAGATATAGATTTTAAAAATATTATTAAGTCAGCTTATAATCAAAGTATTGGTAAACAATTAGAGCTCTCTGATCTACTTAAATATTATCATAACGATTACGAAGACTTTAAATTGATTATTGAAGGAAAAACTGGTGTAATCAGTTTAAGCCACGATCCTCAAGATGGAACTTACTATAAAAATTTTTATAGACTTAAAACTAATGGTTTAAATGAATCTGTTTATAATATTTATGACCTAAATACTCTTCCAAAATATGAAGCATTATTAGGTTTGTTATCTTACTTATTTGTACGAGATCCTCAAAATGCATTTGTCGTTGGGTATGGTGGTGGTTACACTGTTAATTTTTTAACTACTACAGATTTAAAAAATGTTTATGTTGCAGAATTAGAAGAAGGAATTATTGAAGCATCTAATTTTGTACATAAAAATAATAATCCTATATTGAAACGTAAAAATTTAAATTTAGAAATCGAAGATGCCAGATATGTTCTTAATATTGGAAAAAAAGGAGCATTGGATATTATTGTTTCACAACCTTCACATTCATGGCTTTCAGGAGTGGCCAATCTTTTTACGGAAGAATTTTTTAATATAGTTAAAAGTAATCTTAGTGAGAAGGGAGTTTTTTCTCAGTGGTTGAACTTGTATAATCTTAATGAACCTGTTTTAAAAAGTATTTTAAAGACTTTTTTCACAGTATTTCCTTATGGAGCAGTATTCACTGATTTGAAAGATCAAGAGATGATAATGGTCGGATCAAAAAGGCCACTTACTTTGAATATTCAAAAACTCAAAATGATGACTAAAAATCATATTTTTGAATCTATGCTTTCGGGAATTCCATTTAATGATCCATATAATGCTTTAACCAACTATTCTTTAAGTAGGGATGAAATTATAAATATTACCAAAGATGCAAATTTAAATACCGATGTTAATGCTTATGCTGAAGTCATGCAAAGTGCTTTATTTTACTCTAAAGATAAGTATAATGAATACCCTCAAACATTTTTAAGTAATAATTTTAGTGGAGATTTTTCATTTATTCTTAAAAAAGAAATTGCTGGAAGTGATGATTTTATTTTCAAAATGCTTTCTGCCTATAAAAATAATGGGAAGTTTGACAAGTTTCATCTTCTTTTGCAAAAACTTGAAAATGGAACCGTAGTGAAGAAAGATAGAAATGTAATTAGGATGAAAGAATTAGGAGAATTATATTATTCAGTTGAACGTTATGCCAGTGCAGAGAAAATTTTAAAAGAGGCATGGATCACTTCACGAACATCAGAAATTCTTTATTTGTTGGTAGCAACTTTACAATCTTCAAAAAAATATTCAGAAGCATTAGAACTAATTGATAAAAATCCTTCCTTAAGTAATGAATCAATAAATTGCTATAAGGCCAGCATGCTCTTTGAAAGCTTTAAATGGGAATCATTTAAATCCTATATGAAGTATATGAAGATACTTAATTATAATGAAAAATCAACATATCCAACTTATGTAAATAAATGTGGTATCTATTTTTATAAGTTATTAGGTTATTACTATTATTTGAATTATGATTATAACAATGCCTTAAAACAGTTTGCAAAATATTATGAACAATATACCACTGATGAAAGAGTTTTATCATTGATAGTAAGTTCTTATTTGGCATTGAATGATAGTAAAAATGCTTTGTATTTTGCAGAAATATTAAAACATACAGTTGAAACAAAGAAAAAAAATACACAAAGTCTTTCGCAATACTATTTTTCCAAAAACTTAAAAGAAGATTCTTTTGTACTTAAATCATTAGAGTAGTAGTGATATTATTCTAAAGCAAAAACGTCTACTTAAAGTTCAAAAAGAATTACAGAAAAGAATTACAGAAAAGAATTATTTTGCCAAATTTTTACACCGTTTTTATACGCTTTTTCGTATTCTAAAATTAAAAATAAGGAGAAGTGAAAATGACGAGCGATGCAATGATTTTGTGGGCAGTTTATTTCTTTATTCTCTCTATTCTTGGAATTTTGATAGGGAAAGCAATGACTATTCTTTTTAAAGAGGGAGTAGTTCGTATTGAAGATAAAATTTTGCGATTACTTAAGATAGATGCTATCTCCTCTATGAATTGGAAAGAGTATTTATTTGCAATAATCGTTTTTAATCTCTTTGGATTTATCTTTCTTCAGGTAATTTTAATGTTTCAAGATTGGTTTCCTCTAAATCCAGAGGGAAAAAATGGTTTGCCATTTTGGATGGCCTTTAATATTACCTCAAGTTTTATAACAAATACTAATTGGCAAAATTATGCAGGAGAATCAACTCTAAGTTACTTTTCTCAGATGATGGGTCTTACGGTTCAAAATTATTTAAGTGCCGCCACTGGTGTTGCTGTATTGATCGCTTTTATTAGAAGTTTGGTAAAAAAAGAAGTTTCAAAGATTGGAAACTTTTGGAGTGATATCACTCATTTTACTTTAAGAATTCTGCTTCCATTATCTTTCATATTAGCACTCTTTCTTATTTATCAAGGTGTTCCTCAAACATTTAATAGTAGTGTTGGAATAAAGACACTTGAAGGAAAAGAATTAAAAGTTCCTGTTGGCCCTGTTGCCTCTCAAATTGCAATTAAAATGAATGGAACTAATGGTGGTGGTTTTTATAATGCAAATGCCGCTCATCCTTATGAAAATCCCACACCACTGGCAAATTTTGTTCAGCTAGTATCTATACTTTTAATTCCTGTTTCATGTGCATTTATGTTGATCTTTATGCTTCCTCGTAAAAAAGATGGATTACCTATTTTAGGTGTGATGACAGTAATGTTACTAATAGGAGTTGTTTTATCTTACTTCGCTCAAAAACAGGGAAACCCAATGGTTCAAATGGCATTTCTTGAAGGTACAGAAACTAGATTTTCATTGGCCGAATGTTCGCTTTGGTCTGTAGCTACAACCGCAGTATCAAATGGTTCAGTAAATTGTATGCATAGTTCACTCTCGCCACTTGCTCAAATGATTGCACTTTTTAATATGATGACGGGTGAAGTGATTTTTGGAGGAGCAGGATGTGGCCTATATGGAATGCTTCTCTATGTTTTGATGACTGTTTTTTTAGCTGGACTGATGGTAGGAAGAACACCAGAATACTTAGGAAAAAAAATTGAATCAAAAGAAATTATTTGCGCCAGTTTTGCTTTTCTGGCACCGGGATTACTTAATCTTATATTTTCCGCATGGGCCTTAAATTATCGTTTGGGACTTTCATCGCTATCACAGTGGTCAATTCCATCCATTTTAGATAAAAAATCATATCCACTATACCCATCCGTCATCACAACCCCGCTAAATCCTTTCAGCATTTCTTTTGCCACTTTACCAGACCTAGTAGCTTCAAACTGATAATATGCCCCTATATTATTAGACATCGACCAAGCATATCCATTACTTTTATTTTTATTATAGAAAGTAATTGGCGATTCATCCAGGCATACATAGTTGCCAGTTATAATATCTTGTCTATTCATCTCATTCAAAGAATTGATAAGATTATAAAGATGTTCGGTCAAAGAAAATAAAGTTTTAACACTGACATTAAGACCAGCATTTTTCATTATTACTCTTTGTCTCTCCAGTGGAAGATGATGTCCAAATTTATCGCAAGCAACCTTTACTGCTGTTTGTACGGAAAAGGATCCTCCGGCAACTAATTTCTCCGGACCTTTAAGAGAGTAACTTGAGGATTTTGAGAAGAACCTAATATATTTTTATTATCATTATTATTATGAATTAGGTTAATACCCTTCTTCTTCTTTTTCTTTTTTAATTCTTTTAACTTATCCTTTTTCTCCTGTTTGGAATCAAATATAATTTTTCTTAAAATCAGCAGTTCACCTGTTAATTTTTTCTTTATCTCTTCATCTTGCTGTTTAGTAAGAATTAATTGGATGGCCTCAGTTTCAAGTTGTATTATCCTTCTTTGAAGGAGCTTACCTGCTTCTCTTAAAAAATCTTTATCGTTTTCTTTATCAAAATCATATTCATAATCTTTCATATCAATGATGATATGATAAAATTTAAACTCGGCCAATATCTATTTTTAAAAAATTTTATTTTTTTTGAATTTTATTCTTTTCCCAGTTCGAGACAGTGGGATCTGCCCTCCATGAAAAATAATTTTAAATTCATCTCTATTTACTTCGAACATTGCAGTTGCCACATTAAATGACATGAATTTTCCTGCTTCGATTTTTTTATGTAGCAAAACCAAACCACTGCCATCAAAGAATACGCCTTTAATAGTTTTTTTATTTTTTGAGACAAATAAGAATAATGAACCATCCATTACTTCAAAATTTGTTTTTTCAGTAATCAGCATAGTAAGTGAACTATGACCTTTCCTCATATCGATAAAGTTATTATAAAAGAATATTTTGTGTTTTTTGGGATTGAAAATCATGCGAACTTATAAAAAAGTTGATTTAAAATGTCCATAACGGGCCTGGGGCCCAACTTACGATAGATTCAACAAAACTTATTGTATTCCATCTCTTTCATCTATAATAAAAGCAAATTGTTAACGATGTCTCCAGAATAAAATGTAACCCATGTCTTCGAATGCACACTAGAACTGCGTATGGAAGAAACTGTAAAACTTTTTGCTGCTAACTGTTCCTGTTTGCTGATACTGTTACCTGCTTGCTGAATTTTTTTTATTTACCCTAACTTATTGAGTATTCCCTGATTATGTGTGATTGATTATCAGGGCAAACGCATCTTATTTAGAAGTTATCTAAAAATCTATTAGTTAATAATTTCTGATTGAATTACATCAGTGTTTACAATCTCCGCTTAGTGCCTACGCTTGAGAGCGTACTTTTTAATTTGCCCCAGTCAGTAAAAACGTCTAACTACTGTTTCACGTAATTTAAAATAAAGTGAGTTGAATCGACGGACTGTCTTTTATTGATTTCTTAGTATTATTATACGGTAAAATTCCCTTACAAATTATACTTGTTAATTTTTCTTCTGATTTACCAACACCAATCGAATTTAAAATAAGTTCTGGAATATTGAAAGGGTAAGCGGGAAAATCCCCCATAGAGGAGTATCTATTGTTAAATAGATTCGACAATTTTATTTGATTAGCAATATAGTGAATTGTTCTAATGATCTCTTTTGAACTACTTTTTATAGAAGAGAAAAAACGATCTACCCAGAATATTCCAGTACGTTTTAAAATATTATTGAAATATTTTGCTAATTTAGATTTTAGGATAGCACATAGATTGCGATAGGTGTTCCTTAGTGGGTGCCAATATAAAGAAGTGGATATGGTTTTTTGTGATATGATATTGAAAAATATTAACATAATATCTCTTTTCCACTTCAGAGATTAGCGTTT
>JADFZW010000040.1:0-33547 GCA_015232355.1 Oligoflexia bacterium
GTAAATGCTTCTACTCATAACAATTTAAAAAATAGAAATACAATTGGTGCCACTATAATAGAATTGACAAAGCAATTGCCTAATTGATATTTTTTTAACCAGACAGAAAAAATATTCCACTACCAATTATTTTGCTGTTATCTTTTTATAGTCATTTAAAAAAGTTTCAACACCTTTATCAGTCAACGGATGAAAGAAAAGATCCTTTAAAATTTTAAAAGGAACTGTTGCTACATCAGATGCTGCCAATGCAGCTTCTCTCACATGTTGAGGGGATCTAATTGAAGCGGCCAAAATTTTAGTGCTGAAATTATAATTATCAAATATCACTCTAATCTCTTCAATCAATGCCATTCCATGATGACCATTATCATCTAGGCGACCAATGAATGGAGAGATATAAGTCGCTCCACACTTTGCTGCCAACAATGCCTGATTAGGTGAAAATACTAGTGTAAGATTTGTTTTAATATCATGAGATGAAAACCATTTCAGCGCTTTTATTCCATCCATAGTTAGTGGAAGTTTGATTACAATATTTGGATGAATATCAGCGAGCGCTCTTCCTTCCTCAATCATTGCTTTAGATTCAGTAGCAATAACCTCAGCAGAAATTGGTCCATCAACAATTGAAATTATCTCTGCGATTGCATCTCTTGTGGTTCGCCCAGCTTTGGCCATTAGAGAAGGATTTGTAGTTACTCCATCAATAATTCCCCAATCAGCAGCTTTTCTTATCTCTTCGACATCAGCGGTATCAATAAATAGTTCCATAATTGCTCCTATAGAAAGTTTATAAAACATAATAGATAATGTTATTAGGAGAGGAATATGTCAAAAATAATCTAGATTAAAATGGATTGGTATGAATATAAGTATTATGAACATAATTTTAAGACTATTTTTCAGACCATTATTGTTAGGTATTTGTTTCCTATTACCACACTTATCACATTTGGCCCTCGCAAGTTACATACCTGAGATCCCTTTAAAAAACGCTGGTGTGCTCTCTCCAGATAAGGACTCATTTTTTGATCTTAATGTTGATTACAGTAAATTTTATGGCCGCATTACTGACAGAGATAAAAGCGGTAATGTTTATAAGATTAAAGTTGAAAACAATAATATAAAATTCTTTCGTGCTAGCGACGCTCTAACTTTTACAGAGGTTAAAGGTAAACAAAAACCATGCGAAGCTCTAGTTAGAGGAGTTGAAGACTACTACATCACCATTTACGTTAGCAATCTCAGCTCTTGTAAAAAAGATGAAGAATTTTTTCGCATTGGAACTCAATTAAATCTTAATTCAGAGATACTTCGTGAAAGAGTACACTATGCTTCCCAATATCGTGCAATTCTGCTTAAAATGCGCAGTGATTTTTTATCACAGTTAAGTGAGATCAATAACTATATCGCAAACCATCGCCAAGAAGAGATAAAGGTGGCCGCAGATTATGATAAAAAAATTGTTCAATTGCAGTTGGATAAGAGACGTGCTTTAGACAAATTGACTTGGGAAAAAAAGGAAAATATTAGGTTGCAGGCAGAATTAATAAAAAAGATGGATTCAGTAGATGAGGGAATAAAATATTACCGAGTAGAGAGAGAGGAACATTTAGTGGATCGCTGGCATTTAGATCGAGATCTAGGATTACCCGTAGGAAACCAACCTCAAGAAGCGATTAAAGTAGAAAATGTAGAACTTTTCTATTAATCTCTCCAACTATTATGAATACGAAAAAAATAATCTTCAAAAAAGAATTTAAAGAAAAATCACCAACAACCATCGCTGATTTTCTAGCTTCAGAGAGCGGTCTCTCTAAAAGTATTATAAAAAAAACTATGCTCCAAGGAGCAGTTTGGTTTAGAGATGCTAAAAAACAATTAGCAAAAAGCAGATCCCTAACAAGAGTTAGACGTGCAACCAAAGAGTTAAAACAAAATGATTATTTGGAAATGTATTACGATGCCAATATTCTTAAAGATTCAATTGACGATCCAAAACCAATTGCAATCTTTGAATGTGAACACTATGGAGTGTGGTTCAAACCGGCCGGTGTTCTATCTCAAGGAACAAAATTTGGAGATCATCTTTCTATTTTAAGGTGGGTTGAAACTAACAGACAAACTCATGCCCGCAATCAAAATCACTCAGATGTTTATCTGATCCATCGACTTGATTTAGAGGTCGAAGGCATAATGATTATTGCTTACACTAAAAGGGCAGCAGCACTTTTATGTGAACTCTTTAAAAAACATCAAATAAAAAAAGAGTATCTGGCGGTAGTAGTAGGAGATGTTTCATTTAGCGAAACAACTATTGAAAACAAATTGGACGGATTATATGCTAAAACTATTTGCAAGTGCTTAAGTAAAATTACAGTTGATTCTGATTCTGCTAAATACTCCCTACTCTCCATAAATATTTCTACTGGTAGGTATCATCAAATCAGAAGACACTTGAAAGAGATTGGTCATCCTGTTCTAGGCGATCAACGCTATGGCCATTCTCATAAAAGTGGCAAACTTCACCTTAAAGCAAGATGTCTTGAATTTAAATGTCCGCTTACAGGAATTGATAGAAAATTTTTCTATGAAATAGATACTTGGTCCATGAAGTTTTCATGAAAGATATGATTTTCTGATAACTCATAATATGTTTTGAGAGAGTATGAAGGAGCAACACCCATCCACTCTTTTATTTGAGATTCAGGAAGTTTCTGATGAATCCACTTAAAGATACATGATTGTCGTAGTGACTTTGGTGTTAACTCAATTTTTAACTTCTTTCTTAATTCTTCGAATATAATTTCAAGTCCACGAGGAGAGATTCCGCCGGCCAAAATTCGATAGTGATTGGCATTGAAAAGTACCTCTTTAAATTCCTGGTCGAAACGGTCATAAAAATTATTACTGTTAGTCTCTTTTTGAACTCTTGAAAATAACTTTATGTATTTTTCATGAACATTAGTAAACAATGGATGAAGAGGAATCGTATAAGGATCTCTCTTTGGAGGAATGATCATAACTCTAGGATTTTTTCCTAAGAAGAGATGCTCTTTTTTAAGAGATGATAACTCAGAAACTTTAAGCCCTCCACCATACACTAAAAGAAAGATAACCATATTTCTGTATGATAGTAACGATTGAAATAAATCGCTCGTTTGTCCTTCTTTAAAGAGATGATCCCATAAAGTAATTATATGGTTCATCGAAGTTGGTCTTGGAATATCTAAAAACTTAGGAGAAGGAGTGATTTTCTTTATAGGATTTTCTCTAAAGACTTCTCGATTCAAAAGAAAATCAAAGAAAATTCTCAATGTTTGCACTCTTCGTCTTCGAGAATTACTAGATGGATATTTTCCATCTAAATACGACGCATACTCTTCAACATTGGTTGGATTAAACTCCTGCACCACCATGTCTTTGCTTTTCTCATTTAAAAAATTATTAAAACAATTCAAATCTGTTCTATAATTTTTTATTGTGTTTACACTCTTCTGCGCTCTCTCTAATGATTTAAAAAAGTCATCCTGGAATGCAAGGAAATCACTTTTTGTTGGGACAACATCTGCACTGCCCATTGCACTTTCTATTCTTGTTCCATCGTTCATTTTACACCTTAACAGACTTAGATAATTGGATAATTTGTCGGATTTATTATCTTTAATAACATTAACATCAAAAAAAATTATATTACAGTAAACGATTTCTGTTCGACAATCTCAAACTAAGATAATTTATAAATTTATATTTATCTACTTGCAAAGAATGCGTCAAGGTGATACATAGACTAATTCTTGTAAGTAATTACAATTTTTACGACTCAAATATTTTTACGACTCAAATATTTACGACACTATTTTTTATTTTTTATTTAATTAAATTATGAATACAATGCAAATCTCATTGGAAATTTCTTGTTTCGCCTCATCCAAAAAA
Source organism: Oligoflexia bacterium (assembly GCA_015232355.1). Taxonomy (GTDB): domain Bacteria; phylum Bdellovibrionota; class Bacteriovoracia; order Bacteriovoracales; family Bacteriovoracaceae; genus JADFZW01. The sequence goes on from JADFZW010000040.1 coordinate 3,943, forward strand.
AGTGGCGTAAAAACAAATCAAAAATCAAAATCTACAAAGTCAGATCAATATAATTACGATCTACAAATGATGGCCGAATTACTTGTTAATCACTCTGAATTTAAAAATCTAGAAAAAAAAATTCATTATAATTTTAAAAATAATTTGTGGCCATTACAAGCAATGACACACAGATCTTTTAAAAACGAATTCAAACTTTTTGATCTCTTTGACAATGAACGATTAGAGTTTCTCGGCGATTCGCTTCTAAATACATTAATCACTGTTGAGCTATTTAAAAAATATAAGGATATGAAGGAGGGAACTCTTTCAAAATTTCGAAGCGCCCTAGTCAATGGTTCTCAATTAGCAAAGATTGGACGCTATCTAGGTATGAGTAGTGTAGTACTCATGGGGAAGGGCGAGATAAAAAATAGATGTCATGAAAATGAAAATCTACAAGCACAACTTGTTGAAGCACTAATCGCATCTATATATATGGATTTAAATTGCGACTACAATGCTTTAAGCGATATTGTTATGAACTTTCTCTTAGAGGGAGAAAAGAATGGAGCATATTCTCTCTTTGGACAAGAATTACTAAATGATTTTGATGAAATTTCAAAGCTACAAGAGATTATGATGGGTCACGGTCTTTTGCCAGAGTACAAATTAATAAGTTCTGGAGCAAACGATAGTCCACCATTTGTAATGTCTCTATCACTCTTTGGAAAAGAAGTTGCTAGCGTAACAGAATTATCAAAAAAGAGTGGACAAAAACGTCTAGCACAGATAGCGCTAAGTAAATTAATAAATAATAAATAATAAATAATAAATAATAAATAATAGGAGCAATACTTATGCTGATAACAAATCAAAACCCACATAATAAATCGATTATGCTTGGAGTGATAGGTGCCCCTAATGTAGGAAAGAGTTCTTTAGTAAATTATCTAATGGGACTCGATCTATCCTCTGTAACTCAAAAACCACAAACCACTAGAAATCAATTTCACTGTATTTTTACAATTGATAATGTAGAAGTAGTGCTCGTAGATACTCCTGGATTTCATAAGTCTACACAAGAGATGAACATAAGAATGAATCAAGAAGCCAGAGAGGGTGGTGACGGAGCTGATGTTAATTTGCTGCTACTTGATCTATCACGCGATATCGAAGCACAATTAAAAGAATTTCAAAATATATTTTTAAAAAATACTCTTCATAATTATAAAATCTGGCCAGTATTTACAAAAAGCGATCTTCTTGGTGAACACAATGAGGTTAATCAGATCGTTAAAGTAAAATATATTGATCTCTGTAAAAAAATAATCGGGAATATTGAAGAATACTTTGTCGTCAGTTCTCAAAATGGTGATGGCGTTCATCAATTAATTGGAGTTATCTGTGATAAAGCACCAGCAGGCCCTCATCTCTATAACCGTGGTCAAATGTCTAATAAGAATGAGCGTTTCTTTGCAGCAGAATATATAAGAGAACAAGCTTTCAACATTCTTAGAGAGGAAGTTCCTTATGAGTTGGCAGTTCTTATTAGTGGATACGAGAGCATTGATGAAGATAGCAATAGTGACAGTTATAATGACAATAATAATGACAGCAATAATGATAGTTATAATGATGAACATAAGAATGAAGAAAATAATGAGAACAAGAATAGTAGTGAAAATGAAAAAGCTCCTTTAGTAGCAAGAATTAATGCCACTATTCTTGTTAATAGACAATCCCAAAGGGCCATCGTTATTGGTAACAAAGGCTCTACTATCAAAGAAATCGGATCACGTGCCAGAGTGAAAATTGAAGAGATGGTGGGAGGAAGAGTGTTTTTAGGATTGCATGTAAAAGTATGCCCTAAATGGTTTAAGAATAATACAATTTTAGAACAAATTGGATTATCAAGAGCGCCGGATTCAAAACGAGTCTGGCGAAAACGTTAAACAATATTTGATATTTATTAATTAATATTAATGGTGTTTTATGAATGATATGAATAATAACATAGATGATACAAGTGCTGCTAGCACTACTGCTGTAATTTCGATTGTGGGAAGACCAAACGTCGGCAAAAGTTCGATCTTCAATCGTTTAATTGGAAATCAAGAATTAGCAATCACTCATAATTCAAGAGGGGTTACAAGAGATTTACAATATGGACTAAAAGTCTTTGTAGATGAAAGTTATGGCAGCGACGACAGCAGCTATCAAACAATTCTAGTGGATACTGGTGGTTTTTATACTGATGAATTAAAAGATGACGATCAAAGAAAAAACTTACAAACATTAAAGAGAGTTGACGATAAAACACTAAATCATATAACTCCCTCTGATAGAGATATTGCTAATGAATTATTTTATGGGGTCGTTGGTAAAATGGCATTAGATTCCGCAAAAGAATCAGATTTAATTCTTTTTGTAGTTGATATTAGAGATGGATTATTGGCCGATGATTTAAAAATATTTCAAGATATAAGACGATTAGGAAAAGAGTATTATATTTTGCTCAACAAGTGTGACAGTGAAAAACAAATTGGTATTGGCAATTTAGGTTTAACAGAATTTTACTCCTTAGGCGTACCAGAAAATAAAATGATTGCTATCTCTGCGGCCCACTCAAACGGTTTCTCTGAGCTTACAGAAAAAATAACTCTCTTTCTTAAAGATAGAGTCATTCATAAAACTCAATTAGAATCACAACTAGAAAATAAAGCGACCCTACTTAGCACTCTCTGCCCACGAGAAGATGTAGTTGCTAAATTGGCCATTGTAGGTGCACCCAACTCCGGCAAATCAACACTTCTAAATAAATTACTAAAATGTGATCGAGCAATTGTTAGTGAGATTCCTGGAACTACCAGAGATCCTATCACTGGTCACTTTGATTTATATTTTAAAGAAGAATTTAAAGAAGAATCCAACGAAGAAATCGATAAGATCGAAGAAGTAGAGCTAGCTGACAATAGATGGCGTTCTCTACAAATTATAGATACCGCAGGAATTAGAAGAAAGAGAGAGGTTCACGATCAAGTTGAATCAATGGCGGTCATTCGTGCTCTCAAATCTATTGTTGAATCAGATATAGTGTTACTCGTAGTAGATGCACAAAAGGGAGTTAGTCATCAAGACAAACGTCTAGGTGAAATTGCTATTGAAAAAGGAAAATCACTTATTATTGTATTAAATAAATTTGATCTCATGAGTAAGGAGATTAAAAATAATTCTAAATTATATAAAGAATGGCTTAAGGATCTAGAGGTACTGATTCCTTGGCGCTACTGTTCTCTCATTCCAATCTCGGCCAAAGATGGAAAATTTATCGGCAATCTCAAAGAGGAGATTAAAAAGACAGTACTCGTTCGTAAGAAAAAAATTTCAACTGCTAAATTAAATCAGTGCTTTCAAGAGTTGATAGAAAAAAATAGTGTTAATATGTCTAGAATATCTCATAGTAGTAACAATAGAGATAATAAAAGAAGTAGCAGGGCCAGCAGTAGCAAGCAATTTAAGATAAAATATGCCTCTGTAGTTAAGATGAGTCCGCCAACCATTTTAGTCTTTTCAAATGTCAGCAGAGAAATCCCCGAAAGCTATCGTCGCTATTTGGTTAATGGAATTCGTGAAAAATTTAAATTAGTAAACACTCCAGTTCACTTAGTATTTAGAACCGGCAAAGAAGAAAAATAACTGCAAGATAAAGCTTTAATTTCATCTATACTTTTTAATGCAAAAATTTTATTACGAAGTTCAGATGCATAAGGAAATGATGAAGCGTAACCAACCACAAATTTTTTAAGTTGAACAATTCTAATCTTTTCCTCACTCACAATACCGCTCAGATAGTAAATAAAAGCATCAATAATCTCCAACATATCGGCCCCACTAAAAAAAGTATTTTCCGAGTGATAAATTGACGATATACCATCTAAAAAAATAAAGGGATTTTTAGAGGCACTTCGACCAATCATTAGCGCCTGACAATTAGTAATTTTCATTCTCTCCGCTATCTTCGCTCCTGAATTTAAATCTCCATTTCCAATAATTGGTATTACTCCACTAAATTTTTCTGCAACCTCCTCAATCAAATTCCAATTAGCAGTTCCTTTATAGAGTTGAACAGTAGTTCGGCCATGAATAGTCACAAAATTTATTCCAGCATCAGCGGCAACTTTCACAACATCAAAGCATGTAATTTCTTTCTCAGAATAACCTAGACGTATTTTTATTGAGAGTGGAATCGCAAGTGCTTTCTTTATCGGATACAAAAAATTATACAACTCTTGCGGTTTTCTAATTAAAGCTGATCCTGCTCCCTTGCTCACAACTTTTCTAACAGGACAACCCATGTTTATATCAACAAACTTTGCGCCGCTCTGCTGGGCCAATAGCGCTGCAGAGACTATGTTTTGTGATTTCTCCCCGAAGAGTTGAATACCAACACACTCCTCTCGCGGATCAATATAGAGCATATCAAGAGTTCGCGTGCTATTATAAAAGATGCCATTACTCGAAGTTAATTCACTAATGCTTCCGCCAGAACCTAAATCTTCCATCAACAATCTAAATGCAGCAGTAGTAATTTGCGACATTGGAGCAAGAATTAAAGGTGAATTAAAAGTCACACCTCCAACCACGGTTGGTTTTTTAAAAGATTTTATTCTCTCTATTTTAGAGGATAACTGAGTGGAGTATTTGAATTTCATGTGATAGCTTTACAATGGAAAAATTAATATTGGAAGATTATTGGAAGATTATAAGATTATTTAGACGACAAAATTCGGAGAGTACATGTTTGACAAACTGAGTGAAAAGATAACTGATGCCTTTAAAAATATCTCAGGTAAAGGAAAAATTTCTGAAAATAATATTGAAGATGCCCTAAAAGATATCAGAACAGCTCTACTTGAAGCTGATGTTAATTTTAAAGTGGTTAAAAATCTCATCAACCAAGTTAAAGAAAAATCCATTGGTGAAAAGGTTATCAAAGGAGTAAATCCAGGCGAACAATTCGTTAAAATAGTTCATGATGAATTAAAAGAAGTAATGGGAGGAGAGTGCAAAGAACTTGATTTCAAAAAATCTGAATCAGGAATTAATACCATAGTAGTAGTTGGTTTAAATGGTGCTGGTAAGACTACCTTCTCTGCAAAGCTTGCTCTCTTTATAAGAAAAAAATATAAAAAAAATAATATTCTCATAGTACCTGCAGATACTTTTAGGCCAGCGGCCAAAGATCAACTTAAAATTTTAGCAAAAAATATCGATATCGATTGTTACGATTCAGATTTAACTCTCAAACCAAAAGATTTAGTCCTTAGAGCAATGGAAGATGCCAAGAAACAAGGCAAAGATGTGGTAATTATCGATACTGCTGGACGCTTACATGTCGATCAAGAGTTAATGGGAGAGTTAAAGGATTTAAAGAGTAGCGTAGAAAATTTTAATCCGGCCATGTCACCAGAAGTATTATTAGTAGCAGACGCAATGACAGGACAAGAGGCCGTTAATGTCTCTGAAACTTTTCACAAAGAGATTGGTTTAACCGGAGTTGTTCTCTCTAAGATGGATAGTGATGCTCGAGGTGGTGCCGCACTCTCAATTAAAGCAGTCACTGGAGTTCCAATTCGTTTTATTTCTGTAGGAGAAAAACTAAAGGATTTAGAGTTATTTCATCCTGATCGTTTATCTCAACGAATATTAGATATGGGAGATATCGTTTCATTAGTTGAGAAAGCACAAGATATAATTGATGAAAATGAAGCACAAAAGATGATGGAGAGAGCAGAGAAAAATCGTTTTACAATAGATGATTTTCTCACTCATATGAATTCAATTAACAAACTTGGTTCTATGACTTCTATCATGAAAATGATTCCAGGAATGGGAGGACTCTTAAGACAAGCAGGCGATCTCTCTCCTGCTGAAGATGAATTAAAAAAGATGAAGATAATTATCTCCTCTATGACAAAAGAGGAACGCTTGAATGAAAAAATAATAAATAATTCTCGAATAAAAAGAATAGCAACTGGATCAGGAACAACGATAGATGATATAAATCAGTTTTTGCAAAAATTTGCTCAGATGAAAAAGATGATGAGTCAGGTTATGGGAATGATGAAAGGTGGAATGCTTGGAAATATGCTTGGAGGTATGGGTGGTTTAGGTGGCCTCGGAGGTTTAGGTGGAGCAGGAGGAGATTTAGGAGATATGATGGGAAATCAACCAATGAAGGGCTTCAGACAAAATCCAGGAGCGAGTGGTAAAATGAAAAAGAAAGGCAAGCGTCGTGGTCCATGGGGAGGAGGATATTTTTAATTTTTACTTTTGACTTATAGGGATCGATGAATTAATCATAATCTATCGTGGATCTATTTCTATAAATTTTTCTACAAAGTAATTTAGTATTTTAAATTTGATTTGTTTTGATTTGATTCTAGGAGTTTTTATTTTATGGTTAAAATTAGATTGGCCCGCAAAGGGCGAAACAAGAGACCGGTGTATACAATAGTTGCAACTGATGTTGATTCCCCAAGAGATGGTAGATTTCTAGAGAGATTAGGCCAGTACGATCCAATAGGAAAAGAAGTATTACGACAAGTGAAGGTTGAAGCATTGAATAAATGGATTGAAAAAGGTGCAATTCTTTCTGATACTGTAAAATCTTTATTGAAAAAACATAAAATTCAAATAAACTTATAATATAATTTTGTTTGTTTTATAAACCGTTACTTTTAGAATTTAGTAATTTTAAACAGAGTGGGTGTTATGAGCGAGTTAAAAGATCTAATTGAGGGTGTTAGCAAAGCTTTAGTCGACATGCCAGAGTCAGTTGAAGTGCATGAGATTCAAGGTGAGCAGACTACCGTTATTGAATTAAAAGTTGATAAGTCTGATCTTGGAAAAGTTATTGGTAAGCAGGGTCGTACTGCACGTGCACTAAGAACAATTCTAAACGCAGCATCAACCAAATTAAAAAAGAGATCAGTCTTAGAGATCGTAGAATAGATCAATCTAACAAATTATGACCTCAAAAATAATTCCGATAGGAAGATCATCAAAGACACATGGTCTTAAAGGTCATTTCATATTAAATCTTTATAACCATAACAACAAAGAAAGCATTTTGCGAAAGCAAATTGAAGTTCATCTATTCCCTTTAAGTGATAAGAGTGAATTATCATCTAGTGGAGTAAAATATACCCTCTCAAGTATCATCCTCGCAAATCCAAATAAAAGTATTGGTCACCTAGAAGGAATAGACAAAATAGAGGATATAACAAAACTCTTTCCCTTTGAAATGAGAGTTGATCGTAAGTATTTCCCAAACATTTCTGAAAAAAGTGTCTACTACTGTGCAGATATTGTAGGAGCATCAGTTTTAGATAATAAAACAAAACAATATGTGGGAACAGTTACTGAATTCTATTCTAATGGAGCACAAGAAGTTGCAGTTATTCGAAATGAAATTTCAAATAGCGTTTTAGAACTTCCATTTATTGAACTTTTTTTTACAAAGATTGACATTTCAAACTCCATATTAGAGATAGAAGTTCCAGTGTATTTAGAAAACGAACAACAAAACGAATAACAGCAATATGAATATTTGGATACTTACTCTCTTTCCCGAGTACTTCGATGCCTTCTTAAATTCAGGTGTGATCTCTCGTTTTCTTCAAAATGAAAATTCCTCTACCAAAATAAAAATCAATATAGTTCAGATTCGTAAATGGGCCAACAACTCCTATGGAAGTGTTGATGATTATCCATTTGGCGGTGGTGCAGGTCTTATCATGCGTTTTGATGTTTTAAGTAGATGCTTGATTGAAGGTGTCTTCATTCCCGGTGGATATGATTTAGATTCAAAATTAAAATCAAAAATTCCAGAGAGTGAACTTACAAATTTTAATTTAAACAATTTTAATAATAACAATAATAATAATAATAACAAACCAGCTCCACTGATAATATATCCATCTCCCAAAGGAAAAAAATTTGATAATCAATACGCCAAAGTGTTGGCCCGTGAACAAATACTACAAAGAGATTTAGTCTTTGTGGCCGGACGCTATGAGGGTATCGATGAAAGATTTATAGAGATGTTTGTGGATGAAGAGATCTCAGTTGGTGATTACGTACTTTCAGGTGGAGAGATTGCAATATTATCAATTTTAGATTCTGTAATCCGACAAATCCCAGGAGCACTTGGAAATTCTCTTAGCATAGAGGAAGAGTCCTTTGAAAATATGCTTCTAGAAGCACCTCAGTACACAAGGCCAAGAACATTTTTAGGAAAAGAAGTTCCAGACATATATTTGTCAGGACATCACGCTGAGATGAAAAAATATCGTTTAGATATTGCTAAAAAACTTACAAAAAAATTACGTCCAGATCTTTATCAGAAGTACTTGGATAAAAATGGATGTAATGGAGATAATGGTGATAATGAAAATGATGGAGATGAGTCTTTGTGATTAAAAATTTTTATTTGGGACTCATCCACGGTCCTGTAAGAAATAAATTTGAACAAGAAGTTGTCACTTCAGTGACTAACTTAGATATCCACGATATTGCCAGAACTGGAAGAACCTTCGATATAAAAAAATATTTTATTGTGACGCCAGTTGAAGCACAAACTAAACTTTTAAATCGCGTATTAGGATATTGGGAAAAGGATCAGGCAAATCAATATAATCCATATCGCTTTGATGCTTTATCCAGAGTGGATGTTGCAAAAAGTTTTGAAGAGTTGATAGAGCGAGTTACTCAAATTGAGGGGGAAAAACCATTTGTAGTTACAACTGGTGCAAATTTAAAAGGAGAAAACCTATTTACTCCGCAATCGTTGATTAATAAAATCAATCTTGACAATAGGTCGCTATTATTATTGTTTGGTACCGGATATGGTTTACTCGATAGAATGATTGCTGAGACTGATGGTTCGTTAACTCCAATAAATGGATTTGCCCCGGATGGTTATAATCATCTATCCGTACGGTCAGCAGTTGCAATCTATTGTGAACTTCTTCGCAATGCTTGCAGAAGTATTAAAAGTATTGATTAAAATTAAAAAATTTTTAAATGATTTTAAGTTTAAAATTTGTTACGTATGAGTTAGTATATAATGCTATTGATTTTTGATACTAGATGATAGAAGGGGTATTTTATGAATTTAGTAGAAGTTGTAAATAAAGAGTATATGGATAAGAGTCCTATTCCTAAATCTTTTCCAGATTTTCGGGCAGGTGATACTTTAATCGTCCATGTTAAGATTGAGGAAGATGGTGGAAATAAGAGTAGAATTCAGTTATTTCAAGGAATCTGTATCGCCATAAGACGTAAGGGCCATTTAAATGGGCACTTCCGAGTGAGAAAGATGAGCGGTGGAATTGGTGTTGAAAGAGTTTTTCCATTCTATTCACCAAGTGTTGTGAAAATTGATCTTAAGGAGAAGGGAAAATCTAGAAGAGCAAAACACTACTACTTAAGAGAGAGAACAGGTAAACAAGCAAGAATCGCAATCGATTATAGCAGAGATTAGTAATTTGGATTTTTTTGATGAAGAGATCTTAGCTAATCATCTGACATCTAAAAAAAATAAGTCATTCATTATTGCGGGTGTTGATGAAGTTGGAAGAGGACCTCTTGCTGGCCCAGTTGTGGCCGCAACTGTTTCATTAAAAATTTCATCCCTCACAATCGCTACCGATGATCATCAATGTAATTTAAATAAAATCTTTACCAAAATGATGGAATTGGGAGTAACTGATTCCAAAAAGTTAACTGCAAATAAACGAGCTTCGATATTAAAAGAAATTGGTATTGATATTAATGTTGATATTGATATTGATTCTAATTCTCTTTACGATATCCCTCTCCTCTCCTACCCTGATGTTAAAATGCACTTTTCAATATCAGAAGCATCTGTTCAAGAGATAGATAATATTAATATTTTAAGAGCATCCATTCTAGCAATGAATCGTTCATTTCATCCACACATTGATAAAAATATTGAGGATATCTTGTTACTAATCGATGGTAACAACAAAATAAATGCATCAGCTAACGTTAATCTAACCGAGATTCCAATAATAAAGGGTGATCAAAAATCACTTCTAATTGCACTTGCCTCCATCTTGGCCAAAGAATACAGAGACAATCTGATGGTAAAACTATCAAAGAAACATCCTCTGTATGGTTTTGAAAAACACGCTGGTTATCCGACTAAAAAACATAAACAAATAATCCAAGAATTAGGACCAACTCCATATCATCGAAAAACTTTTATTGGTGTAAAAGAATTTATAAGGGAATTTTGATATGAGTTCTGATAGGAATTTTAAAATTAAAACTGGAGAAGAAATTGAGAGAGTTTTCTCCAAATCTTTTCATCAACAAGGAATTCCCATTTTAGTTTCTCCTTTGGTTTTACATGAATATGGATGTGGACAGGTAGATTTTTGTAGAATGAATATAAATAGGAGGGGAGAGAAAAGTGCACAGTTAGTAGAGGTGAAGAGTGGAAGCAATTTAAGCAAAAAACAGTATCACAGAATAAAAAGATCAATTAATCTGCTTTCGCAAATCCTTTCAATTCCCGTCTATTTTACTTTTGAATCTGCATGTCTAACATCTGATAAGGAAAAGACCCAACTCAACTGAAAAGATTCTTTTGCCAAATTCTTTTGCCAAATAGTTAAAGCTTATTTAACCTTAAAGATATGAAGTACTTTAAAATATCTTTATTCATCATTTGCATTTTTTGCTTTTTTTCATCTATCCGAGAATCCAAGGCGGAAATGGATCCTAGGGCCAAGGTTATTTTATCCATGGCCACATATGGAACTGTAGGTGGTGCGCTTCTTGGGCTCGCAACGATGGCATATGGAACTAAATTTAGAGCGGTGGCCATAGGAGCATCACTTGGTTTATATGCAGGTCTTATCTTTGGTGGTTACATTCTAGCTTCACACTATTACACCAGACAACCAGGAATTAGCTCTCCATATGATGATAACTCTGATTATAGTGGAGGTGACAGTGGTGGTGTTGGTAACGGCGGTGGTGGTATCGGAGGTGGTGGCCAAGCAAAAAGATGGAATCCTTATCTTATGATGGATGAATTAAGACTAATGGACCAGATAAATCGAGAACGAAAATATGATTTCAGACTTAAAAACAAAACTAACGATTTGATCTATGTCGATCTTATTAATTATAGATTCTAAGATTTAATTTATTTCAAGATTATATTATATTAGTAATTAGTAATCACTCATCACTCATCACTCATTCAAAATATTTTGACCGATTTCTTTAATTCTTATTCTATTTATATCTTCAACAATTGATTCAATGTTACTCATTTGATAAAGTTTGAAAACTTTTATAAATTCCTGCTTAACGTTTGTTAATTTTAATATTAGATTCTTTTGGTTTAATGTATTAACCATTTCTACAAAGTAATTTATTCCCGATGAACCAACAAAATCTACATTATAAAAGTCCAGCGTTATAGTTGAAGAAGGGTATTGTTTTATTAATGAGAGTAATTCATTTTTAAGAGGGATGTTTGTTTCGTAATCTAGGCCCCCATTCATTTGTATGATTATATTACCACTGACATCAGTGCGTACGATGGCCTTCATAGACATAATAAACACTCCTTCGAAAATGGGTACTTTGTGGATATTTTTGTTTATTTAATACAATTTAACTTAATTTAATTTTATCATGATAGAAAAAATTTAAAACGAAGGTAAAAATATGTTCGGAATACTTTACTTATTAAGTGTGGATATTGGAAATGTAAATGATCTAACTCTGAAAGCTCTACACGCATTGAATAGCGGAGAGTATTTTGTAGTTGAAGATACTAGAGTATTTGCTGAATTATTAAAAAGAGTTTCCACAACATCCTCACCTTTAACATTTTCCCATGAAAGCATTAGAAAAAAAATTATCTCCTTTCACGATTACTCTGAAAAAATGAAAATTGACAAAATCATTTCACTCTTAAAAGAGGGAAATGATATCTATCTGGTTTCAGATGCCGGTAGTCCTATTATATCTGATCCAGCATATCCACTAATAGAGCAAGCACTTAAAAATGATATCCAATTAAAATCAATACCGGGAGTAAGCTCTTTAATAATTGGATTAGAGTTATCAGGATTGCCTCCATATCCATTTCACTTTTTCGGCTTTTTCCCTCGAGAAAACTCTAAACAAGAAAAAATTATAAAAATTTTGGAGAGAACAAGTGGCACTAGTATATTTTTTGAATCACCAAAAAGATTGATTGAAACAGTCGATCTTTTAGTCACAAAATTATTTAGTAAATCAAGAAGTAACAATTCTACAAGATTTGCGATTTGCAGAGAACTAACAAAAAAATTTGAAAGCGTTTACCGCTTTAATATAAACGAATGGTCTGAAATAAAAGAGAGTATTATTTTAAAAGGTGAATTTTGTATTTTATTAAATATTGATGAAGAAACTGCCAACCTTGGAAAAACCAATCAAACAGATCAAGAACTTGTTATTCTGGCAGAAGAAATTATTAAGGTAGGAGCAAAGAAAAAATTACTAGCAAAATTACTAGGGCAAATTCTAGATAAAAACAGTAAAGAAATATATCAAAAATTAAACATCGTTAGTAAGTAACATAAACCTAAGCGTAAAGCATAAATCGCCATTAAGTATCTACACTCAAAATCCGATAAAACATTGTGCTGGAATTATAAATTAAAAATTATTAACTATTAATTATTTTTTTAAAAAAGCTCAGTGTTATGAAAAACAACAAAAAAGAAACACAAATTCAAATGTTAAAAAAAAACATTCAAATTCTTCAAGATGAACAAGAGGATCGGGAATCAGTTATCTTCACCTTAAACACTAAAATAAAACGCTACAACAACTTAGTTAAATTTAGTGAAATTATCAGCTCTGCCGCTCAAGCAAAGAGAGCAGATAAAGAAGTCTATAAGAAAGGGGTAGCAAAATTAAAGGAATTAATTGAATGTGAAAATGTTAAAATTTATAGAGTGGATAAAGAAAAGCAAGAAGTATTTTATGAGATTAAAACTGTAAGTAACGATCGAGGTGGAGATCGGGATAAATTGCGAGTAAGCTATAAGATTGATGAGGAATCTATTCCAGGAGCATGCGCCTACTATATGGCCATATTACATATTCCGGATGTCACTACCGATTCACGCAACAAAAAAAGTGAATTTGAAGACGAAACACAAGCTATAAAATATAGAGATATGCTACTTGCACCTCTAGTTGTGGAAGGTGAGTTGTTGGGAATTATTCAGGCAATAAATTCCACTAAAGGTAGTTTTAACAAAGAAGATATTCAATTTATACAAACTGTATCTAATCAAATGAGTATTATACTACAGTATGTTTCTGCTGTTGAAAAAGCAAAAAAACAATTGTTCCAATTATCAAATGCATTTGCTATGGCCATAGATAAAAAGGATCGTTATACCGGAGGACACACTAAAAGAGTTGCTCACTTTTCTGAAGTAATTGGTAGAGAAATGAATCTATCTAAAAAAGAATTGGATGATCTTCGATTAGCAGGCGTTCTCCATGATGTTGGAAAAATCGGAATAGATGATAATATTTTGAAAAAGAGGGCCCCCTTGAGTAAAGAGGAGTTTGATGTAATGAAAGAACATCCTCGTTTGGGCCATGAAATTATAGGTAACATTGAAGGATTAAAAACTGTTGTTGATGGTATCCGTTTTCATCATGAAAGACCAGATGGTAAAGGATATCCCTACGGTATAAAGGGAAATGATATTTCCATCTTGGCACAAATAATATCAGTGGCCGACACTTTTGATGCTATTATAAGTGATCGACCATATCGTAAAGGACTACCTCCTATGCGAGCATATAGGGAAATTGTTCAATATCGAGGCAGACAATTTTCAGAAGAAGTAGTGGATGCTTTTGAGAGTGTTTTTAAAAAATCTCATATGTATAAAGAAAATGAAAGAGATTTTGAACCAGTAACGAAATTAGAAGATGATGCTAATGAAAAGCAAAATACTGTTATTGAAGTTAATGCAGGTGCAGGTGCTGGTGCTGGTGCTGGAGTTGGTGGTGCTGTTGGAGTTAAAGATCAGAAAAGAAAAGTTGGTTAAATTAATAAGAAATTCACAAAAGTTGATTAAAAATAAAATTTATTTTACAATTATTTCATGGCCTAAAAAATGTGCTGAATGTTTTGATGGAGAATGGAGATAAATTATGATTGTAAGAGTTATCGGTGGACATGGTGGTGTTTCACCAGGTTTTAAAGTTACATCTTATTTAATTGATGGACAACTTCTAATCGATGCTGGTTCAGTGGCAGAAGGAATTATGATAGAGGAACAAGTTAAAATTGACTATATTCTACTATCACATTCACATTTAGATCATATCAAAGACATAGCTTTTTTGTGTGATAATTGTTTTGGTCAGAGGCCAAAACCTTTTGAAGTCTATGCTGATGATGAAGTAAAAAAAGCTATTACAACACATTTGATAAACGACATAATTTGGCCAGATTTTAGTAAACTACCCAGTAAAGAAAATCCTACTATGCGTTTTTATGGTACACACGCAGAGAAAGCATTTCAATTGGAAGATTTTAAAATATTGCCTGTGCCAGTAAATCATCCATGCAATGCCATGGGTTTTATTGTAGAAAAAAAAGATAAGGCCGTTGTTTTTACTCAAGATACAGGACCTACAGATCGAATTTGGGAATTAGCAAAAGGTTACAAAAATTTAAAGGCAATATTTACTGAAATCAGCTTTCCAAATTTCATGCAAAAGGTGGCCAATAATAGTTTTCATCATACTCCTAATACATTAAAGGAAGAGCTCAAAAAAATGCCTGCAGATGTTCCAATCTTTGTCGGTCATCTAAAACCAAACTTTCAAACTCTTCTCTACAAAGAGATTGGAGAAATTGGAGATGATAGAATTGTAGTTTTAGGTTCTGATGATCAAAGCTATTTACTTTGAAATTTTTTTATTGCTTTTTTATAGCAAATTCGTCCTAATAATATCATTAATCCTAAAACAATGGATGCTGGAGAAATTATATTTGCAATCATTTGCATAATGCTCATTTTAAAAGGAATTTCTTTGTAATTAACAAAGTTTTTAACAATATCTAGTTCAGTTAATTTAAATCTATCACCTGCTTTGCAATTATTTTCTTGCGGAAACAGATAGCATCTCGGATCGTTAATGTTAAGAAAACCATTCTCTTCTAAAAAAACACTTCCTGTTTTAACTTTCATTTTAGGAAGAATTTCTAATCTATATCCAAAAATTGGAGCATAACATATTGTTGAAGTATATTTGTATATAAAAGGCTCGTTAGGAAAAAGAAGAGAAAGTGCGGTCAAATCTTTCCTTTCCTTATAAAAACCAGGTATTAAAATGTTTGTAATGGAATGATTTTTAGCAAAATTATCAAGATCAGCAAAAGCACTCAAAATAATATTTGCCTTATATTTTTCATTTTGATAATGGCCTCGATCACTTAAATAAAAATTAATACATACGATACTGATTAGAATAATTTGCACCTTTGAATTGTGAAACAATCGTGGAAGTATTCTAGAAATATCTATGGCCACAAAAATGATAATCGGAATATAAATGGCATACCAACGTGTAGGTGCACTTAATTGGTTAACAATGGGAATTTTTTTAAAAAATGGGTATAAAATATCATTATGATAATTTAAAATAACTGGAATTATAAGTAAGATTAAAATTGCTATAATTGACCAAATTGCAGACGATTTCAGATTAAACTTAAATTCTATATCTAATTTTTTTTTGTTACTATACCTATAAAAAAAACAAACTCCCGCTAAAGCAAGAATAAAAAAGGGAATAATACCCATCTGATATTCTAATTCGTGCCTTTGTATACTCCATATAATATTACTCCATTCATCTTTTAATGCAAAATCAGGAGGGACAAAGATCAATAATTTAAGAGGATAAAGGAAACTATTAAATAAAGAATTTATCCCCGGAATAGGATAAAAACTTTTTGAAAATTTCGAATAATATGAAATGGCTGCAATTAACTTCATAGAAGAAAAAATTACTGCTAAAAAAAATCCACTAGCAATTCTTAATATCGAATTTTTAAATGAAAATCTAACATCAATATTAAAATAAAAAGCAAAAAACACACAGACAGCAAATGACAATATTACAACAAACACAGATCCACTAAAGATAAAGTATGTAACAACCAACGCAACCAACAGTATAGAGATTAACAAATCTTTGATTCCAAAGATGCAATAGAGAACAAATGGAATAAAAAGATAATTTAAATAAGTAAGATGTCCAACAATTAATCTAGATATAAAAAAACTATTAAATACAAATAAGTTAGCACCAAGAAGTGATGTCCATAGAGAAACATTACAAACTTTGTTTAATAATAAACACGACGATATTAGAGATACTGTTAATGAAAAGATAGATAGTGCAAATACACCATTTACAGGTCCAAAATAATATAGAAAAACATTTTGAAGAGAGTAAAATTCATTTTGAGGATCAGCAAAACCAGGAATTCCTGCACAAAAAGAAGGAGAAAACCATTGTAAAGAAAACCATCCATTTTGTTTTATCCAAATAGCATAATTTAAAAAATAGGAAAGAATTGAATAATCATGACCAAATAATTTATTTTCATTTGGAAAAAAATCACTAAAAATTAAAACAAAAATTAAAATAATGGTAATTGCAGTAAAGAAAAAAAAGATTCCAGAAATGGATTTATTTTTCAATATTAATTTCCTTCAGCATTTTCTAATATAGTCATCCATAAAATGGTAAATAAAATTTCTTTTATTGTAAACATACCTATTTGTTTTCTATTTGTTTCCTAAAGTTTAAATTTTCATTGCCGATTAGTTGACTATAGTCATTCACATACTCTCTTTAATCAAAAAATAAAGTGTGAAAAGTATAAAAGGTGTAACATTATGGTAGCTAGAGTATTAAAACCCAGATTTCGTCCAAGATATAGATATGAACAACAAATAAAAGTAAAAGAAAGCGAAAAAGATAAAAATAAAGATACTACAATCTTTAGTAACTCTTTTGTCAACCATCACAATTATCACAAATCCCAAAACTCACAAAATAATACTTCAAAACAACTATTCATGCTGAAAGAGAGACGCTCTAAAATTGATTATGAAGAAAAATTTTCAATACCAGATATTAGTGCAATAAAATCTCTTTCTCCCGAATTTCGTCGTGAGATGCTCAAAATGATCTCCCCATGGGAGTGGCTTTGCAATCCAACATTCTTAGGATTAGAAAATATTCCTAAAGAGGGACCTGTACTCTTTGTCGCCAATCATACATTAATGGCCATATTAGATATCGTTTGTTTATCCAAAAAACTTTTTGAAAGTAAGGGTATCGCTTTAAATATTTTGGCCGATCACTATCATTATAAGATCCCATATTGGCGCGATTTTTTATATCGTATAGGTGTTGTTGATGGTACTCGTGCTAATTGCTCATATTTGATGAAAGAAAAACAATATTTATTGGTATTTCCAGGTGGAGCAAGAGAAGCATTTAAATTAAAAGGAGAAAAATATACTCTGATTTGGAAACAACGATCCGGCTTTGCTCACATGGCGATTAAACATCAATGTCCAATTATACCTGTATCTTCCGTTGGTCCAGAGGAATGCTATGATATTTTAATTGACAATCAAGAGATTTACAACTCTCCATTAGGTCGGTTATTTAAAACAATAGGGTATAAACAAGAAAATATTTTTCCTGTTGTAAAAGGAATTGGTCCCACAATAATTCCAAAACCACAAAAATTTTATATTAAATTTGGCAAACCTATAGATACAAGTTCTCTAAATGGTGAATGTGATAATATTCAATATTGCATTGATATTTACGATTACACAAAAAATGAAATACAACGAGGAATAGATGAGTTGCTAATTTTACGCTCTGATAATGATCAATCAGAAATTGTAAAAAGGTTAAAAGACAAGTTATTAGAAATATCTATTGATCAAATTGTAAAATTTTTAACAAAATAATTCTTTATTCAACATCTCTTTTGCAATGATTACTAAATCATTTGGATGTGATATTGATTTTAAATTTGCAATTACATTATTTGTAGCAAGATTTTTTGACCAAGATGGAGTAAATGGAGTAATCATCAAATAAGCTTTTAAATTTTTAAAAGATATCTCTTCTTGTTGTAATACTAATGGTAGTGCTAAATCTAAGGAAAAGACATCACCCACGACCACATCTGGAATTTCCTCGAGTAAAGCTGTTTTATAATGGCCGCGATCTATCCATATCATTCGATCACCAAATAATGACTGACGGGTAGTAGGGTCTGCAGTTAACATATTTTTTCTTGCTAATCCTCGTAACTTCAGTCGATTAAAATTCACACTTAATTGATTCTCATCTAGAGGAAAACCATGACGTTTAAGAGTGGAAGCAACTAAATCAGTGGTAAAATTAGTACAAATAACAACATCTACTATTTCAGTTAATTCTTGAAGTGCAGACATCGCATTCGCAAGTGGGGTGTGTCCTGTATTAGCAAGATAACGATTACAACCAATATGAAAGATATCACTTCCAAGCTTACCCAAATCATGATGGCCCTTTTCTTCTAATCGATTTTTTAAATGTAAGCACTTTTGCTCTTCATTGGCCAAAATCCCTATTCCTTCAACTGTTGCATTGTGAAGTAGGAAAGGATCTTCATCAGCAAAAGCACTAATACGTCCATCACTATGCCATCCAAAAAGATGCGGTGTAAGCGCTATTTTTTTCTGAACTGATTGTAAACAATCCTCTATAAATGATCTTTCAATACCACTGATAATAGAGAGTTGTTCAACTCTGGCCTCATCCACAGATTTTGCTTGGCCACTAATATCAGTCCAAACTCCATCAAAATCCACTAAAAACTTTAACCTCGATCGCATCTATTCTCTCCTTGTAATATATTTTATATCAAAAGTGACAACTTTTGTTGGCACTTTTTTTTCCACAAAACTTACTTGCATTTATATTTATTTTTTTTCTTTAAGGCAACAAAAAGTTTATCTATTCGAAATAATTAAAGAATATTAGAAAACAAAAACTTTTTATAAATTAAAATAAACAAATAAATAAATATTATTTTGATTAATTTCAAATATAAGTTACAATCAGCTTCCAATTCATAATAGACAAAGCAAAATGATTATTTTGTTATTATTCACGAACAATACGGAGAGGTAATTTATATGGGAAAAATTGATGACTTCGAAGTAGAGTTTTCAAGAAGTATAAAAAAGTTAATGGAAGCTATGACCCACTTAGAGCTAGCAATTGCTCATCAAAAGAAAATAATTGTTGATGATTCAAGAATATTAAAAGACATCACTAGCAAATTAGCAGAAGTAAAAAAACTGCAAAACAAGATTGATGGTAATGGCAATAGCAACTATGATAACTTCGAAGAATTTGAAGAAGTAAATGAACTGGTTCATGCAAAAGAATTAAAAACAAAAATTAATTCCTTGTTAAAAGAGATGAACAAATTGGCCATGCATTCGGTAGAAAAGAATGATTCATAAATTTTAAATAAATTTAATTTAAATTTCACATTCATATTTACTTTCATATTTGCGTTTGTATTCACAATAATTTTCCTGCTTATTCCAATATACATTTTTTAATTTATACCGATAAACATTGTATAGTCTTCCTGCCCCTTAATCATTTTGTGGAAGACTATAGTTATTGACTATATCAACAGGTAATTTTTGTGAATCAAATAACTCAATCAAATAAATTTAATCAAGAAAGATCATATAGTATTTGTTTCATTTGCATTATTTTATTGTTCACATTTTGTGCAAATATCACAGTTGCACTATCTTCATGCAAAGACATAACGAATTTAAAATGGAAATTACGTTGCCAATATATACTAAAAGAGTTTAACCCAGATTATTTAATTAGTGATTTAGGATCGGAATTTTTAGATAATCCAAAGGCAGTAAATGAACTTCTCGATTTTTCTTTTTATAAAATTCTAAAAAATGCAATTAAAGATAATTGCCAAATATATCCACAAGATTCATTAGATTTTAACTATTGTAGGGGAATAAAAGTTGGAATAGATCTAGAACAAGAGGATGCTAATCAATGTGCTCAATTTAAAAATTATACTAGTTGTAGTTTTTGTAAAAGTTTCCAGCTGGCAAGAAAACAAGAACATTTAATCAAGTGTGATCGTCTTCCTGACGATTTAGCAACAGCCATTTGTCATAGCTTTAGAGAATATATCACTAGCGATTCTTATAAGAATAAAATTAAAAAATTAAAAACAACAGAAACAGATGAACTTACTTGCATTGATAAAAATAAAAGTAAAGAAAATGAAAAACCAACAAAAAAAATTAAAATTAATGATAAAACATTTAACACTTTACTTGAAGGGATGTCAGATCTTATTCTATTAACTTTTACCGATAGCAAAAATCGCATCAGTAACTATACATCATGTATAGATAAAAAAAAACTAGATGTAGATTTATTTAATAAGATTTCAACAGAAAGAAAAGATCATCTTTTGGCCAATGTATTAGGTGATTTCTATATCAAAGGTACATCCTTCGAAGGCAATACATTTTCCAATACCTTACAATACTATCAAAATTTAATCACTCATTTAATTTCAACAGATGTTAATCAAAATTTAGATCCAAAATTTAAAGCTATTCAAGAGGAATTAACAGATGCAATAAAATTAAACAATTCTATTTTAAAAATTTCTAAAAAAAGTGTAAATAGTTTAAATAAATTTACTCCTGTTATAAAAAACTTTAAAAATAAATTAACTAAATTAAAAATTGGTCAAGGATTAATTTGGCCTGCAAGCTTTGAAAATTCAACAGGAGGACATGCCTTTATTGTCCGTTTTGTTGCTACAGAAGATAATAAATATAAAGTACAAATCATTAATACTGGTGATGGCCTCCAATATCATTCTACGAAAATAACTAACGATCTGAAAAAAGATATTACACTTGAATATAGTAATGTTCAATTTAATGATCTGAAAGATAAGATATTTGTTGATCTTATTAAAATCGGAACCCGCTCAGGAAGAGATTACCAAGCACAAGATGTTTATGATTTAATTTTTTCTTCTTTACAAGCAAATAAAGATATAAAAAATATCCCAAGCACAAATTGGCATAAAGGACAGCACAGTGGAACTTGCTCTGCTCGTGTAATTGAAGGTTTTATTTATACAATTTTAAAGGATAATCCTAGTGCATTTTCTCGATATCAACTATTAAGTGATGGGCATGCTTTACAACATGGTCTACAACTTTTAAAAGAAGATAACTTTGTTAGTGAAAAAAACAAGCTTATATTTAGCGAATTTTTAAAACGTGCTAGTGAGAAATATTCTCAAACAATAGTATCAGCACAAGTTTTACAAGATAAAGGTACTAGTATAGGTAATCCATCCTCTAGCAAAAAAATTTTTAGTAGCGAAGAAAAAAGGTGGGCCGAGCAAACCATTCTAGATGTAACTGACTTTTTAAAGGAAATCACTAACGAAGATTTACAAACAAAAACTCATCCTCCACAAGTGTCTTTTTCAAGTGAAATTCCAAAAGTAAAGATAATTGAAAATGATGAACAAGTACTTGATCATAATTTTACAGAATTATTTGATGTTATGATTAAATCTGATCATAATGTTTGGAATAAACACAAAATGAATTCCATTATTTCCAATCTTACATTTCATGATTCAAAATACTTTCCTAGCGAAAGCACTATTACAAAAATGATAGAAGAGTTTCCATTTCCAGATAATGATAATTTTTGGTCTCAATTTTCAGCTGAAGAAAGCTTTAAAATAATAAAGAGTTTTATGGATTTAAACAAAATGTTTGGTCATTTGTTTAAAAATAGCAAACGAAAAAATAACAATAAGGGAATTAACTTTTCAGCTGAATACATGGTTAGTTCATTTAAATTAGCACTAATTAGCGAAAAATTAGCAAGAAATATTATTCCTCAATTTAAAGATTACTCTATAAATATACAAGGATTTATTAACCTTACAAAAAACAAACGCTTTTACCTAGAAAGTAAGCAAGGTAGAGATAACTTAGAAAAACTCTTAGCTTATGTGAAAAAAAGAAATGAACAATGTGGCATTACTGATAAAGTTTTATTTGATTATTCTAAATTAAATACTGACGGTACTATAGATAATACAATTATCAACGATGTTACTAAAACTAAGGTAGCAGATTTTATCCTCTATGATAAAATTAGAATTGAATATGATTTAAGACATACACAAACAGGTAACCCCTTAAATTGGTCTTTTTTACCAGGACTTAGCTTTAATTTTAATCACGATAAATTATCTAATTTTATCAAATCAAATGTAATAACAAATCCTGTTCAAGACAATACCTTTTTAGCAAAAGTAAAGACTATAAATTATCTTGGTGGATTCTATTCATTTATAAATTCCATCCAATCGGCAGATGATAAACAAGAGGATCAAAATTTTAATAATCGACTATATAAAATGTCAATGGATGTTGATTATGAAAATAATGGTACAATCAATCAAGCATCTTATAAACCATACTATGGAATTTACGATTCTTCTGCTGAAAAACAAACTGATTATAGTTTATCCTCTATAATTAAGTACAATCTCAGTAATTTTGAAAATGATAATGATTTCCAAAACATCTTTACTTCAAAGAATGAATCACAAATTATGGCCCAAAACCAAGTAACATCATTTTTATCCTCTGATGAATTAAAAGATCTGCAAGTAGCATTTTCCATTCCCAGCATGACTATTCCTCGATTAATTAGTTTTTTTGATTCTTTTAGATCCAAATTACTGACGGCCGATTATCAAAAAATATTTTATATCGGGCTATTTAATAATATACAATTTCAAATGTTAAATGCTGATTATGTAATTAACAAACAACTCTTAGAGCTTTTAAAAAATATTTATGATTTGGCGATCAATGAAGGTAATCAACAAACATTATCATTCTTAACAAGAGTTCTCTCGAGAGTTGTTGTACATTTATCAAACGATAAAAATAATCGCAAAGCATTTACTCTTTTATTAGATAAAATCGAAGAACATTTTAAAAACAAATTTCAAATAGCAAACAATCGAGATCCCCAAAAAAAAGATGCAGATATATTAATTCCCTTAATTTATCGCTATATTCAAAAAACAGAGTTTAAAAATCTTAGTGAAAATGATCTAAGCAAAGTATTAGTTTGGTCTCAACATCTTAAAAACTTATTTTCTAGATTTCCAGATATTATTAGTAATCGAGATCCTATGCTGGAACATATCTTTTTACGCTTTATTAATATTGATAGACAACTAGGTAATTTTTTAAATAAAAAAAATCCTTCTGAACTTTTTCAATTTATCTCTAAGTCTATAAAGTTACCCGTATCTATCTCTAAAGAAAAAAATATATATGGAAAATATCCAAACTATTTCAGCTCTTACAGCAATTCTTTATCTTCGATATCAGAAAGTAACTATCCCCAGTTAACCTTAGGATTACATTCTTTATTACAAACTCAAAGAGAAGAAATCACCATTGATGGAAAAATACTTTACAATGTTAATTTGAAAAACATCAATGAATCACTTTTACCATACAAAAGCTATAAAATGTTAAATCAAAATTCTCCTATTCTTTTAGTTACGATTAAAGATAAAAAAAATATTCCTACCTATTGGTATTATCCTGAAAGTAATAGCATAAGTGAGTATCAAAATGGTGTGCTCCCGGCCGATAAGGGTGAATGGACTATTGGTTTGGCAAAAATAAATATATCTCATTCAAAACTGAATACATTTAATATCTTTAAGAAACAATATCCTTGTATTTGGAGTAAAAAAGCAAATGAAGATGATGGCACGCAAGTGATACATTTTCCAACACTTCAAGTTGGAGATAAAGACATTGTAGCAAATAATTATAAATTTAAATTAATTATAAGGTCAGATGGAAAAATTGCTTTGGAAAACGATAGGCAATTTGTATTACAAGAAGATGCAACTATAAAAAATCCGGCCATACCATTTGAAAACTTTGCTCTCTTTCAAAACAACAAAGGTGAAAAAATTCTCTTAACTTCAGAAAAGGAAAACATCTATCCTTTTAAAATGGATAAAGATGGCAATCTTGATGGCGACAGCATTGCTCGGCAATTTAAATTGGCAGAATTTCAAATAAATCATCATCAGCACGATAAAGCAAAAATCACAATTGATAAAATTTTATATCAACGTCTTTCCACTAAAGAAGACATTAATGCCTCATTGAAATTCCTATCAACATTTAAAAATAATCAGTCCCCACAAGCGGTTTCATTATATTTTCAAGTAGCATACAAACTATTTCAACAAGTAAAAAACAAAAATGAATTTTCAGAAATGTTAAATATTTTAAAAGAAAATTCTATAAAAATTGTAGATCGCTATTACTTATTAAATGATTTTAACAATGGTTTTTACTTTAGGATTTTTAAAAATTCTTTCAGTGAGTTTGAACCATCAGAAAGAAATCAACTCTTTTATTTAAATTTTTTGTTAGGTAAAGGCCAAAGAACATCCAAAGAAACATTTTCAGAAATATCTCCAGAAACATCAATAATACAAAAAAAATTAATTAAAAGATTTTCTTCCTATAAATACAACAACAATAAAATTATTGTTCCAACCAAAAATCAAACCTTAGTCCCATATTCAGAGTACTTATTAGGAATGAATCTTGACATTGAAGATAATTACCATGAGGAATGGCATTGTAACGTTAATAACCGATTTTTTAAAGATAACTCTACTCTTAATCTTAAATCTAATTTCAGTTTGAACAGCTTAAGTCAATTAGATTTAAGTGACTTTAATACTTATTTTGACGATATTTACAATATCGTTTTAAAAGCACCAAAAAATGATAAACATAGAGATGAATTAAAAGTTTATCTTGAAAATTTACTCTTAATTAAAAATAATGATTCCAATCGTGAAGATCTTTGGGCCGTAGAATTAATGTTGTTTTTATTAACTCATAATATTTCCTATGCCGATAACTTAAAAAAAGAGTTCAAAAAATATCGATGCGTCGTTAATGATCAAACTGAAAAAAGAAATATACTAACTACTACAAATAAAAAATTTGGTTCTTCTTCGAAATTTGAAGATAAACATATACAAGAGATAAATCAAATTGCTGAAGATGAATTAAAGAAAAGGATAACCACTGATAAAAAACAAATGATTACCTTTAACAAAGAAAATATTTCTAATAATGTTGATTCACCAAATATATCTGATTTCGCTATTCCTAATTTTTTACCTGACGTTAACAGTAAATTTGAACAATATAGCGACATTGATTTCACAGAAGAAAATAAAAATGGTAAATTAGAGTATGTTTTACAACAATTAGAAATTTTTCAAAAAGAATATGTAAGTGGAAAAAAATTAAATAGCAAAATTCCCAGCAAAGAATATGAATTTCCCGCTCTATTTGGAGATAACCCTAAAGAAGAATTTAATAATTTGGATAATTTATTAAAATTCAAAGAGCATATAAATAAATCTATCATCCAAATAAAAGAAAAGAAAAATTTAATATCATTAGATATTTTAAATCTTTTACGAAAGAATTCTTCCACTTTAGATAAAACAATAGAATTAGAAGATGCTATCGCTCTTTTTGTTAAAGGAAATTACAATGATTATCGTAATTTTAATAAACACTTAAGTAATCTTGACATAGATCGTTTATATCATAAAACAGCTGAATTTCTTCTTGTCTCTATTAATTTACAAAAATATAATCGAATAATCCCCATTCTAGATAAAATAAAAGTAGCTTTAGAAAAAAACAAATCTACTGTTGTCTCTGAGTTTACACAGAAGTTGAAAGAGGAAATTGTAAACAATAGAGTTTATGATTATACAAAAAATCCAGCTCTTTTAGTTTTAGAATGGAAAAACGATTTTCAACTAAGAGCTCGTCAAGTTTCATTATTAAATAAAATGTGTAATCAAAAAGATAATGGTGATTTCAATGATCTTTTATTTGAAGAATCCTGTGGCAGTGGTAAGACTTCGGTAATCTCTACAGTTGCTAATTTAAAACATGCAGATGGATTTCATCTCTCAGTTTATATGATGCCTAAATCGCAAATATCTGTTGGTGCTCAAGGAGTAAAAGAATATACAAAAAAAGCTTTTAATCAAAAAGGAAATATTATTGAATTTCAAGCAACTCCGAACGAAACAACCTCCTCACATCTAACCTATTTATTAGAAAACTTATTAAACATTATAAAACAAAAAGAGTATATAATTATCTCTCCTGAATCGGTTTTATTTATGCAACAATATCGTGATTTGTTGGCAGAAAAATTACATCTTACAGATAAAGAAACTTTGAAAACATCCAACAAGGAAGAGCTAACAAAATATCAAACCATAAAAAATATTCTCTATTTATTTAAAGAAAGAGGCGTAGTTGTAGGTGATGAGGTTGATGATTTATTACATCCAAAACATGAATCTAATACTGCCATATCTTCAAAAAAGTTAGCATCCAAAAAGGATATTTACTTAATCTCTTCAATTATGCACTACCTGGCCAACAACCGTAAGATTAATAAAAGTTTACAATTAGTAAATGGCAATGCTCACCAATTATCTCCAATCGTAAAGAAGGCCATTATCTACAATTTGGCCTATGCTTTTTGTGACTATGAGGATTTCGGTCTCAAATCAACAACTGGGTTTGATCAAGATCGATGTGCTCAATTTGTAAAATACGTCACAGGAATTTTAAGTAGTAAAAAAGATTCTAAAGATTCTAATGATAAAGTTCCAACTTGGTTACATGAACTACACAAACAACATCAACAACATCAACAAGATCAGCAAAACAAAGTTGATAATGAATATAATACTGCATACTCTAAAGCAGACATGATTGTATTATTCAAATACTATTTAACAAAAATTTTACCATCAATCTTTAATGAAAAAATAGAGGAGAGTTACGGTTTAGAAAATGGCATCGCTATACCTTTTAGCAAAGGTGTACCGATGAAAGATTCAGAAATTGCAAATGTTCAAGAAAAGCTAGCTAAATCTTTATCCGGCGCACTCTTTAATGGCATTAACCCTTCTGATATTAAATCTTTTGTTGCTTATTTAAAAAAGCGAGTTGACTACGATTTATCTACTAATGAATACAAAAATATAAATGATTCAAAATTAATTAAAAATCTACAACAATTATTTAAAATTCCTTTAGATCAAATTTGGGAGCTAAATGAGAATACACTCATTGATGTAAAAAATATTTTTTCAAAAATAGGAAATAGTTCTCGAATAAAAACGCTAGAAGATTTAAATCTTCGAAATGATTTTATAATTGATTTTTATCGTGATAAAAAATTGCATGATGTCTCCTATTATCCAAATCAATTTAAAGGTAATGGCCATGATATTTTATATGCTTTTAAAAATTTTCAAGGAATGTCAGGAACAATTACACCTGCATCCTTACCTCTTCAATTAAGGGAGTCACAAGATGAGTATCAAGGTTCAGTGGGAAAAATTGTAGACAAAGTAATTAGTAATCCTAAAAATCAAGTTCATATTGTTCAAAGCTTACAAATAGAAAAATTACTGAGTGATCTTTATACAAATAAGAAAAATGAGTTATTGGAAGTTGGACAGATCTTAGATATAAGTGGAGAATATAATGAACTTTCTCATCAAGTATTGGCAAAAAATATTTTAAAATTCTTTAAAAGTAAATCTCCTCCTTTTAAGACCAAGGGGGTATTATTTTTTAATCAAAATGGAGAATTATTTTGTCTGAAAGATAATCAAATAATTGCCCTTAAAACTACTGATCCTGAAGAGATTAAATCTAAAGTTGGACTTAAAAAAAATGAGTTATTCACTCTATTTCATCAGAGTCAAACCAGAGCATCCAATTTTGTTTTTAAAAAGGATAGTAAGGCATTGGCCATTATTGATGGAAATATCAATACCTCCGATTTAATTCAAGGAATTATGCGTATGCGTGGATTAATCAAAGATCAGAGTGTATTGTGTCTGTTGAACAAAAAAAGTGCACAAATAATTCGTGATGAATTACAAAAAAACGAAAAAGATGATGGACCAATAACCATGGTTGATTTATTTAAATATTCCAAGATAGCTGGCCCCAAAAGAGATTTAGATAATAACTATCGCACAACCATTCAAGCATTAAATGATGTAGTTAGAAAGTATATATATAATAAACGCCATCGTAATTCAGACATTTTTAAAGACATTAATTTATATACTGAATTTAGAGATATTTTAATAGAGGATATGAATTTTTTTCCTTACGACTCTTTTAGAGAAATAGAACAGATGCGCCCAACGGAGAAGATTTTAGAAGACATCAAAGATAAATTATTAAATAAAGTAAAAATTATTTTAAAAAAGATTAGCGATAAAAATAAAAGCAAAAGCGGTAGCGAAAATGAAACTGAAAATGAAAATCTTAGATCGGAAGTCGATATTTTACAAATGGAACTTGATATGATTAATATATTGAATAAAAATTTAGACAATTTGTTGACCGAAATGCTTTCGCTTGGATCCGAAGATGGAAATGGAGATAGCAACAGTAACTTACAGATATCAGTTAAACAAAATGTTGAGACTACAGTTGAAGTCCAACAAGAAGTAAAACAAGAGGTAAAACAACAAGCAAATATTCAAGTTGACGATTCTCTGATTTTTAAAGAAATGTTATGGGGTAGTAATGTAAATTTATCATCTCTAACTTTACCTATTTCGAGAAGTGATCAACATCCTAGTGTAATTGCTTTAAATGATTTCTTTGAAAAATATGAAAATCAATCTATGCAATCTATACAATCTATACAATCTAAGCGACATAAGAAATCCACACAATATAAACAATTTAAAAATGGATTTTCCGATAAGATATTTATCTCTGAAAATTTTATCCATACCTTAGACAGCAATACCAATAGCAGCGGAAACATAAACAGTACCGAGCTATTATCTCTACAACAAAAAAATGTTTTTAATATCTTATTATTAAAAGACCAAGCAATAATTATTACTAATCAAGAAGCTGAAAGTTTAAGCAAAATTCTAAACACCTCTACTTCAGCATGGATAATAAATGCAAATGGAAATCTGATTGCTGGCAATCTAGAATTATTTAACCAATTAAATTATCATACAAGTAAGAAGTGGTCAAAGATACAAAATGATCTTTTAGTATTGTCAGGAGATATCGTAAGCATTTTGCGTTCAGAGGATAAAGATAATATTCTTAGTAATAAAATATACAATAATTGGCTTGAACAGGTTTTGGCAAATTCTCCAGAAAAATATCTCTTATTTAAAAAAAGTACAGCTAAAAAAAAGGAG
>JADFZW010000040.1:33646-37028 GCA_015232355.1 Oligoflexia bacterium
TCAGGATTTCCTGACATCAAATAGTAATTACAACCAGTAAGTGGATTTACTTTATTTGATGATATTTTTATCTCTTTTATATCACGAACACCTTTTTCCTCTTTTACAGACCATATTTTGTTATCAGGAGATCTAACCAAAACAGGAAGATGATCTAGCGGAACTTTACTAGGATCACCGATCATAGTAAATACATCACAACCTGCATGTAGAATCGGTATATCTTTAAATTCATCAACTTTTAAATTATATTCTTTAATCAACTTAGAAGTTACATTATACAAATTCATATCCGCTAACCAATAGTCTGCAGTGCTAATATCGTTTTTTCTGTAAGCAACATATTCTTGTGGATTAGTAAGCATATCCTTTACTACATTTTTAAAAAAAGCAGGTGCTCCTCCTGGATTCGTTTCTATCTTCTCAGAAAATATTTTTCTTATAAGTTTTAGCGCTTCACTATGATTATTATTAGTAGAAGAAGAGAGGTTTTCTGATTTAGAGGTAATATAATCAAATTCACTCATTGCTTGATTTTTAATCAAATTAACAAATAAATATTTCATTCCATTAAAATTTTGTTTCATTTGTTTTTCAATAAACATAATCTTTTGTTTTTTTGTTTTTGCTTCATTTTCAATAAAATCATTTAGTCCCTTTAAGTCCGCATTAGTGAGCATAGTTTGTACAGAAGAATCACCTTGTGGATAATTTTTACATTCATTCTTAGTTTTTTTTCTCTTATCTTTACTGTTATCTTTACCGTTATCTTTACCACATGAAGAGATATATGTGTAGTTACTACTTAATTCTAAAAGTTCTTTACATTTTAACCATCCTCCATGTTTTTCATTACCACTTTGTCCTTCACTATTTAAAACTTTACATAAGTATTGACAAACTTCTGGTTGAAATATGTTATTACTTTTACAACATACTTTTTTAGTTCCTGTAATTGTAACATAATGGCCAATATCTCTTTCTTCTCCAGGAATACCTCCTTTCCCAAATAGATTTACAGTAATAAATGTTTCATTTTTTAATTGATCATTAAATAATCCAATAGTTTTATCAATATCCACTTCTCCATGTTTGTTATTATGAAAAAATTTAAAAAAAGAATCATCCTTATTGAAGCGAGGAATAGGGTTTGTAAAAACATTAAATGGAGGAAGAACTATCTCCCTTTTATCATCTGATTGTAATTTTTTACTAATTTCTTCACTCTCAACTTTGGCCAAATCAATTTTAGAACCTTCTTGCTTAGACAAAATATTCTTTACATTATCTATCAACTCTTGTTGTACTCTTTCAATTGGAGATACTGTGCTTGAACTATTTGAACATAAAACATTGCTATTATCTCTATTTAAATAATAGCTATTTAATGTATTAACACGTGATTGGGAAAACTGTTTGTAGGTATATGAAGAACTATTCTTATTCGTAAGACTAATTGTTGGACGACTACCATCTGCTCTTTGTCTTTGTAACCTTATTAATAAATTTGCAGGATTACCATAGTCCAAAATTCTTTCGCTATCGTTACCTTTCATTAAAATATCTAGTAATTCTAATTCATCTTCTTTTTTTAATGATCCACTCTCTTTAAGAAATTTTGTTAAAACATAAGCAGAGGCGGCCGCATAACAAGAATTTACCTTACCCTGATCCATTATCTCTATGCCATAACTTTTACGATGTGAAAGTACTCTAGCTTTTTCTTTTTGCTTTCCACTAGCACACTCTTTTTGTTGATCATATTGTTGATAAGCATCGTTTAAGAATTTAAGTTGTGGTTTTCCTTTAACTTCACTACCACTACAAAGATTAATTGGCCAAATCAAGGATACTAAGAATATTAAAAATATATTTATTTTATGTAAATTTATTCTATAGCTATCACAAGAAATTGCTTTCATTTTGCATTCCTTTTTAATATTATTTGAATAAATTATTTATCGGAATAATTCGAGATTAAATAAAATTTCTATACTTAAGAATACAAATACGAATAAACATAATTGTTGGACAAATAAGATTAGTTTAATTCCAGATTATATTTCTTCTTTACACCATATCTTGATCTAATATCATCTGCAACTATTTTAACTATATCGCTATAATTGAAATATTCATGCCATTTTTTTCCATTATTTTCATCCATATCATTACCTGGACAGAATCGCCCTATTCTATTTCCCACTTTCAATATTTCTACAATGATTTCTCTCAACTCTTCATTTTTTTGATTACTCAAAATTTGCGTCAAGTCTCCTCTCATTACATTATCTAACAATGATTGCGTTGGATCTTTTTTACTCTTTTTAACACTAAAAAATTTATTTATTTTAGAAGACAATGAATTTGGCAAACTCTGTTTTAAATCTTTCTTAACAGTATTTATAAAATTATCTAATTGATTTACAGGATCTTTCGCATTTAACTTTATATGTCTCATCTGAGTTTTACTGTAAAGAGGTTCTCCTGTTTCCACCATCATCAGTAAATTTGCTGCCTTTCTAATCTGATAAATTCTTTTACCCTCTGATGTTTTGTGTATCGATGGTATCGCCACTGAAGCAGTTCCTATAGCTAAGAAAGTTAATGATAATGGAGCTATAACCGCAGTGGTTATACCTGCACCAATTGGACCTCCAATCAAACCGCCAAAACATGCTCCACCCACAATTAACCCAAGTCCTCCGCCTATACCTCCAATAGAAGCTTTCGTAGTATCTTTACTAAGAAGATCAGCATTTATGTTTTTCACCTTTTTTTTATATCTTAAATTTTTTTCATGATAATATGAAATACAATTTTTCATCATTAATACATCTTCTACTTTTGGATTAGATATCTTATTATCAATATTTGATGTTTCTTCTGATTGATCTAATAATTTTTCTTTATCACTAGCGTATACTGTAGCAGTTGCAGTTAATAACAAAATTTGAGCAACAAAACTACATACTAATAACCATACCTTCGTTTTGTTTTTTCTTTTAATTTGATTTTGATTCATGAAATTCCCCCTTTTGTTTTTTTTCTTACTCTCTGTTTGTAACCTTAAATTTATTTTATATATTTTTCATTATCAACCTTGTTTTATTGTCTACAAATCAAAAACAAAAAAAAGTTATTTTTTTATTTGTTTATCTCTTTTTTCTTATAGTTACTGTAGTGTAAATAATTTTCATTGATTAAATTTACTGAAATGAAGTGTAAACTTTATAGGGCATACTCAACAAGCCATTGTTGCTATCCACCGATTCTGTCAGGATAATTTTTCAACGACTTTGACAGTAAAACAAATTGATCTACCTTTTAAGAAATAAACTTTATCTAAAAAAGGTGGGACGGATGGTTTTGTCGATGTCAA
>JADFZW010000041.1 GCA_015232355.1 Oligoflexia bacterium
CTGATATTTCATATTTTAGCGGCCAAATGGCCATATTTTAAAAATGGATTTTTCATTATTTGAAATGAAAACTATGTGTGACAAATTAGTTCGATAAGAGAAGGGAAATATATTATATCATAAAAGGATTACTCCCAATCGTATTTAGTTTTGGTCATCTTCTTGGTTAGTGTAGTGAGTGGCGGTAATCCTTTGCTCAATTTGATAATCAAATCTTTCTCCAAAGCTTGGCAAAATTTAATTGCGCCAGTACTTGCACAAATAAAAAAGACGAAACCGATTATAAGATCAATTATTGCTTTCATAAATATTTTTTCTCCGTTTGAAAATTTAAAAGTTTTTTCAGTTGTTGTTAAGTATGGCCTTAAGGCCATTATATTTTAGAGTTAGAACTCGATACAAAATTTAAAACTCAAAATTGAAATCAAAATTTGATTTGCACATTCTTTGCACATTTTGTTTGAGGAATCACCGGGAAAAATGATGAAACAAGGAGAAATACCACTCGACATCAAGCTCTTGGAATCATTCTAAAATGTTAATATTATTAAATAATTTTTTAACGCACTCGATCCCTGTACTGTCCACCATTTTCCAACATCATCCATTTTGGCCAGCACATCAAACGGTTTTTTGTAGTCATATCCAATACTTCCATTAACGAGAATGTGGTTCGATGAGATAATTTCTACTAATTTTCTTTTTGTTTCAGAATTTGCCGATCTATATGTTTTTATAGTGTTTCTGGCCAGTTCGATGAGATGGGCCCCTTTCTCAATATATTCATGATTATCATCGCATATCGAGGCCAATTCTTGCTTAATTTGCTCCTGCTCCAGCATCCACTCGCGGTTATTTTTCTTCCAAATGTCTTCTGGCAGATTTCCCAACAACTTATCTTCGTAGGCCTGGCCTATAAACTTAGTGATCCTACTGAGCCTTTGATTGAGGGTGGTGATGCGAATCTCATTTTCCTTTGATTTATTTTTATGCTCTTTTAACAATACCGCCTGCATCCATTTACAAACCTCTTCCGTAAAATGTAGTGGAATAAAAATTTTCTCCAGCATCTCCTCTAGATGGGACTGAGAGTAGTATGGTTTCAGGTTCCGAGCGTACATAAACTCTTTATCTCGCTGGGAGCACCTCCTAGTGGTGTTAGAGCAGTGCCAGTAGTTGTAATGGGTAATAGTACCATCCTTAAGCTTTTTGGACTTTATTTCCCCTGTAAGAGAGCATCCGCACTCTTCATCTGTCTCTTGGCCATTCTCATCCAATATCTTGCCCACACAACGAATTAGACCAATGTAGGGCAAGAACAATTTGCTCATTTTATTCTTGCCGCGCTTTTTAAAAGCATCTTGAGCTTTTGCCCACAGGTCATATGAAATTAATCGTGGATGGTATTCTGGGTGGCCATGATAAAGAGTATCAATATAGACAAAGTCGCCATAGTAAAATTCATTTTTTAATATCTCTTCCATATGCTTTGATCGGCCACTCATATCTCTTAGTCGTCTATTCGCTTTAAATTCACTTAACAGTTGTTTAGTGAGGCGTTCTATTGAGTAGAGGCCTGTAGCAAACATTTCAAATGCCAATTTTACCCAAGGGGCATGTTCCTGATCTATAACAAAAATACTGAGACCATTATCTAAACGAAAATTTTTATAACCTGCTGGTGCTTTGCCTGGAAAGAGGCCCATCTCAAGGCGTTTGATAGTCCCATCCATAACATTTTTTTTGTGGTCTTCGCTAGATTTTTCATTAAGATTATTAAAAATATCCCAACGTAGCCAATCTTCAAGAGGAGATTGAGCATGCAAAATTAAGTTATCCCTCACACAATGAATAACTACTCCATTATGCCTAATTAACCAATCTAGCTCTCTAGCAGAATCACGATTGCGATTAGAACGAGACTGGTGGCTAAAAATAATATGCTTAATATGTGGATTTGTTTTTACAAATTCAAGCATTTCTTTGAAGTTCTTCCTCTTATCATGCTTAAACGCTGTTTCCGCCACATCCCATTCTCTAACTACATTCAAGTTTTGTTTCTTAGTGTATTCAGCAATTCTTTCTGATTGAGCATCATCTGATTGACCAGAATCTTTCTGCTTCTTAGTAGATACCCTACTCATACAAACAGCATAATTAGTTTGAGGTTTAAACTCCTTATTAAAGTACTTCTCTTTAAGAGGAGATCTACTAAGGTCATTAATTTTAATTACATTATCCATTTTTCTTTGCTTCTTCCTCTAAAACTTTAAAAAATGCTAATAGATTGTTTTCTATCTCCAAATAATCAGAAGTACTCAAATCACGATCATATAGCCTTTTCCAAAGATCATTGTTAGTATCAGTAGCATTAGTATCGTGGTTATTATTGCTGCTGCTGACGGAATTTTGTTTATTTTTATCAATAGAAGGTAAACCACAAGTACTACTACAACCATCTAATTCGGAAAACTTACTGTGCTTTATTTTTGCAGAAGTCCGAGGTAATTTTAAAATTTTATCCAAACATAATGCACTCCTTTTTTACAAAAATTGTCATTTTTCAGCATATCGCCCTGACCTAGTCTGTTCTCTTTTTTTAATTTGCAAGTACTCTGTTTCTACAATCGGAAACATAAAAGTACGTTCAATGTTCCGTAACTTTATTGCTGCTAACAACGTCTGTTGCTAATTGTTTTGTGCTAATTATTTTCTTTCACTAAATGTACGTTCTTTTGCACATCTTTAAATAATTGTACTGGAACTGTTGCGCCAAACGGTAAATCTACCTCTTTTGCTGGCATATCTGGATCTACAGGTACATTTAATTTGCCAATGTACTTACGATTAGTAAGTAGTCGTTTTAGACCATCCTTTAAAAATGGAAATCCGTTTTTATTTTTTATTCCATGCTCATTTGCTTTTTTAATGGTCTTTTCATAGGAGAGGATTTCATTGAAGGTCTTCATCATGAAAATAACTTTTTTGTTTTCCTCTTCATTGACCATCCAAGTACCTTTCTTGTTTGGGTGAATATCAAATCCAAGAATTACAGGACCTCCACATATTTTTTTATTATTTTGCATAGTCGATCTAATCCCTGATTTAATTTTTTTAGCAAACATTGCTTTATCTATCTCTAACATTGCTGCAAGAATTTGATACTGGATATTGTCCATAGGAGATTGAGCATTTATATCAAGTCCTCTTATATATATTGCGATATTTTTACTATTACAAAGTTCTATTAACTCAAAAAACTCTTTAGTATTCCTATTTAATCGAGAAATCTCTTTAGCAAAAATAGCATCAATGGAATGAGTCCTAATTAAATTTAATAGCTGTTGATATTTAGGACGATTGGTAGTTCCACCACTAATGCCCCTATCTTCAATTAGAATGTACTCAACCCTATGTTCAATTCCTGTAGATTCACTCAACCGTTGGGCGGTTGCTATTCCCATTTGTTTCTGCTGTTCCAACGATCCATTTTCTACTTCATCAGCTACAGACGTTCTGCCGTATATAGCACAGATTTTTACTTCATCTTCTTTTGCTTTTGTCATTATTCACACCGCTCCTGAAATTATTAATGTTATTAAAAGGCATCCACTAAATTGAATTACTATGTCCAGTAAAAGCAATTACAGTGGATGCGACTACCACAACTACTACAACAAAGACTAAAGAAGTGTAAATTACAGTGAACTAAATGTACTGTTTCGATTCCTTTAATACTGAATTAATACTTTCTTTGGTCCTTATTCGAATCATCTTTTTTTCTAGTTTTGTCACTACTGCAAATATCTGAACCATGTCCCTTTCTCTTGGTACGTTAAAATCAATACATGATCCCTTTAACTCGAAATTATCAATTGTAATTTTTATACAAATATCAAACTCTCCTTTGTTTAAAGACTGTCATTTGTTGCCACTAGCCCGACCTTGTCTCATTTCTTTTTTTATTAACCAGCTTTATTTTGTTATTTTCAACACTCATATTTTAAATCATTCAAAACCTTTATTTAAAAACATCCACTAAAACTGCATTCCTCATCATAGAGAAAAGAACCTTACTAAGTAAAAGTAGTTTTAGTGGATGCAACAAAGGAGTACACAAACATCACACAAAGAAACTCACCGAGAAAATTTCTTTGGTGGAGAAGGAAATTATTTCTTAAAATTAGTATTGAGCAATAGTGCCACATCTGAAAATGTTGTAAGCGTCTACTACTATTTATAACTTTCTAAAAATTCTGCTTTATTCAGCAACTCTTTAGTTCCAATAATCAATCCATTATAAAACTCATCAGTTACCAATTTTTTAAAGGCCTTAAACTGTGGTTCAGAAAGAGAAGATTCAGCAATGGTTAAAACCTTTCCAAGATATTCCTTCTCCAAATCAATAAGTTTCTGCCCTAATTGTAATCTCGTCATTTTTTGCTCCTAAACCTTTTATTGTCCTTATCAAAAGGTAAAAAAATACCTTCTAGCACTCACTGTGTTCCTGCTAATTTAATTAATGTTTGATAATCAAATTTATTTTAATTTTTTTTTATATCTACTGATTCTTCATTTGTGTTTTTATTCTTCTCTTTATGACCGCGCTCTATAAGGTTCATAATTTCATCTTCATATATACGACGCGCTCCGTTTATTTTTGTTGAAGACAACTTACCTTCAGCTATCCAATGTCTTATGGTTTTAGTGGAAACATCCATAGATTCGGATCCCCATTGAATTTTTCTTAGTTTTTTCAGCTTTTTCCTCATATCCCTAAATACCCCTAATGTTGCTTAAATTGTCTTTTAGTGTTAAAAATGCTCCAAATTGATCGAGCAGGGAGCAATTTAACAAATTTTAATTAAGCATGAATAGATTTTTAACGGATAGATAATGGATAGAGAAAAACAGCGAACAGATAGAAAACAGATTGAATTAGATAGACCACAAGTTTATCTCGATGACGAAATCATTAATTTAATAATCTCCCTATCTGGGAAATTGGTGGCCGATTCTATCGGAGAACACTTGAGTATAATGCAACAATGGAAAGATAACTGCTTAAGTGGGATACATAAGGATCTTGATGCCTTTTTCCATATTCGATTTGTCGCTTCTCAGTCCAAGCAATCTGCCCAGTTACTACTGTTTGAGAAAGGATTGAGATTAATAGATGAAGTCGGAAAGACTTATGGGTTATGTAGACAAGTTGTTCCACAAAACTTGAAAGACTATTTAAATTTAACATTGGAAAACCAGAGATTATTTATACTGTGTTTTTTTGCGACGATAGAAATTACACCGGTTTTTAGAGTGCTATTCGAGGCAAGAAGAAGAATATGTGAGCCAATTTTAAATAATATTCGTAAAAATCTTAAAGAACGTGGATTTAAATTTGCGGATTGTAAAAGAGAAGATGGTACCATAATCCTAAAGAGATGTATTTATATCATGGATAATGCTGATGCTTCAGCATGGAAAATAAAAAAAATGGGATTTAAAAGTATTTTTTCTCATGCCACATGGATGGCATTAAAAGATGATAAAATTGGTTATGAAGAAATAGATGTATTGCCTGAGGAAAAATTTAAACTTTCATTTGCTAGATTGTGGGATGAACTTAAGTACCAACCTAGATTTTTGCAAGAACTATTATGTGAAGTATATAATTTAAAATTGATGTTCAGATATAGATCTGAAATTGAGAATCCTATTCTAGCAATACATAATAGAATGAACATTTGTAAATTACTTTATAAAGACGTAGAAGATTCATTTACGGACCTACAGCACGGATTATTATCTTTTCTTGCTAGCCGCTCTGATAAAATGGCGTCCATTGAAAACATTATTAGACATATATATCCAGAGGAATTCAAACAAGTAGAGGTGGAACTAAAAGAAAAAAAGCAAAAAGAATACAGCTATTCTCTAAAATATAACTCCCTGGTTGGATGCGTAAAGGACTTACAAAGTGAAATTAATGAAAAGGTAAGAAAACTTTTCGCACAAACAAATACGGAGGTGCCCAACCTCATACAAAAATCTGTCCAGAAAAAGTACAGACAAATAGCGGTACCTTTAGAGGTAATCTATAAAGATTAATCTATCTAAAACACATATTCACCTACCTGCTTTCTATCGGTAAAATTAGTATTTACAAAATAACAAATGTGGGAAGATGGCCTCAGGTGGGCAGACAACCATCTGAGGCGAAGAAGTACATTTGTAAATTTAGATATACTCTATATATAGCATTCCTAATTATTTAAATCAACAAGCTTCGCCTACAACAACAATTTTTGCAGGCGAGGTACTTATGAAAATCAAAATTAACTTCCAGTAGATCACACTAAATTAGTTTTAAAAAACAGATCTTAATCAAGGCACCAACGAGTGTCAGATAAATTTTATTAATTAAATTTCAAGGGATAATCATGAAGAGTTTTAAAATTATTTTGAAGGAGATTAAAGATGCTCCAGAAAATAAAATCGAAAAAGTTTTGGCTCACTATAATTGGCTGGCTAGTGTTGATAACGGATGCGAGATGTGGGGCAACTGTCCTTCCGGTCATGTGAGTGAGAGGCAGAAATGTTTCCATATTTCAAATGACGTTGGGTTGTACCATTGTTTTAGTTGTGGAGCTAGCGGTGATGTTTTCAACCTTATCATGTTGTTGGAGAAGTGTTCCTTTGCAGAAGCAGTCAGGATAGCAGCTAAGAGAGCAGGAAAAGATATTGATATCGAAAAGGCATCACAGCTAGAGAGAGAGTCAAAAGAGATGTCCCTTATTTTAACTGATGCTGCCAGCTATTGCCATAAAACTGGAATGGAAGAGGAGTGGTTTCCTGCTCTCATGTTGCAACGATATGGTCTTACCGCCAGCACCTTAGAAAAGTACAAAATAGGTTATTGTAGTGGTCAAGATCTTTACGATCACTTGATTAAGCAAGGCCATCGAATGGAAATGGTTTTGTCCTCCGGATTATTTTATATGGGAACACATGGTCCAGTTGAAGTTTTTGGAAATAGAATTACTTTTCCATATTTTTTCAAGAGTGATGTCAAATATTTCATTGGAAGAATCACTCACCATCATCCTAATAAAGATGCACCAAAATATACTAAATTGGCAACAGGAGATGGAAGTAAAGCAGATATGTCCCATCCATCTATAAAAAACGACATTATTTACGGTGAAGATTCGATTATAGGTGACACTGATATTGTTTTAGGTGCTGAAGGAGTGACAGATGCACTGATGGCACTCCAACTTAGCATTCCAACTATATCTGCTGTGACATTAAAATTTAATAAAGCTCAGTTTGAGAGATTGAGTATCATTTTAAAAAACAGAACAGTAATTGTTGTCGGTGATCGTGAGACAAGTGGCATAGGTGAAAATGGAGCATTATATAATGCTGCTAAATTATACGAGCTAGGCATTACTGTTAAAATAGCTGAAATCCCTGAGCGGACAGGGGTTGTATATATTGGTCAAGATTTTCCACCAACATTTACATTACCTCTAGGAAAGCGTGACTTTAATGATTGGGGACGTGAGGAAGGAATAAAAGCTTGGGAAGTAATTAAGACAAGTGCACTTCCTTATCCAGAATATAAAATACTAAAAATTCTTAAGGATATAAAGGATATAGAAGTTACAGAAAATAAAATAGTGGCTGCATTCGAAAATTTTTTAATTCTTCCAGAGGAGGAACTTGAAAATATTGCTGAAAGATTAAAAAGTAAATTTAAGTTTAAAGAAAAGGAATGGGATAAAATTGTAAAGAAAATATTAAAAAAAGCAAAGAAGCATAAAGGAAGTATTTTACATGGAGAATTGCTAGGTACAAATGGAATTTTATTAAATTCAGATAGAATGTATTGTGAGGTACTGAAAGATGTAGAAAGTCATGTAAGTAATTACAAACACCTTTTCTCTCATGGAAACGTATTGGTAGCTATTAAGGATGATCAATATAAAGAATTAATTAAGGGACATGAATTTCAATCTTATTTCTCTAGAAATATTTGTGAATCATATATCGAATATATAGAGGAAAAGGATGATGGTACAAAAGAGTTAAAGCGAAGATACCTCCCTTTACCAGAAGTAATTGCAAAATCAATTGCCAGCACTCCTTGGCAGTTTGGAATAAAGGATATTCAAGTTTTTTCTCGTGCTCCTATATTAAATCTAAAATACGAGAGGTTATCACCAGGATACAATGTTGAGGAAAAGGCTTACTACGCAGGAACAAATATTGAGCCAGTAAAGAACGATCAATCAATCATAAAAAGTTTCCTTCTAGATTGGCCTTGGGAGGACGAAGCAAGTTTTGAAAATTTTCTTGCCAGTTGTTTGTTTCGATTTATTTCACATCATCACCCAGGATCTATTCCTTCTTGCTTGATATTGGGTAACCAACAAGGATTAGGCAAATCATTTTTAGCATTTTTCCAATCACTCATTTTCGAAGGAGAGCAAACAACACCTATTTCTCTATCTAAAATTGATGACGACGAGCTAACAAAACAAATTGTTTCAATTTTGTTAACAGGTAAACAAACCATACTTTTTGATAATATTAAAAGCAAATCACTTGCATCACCAGTAGTGGAAGTTTTATTAACTTCACCTAGAATCGGTTTACGAATATTAGGAAGTAACAAGGGACTAAATCAGGTAAATACAACTCAAGTGTTTTTTACCCTCAACGAAGGAAATGTTTGCAAGGATATTATTGATCGCTCTATTCCTATAAAGCTGAAGTTGATTGGAGACCCTAAGAAAAAAAATTGGAAATATCCTGATTTTACTTCCTCTGTGTTAGAGCATCGTGAACAGATAATAGCAGAATTCCTTGGTATGTGGGCCAAGTGGTGTGAAGCTGGAAAACCTCTCTCTGATAAACGACATCGGTTCATTAAGTTTGGTCACATAATAGGAGGAGTATTAGAGGTCAATGGGTACACTAATTTTTTAAACAATTTAGAAAATATTTCAGAAGAAAGAGATGATCTGATTCAAGACTTCATGGAGTTAATAACTATTTTACAATTAAATGTTCCATATACGGCCTCAGAAATTGCAGACGTATGTGTTGCTAAAAAGTTATTCATAAATGTTTTAGACAACTCAAATAGAAAATCATTGGCAATAAAATGCTCAAACCTCCTATCGAGATTTATTGGAAGACAATTTGTGGGCAAAGATGGTGAGAGTATTACTTTTACTGCCGTCGCAGATAAAAACGCAAACGCAAACAAATACTTATTAAAAACCATTGAAGAATCACCGGAAGTGCGGAACCCACCGGAACTATGAAAGTGCGAGTTCCGGGAACGCAAACCCTTGTGTTTATTAGTGATTATAACATTTTCCGGAACAACGGAACT
Organism: Oligoflexia bacterium; assembly: GCA_015232355.1. GTDB lineage: Bacteria > Bdellovibrionota > Bacteriovoracia > Bacteriovoracales > Bacteriovoracaceae > JADFZW01. Next base: position 9,407 of record JADFZW010000041.1, read on the forward strand.
ATTCCTATAGGAGGTATATAAAATGTAAAAGATTTTTATGAAAAATATTTATTAAATTTTACTTAAGACATAGGGAAATAGTTCCGGACATCCGGAGTTCCGAAACTACAAAACTACTTCAATGAAGAGATCAACAATTTTAACTTTGCGAGAATTTTATGAAAAAAATTTATGTATCATTTGATAATAAATCATACCCTTTTACTTTCTGGAGTCCCAGTGTTGGTAATATCGGTCCATCTTCATTAGACACTGAAACAACTATGGGCAAAGAAGGGGAAATTCCAAATCTTGTTACTGAACAAGTATTTAATGGTATTGAAGGCTACTTCATTACCAGAGATATGGCTGATGCTTTTATGAGTATCCACAATTCCTCTCCACTTTATTTTGCGAACGCCCCTTTCGATCTAAATGTACTTCGCAAATTCACTAATATCAATGTTTTTGGCTATCTTGAAAGCGGCAATCTTATTGATGTTATTTTGCTAGGCCAACTGATTGCTTTGGCCGAAGGTGGTGATTGGATACCACGATTGAGCTTGGACTATCTTGCTATGAAGTATTTAAACGTTAAGCTAGAAAAGGATGTAGTAGATAAAGAGGGCCAAAAAATTCGTGAATCTTTTGGACAGTTTCTTCGTGCTGATGGAAGTGTCCTCTACGATGAAATTCCAGTTGAGTACTTAAACTATGCTGGTCAAGATGCTATTGCTACCTTTTTGATTACCGAAAAGCTAATCAGTAAGAGCAACTCTCTTTCAAAAAAATATGGTGTAGACGAAAAATTACTCCTTTCTCATAATCTTCAATTGCGTGCCTCCTATGCTTTAGCACAGGTAAGTTTTAACGGCATGGATATTGATTTGGAGCTAAAGGAGAAGGTCAAAGGACAGCTTACTCAACTTAGAAATGAGGCCCTTGAAGGCCTTAAAGTAATGGGATGGGCACCAGGAAGTGGTTCCGCTACTAAAACTCAACAGAAGCTAGCAGAAATTGAAACTACCTACTCTCTGGCACTTCCTCGTACGCCCAAGGGTAAGATCACCGCCAAATACGATGATCTTGTCGAGCACAGACACCTCGATCCATTCATCTCTGGACTTATTGACTTTAATGAGCACAAGAAGACACTTGATTTTTTAAAGATGGACTCAAAGAAGATTCACCCCAAATTTAATCCCATAGTTTCAACTGGCCGGTCCTCATCTTATTCTCCTAATATGCAGAATATGCCACGTGATAATGAAAATTTCAAAATTCGCTCTATCATAAAGGCACCAGAGGGATCAGTTTTAGTTTCGGCCGACTATTCACAGATAGAATTAAGAACATTGGCCCAAATTACTTATTGGAAGTTCGGGTACAGTAAAATGTTAGAATTGATAAACAGTGGCGTTGATCTTCATAGTTATTTCGCTTCGAAAATTACAGGAAAGCCAATAGACCAAGTTTCATCAGAGGATAGACAAAAAGCGAAGATCTGTAATTTTGGTTTACCAGGAGGATTAGGATTAGAGGCATTTATCAGTTTTGCTAAGAACAACTACAACCTGCTTCTTTCGGAGGGAGAGGCAACTGAATTAAAGCAAGAGTGGCTCAATACTTATCCAGAAGTTGACTTGTATTTAAAAAGCAGCAGTGAGATCGAGAAATGTACAGGATTCTTAAGTAGATTTGATGATAGAATTACCAGAGGAGAATATTCATACTGGGTCTTTAAAGGAATTATTTCCGGAAACAGAACAACCAAGACTAATCCAAGACATTTTACTCAAGAAGAGATTGAATGGGCATTTACAATTTTGGAAAGGACTTCGTTTCCACTAAAACATAAATTCACAAACAGCATACAAAAAAGAGAAGGTTCTTTTGAATTATGTAGCAACTTTATGCGTATTTTTAATTGGGTGATTTTACCTTCGGGCAGAATAAGGGTCAATACCACTTACTGCCAATCTAAAAACAATCCATTCCAAGGTTTGGCCGCTGATGGTGCTAAAGAGGCCTTGTATCAGTTAGTAAAAAACAATTATCCTGCGATTAATTTTATCCACGATGAAAATTTAATACCTTTGTCTCTTGCTTCCGATTTGGAATTTCATAGCGAGAATATAAAAAAAATCATGGTCAATTCGATGAAAATATATTGTCCAGATGTAACCATTGAAGTTGATTTAAATTTTATGTTCCGCTGGCAAAAGAAAGGAACTCATATTTTGAAAAATGGAATTTTAGTCGAAAAAAACAATAACTAGGTTTTTATATATTTTTTATCTTAACTAAGGAGAGTAATGTATGTTTTTTAATAATTCTGAATTATCTGAAATTGTATGTAGCATGAACGAAGATGGTATTTCAAAAGAGCTGAGAGAAGCATCTTGGAAAATGATTAAAGATATTTATCCAATTATTACACAACCTGGTTTGCATGTAATAGTTAGTTCATCTGTTGAATTTGCTCCTTTAATTTCCGGGATAGTTTCAAACTATATCCGGGAATCTAACAATTCAGTACATATTGGGGGGATGGATTATTATCATCCAGATGAATTTTTGACTGAATTGCTTGCTATAAATTTGGGAATTGCACCCACTAAGATTAATATGGATTTGGATTTAAAATACCGTATCTATCATCTTATCTGTAGTTCTAAAAATCGTATTTCTTTTGAAAACAGTGGTGCAAATCTTCCAATAAACCTTAATGTTATTGGTAATAATGTTGATGATTATCTCAATTGTCATGGAAATAATTGCGATCTTTTAATAATAGGTCCTAAAGTTGAAGTAGAAAATAAAACAATAGAGGAAGCATTGGTCACTATCAGAAAATCGGGAATAGATATGGAGTTACCAATACTGTTATGTTTAGAAATGAACTCACTTGGCAGCGCCCTAACTGGCAGTACAATAACTGATAATGAATTACCTTTTTATGACAAAATTGGTGATAAGATTGACTCCCTTTTTATAGTACGTTCCTGCAATCTCCAACCTCCCTTTATTAATATTTCAGAACTATACGTTGGACAAAAAATAGCAGGTGATTTTAAACGACCTTACTACTATAGATTTTATTCGTAGGTTTAAAAATATTTCACCCATATGAAATGTTTAACTTTTTTCATTTTAAAGCCGACCTAACTAGTAGTTAAGTCGGCTACTTAGTATGAAAACATCAAGGGTAACTCTTTTGCCATGTTCAATGAGATAGCGTACTCCTTAGTTTGCTGACCACTTGGAGAGGTCACCCAATTTGGTGACCATTCCTCCCTCCCAAAAATTATCTCAGGACATATTTCATCATGGTCCACTCGCTCTCTATGCTTAAAGATAATAGATATTTCTTGGTTTTGTGGCTTACAGACGATCTCCCCGAAACGGGGGAAAAGTCCTCCCCCTCCAGAAAATTATATTCAATAATTGACTAATGGTTTTTCTGATGTGGTATGCATTTGCTAATTTACTTGGAACAATTAATAGCTTTATGCTGCATTTTTGTGTTTGTATTTTTTATTTAATTTAAAAATTCGTTTCAATTCTTTTTCTGTTGTTTTCATATCATTTTTAAAATACGCCTGGGCCGCTTTACCAACCCCATAAGTAATTCCAGCAGCGATAGGGGCCTTAAAGAAGGGGATCATAGATGCAGCTCCTTTTCCAGCAATGGATGCTCCAAGAGTGCCAAGAAATGTAGCAATCATGCTATTCGTGACTGCAATTCCATATTGAGCACCAATTGCGCAAATCATGTATGCTTCGTTGGCAACAAGCAAAGGAAGATCCGCCAGTGGAATTGGGATCATAGCTATTGCAAATGCACGAGCTGCTCCATAAATTATTAAATCTTCAACTTCATTTTCAATACGTGTTTCTATTTCTTCTTTTTTTCTATTAAGTAATCGTTTCAATGATTGTGCATGGGCATCAGGAAGAATATTAAAGGATTTATTTAAAAGAGTTTTTAATCCAGCCGAGTTTACAGATGATGTGTAGACAAGCAACTTTTCATTGATTCCATTCGAAATTAAGGCCTCAGTGATGTCTTTTCTCTGCTCTCTTTTTATAAGATCATTTTTTGTAACCACTATAATAGTGAATTCTGATAAACTTTTTATTAAATTTAAATCTAATGGCGTTACTCTGGCGCGATCACCGGAAATACAATACCAAACAATATGAATATGTTGATTGCAATCATCAGATTGAGATTTGTCTCTAATAAATGCGCCTATTTTTTGTCTGTAGGCATCCTCCGTTTCCCCCATTTCTAGGCCTCTTGAATCCCAAAAAGTTACACCATCAATAGTAAATGATTCGAAATCTTCTGTGCCTCTATAGCCATGAGCGATCTTTGAGTCTTTAACAATGTCTTTTGATGTTAGTGCCTGTATCAAAGATGTCTTTCCAGAGCCAGAGTATCCTACAATCAATATGTTCACTTGTTATTCCCACCTATGTTTAAAATCCATTTCTTAATCTCGTTATGACCGTACATCTTTGGCAGTGGCTCGTTTTTAGCTCTAGCCATAAAACAATCTTTTAAATAATTATTTGCAAGATGTCCTAATGCTTCAGTCAGCGTAGCTGCTACTGTAGCCTGTATGAAACTACCTATTGCTGGAAAGAATTTCACAAGGCTACCAGCAGTCAAAATTCCAATTTGTTCAGTAGCAAGAATCATCATTGGCGTTTTTACTGATTCATCTAAAAAATTATATAAATGACATAACTTTACAAGCAATGCTACTTGTATGCCAGATATTATAAATGCATCGGAGATAGGAATGGGAGTTGCTCCTACGGCAGCAGCAGAAGCAGCGGAAGCATGAATCCATACTTGAGCAATGGCATCTTTTTTTTCAAGATTTACATTTTGAGCTGACATAAAGGCGTCTTTGTAGGCAGAGGGAAGCATTTCATATGTAAGATCAACAAGCTTTTTATGAGATTCAAGATTTTGATCTGATACTGCGATTATTTTTGATGGACTTACTCCGGCCGATAAAAGTCGATCCTTCATGGCCTCAAATTGATTATCTCTTGTAATATCTCTCTTGGTTATTACCACGATAACATTTGTAAAAATATTTTTGATAAGATTGATATCACAATCAGTTACCCTTGCTCCAGAACCTTGAATACAATACCATACAATATGAATATGTTGATCTACATCGGGTTTGTCTTGGATATCACGAATGAATTTACTTGTTCCATCAGTGAATTCTTCTTCAGTTTGGCCTGCTTCAAATCCTCTTGAATCGTAAAAATTAATAAGTGGGGATTCGTAGTTATCATAGAATTTTGTTAATGGGCAACCGGCCCCTATTTTACTATCAGGAACAATGGCCTTACCACATATTGATTGAATAAGAGAAGTTTTCCCCGTTCCTGTATATCCACAAACTAGTATGTTCGGACGTTTTAATTCTTTTCTTGTTTTTTCCTTTGCCTCTCTTAATAATTCATTTGGATCTGTTGCCATTTTTGTATGTTTCATTTTTTCTCCTAATCATAAATATTGATCTTTTGTTTTCAATTATTCTTTTATTGGCCTCAAGATCAACTCAAACTTTCCAGCAGTAAGCTCTCCTACTTGTTGTTTTATTTTCTGCTGTTCTTCAGTCAGTTCTTCTTCTCCAAATAAAATATAAAAATAAGAAACGCTAAATACTCGCGCGCATTTGTAGATTACCAATGGGTCTTGAGGAAAACTTCCACTTAGATAAGTTGATAAATTTGATTCTGGAATTCCTACCATCGAGCTTAATTGTTTTTGAGTCAGCTCGTGTTTTTCCATTAAAGTTTTTAGTACTTCATTAAATTTCAATTTTGGATCAGACATATAACAACCCCTTGAATTTCAAACTCTCTCAGCAAATTTATCGGGTTAAATTTAAAGAAAATGTATAGTGAATCATTATCGTGAATTAATACATGATGATGAATTAATACCATTTATGCTCGATCTAAAAAATACCCGACGTACTTCATGGTTTTGAATAAATTCATTTCCATGAACCATCTCGGGTATTACCTTTTGTATGTAAAAAGATTTTGTTAAGGGAATGTACAAATTCTGTAAATAAAGTACATTTTTGTTACAGATTATTTATTATTTTTTCTGCCAATCGTTTGATCTCTTTAGCAGTAGCTTTTAAATCATCGCCTACAGGAGGAGATCTGCCTCTCGCCTCAAAGAGATCATCAATATTAATTTGAAAATAGTTAGCAATATCAGAAATAATTATTTCATAATTTTTGACTTTGGCCCCGTACTCTAAGTTTCTGATGATATGATATTTTAGTGAAAGAATTTCGCTTAGCTGTCTTCTTGTAATTCCTTTTTCTAATCGCAGTTTTTCAATTCTACTACCTATATGCATATTATATTTCCTTGCTTTATTGTGGTGATAAAAAAGGGAAGAGATTTTTCTCCTCCCTAATTGATTAATTACACTCGTTAACCTAGTTGTGGTGGCAACCCTGATTGTTGTGAATTGTTTCCAATCCACTTCTGGTAAATGCTTGCTCCAGCATTGTTCCCAATAGACCAGACCAATCCTGTGAGAAAAGAGGTGGCAGCGATACTACCTATCTTCATCAGAGTGTCGCTAAAACTTTGTTCTTCATTTTCCGTCTTAATGTAGCTGTTCTCATTGCTCATAATAAATACATCTCCTAAACACGATTAATATTTTAGACGATAGAATAACCGCCCTTATATATCCTTATACCATAATGCACAATAATGGTGAGACAAACAGCCCATTTAGAAGAAGCAGTTTATGCAGATGTTTTTCCGATATGTTTTTGCCACAAAAATAAATTTCAAAAAATATTTTTTCCAGAAGACAAGGAAGTTCAGCAACCACTGGAGGATAGAAAAGATAAAGTTACAAGCGCAGAGAACGAATAATTTTTGGTAGAAGAACTATGTAATAGAAACAACTATCCAAGGAGATGATTTGAAAAATTTTAATGAGCTCTTGCCGCAGGAAAAATTAATGTTTGTTGGAAATGTTTTGGTAGTGATCGGAATTAGCATCACATCTATTGGACATCTTCTGAGTCTGATGAAGACAGGTAATTTGCCAAAGTACCCACTAAACAAATGGTCCCCGCAAGACCGGGGTGAGTACAACAACGAGAATGAATATTATTATCAATAAAACAAAAAAAGGAGTAACGACAGATGGAAAAAGAAACGACAGGTTTACATAATACCTCTTATGTAAACCACTTAAGGGATCACCAATTAATAAAAAAGTATTTTATTTTTTCAGTCGAGGGGCAGTCTCCCTTAACGATCAAGAGCAAGGAGTATGATTTAAAAAAATTCTTGAATTACTACAGTGAGAACAAAGGACACGATGATTTTAGTAAATGGCATCCAATCAACACACGTGAATTCATAGAAGAACTAAAGAGAGAGGGATATTCTCCAAGCACAATAAATCGAATGTTTGCCTCTCTTAAAAGTTTTGCAAATTTCTTATTAGAGGAGAAGATCGTTGATCACAACCCCACTAAAAATATAAAGCAACTGCAATTGCCAGCATCAACACCAAAGAGAGTTGAAGACGATGAGTGGGAAATATTAAAAAAAGTTGCAGAAGAGCTTGTCGATAAATCCACAGAACATTATCGAAATTATATTTTACTTCGTTTGCTCGATGCCAGTGGATTACGAATTAGTGAAGTACTAGGATTGCGTGTGGGGAATTTCAGAGGAGATCAAAATCGTTTGTGCTGGGTCTATTGCAAAGGTGGCAAAGTCAGAGATGTTCTTATCTCTCAAGAATGCTCTAAACTATTGCAAGATTTTGTTCAATCTAGAAAGTTAGGAGAAAGAGATCTGATCTTTACCAATTATCAAGGAGGAGCACTATCTCGTGTTGGAGCTGCAAAGATACTAAACAACATTGCTGAATTAGCTAGTAAACGATTGGGAAGAACAATAACTCTTCATGCTCATCGTTTGCGTCACATGCATGCATTCAAATGCAAAATAAAAATGGGAGAAGCATGGACAATTGAACGGCTTGGCCATAGCGGATTTAACTATCTTAATCGTTATACAACTATTGATTCAAAAAGAGAGCAGGAACTTATTAACACCTTATAGAAGGAGATTACGAATGATTCCAGAAAAAATTAAAAACATGATCCCACCATTAAGGGCCACAGCGTTTGATAAAGATCCAATAGTCTATGCTAAATTGTTTCATCCACTTAGCAAGTGCCAATGGTATATCACTGAATATGATCAGATGGAAGATTTATGCTTTGGATTAGTTGCGGCTTTTGAAAATGAAATCGGATACTTTTCTTTGCAAGAATTACGAGAAATTAATGTTGGTGGTTTACCAATAGAGATTGATAGGTTTTGGAAGCCAACTCCGCTTTCAATAGTGAAGGCCGCTATTAAAAATAGATGATGAATTAAATTAAAAGCGGATACAGAAATTTAACTGTATCCGCTTTTTCCCTTCCCCAAATATTAATTTACAAAAAGAAAGTGTTATCTACTTTTGTTTTTTTACTATCAATTTCAAATGCTCCCCAGAGAGGCATCCATGAATCTCGATATAATACTAAATTATAAGCAAGAGGAGATGCAAATCTTGGATAATTCTCTCCAAATGGTACATGAACAACCCTATAGGTAAATAACCCATAATCAATAATACTTTGTAAAATATGTGAGTAAGGTACATCAAAAAATTGAAAATTATCCCACCATCCAGGTGAATATGAAAAATTTGAAATTATAATGGCGGACATCTTATATTTTTGTAATAGATTCTTTAATGCAGATAAAACTTCTTTTATTTTATCTTCATGTTTTTCATAATCGTAACCAACATTTGTTTTTAAAAAACCCATTAATGAATTAATAACGATTACTCGAAGACCACATTGTGTTTTTAAATTACTTAAAGCTGTTTCTAATGTTTCCAAAGATAGTTTTGTATAGGCAGTATCGGAGTTGAAATTTTCTTTAAACATCCAAACATCATGATCTGTGTTTAATTCTAAACCTGAGTCAGTAATATTTATTTCATGATCAGTGTAATTTATAAGCAATGTGGAATTTCGTGTATGTAAAACAGATTTAAGGACTGAATACGCCACCTTGTTATTTATAACGTATTCGGCACCACCAACAACGCAAATACAACTTTTTTTGGTAAGTGCTTGGGTTATGGCATCTATTATATATGCCGTAGTAGATCTATTTTTATTTCTAAAGGTGGATGTCCAATAATTATTATTAGCTTCGATCAACATAAACATCTCTCTTGTGATTTTGTTATTTATAGAATAATGAGATGATTATATTATGAAACCAACTATATATGAACAGATAAGATGACCTTGCTAAAAAATTATAGAATTTTTATTTTTTACCTTTAATAATTTTGCCCTCTACACGAGCACCCTTCTCAACAACAACTTCTGCATCTGCTTGCTCAACAACAACATCTCCGTGTACCACTGTTTTTCCCTCTAAATAAACATACTGCTTTTTCTTTTCACCATCTTCTTTAACGAGGAGACTGGCTAGTTCGGAATCTTTAAATGTACATTTCTTAGCAGTAATCACTAACTGTGAATTAAACTTACATCTTTTGCACTCAACAGGACCAACTAGCAATAATTCTTTTTCTACATTCAAATCGGTCGCTTCAAATGGACCAACAACCTTACCAGAATTAATAACTATTCCCGTGGCCTTTAACGGTCCAATTAAGTTAACACTTCCTTGGATTTTACAATTATTTTTTAATTCAGAAGGGCCGACAACCTTTAAATCTTCTTCTATGATAACATTATTAAGTTTAGCCGTTCCCATAATGTTCAAAGATTTATATGTTTGATCATTTAACGATATATTTCCCATCATAGATTCCATAGCGGATACTCCATTAGTAATTGAAAAAAGTAATATTATTATTAGTTTTAAAATATTCATGTTTGCTCCTAAAATTAAATCTCATATTTATTTAGCATTATTCTTGATCTCATGTACAACAAAAGTAGGGTCAGATAAAATTCTATCAGTGATATCATGACTAATCATACAGACCACGCCCTTTATCTCCTTTACTGCATTTAGGATTTTATCAATATAATAAGGAGATAGATTTGCCAATGGCTCATCTAAGAGCAATACTTTTGGTCTTAGTAGTACGCCCCTAATGACTGATAATATCTTTCTTTGGCCAGTAGATAGATGTTCAGCATTCTTCTTTTTGTTTTTATTTAAAGAAATGTAATCAATCTGAAAATCCTCTAAGACCTTTACAATATCTTCTTCTGATTTTCCAGTCATTAATTTTAAATCACTTAGAATATCCCCTGTATAGAAATAGTGATCATCTGGAAGAATAGTCACAACATCATTTCTGGTTAGTTTAGAACCATTACCAGCAACGATGGCCCCATCATTGGCCCTTAAGCTACCATTGATTAAATTGAAAAGAGTGGATTTACCAATTCCATTTCCACCTTTTATCACATGGACATTGGAATTGCTTAACTCTAGAGAGAAGTTGTTGAATATGTTTTTAGTACCTTCATAGGAGAAAGAGACTTTGTTTACAACCACTTTATCAATATCTGTAATTGCTTTAGACTGATCCGTTTCTTCCGGTCTTATGCTCATAAAATCTGCAAAATATTCCTGCTGCAATTCAAATTCATTACGCTTCTCTATCACACTTGTGATACTTTCTATGGTTGATTTGAAAACATTTAAAATTAAAAAGTATGTTATTATATGGGAGTAACTCACATGCCCCATGCTGATTAAGAGAATTGACGATACTCCGATAATGCCAACGATTAAGTAAGTTAATAACTTTTTTAAATTGCCGGCCATAATTAAAAATAAAAACCTATCATAAAGAGCTTTTAAGAAATTCTCATAGGTAGAGATGCTGTCATCAATAATCCGTTGATTGGCATGCAGATTTGAAATATCGTTGTACTTGCTAATGTTATAGACATATTTCGAGGAGAGCTCTCCGGCCGCTTGACGATATTTTAAAATATATTTTTTTTGCTTTCTCTTAACAACTTCGGAGTAAAACAGAGTCAGGAGTAGAATACATGTTACCGCTAGTAGATATTGTGATAATAGATAAATATAAGCGATACAGGAAGCAGCAACCAATACATCCCTAAGGGCATCGACATAGTATCTGGCATAGTCACAAATTTTATCTAGCTCAGAGAATTTTATTTGTATCTCCCCAATAGTCATCTTCTTCATCTGCTCTTTGGACGAAGAAAAAAGTTTTTTAAAAACTTTAGCGTAAATCTCTCTCTCTATATTCACACATATTTTGGCCGAAAATAGCTCGTACAGGAGATTAAGAAATAAATAGAGCAAGGCAAATGAGCAAATTATGATTATGGTTTTATCTTGCGCGATCAAATAAGGAGTAGTCATCTTACTAGATATTTCATTTATATTTTGAACGAAGAGGCCACCGATGTACGGAAATCCCAGCGCCGACAGACCCGTCGCTATAGTTAGAAGCAAATAGGTGACGGCCATATACCTCTTGTAGTTAATCATCTTAAAAGCAAATTTGTATAAGTTAATTAGTTTTTGCATTGTTGTTCTTCCTCTTGGTATGAAATTGCATTAACCCTGGAATTATATATTTAAAAAATGAGCAACTATCCTTGTTCATATCTCGTAGCAACTTACAACCACCATAGCAAAAAGGAAGGGCATCGCAATTTTTGCATTCTTCTCTCTCAGTAGCACAAGTTCCCAATCGAGCATTGTTATCTTGAACGGATTTAAAACCATTATTGATATGTCCTAATGCCTCTCCATGAGAGACACTACATTGCCCGAATGTACCATCTGGATTAATAACAAATCCATTCTTGCTCATCATAGTGCAAAAGCTATCTCTAGAGGGAAACGGGATCGGGAATCCATACTCATCCAACTTTTTATAAACTTCCAGGAGATGCTCTGCAAATTCTTTCCTGTCTCTAAAAAACGTATTGTCATCTTGTATGTCTGAGTAATCAACCGCCTCATTCAGTGCGATTGATATTTTACCATTACCTTTATTGTTTTTAAGTTCCTTCAACTCCGTTAAAAGAGTATCAAGATTATTGTAATTATTTTTTGTGATGTTAATTCTTACCGCCACCTCTGCGCCAGCATCTAACAATAATTTTATGTTACTCAAGATTATAGAGTAACTTCCCCTTCCATCTTTAGTTATCCTCTGCTTATTATGGATATCTGGATTTCCATCAATAGTTATTTGATAAGTGTTTATCTTGTCACTTATTAGTTGCTCAATTTTATCTTTAGTTATTGCATATCCATTAGTAGTAATAGCGTACTCTACATTGCTAATTTCATGTTGTTTGATCAACTCTACAAAATATTTAATTTTGGACATGCTAAGAGTAGGTTCTCCACCGAAAAAGTGGATTAATATTTTTTTTGCATCGACTATCTCATCTTTAATTGTCGTTGCAATCTTGCCTAAAATCTCATTGGTTATTTCTGTATTTTTAGAATGGTCTTGGTAGCAATAGACACATTGTAAATTGCATCTATTATTCATTACTAAACAAATATCAAATTCCTTGTCGGCCCCATCCCTTAATTTTTGATATTTGTTTATGACCTCCTTCAATTCGTCATGATCTGTATTGACGATAAAACCTCTCTCCTGCAAGAAATCTTTCATTTCAGTTTCGTGGCCATCACAATATCGTTTATCATTTATCTTTTTTAAATGTTCATTATCGACGAATGATAGGTTGAGAGAGGCGCTGTTAAAAAGCAAATGCCCATCTTCGTAAGGTATATACTGATTATATTTTGATTCTTGCATACAAATGACCTCAGGGTTAATTTAAAAAAAAAGAAGGAAGAGTAATAAAACACTTCTCTTCCTTCTTAATTTAATTGAATGAAACTAATTATTACTGCCAACTCCGCAGCAACAGTTAATTCCACCAGCACTTTTTTCTAGTTCACAAACTTTGATTACATCTTTCATTTTGATTTACTCCCATTAAATTAGTTGTTAAGGCCGCCTTTTCCGCAGCAACAGTTAATACTTTTTGTTGTTCCTACAATTTCACTTTTAGTTAATACATCTTTCATTGTTACTCCTCAAAAAGGTAAAATTTATAAAATGGTGTTCTTTTCCACCTGTTTAAACTTAACTAAAATTTCAGAGCGGTAATTCGATATAGAGGAGAGAGGATTTTTCTCTAAGTAAATTTCCATTTCAAAAATTTTAGTCAAACAAATATTATTAATTATCTCTATTCAAGATGTGACGCTATCGACTGTTTTTTCAATCATCTCATCTATTTGTGAGATGAAAGCGCCAGTAACCTATTCAACACCTGTTTTCTAAGTTCTATAGAGCAATGCTTGTGCCAATTTTGAAATGCCAACAACACAAATCAGGAATGATCACGATTTCATTTAATTACAAACGGTTACAAAATATATGATCTATTTTGAATGCGTATTTATTCCAAAGGTTAAAATAATTCCCTTGACTTGGGTTCTGATAAAAGATACATAGGTTCTGCTTTTAAAACCTATATATATTAAGTAACAAAGCTAGATACGGTGAATTAAGATGAGTGCAAAACTAAAAATTCTAATAATTGAAGATGAGGCGTATTTCAGAAAGCACGTGGTCGAGCTAATTGAAAGTTACGGCATAATAACTGAAATGGATGATGCTACCAGGGCCTGTGATCTAATTCAGAGTCGGTATTTCGACATAGTCATCATAGATATAAATCTTCACGGAGTTGACGAAGGATTTCGCATTTTAGAACAGACTAAGGCCAAGGGAATGTTTTCAGTCATGCTAACTGATAGTGAAAAGGAAGAGTACATTCAACGGGCCTATAAGATAGGAGTTAATCACTATCTTACTAAGGATCAATGTGAACATGCTATAGAATGGATAGTAAAAGATAGATCAAATAACTTGGGGGGAGAAATCTCTCCAGAATTTTTCGATACTGAATACATCACAAAAAATCAAAGTTTAATTAGCGAAATTAAGAGTATTAAAAATAGAATGATTGGCGATAAGGCCATTTTAATTCTTGGAGAAACAGGCGTCGGTAAAACTAAAATTGCCGAATATATCCATAAAATGGGAGGAGGAAGCGATCAAAATTTTGTCTCCCTTAACGTATCATCCATCCCTGAAACTCTTCTAGAAAGTGAGCTGTTTGGTCATATCAAAGGATCTTTTACTGGAGCTGATAAAAATAAAAAAGGTCTCCTACAAGTTGCTGATGGTGGGACTCTGTTTTTAGATGAGATAACTTCCATCCCTTTAAGTGTACAAAAAAAATTATTAAAATGTTTAGAAGAGAAAATATTTTATCCTGTCGGTGGAATTAATCCTGTGAAAACTAATTTCAGGTTAATCTCTTCTACCTGTGAAAATATCTATAAATTAATTCAAGAAAATCAATTCAGAATAGATCTATTTTATAGAATCAACGGAATTATATTAACTATCCCCGCACTACGCTCAAGACAGGAAGATATTCCTATCTTGATAAATCACTTTTTAAAGAAATGTTCACGCAGAGTGTTTATTGATAAAAGTGCCATGAAGAAGATGCTTGAATATGCTTGGCCAGGAAATATCAGAGAATTGAAAAGTATAGTAGAGGAGCTATCCTCCAAAGAAGATGGATTGATAAGTGAACACAATTTACCTAAGGAAATTGTCGATAATAAAGATGAAAGTAGATCAGGAGTTAAGAAAAAATTTATAACTGAAGAACAATTAAACTATGCTCTTAAATTTGGAATCAAGGCATTTGAAGAAAAGATCCAATTAGATTTAATTAGGGAAACTCTTAAAACATTTAATCAAAATCACAAAAAGTCTAGAGATACTTTGGGTTTGTCTAAAACGGCATTTTACCATATTAACGTTCGGGCCAAGCAAGAAGAGCAAAGTGATAAGGGATTACTACAATGAGTGATATTAATAATTTTGAACTGGAGCAAGCTTGTCGTCACAATATGAAGAAATTAGTTAGGCGACAAGGATTAATAATAGAGTCTTTGAACAGGAACAAAATAGGAAATTACGAGGAAATAAAAGAGAGAACTGCAGACTTTGATGAAACATTAAAGGAAATCATAGCTGAATGGGACAAATACAAGCAGTTACTTCTAGCAGAATAAAAAAATAATTATAGCATAGGTAAAATAGTATATTAAAAGTGAGATTGAAATGACTCAAAATCATTTAGAAAATAAAAAAAATAAAACAATGTTTTTAACTGGGATGTTAGGATTTGCATTGTTTACTTTATCAAAGGGTCTTGCCTATGTTGCAGTTTTAGTTTTATTGGCCAGGACAGACATAACATCTGCCATATCATCCAGTATAGTTTTTGTTTTACTCGAAAAACTGGGAAGATTAGTAGGATCATCACTCACTTTTAGATTTAATCATTTATTATCATATCACCATCAAGCAACGTTATCCTATTTGATTCATATTGGATCTTTGGCCGCTTTAATTTTTTCTATTAATAATATTGTATCGGTTTCAATTTTATCTTTATTATTAGGACTAAGTGATTCGATTTTTAGAATCATTCAACGTTCTTATTCTCATAACCTATGGATTGACGAAACACGAGTTTCTTTTGGAACGGTTACCATCATCAGCTGGGGAATAGGAATTAGCGCAGGACCGATCCTTTGTGTTCTACTTAATGCCACCACATTTGCCATAGCACTTTTGCTCTCGCTTGTTGGATTTATTTTATTTTATATAAATTTAAAATCATTCAATCAAAATAACATCTCTGAAATTGCGAATTCTCCTGAAAAAGGTGAAAACATAAATGATCATAAAGTAAAAAATATTTCCAAAATACCATATAAAGAATTTCTGTCCTTTAAAGGATATGTCTTGATGACGGGCTCATTTATCGTTGGATTAGTAGTGATACTCCTTAATTCATCATTAGTAAGTCTATCTCAGAAATCTTTTGGACTAACAGAATCACAGCTTAGTATTGTTTACGTTCTATTAATTATTGGGGGAATTGTAAATGGGGTAATCTTTAAGAAAAAATATTTCTCCTCTATATTTGAGCGTCATTATGGTTGGGTCCTCATTACGACAATGGCCTTAATATCTCTTGCGATTGTATATTTTTCTACTAGCAAAACACTCCTAGTATTCTTTTTGATTTTCACAGGAATGTTTAATGGTATCTCTATTGATCAGCTCATGACATATGTTAGAACTAATTTTACTGAAGAAATTATTGCCAATGTTCATTCAATAAATGAGTTTTTTACAGTGATTGCTGGATTATTATCTTATCTCGTTTTGAAAGTTAGTAATAATAATTATCTAATTTTAGAAATTATATTTGTAATCTTTGTTATTTATATTATTTCAATTTTTTATTATCAAAATTCTTTTCGAGCAAAAGAAAAAAGACAGAAGTTAGCATATTAATATTAAGGAGCATTTATATAAATATGAAATCATTATTAAAAATAGTAAAAACAATATCAACTGTCTATGTCGTAATTTTTATTATGACCATCAGTCAAGTTTATGGGGCCGTATTAAGAGTACCTCTAAGGATTTTACCTGAAAAAGTCGATCCTCAAAAGATATTAGATATTAGTACTGCTACCGTAAGTGGGCAGATATTTGAAACACTATATGATTTTTCTTCAGAACATACTTTACGTCCAGTATTGGCCACTTCTCATTCAATAACCAATAATGGAAAAACAATTGATATTCGTATAAGAGAAGATAAAAGATTTTCTGATGGAACTACTTTGCATGCATATCACGTGGTGAATATGTTGAATAGAGTGGCACAGGTATTAAAAAAAGAAATAGCATGGGCCATGGGAGATATTGAAGGGTTTGATGATTTTATATCTGGAAAAGACAAAACCATCAGAGGGGTGTCCTTAATTAATAAAAGTTCTATAAGGATTAAGTTTGCTAAACCATTTTCTCATTTTTTACAGACACTATCCTCAAGTTATTTTGCAGTTGGTTTAGAGAAAAATGGTAAATGGATTGGTACAGGCGACTATCACATTGATACTATCTCTGCTGACAAAAAAATTCTTATTCTTAAAAGCATAAAAAAATTACCAACAGATGCACCATCAGAAATAAACTTTATTAAAAGTGAAGGCCCTGAAAAAGATATTCAACTTTTAAATGAGCAAAAGATAGATTTACTTTCTACTGATGATTTAAAGGTCGTATCCTCATCTCAGTTTAAACAAATTAAACAGGATTATCTTCAGGCCATTATCATGGTGATAAATCATAAAAACCATAATTTTTTGAATTCTGAGAATAGGTGTAATTTAGTAAGATCATTACGAGCATCAGCTGTAGATGCTGGACATAACTGGGGAACGATGGATTTAAGGTTACCCTTCTCTAAAAATCTATTTGCCACTAATGATGTTGCAAAAAAACAACAAAAGAATACTTTGAAAATTGCAATTGTTTCAAGCGAATCAGCAGGTCTTTTCTGGAATAGCTTTAACGATAAAATGCTTCACAATTTACTCGGTTATGGTTACGATGCCAAAATTGAGTCACATCCAATCTCAACATTAATAAAGAAAATTAAGAACAATGATTTCAATGTTGCCATTTATGGATACTTACTGGATTACCCCTCTCCAGACGCACTTTTTTATCCTCTACTATTTTCAAATCAACAATACAATTTTAGCGGTTTTTCTAATAAAGATATTGATCAACTGCTAATCAAAAGCAGATCAGTGTCTAATAAATCTGAACAGAGTAGATACTATCAACAATTAATGCAGATACTATCAAAAGATTGTTCTATTGCTTTCCTCGGTGGACAAAAAATTAATATCTATATATCTCGAAAGTGGACAATGCCAAAGGCGAGTGCTCTAGGATTTCATAGAGTAAAACTTTCGGAATTAAGGAGCACAAAATAATATGAAGAATTTATCATTTGCCCAAGTATTATATTATCTAACATCGGATCTAAAATTTGATTTTGATGCCATAAAAAACTTTTCCGATCAATGTCCTCCTGGTTCTGTCGTTGATTTTGGTGCTGGTTATGGCAGGACTGCCTCTGTTCACAATAACAGAAAGCAATTTCTTGTTGAGAATTGTAAGGATATGATAAATTTAATTAATGCTCCTACTGAATTAGATATAGAGATTAAAGAGGAACATGCACATAATATCTCTATACCATCTAATTCTGTCTCCTTATGTACTTTCTGTTGGGCCACACTTGGTGAATTGAGACCGCTAGTGTTTGCAATTGGCGAAGCCGCCCGTGTTTTGAAAAAAGGAGGTGGTCTCTATACTGTCATGTTAAATTCTGAAACGAATACAATGCCAGAGAAAGGTCTGAGATGGAAGCACTCTTCCCCAACATCCTTTACTGCTTCAATAACTACTTTGCCTTATAGTGAAATTGGTCAATATGAATATCAAACGCAAATGAAGGTAAGAAATACAGAAGGAGATGATTTTTATATTATTAAACAAGCATTTCCTCCCGCAAATGTCTTAGCAGAGTTACTAAAAGAATTTGGGTTCAATCAAATTAAAATTTCAGATGCTCAGTCAGGGTTATCTTTTGATAAAGATAAAACAAAATTGTATCAAATAACGGCCATAAAAGAGAGTGAAGAGGTTAGTGCTGATCAAAAGGCCTTAAAAAATATTTATAATTCGATAGCATCTAGGTACGACTCTGTTGTACTCGATGGTAAATATCAAGGTCTTGAGTGGTTAAAACGAAAGATAAAACCTTTTGAGGGATCTTATCCAATGGTATTGGATTTGGGCTGTGGCAATGGAATAAGCAGCAATGTTTTCAAAGAATTAAACATTCATGGAAGTATTTATGGAATTGATTTCTCTGAAGAAATGATTTTAAAGGCCAGAGAGAAAAATTATTATAAAGGATTAATTGCCTACGACTTAAATAAAAGATTTCCAATTATAGAATCACTTGAATTTGATATGGTTTTAGCGTTGGGCGTTTTAGAATTTGTGTCGGATATAGATAAGATGTTAAAAAATATTAGAAATATATTAACTCTGGCCGGTGAAGCTTTTTTAACTTTTGAATTAACCACAGAGGATTCGTTGCCTTCAGGTCAGGTTATTCCAACTCATGAATACACAAAGTATCACTACACAAAAGAAGAAATTGTAAATAAATTATCTCACTCCAATTTACACATTATTGAGATTGAGGAAGGACCTGGATATTTCTCTCCAACTTTAAAAAAGGATGTGCCATACCTTTATGTCCATGTTTCTCGGAGAACACTATAATGATTATTATTAAACGCTTTTTAAAATCATTTATTATAACCTCACTTTTTTTCCTAATTGCAGGCATCGCCATTATATATCAGCAGTTCAATGCAATTTATACCAAATCTGTGACAGAGGCATTATATGCAGAAATTTCAAGTGCTTCTGTGCTAGCATCAAAAGAATATGGTTTAGGAGATATCATCACACTCAAATCATCACTTGATTCTCTGGCCACTGGTCGTGGTTGGATTAAAGCAGATCTGATTGATAACAACGGCGAAAGTATTTGGTCCTATAGGAATGAACAAACTACTACTGATGGTGAGATAAATAATAGTAAAAGTGCTAGAGAGGACATCATTCAATTAACAACAAATGTTTTAAGTGATGGACATAGTACGATAGGAAAAATAACTGTATCCAAATCTTTTGAAAATGAAAGGCATAACTTTTTACTTTTGATCGCTGCAGTGATATTGGGATTTGTGATTTTTTGGGTTCTATTTTTATGCCTCATTTGGGTTTTTGCATCTAGAGCATTTAGACCTATTGTTAATATGTCTAACTCTGTACAAGAGCGTGCCAAATCCCTTTCACTTATATTAAAGCGTGATCATAAGATTGATGAAATTTTACAAGTTCAAAATTGGTTTGAGAAATTATCTAGCGAATGGGAGAAGGCCAGAGACAATGCTATTGAAAACGAAAGATATATTGCTATTGCTAAAACCACTCAATTGTTGGCCCATGATGTTCGGAAACCATTCTCTGCAATCAAATCAATATTAAATGGACTTAATCTTTTAAAAGATAATCCTAGCGAACTAGAAATACTGAAAAAAGAAGTTAATAAATCAATCAAGCACGTTGAATCAATGATAGCTGATATCCTTGATTTTTCGAGAGAGACAAAACTTGAAACAAAACCAGTATCAGTTATATCTTTTTTAGAATTTTGTGTTAGGCAAACTGCTCAGAGCTATCGTGATGCTAAAATTGAATTTACTTATGTTATAAATAATAAGCATAAACCACTATTGGATGAAGATCGCATGTCTCGCGTACTTGGCAATATTATTGGGAATGGAATTGAGGCCATTACAATTATGGGACAAAAGTCTTCTGGGGTTATTGATATTAATGTTTTTGAACAAGATGATAAAATTCATATCTCTATTGGAAACAACGGTCCAATATTTCCACCTGGAGTTGAAACAAAACTATTTGAATCATTTTTTACAAAAGGTAAGTCTAAGGGAACAGGACTAGGTCTTGCTTCCGCAAAAAAAGTAGCACTCCTTCATGGAGGAAACATATATGCTCAAAATAAAAGCGATGGTAGTGGGGTTGAATTTATATTCACACTTCCAATCTCTACAGCAGAACAATCATTGAATGATATAGATACTCTACCTAAAAGTATTGTTGAAATTATTCAAACCAATGTTGCCCCTACAAGTAGCGATGACATTGCCCTCTCAGAGGTTATAAACAAGGTTATGACCACTACCAATAATGGATCAACATTAAAAATGCTATTATTGGAAGATGAATTACTCTACAAGGCCGGAGTAAGAAATCTTATTAAACAACATGAGGCCCTTCATAAAAATTTGGTTCTTTATGAGTGTAGTAAAGTAGATGAGGCCCTAACGTTGATTAAAAGCGAAAAGCTCACTTGGGCCATTGTGGATATTGATCTAGGACAAGAAAAAAGCGGCTTTGATTTTTTAAGAGAGATACAAATTATTAATTCTAACAGAAAAGAACATGAGCAGAAAATTAAGACTGTAGTACATTCTAATCGTTGTGCCCCTGATGATAATGAAAAATTTAAAAATTTAGGTGCAGACTTAATAGCTCCAAAGCCTCTTATGTTAGATCACTTAATTAAATTTTTACAACTGGCCATTGATACTAATTCTCCCCAAGAGATTTCTCAATCTGATATTGCTAAAGGGACAACAACAGCAAAGAAAGTTCTCTATTGTGATGATGAAAAATACAATAGAATTTTTATGAAAAAGAATATTGAAGGTCTTGGAAGAAAAGATATAGATTTTGAAATATTTGATAGTGCAGAAAGTTTATTAACGAGAATTAGAGAGCTTGGTAAAGCTGATATTGTTTTCAGCGATCAAAACATGGGTGCAATGAGCGGTCTAGATCTCTGTGAACAGATACGAAAAGAAAATATACCCACCAAATTTTATTTTCTAACCAATGAAGAGTTAAAAATGTTTGAGACAAAAGTGAAGAATGTTGGTGGTGATGGGTGCTTTACACCACCATCTGAAGACGAGGAATGGAGTAAGTTGTTTTCGCTGATTAAATAACAGACAATTTAAAAAAGTTAGTTCGTGATTGATTGGAATATAATAATAAGGTTAAGGATATTAGTACAATGAAATTTAAATCACTAAAAAAGTTTTCAATAATTCAGGATCAAAAGACACCTTTTGACTTGAAAAATAATTTACTATTGCGCCTTGAAGGTTTGGATCTATTTG
This sequence comes from Oligoflexia bacterium, assembly GCA_015232355.1. Taxonomy (GTDB): domain Bacteria; phylum Bdellovibrionota; class Bacteriovoracia; order Bacteriovoracales; family Bacteriovoracaceae; genus JADFZW01. The sequence continues at coordinate 31,305 of JADFZW010000041.1, forward strand.
CCCAATACATTCAAGAGAGGTTACCTAACGAATTCTCTGATATTTTAAAAGAGATCAACTACATTACTTATAAATATGATGGTACAGTGGATATTGTTAATCAATTCAACATTGCTAACAAGATAGGGAATCACCAAGAGATAAAGTTTAAAATAATCGAATCCTATCTGTATTTGATCAACTACGATAAATATAAAAAATCAGGTAACGATTTTGAAATATTAGTCTATGATTATGTAAGAGGTTTTTTACTCATTGGGAGTATTTATCTTAAAGCTCTAGTGAAAGTATTCGGAAGAGATAGAGGCATCTCCATCTATCAAGAATATTCAGATCATAGAACTACGACTGGAAAACACTATACTCCTATGGAAAACATTGAAGAATTTTTATTTGTAGAAGGTGCAATTCCTCCAATTTTCATAGGTAGCTTTGATGCAATACAATTTGATCTAGGAGATGGCAGAGTTGGTACTAAGATTAAAAAATGCAAATGGGCTACAGTTTTAGAAGAGTTAAACGACCAGGAATATGCCTACGCTTTGGCCTGCCACTACGACTTCCATGCTTGTAAGTGCAGTAATCCAAATTTTGAATTAAGCAGAACTCAAACAGTTACTGTTGGAAAAGAGTCTTGCGATTTTGTTTGGCATGATAAACGGCGAAACCCTAATCTTGAACACCCAGATAAATGTTTTTGGGATCGTTTAGAATCTGAGGAAGAAGTAGCGGTGGAAGAAAACAGCAGAATAGAATTAACTAAAGAGCAACAGGAGTTTGATACCAAATGCAGGGAAGTTTACAATAGTGGTCGCATGAAAGAATCGTACGAGATGACTGTCGACGCTTATAAAAACAATCCTAATGATCTTTATTATAAATATATGTATGCAGTTCAATGTGGTGATTATCATGATGATAAAAACCTGCCAGAGGATAAGCAAAAAAAGTTATTGGCAACAGCTAAGAAATTAATAAAAGAAGTTTTCGAAGATGAGACAATGCCTCTTTATCCTGAGAAGTTAGTGTATGCAATCAAAAACGAGTATTACTTCTTTCATCAACTCCATGAGGAACAGTTCAATTTAGGAAAAGAAAGAGTAGCTAAAGGCAACTTACGTGGATACTACTCTATGTGTGTTGGAGCAACGGAACTGGCTTGCCAATACACTATGAATAGCAATGCTGACCAAGCAAAAATATGGGCACAAAAAGCTTTAGATGCATTCGCAGAGTTTGAGAAGGTCGATCCTCATTGGTACAACATCAATCACTTCGCCGCCATCTCTCTTGCAATCGTTGGCAAACAAGATGAAGCGATCACTGTCTACAAAGACATGTATAGGAAACAGGGATCGCAAGTAAATGAGCAAGAGGTGACTGCATTTATAAAAACTATTTTATTACCATACTTATAGAAATGTTACGATGAAAAGAATTTCAAAATTTAAAAACATCCACTTAAAAGCATATCTGAAATCATTGATTGAATCTGGTGAAAATATGGATGATATGTATGCTATGAACACTCTCGATCTAAGCAGTAGTGAATGTCTTGCAGTATTTCTTTCTTGCTCTATGTTGACAAAAAGAGAACAACAAAAAATTATGAAAGTTTTTTTTGTTGGTGCTGAAAATGCAATTGCTTCTCACTTAACATTGGCATCTATTCACAATAAATATAAATCAATCATTTTCCTTAAAACACTCGGTTCTATTTCGGCAATAGCAAAAGTTGAAACCATTTTACATGAAATAGGTCATTATTTGAAAAAACATAAAAATATGTATTTTGATAATATTACAATAGAACAAGACCAACTACAGGAAGAAGAGGCAGATGAATTTGCTCGTTTTATTTTAACTAAAAGGTTGAATAAATTTTGAATATGAAAATATGGATAGATGCAGATGCCTGCCCAAAAATTATAAAAGAACTAATCTTTAAAACCTCTTTCAGGTTAAAGATTTCTGTTACTCTAGTTGCAAACTCCAACATGACCGTGCCTCTCTCATCACTAATCTCACTTGTGGTTGTTAAAAAGAATCCCGATGAGGCCGATCACTATATTCTGAATAATTTTTCCAATGGTGATTTGGTAGTTACTGCTGACATCCCTTTGGCCGCTGCACTTGTGGCAAAAGGAGTAGTGGTCTTAAATCCTCGAGGTAATGTTTACACCGAGGATAATGTTGGCGACATATTGGCCAATCGTAATCTATTGCAAGAGTTACGAGATGGAGGACTTATCCAAGGAGGACCAGCTCCACTAAATCAGAATGATAAGGTGAAATTTGCTAATGCTTTGGATAGAGAGCTAACAAAGTTATTGAGACTAAATCCAAGTTGTAAAACTGCCACTCAACCGACAAAGGAACAATTGGTATGAAAAACATTTACTACGCCTTATTAGGAACTCCTTGGTGGGTGTATCTGCTCTTTGCTTTTCTTTTTTATACTGGACTAAAAGCAAGAAAGTCTTCCACCATTCCAATAAAAAAGCTGTTTATGTTCCCGGCCATTTTTATTATATGGTCTCTTCTCTCGTTAATAAGCAAGGTCGCTAATTCAAATATATATTTAATCCTCATTTGGATAACATTAGGATTTATTGGTTACTTAATTGGATTGAAAATTACTCAAACCACCAATGTCCAAGTAGATAGAATAAACTCCGTTATAACCATACCAGGCAGTGGTTGGATAATGTTATTGGCATTGATGAGCATATTTTTTATTAAATACCTTTTTGGATATACCTATTCTACAAATCCATCAGCAATTGCATATTGCTTACCGCTAGATTTAGGTTTTTCTGGAGCAATTACTGGAATATTCTTAGGACGAGCGCATGGATATTTTAAAAAATATTAAAATCAATGAATGTACAACCGACAATGAAGCAATTGATGTAAAGATAGCAAAGCTGCTAAACTTACACCCACATCCAGAGGGAGGATGCTTTAAAGAGACATATCGTTCTCCATTGATTATAAATGAGCGCAATTGTTCAACTGCAATTTATTATTTGCTAGGTAAAAACTCTGTGGCCAAATTTCATATTATAAAGTCAGATGAGATATGGCATTTCTATGCTGGATCTGCAATCAGATTGGTATATTTTGATAATAATGGCGACCTTCAAGAAGTAATTATGGGGAATAATATTTTGAACAGAGAGATTCCTCAATATATTATTTCGGCCGATACTCATTTTGCAGCTTATCCGTGCGCAGGCACTGAGTATGCTCTGCTTGGTTGTACTGTTGCTCCTGGATTTGATTATAGAGATTGGAAGCTATCGGCGGAGGAAGAGCTACTATCTAAATATCCTAATCACAGAGAGATTATAGAAAAGCTTACTTAATACTTATTTGGAGGGTTTAATTATGCAGAGAAAATCACCTAAAAAAGTTTTACCTTTATCAAAGGTCTATGCTCTACTTGAATCTGGTCCAGTCGTTTTGCTAACAACTGCTAATAAAAAAGGTGCCAACACTATGCCAATGTCCTGGCATACTATGATGGAATTTGAACCACCATATGTTGGTTGCATAATCAGTGACCGTAACTATTCCTTTAATATTTTAAAATCAACCAAAGAGTGTGTAATCAGCATTCCCACTAAAGAGCTACTCAAAAAAGTAGTAGCATGTGGAAATACATCAGGAAGAGACACTAATAAATTTAAAACCTTCGGTCTAACTGTGGCCACTGCTTCTGCGGTTAAAGCACCTCTAATTGACGAGTGCTATGTGAATCTTGAGTGCAAAGTTATTGATACCAAGTTGGTAAAGAAATATGGATTTTTTGTCTTGGAAGTGATTAAAGCGTGGATTGATTCCAAGAATAAAATGCCTCAAACAATTCATCATCAGGGTAAAGGGGAATTTATGGTTGCTGGTAAAATTATAAAGACATCTTCTAAAAAGAAGTAGCTTAACTTGTTCCACTAGTAATTATAGGAACTACATGATTGTGAAGAAGTATTTCTTTATCTCAAGTTATGAAAGATGGCAGCTCACCTTTAAAAACAACCTTAAGGCATCAGTAGGACTTACTCCATTTTTCATTGCAATGACTAAATAACTTCTAATCCTGCAAAAAATTCTAGCACCTTCAATTGTTAATAATTACAAATTTATTATAAAGGTCAGACATTATTTGACCAACAAAAGCAGTATTATATTGGTATTAATAAAAACCACCATATCATTAAAACAATGATCTACAAAAATTATCACAAATTGGCTAGTTAAAAATAAACCAACAGAGGAAAGAAAATATGGATGCATTATCAACATTCCACATATTAGCAAAAGTTTCAATGGCATTTGCCATAGGAGATGCCTTAGGTGCAATATTTGAATTTGAAAATCCTACTAAAAATGAAATTTTGCATAGGTTTCACAATAATGATCCTATCAAATTTACAGATGATACGCTTCTTATCCTCTCAACGGTAAAGGCATTTTTTAAAACCAAAGAAATTTTGAATAAAAATAATTTAAATTTTTGGCCTACACTTAGTATTTGTACATGCCAACAGTTATATGATTGGTATATTTCACATGATTATCGCGGTATAGGAGATACAACCTTAGCTTCATTAAAACAAATTTCATCCTATTTTGAACAAAATGAAAACTTTGAGGGATTTACTCTTTATACAAAAAGAGGTTATCAGTATGAAAATTCGGCCGGCAATGGTGCCTTAAGCAGATCTCTGCCTTTAATAATATTAAATTTTCCAGTTGATCAAGACTTTTGTAAATGGATATCACTAACCCATTTGCATACTGATGCTCATAGTTCTGTTATTGATTTGGCCAAGTTTGTAGAAAAGAAAATTATTCCATCGTTCAATTTAACAGAGAATGCCAAAGGATTCTATGCGCCTGAAACCTTAAGTATTGCTATTCGAGCAATTCAACAAAGTAAAAGTATAGAAGAAGTTTTTTATAAATCAATTATTGCTGAAGGAGACAATGATTCTATTTGTGCATTGTCTTTTGCCCTTTGGTATTATGAAAGGGAAATGGATTTTGAATTTAATAGAATATTTAATAGATTAAAGGCCGGTGATGATACTTCTATTTTTGTTAATGATTATATAAGTTGGTTTTAATCATTTTAATCAATCAACACTTTATATTCATGCTTACAACTTAATTTAAACTTGATAACAACAACCATGCTATCTTTTCCATAACGGGCTATTAAAAGTCAGTCTCTCACCATTTTCCGCCAACAGGAGAAGCATTGATTCTCGATTCGAGGAAACTTTGCGACTTTGTCGATAGATTTAACGTATTATTGCGATAGACCTACGGGCCTTTTCTTATGCTCTTTTCAGAAGTTCCAACATATATTACTAGATGTGGTGATGCCATGAACACATAGAGATAGACCCCACCACCACAATCTTCATCTGACAGTAAAGAAAGTCTTTTCAATAAATGCCATTTAATACGTGTTATGGATTGGACATTCATAAACACCCTATAAAGTTTGGTAGTGGAATATTTTTTCTGTCCAAGCAATTGCGTTACAACTTTTTATAAGTTAAAAAAGGAGATGTTTGGATGGAGAATTTTTTGATGAGTATTATTAAATTTGAATTGAATGTACCAGAGGCA
>JADFZW010000042.1 GCA_015232355.1 Oligoflexia bacterium
TAAGTTACTCAATAAGTTAGGGTAAATAAAAGGTGCCGCCCGACTTTTTTTACACACAAGGTAGTCGGTGTTCACTTTCGTTACTCGCTTAGTACTTCACCAACCAGTCCAATCCATCTTCTTTTGTATTAAAGCATTTCATATTATTTCTTTGAGCAATTTTCATTACATAATTTATTGCTGTAATATATATTGAACCAAGACCAAACAAGGCCCCTGCTTTTACATATGGTTTATTGTGAATTAAATAATTTCTTACTTGAGTCGTTACCTCCAAAACATTAAGATGTATATTTGTCAGATCGGTAATCATCTTAAGTGAAACAGGATGTTCTTTGGAAACTATCTCTTTGCTTTCGGAAATCAGAATATCAAGATCATTTTGACAATTTATATTTGAGAAATCTTGGTATAAAATCCTAGTATTTTTATATTCAATAAAGGTAATTTTTTTCATGAAGTCTCGAAATATTCAATTATAATTTAAGTATAATTAACAATGAAATCTCACTTAAAGTATAACATTTTGAATCTTCCACTTGCAATCGAATTACTATCTAAAAGTCAATATATTTAATTGATCTGATTTATTGAGTATGCTATATATCCTCAGGTTTCAAGCTCAAGAATAAAAAATATTAAAACCCACAAGGAATTATTGTGAATAAATTAAAATTACATTTGTTTCTTCGCTGCGCCATTTACCTTTTTCTCGGCATTCAATACTTTCTTCTTTACTCTACAACCACTTTAGCTGCTAATACAGTTGCTAATACAGTCACTAATAATGAAGATAGCAGTAACATTAGCAATTACAATCACTATTTCAATCTTGTCAGCTCTATCGATAATAAAGAAAAATTACTAAACCAAATTTTTAAATTAACCCTAGAAGATGCTCATGCTCTCTCCACACTATCTGACAATAACAAAAAAATTCTTTGTAATGAAATAACTTCTAAATGGCCACTCTTCTTGAAAAACATTTCTGAAATGCCTGCAATGTCTGGTAAAACTAATATGATTCTTATACGAGTGTTGGTGCTTCAAATGGAAGCATGTCTTTTTTCACCTATGCAATTTCATCAAGTTCTCTTGAGTATAAAAAAACAAAATAGTGATTTAATTAAGAGCTTATTTCAAAAACCAATTGCCCATTTATTACCACAAAAAATAACAGGAATTAATTACATAAAAAACAATACTAGCACTACTGGCGGGACTGAGAGGAATCTTAATATTAATCAAATATTCACTTGGGTCAGCTCTACAGATTTAGTTTCATCCATCTATCATCAATCATGCAATAACACTGACTTGAAATTGGACTCAGTCAATGCCCCTCTACTATTAGTAGAAAATGCAGAATGCATGGCCGCTTGGTTACTTGCTAAAATATTTATTTGGGGAGAACAAAATAAATTCATTGATACTTCTAAAGATTCTTTAATAAGTTTTAAATCTGTTGTAGATAATTTTATCAACAACAATAATAATCTAAATCAAATTCCTATCAATTGGTATTCTTTCTTAAGTTGGCCATATAGAAAATTAAATACAACAAATACAAATATTAATCTATTACGATCATTATACACTTCAAAAGATTATAATGGGCTTTTGAATTTCTTTGTTAACAATGCGACCACCTTCTCTCCATATCTAAACATTAGCGCTGAAGACCTTCGCTCAATAATCACGAAAGAGCTAGTGATCAACGCAAAAAAACAAAGTGTTCACATTTTACAAAGCATGCCTGCAAGCTATGAACCACAAATAGATCCTATGTTTTTAGTAACTGTAGGTAAATATCTCTATCTACCATTACACTTTGAAAGCATTAACAGTAATCAATCTCAATCTTCTTACAAAAATCTTTACAACGAAATTCAAAATATCTTTCTTCAATCCACCACTAAAGGTTTCCAAACATTTTCTGCAATTACTGAATTACCTAATGATCAAAATAACCTTTTAAACATTCAACTTGCAGCTGCCGATTTGGATGTAAATAGCAGAGACAATTTAGGTTTAATGTTTTCTATCGGTGGAACCCATGACTCTGAAAATATAAAAAATAATCCTAACTTTTTCAGCAACTTTGAAACTCTGGCCATAGACCATGTAATAGGAAATTTTTTAAGAAAAATTGATAATTCTCCCTGGGTGCAATTAGAGGAATCTATTGAAGGATTAGAAGATAGACAAAATATTACTAAATTAATTATTAACAAACTCAAAGGGAAAATCTTACTACAAATGCTTTATCTGCAACAATTTGATATCGAACCTGATGATCAGTTAATAAATGACATTAGAAATTTAGCATTTAAAATTGAAAATCTACGCTTCGATTTTCATCCTACTAGATTAGCAATACATAATGGTTTTAATGAGAGTATCATTGGACTTATCGATAATTATTACAGCAATTTAAATTTATCTGAACAACAAAGTATTGATCCACTTTATCAAGAGTTAAGAAATAAACTAAATAGATTCTTTTCCACCACCGCTAATCCTGAAACTTTAATCGCAAATGATTTAAAAAAAATCAGCGCTAGTTGGCCTGTTTTGGTTTTGGAATTGGAAAATGACTTTAACAAAATGAAAAACATCACAAATCAAAATATAAATTTAAAATTAATAAGTTTATATGAGATCAGTAGTAAGCTAAAAAATAAGATTAATCTTTTAATTAATCCTTCCCCTACTGATATAAATGCTGATGATGAAAGTTATTTTCATCTCATACGCCTATATAAAACTACTCATTTTTTAATCGTTCGCTATCTACCAGAAATTAAATTTGAAAACAAAGAGGATTTTCTAAAACAGAGTCAACTCTATATAAAACATTTAAACGAACTAAACGAACTAAACGAACCAAATGATAACTCTTCACTAATGTCTATATCTCCTATATCTCCTACATCGCCCATATCTCCCATAGCTACTATGTCTCCAGCACAAACCTTTGAATCATTAATCTCCTTAGATAATTTAATAACAGATAAATTGCAAACATCTTTTTACCCTAGATTAACTCTCTTCTATGTTTTTACCACCGCCCAACTTCATAGATACTCTACAAATTCTGATTATAATTTTACCATGAACATACGCCGAGAAAATATCCCTTTAGTCGTTGAAAATCTTGTAAGAAATTTCGGGTTTGGACTCTCTTTCCTATTTGATCCCACAAACTTTGATTCCACCTTAGTACCTGATAAAAAGATTATGAATGAAGGTGAAAGCTATGGACTTTTAAAATTTGTGGATCAAGAGGATATTAATCGCTATCCATATCGCTTTGATGAAATAATCATTACCAATACTCTACCAACAAATTTAGGAGTAACCGCTGCACTTATTACGACTGTTTATCAACCACACTCCTCTCACGTAGATCTTCGAACGAGAGAGAGGAATACACCCAATGCTTATATAAAAGATGCTCTCACCCTCTATAAGAATCTACTAAACAAATGGGTACGGATTCAATTTAAGCGAAATGGAAATAGTATTTTGCTTGAAGAAGTAAACGAAGATTTGGCCAGAAACAAAATAAAAGAAAAACTCTCACAAAATAACTATCAAGTTCCAACCGCCATTGTTCAGGCCACAAATGGGGTGATTGGTGGAGATGAAGATGTTTTGGATCTCGATCTTTCAGAGAATCAAACTACAATAAATAAAATTGGCGCTAAAGCATTTTCATATGCACATCTACGTCGACTCTTTGGAGAAAAATCTTATACTCCTAAAGGATGGGCGATTCCATTTCATATCTATCATTGGTTTGTTAATAACTTTAATTTAAATAGTGAAATTGAAAAGTTGCTTAATGATTTTCATAATAAAAAATTAACCTCTAAAGAATTAGAAGAGCGTCTCTTTAAGCTTAGAAAATCCTTTAAAAATAAAACTCAAAGTAGTGAATTTTTGAAATCACCATTCTATCAAAATTTAATTTCTCGACTACCAAAACTTATAGCTGCCACCATCAATGAAGGTCACAGTGAATTGTGGGAACACGCTAAGGGTTGTCTGCGTTTTAGAAGTTCCACCAATGCAGAAGATTTGATTGGACTTACTGGCGCCGGCCTATATGAAAGTAAAACTGGTTGCTTGAACTCTGAAAGCACTTCAAAGAAAAGTATTGCTTCAGCTTTATCAGAAGTATGGTCTAGCTTATGGACTTACCGAGCATTTATTGAGAGAGAATATTATGGAATAGATCACACTATGGTGAAAATGGCAGTATTGGTACATAGAAATTATCCAAATGAAGAGTTTAGTGGCGTGGCCCTTAGTAATTCTAAAATGGATTCCACTCTCTTTATCTCTGTGGCCAAAGGAGAAGAATCAATTACCAACTCAACTGGTGGTACCAAGAGTGATGAATTGGTAATTATCCCCAACAATGAAAATAGCTTTTCTATTTCAGGTCGTTTTTACGATAAGAAATCATCAATGCTTAGTAAGGAAAATATTGCAAGCTTGGTTGCAAACATCTCTAAAATATATCGCTACTATCTTAGAATATTTTCACATACTCCCAATATCTCAAATATGAGAATGGACGTTGAATTTAAATTTCAAAATAATCGCTTATATATTAAGCAGGCCAGACCGTATTGATTAATTAACTACAATTAATTTTTAAAACATCTCTTAGCAAGAAAGAGCAAGATTATCTTTAGAAAGATATAGATGATAGTTAAAAGCCACGCCAAAGTTATCTCGGAAAGTCCAATAGCAACTCCCACAATAACTCCAAATAATAAATTAGATGCTAAAATTTTGGGACCTACTTTAACTCTAAAACGAGTAATCGCCAATGCTGCTCCAATTGCAAATGCTCGCGCCAAATTATTATTTACTAAAATCATTACCGCTGTTAATCCCACACATAAAAATAAGATATTAGCAGATCCTAAAAGCAAATTTACATTTTCATTTACATTCTCCTTCTCATTTACATAACTATCACTAGAATTTTTATCTTCTGCCAACCACTTAGACATATAGAAAGTAGTAATCGCTAAGAGAAAACCACACACTAGTGAGTTACTTAGTAAAAAAATAAGTGTCTTGAAATTTGAAGTAGAATTTAAAGTTGAAAAAGTTGAATTAGAAATTAAATCAAAGGGAAATATTCCATTCATTGAATCATTCCTTTGATGGAATTCATCTGATTACTGGAAGATAAAATATGTTTAGTCATAAAATAGCAATATTTTGAAAATGATGTCTTTTGTAATTTTTCCTGTCCTAATAATTCAAAGGGCCAACGAACATTCATAGAATCATCATCATTATTATTTTTGTACTTCAACTCCATAATCACTTCTTCATCTCCTCCTTGTTGACCATATTTTTTTAACAAATCTCCTGCTAAATTTAATATATCTGGATTCATTTTTTCAAACTCACAAAAAGATAATTTCTCTTTTTCTTCTAGAGGAGGCGAATAGACATTGCGATCAAAAGTAATTCTAATTCCATCTGCTTCAAACGCTTGCCGAACATAACCAACCTTAATCGATTTAATTAAATGCAATTCTTCAAAAAGTTGATGTGCCAGTTGATAACGTTTATACAACTTCTTTTCTTTAAGTTTTAAATTTAAAGCGATCAACTCTTCACTCCATGCTGGCCATTTTCCTTTATTAATTAAATCATCATACATCAATTGATTAATAACAAATCTACTCTTTTGAGTCTGCTGAAATTCTTTTTGTTTTAGTTCTAATAAATAATTGTTGTCCTCTTTGATATTCATCGGAGCATATGATCTGATTCGAATCTTTTGGCGAATAGGTTTTGAAAGGATATGATTTTTATAGAAGCAAAAATCATTAGAGTCGAGATAGGTTGATTCAATAAGCGTGAATGAGATATTATTATCTTCTCTTAATCGATCTCCATAAGCAGGAGTCATCTTACGTTCCACTAAATCCAAAATACGATAATACTGACTTAAATTTAAAATATATTTATCTTCATATCTTACAAAAAAGCTCTCATCATTAATGGTAGTATCATTAATGATTGTACCTTTTATGGCGGCACTACTATAATCATGATCTGTGATTGTTTTTTCTAAATTTTGTATTTGTATTTGCATTTGCATATCATGCCTATTTACGGCCGAGATTACATCTTGTAAACCAGTTTACTCTCTAATCTCTTAAAAATTTATCCTCTAGGCCCTTACCAGATTCACCTAAATCAAGTATATAAGCATACCATGAAAATAAACACAATTGTCTTGCGCTGACTAAAAATAAAAACAATTAATTATCTTAATTTTTAAAAAAGGGTAAAAAAACTATGAAAGTGACAATGCTAGACTACTCGATAATCTGCATCTATTTTCTCTTTGTTATCGGTATTGGTTTTCTAATTAAAAAACGAATCAAAAACAGTAATGAATTTTTTATGAGTGGACGTTCGATTCCACTCTGGATAACTTCCCTCTCATTTATCGCTGCAAATCTTGGTGCTCAAGAGGTAATTGGTATGGCGGCCAGTGGAGCAAAGTATGGAATAATGACAGCACATTTTTACTGGCTTGGTGCTATTCCGGCGATGGTATTTTTAGGAATTTTCATGATGCCATTTTATTATGGTAGTAGAGCAAGATCAGTTCCTGAATATTTGTTTCTACGTTTTGATGAAAAAACTAGAGCGCTTAATGCTCTCTCCTTTGCAACTATGACCATTTTCTCCTCTGGAATTTCACTCTACGCTCTCGCACTCTTAATGCAAAATCTTTTAGGATGGTCCTTTGAAACATCAATTATTTTATCTGCAGGAATTGTTATGGCCTATACCTTCCTTGGTGGATTAACTAGCGCCATCTACAATGAAGTCTTACAATTTTTTCTTATTGTTTTAGGAATTTTTCCAGTAGTGCTTTTTGGTTTGATAAGCGCTGGTGGTTGGAGTGAGATAGTTGCAACACTTCCACAGAAAATGACTCATACATGGAGCTATATGGGAAGTGCTACTTCCAATGATATGGGAGTAAATATGTTTGCAATGATTATGGGTCTAGGATTTGTTCTCTCATTTGGTTATTGGTGTACAGACTTCTTGGTTGTTCAAAGAGCGATGGTTGCCAAAAATATGTCTGCTGCTCAAAAGACTCCAATGGTGGCCGCATTTCCAAAGATGCTTATGCCTTTCGTAGTAATTCTTCCAGGATTAGTGGTAATGACTTTACAAGCGAAAATGGCATCAACTGGTTTTTCACTTCCTCTTAAAGTTGATGGTCGTCCAGATTTTGATATGGCCTTACCATCCTTACTCTTTCATTTTGCTCCTACAGGACTTTTGGGTTTAGGTTTGACGGCATTGATGGCATCTTTTATGTCTGGTATGGCCGGCAATGTGACTGCCTTCAACTCTGTTTGGACTTACGATATTTATCAGGCATACTTTAATAAAAATGCTTCTGATAAACACTATCTCACCGTTGGAAAACTAACTACTATTGTTGGAATACTTCTCTCGATTGCTACTGCTTACATGGCCAAAAGTTTTAACAACATTATGGATTTTTTACAGTTAGTTTTTGGTTTTGTTAATGCTCCTTTGTTTGCAACTTTTCTTCTCGGAATGTCTTCTAAACGTATTACAGGCCATGGTGCTTTCTGGGGTCTATTAAGCGGAACAATTTCAGCAGCACTCACCCATGGATTAACTCTTGCTGAAGGGAAGGGTGGTTGGTTACTATCAGTTGGAAGTAAACCATGTTATGAATTTATCTCTGGAATGGGACAAGCATTTACTATTGCTATTGTTGCTTGGAGTGTTTGCTTTGTGGTTACTATCGCAATAAGTGTTTTTACTAAAGCAAAAGATGAAAAATCATTGATGGGTCTTGTTTACGGTATAACTGCCAAATACAAAGGTACTACCGATACAAATATGGATGGTATCAATGAAGATCAATGGTATTTCAGTCCGAAATTTTTGGGCGCCGTAGTTTTGCTAGCAACTCTACTACTTAATATTATTTTTTATTAATAATTAATTAATTTAACGGAGTTTACACATATGAAAATATTAGAGGATTTAAGAGCAGTAATTGGTCTTTTTTTCTTCATCATCGGAGCAATTTTAATTTCTGCAAGTATCTTTGGGCCATCCGATGTAATTCCAAGTATCAATATAAAAGCTAACCTATGGACAGGTTTAGTTATTTTTGTTTTTGGATCGGTCATGCTCTTCTTTGGGTTAACTAGCAAAAAGTAGACATAAAAAAAAGAGTAAACAAAATTCAATTAGATTCTTAAGAAAGATTCTTAAAAAAAATAAAGAAATTCCTCCTCCATTCCGATACATTCAGTATGAAAAGATTATTTTCCTCAATCACATTGCTTTCTCTCATAATCTCAATCTCAACTGGATGCCAAAACAATCCTGAAATTATGAATCCAATCAAAATACCTACAGACCTACGATACAATACTCATGAAAAACATCTTGAATTTGATGTAACTTCATACAATTTTGGATCAATAGAAGTTGGGGCCCAATCATCTAATAAACAAATCACTCTTAAATACTATGGCACTGACTACATTGATGAATGTAAGGTACCATACATTCTAGGAGCAGATAGTATTCACTTCAGAATTCATCATACTAATTGCCAAGAAGTTCTCTCCACCGTAAACAATAGTTGTTCTATATACGTTCAAGCTGTGCCTCAAAATGATGTAGACAATCCAGGGATCGGAGTTAAGAATGTAACTTTAGTTTTTGAGTGCGAAGGAGAAGTAATGTTGAGTACCAAGTCTAATTTATCATTCACAGGTATTTAAGTAATAAAAATAAAGGTAAAAAACATTATGAACAATGTATGTCCAATTGGTAAAGACTCCTCTTATAACAACACCATCGCAAATTTTAAAACAAAACTGAAAGCACTAGGGATTAATCTAGTAATTGAAAAATGGAATAATCCCGTAAAAAATGTGTGGTCAGTATTAATTCGTGATCATAAACGAAAAGGATTTTTTAGTAACGGCAAAGGCACAAGCAAAGAACAAGCATATGCATCTGCGCTTGGGGAATTTTGTGAGAGGATATCTACTGGTTTTTATTTTTATAATCAAGTGATTGATCTAGAAGATAAGAAGGCACTTAAATTACCATTTATTCTTCACCCTGAAGAATTATGGTTAGATGCTAAAACAAAAATAAATGACAAACGATTCCACCCATTTTTAAAAAGATTAGAATTAAAAAATATTAAAATGCTACAAGAAAAATCACTTATAGGAAGAGATCAAGAGATACTGTCACTTCCATATAAGAGAGAAATGGATCAGAAAACATTTTATATTCCACTAAATGTAATCAGCAATCTCTATATGAGTAACGGCCATGCCTCTGGCAATACTATGATAGAGGCTAAGGTCCAAGCATTAAGTGAAGTATTTGAACGTGCAATAAAAAAGAAAATAATCAAAGAGGCTATCTCTCTTCCAGAGATTCCTGAACGCTTTTTAAAACAATTTCCCATCATATGGAATGGTATTTGCGAATTAAAAAATAAGGGGTATGGACTTTATACCTTTGATGCCTCACTGGGCGGAATTTATCCTCTGATAAATATGATCCTAGTCGATCCTAGCGGGAAAGGAGTCTATACCTCCTATGGTGCACATCCATCAATGGAAGTTGCAATTGAACGCACTCTCACTGAATTATTACAAGGTCGAGTTTTAAAAGAGAATAATTTTTTTAATATGCCAACAGAAGATCGTGGATATATATGTTCAGATGAAAATTGGTTTGAACACTTTGTAGATTCCAGTGGGAGAATTGCTTGGAGTTCTATTCTTAAAAAGAGCGACTATCGTTTCATTCGTTGGGGAGTAAATGGAAGAGATCGCCAAAAAGAGTGGCACTATTTAATGAAGATTTCACTCCAACAAAAGCTAGATATTTTAGTTTCTGAGTATGTTGTTCATGGAATGAATGCATGTCACATTATTGTTCCTAATTTCTCAGAAATTTATCCCTTAAGTGAGGTTATTGAAAATAATAGTAATTGTTCTCGCAAATACTATACATCCCTTATGAAAATTTTACGGGCCGGACGCTTACAAGAGAAACAAGCTCTCACTCTACTTAACTACATTGAACGCAAAGATTATCTTCCCAATCAATTAACAATCGAAGACTTGATCGGAAATATGCAAAGTACTTGTTTCAAAGAAGTAAATGTATTGGTAGTTAAGATCTTACTGTACTTGCAATTAAAAAAGTATCGACAGCTTGCTAATATTTTAGATGAGATACGTTTTAAAGAAAATTTAAATAGCTGGGAAAGTTCATTGTTAATTTACTGTGAATTAAAAATTTTAAAGGGAATCAATCCACAAAGAGTAAATATTTTTTATAAGAAAGCTATTTCACCTTTTCATTTGCAATATCTTCAAAGTCCTAACTCTTTCTTTCTGGATTTGGCAAAAGTTTATAAACATGGAAACCACACTTTGCTACAATTACTTACAAAAAGAAACAATAAGGGTTAGATATACTCTTTCCCCCATTCACATTTTTCTAAATGCTCAACTACACCTTTAATCTCTTGAGTAGATTTTTTATCCATAATCACTAGCGATTTCCCATCATCTACCACTATTAAATCCTTAACTCCCAATAAAACCACCAATCTCTCTTTATTTACTCTCACAATATTATCTTTAGATTTATCATCAACAAAAAAACGTTGATTGTTAGAAACTAAGTAATTGCCATTTTTTACATCTCTATCTTTGCAAACATCACTAAGTGTCTCCCATGAACCAAGATCACTCCAATCAAAAGTAGCAGCAATCAAATCAACACACTTAGATTTTTCTAAAATCGCACAATCAACAGATATTGATGGCATATTTTGATACTCTTCACTTACTTTTTTACTACAAAAAGAACTAGAAGAAGAACTATTATAAAAACGATATATCTCCGGAGCATGTGTCTCAAACTCCCTCATCAAAGTTCCCACAGAGGCAACAAACATTCCCGCATTCCAAAAATATCCTTTTGATATATAATCTTTCGCCACCTCAAAATTTGGTTTCTCCTTAAACTCTTCAACTTTGTAACTACGATTGCTGTTGCTTTTACTGTTGCTGGATTTTATATATCCATATCCAGTGTGAGGAAATGTAGGTTTAATTCCAATAGTAACAATAGATGAATGATCATGAGCAATTTGCAAAGCTCTCTTGATATCACTCTTAAATGCATCAGAATTTAAAATAACGTGATCAGATGGTACAATTACCAATAGATCTTTAGGAGATGCTCCACTGCGAATTATTTCTACGAGTGAAAGAAAGATACAAGGGGCAGTATTTCTGGCCAATGGCTCTAAGATCAAATTTTTTTCACCAATAAGATCTTTAGAAATAGAAAATTTTTTGGCCAAAGATTCCTGTTCTTTTACAGTGACAATAAAACGTCTTTTACTCTCAACCAAACCTTCAAATCTAAGCAATGTATCCTCCAGCAAAGTCTTTTCTCCTGCTAAATTTAAATACTGCTTAGGATGATCTTTCGTCGATTCTGGCCAAAAACGTCGGCCTGAACCTCCGGCCATAATTAGTGCATAATAATTTAAATTTAAATCATTCATTTTATTTTCCATTTTATTTAATTCTCACTCTGTTTTAAATACCATACAAGAATAAAAAAAACGTGTAAAGATTATATCATTTCTAAGCATTAACATAGCTTCCTTGACTATTTTTCCAATATAATGCATACTCCGACGTCGATGAAGAAGAAAATTTTATATTTAAATTATTTTTGGATCACAATACTATTTAGTGGATATATTCTTTCACTAAAGGATGTACACACTGAAGTTCTTTGGAGAGAAGATGTAAACGATCGAGAAGAACAGTCACTAATAAAAAATTCATTTAAAATTGAATCCACCATAAAAAATCTCTCTTACATAAACAACATAATACGTCTAATGCCCTTACAAAATAGCAACAATAACAATAGTTACTACTATTACAACTTTCCTCATTTTAACTCTGTATATCCAACATCATTTGAGATCAAAGACTTTATTAAAAACTATGGTCATAGTGAATTATATGCCGAACTCTTTGCGCAAAATCAATTTTATCTTATTGGTGAACAAATTCTTGAACGAATCAACAACAAGATAGATGATGAAATTATACTCGGTGAACGCCTTAGCACCATCGATCAAATTAATAGAGAGATGCAGGGAAATGAAAATATATTGAAATATAATTTCAATCTAGCACAAAAACTCTTCTTTCTTTATCATCAAAACTCTGATCTTGAAAAAGTTGAAGATATCTACAATATACTAATTAACTTTCACAATACTGCTATTGCAAAGTCTCCATTTTGTTTTGAATTTTATCGCTTACAACTCTCAAAAAATGTGGAAGGTGATACTCTAAAAACGATAATTGAGAATTGTCTCGCCAAAGGCAAAAATAAGAAATTGATTTACGAATATATCACGTATATCATTGCTGAAAAGGGTATAGTTACTGCTCAACAAGAGTATGAGTACTACTTTAGCAGATATAAAAATAGACATTTAAAACCACCTCATTACTTCTTTGAAACGCTGTAACCTCTACAAGTAAAGGTCCAAACAAATGGGATTATTTGAAAACAGAAGAACATCTGAAGTAAAAGGTTGTCTTAAAACGCATCTTCCAATTTGGTTTATGAGACAAGCGGGTCGATATCACTCTCACTATCAAAAAATCAAACAAAATCGCAACTTCATCGAAATGTGCAAAGATCCGGAGATAGCTGCGCAAATCACACTTGGTCCAGTTTTGGAATTTGATTTAGATGCAGCCATACTCTTTTCTGATATTTTATTTCCGCTCGATTATATGGGGCTTGGTCTTCAATATGATGATCAGAGAGGACCTACTTTCAAAAAGAGAATCGAATCTGTTGATGACTTAAAGAAGTGCTCCAATATCAACAATATCAAGACTAATTATTTTTCCTTCCAAGGAGATGCTTTAAAAATTATCAAGCGTACACTTTCGCCCGATACTACTCTTATTGGTTTTGTTGGGGCCCCATTTACTCTCTATGCGTATGCTTTAGAAGAGTCATTAAATAAAGGAAGAGATTTGTTAGAAGCAAAAAGAGGATTGTATGATGGCCGTTATCTACACTTCAACTCTCTAATTCTTCCAATTTTAGAACAAAATATTCTCACTCAAATTGAAGCAGGAGCAGATGCTATCGCTCTCTTTGATACTGCTAGTGGATATTTGAATTTTTTTGACTATAAAAACTTTCTTGTACCACCTTTGGTAAAATTACTCTCAAATATCAAAAATCTTAAAAAAGATATAAAGATTATTTACTATTCAAAATACACTACCGAAGATCAGTTACAAGAGTTGGTGAATTCTAAATTTATTGATATTGATGTATTGGCAGTTGATTTTAGATTTGATTTAGTAAATATTTTTAAGCGCTTTAATAACAACATCAACAACATCAAATATATCCAAGGTAATATCGATCCATTCTGGGTGCTTTTAGATTGGCCAACATTAAGATCTAAGATAGATGAACTCTATGATCATCTAGTTTCACATAACAAACATAGTAACAATATACCATTTGATAGATGGATATTTGGATTAGGTCACGGAGTATTGAAAGAGACTCCTGAAGAAAATATAAAAAGATTAGTTCAATATGTGCAAGAGAAATTTAGCTATTGTTGATGGCCATTGTTGATAGCTATTTTTGATCACTCTCTGACTCTGTCTCTGTTAAATAAAAGCAACCTACAGACTTTCTATTTCGAATGGATGAATCCACAATTATACTGGCAACCTCAATTGCATTTCTAAGTCCAATCAATTCATCATGTAGTTTAGCATCGAAATAAAAATTAAAAACCTCTTCTGATAACTCTTTAAACATAGCTCTCGCACGCTTTAAGCGCTCGATAGAGCGAACTGGCCCAACATAGTTCCACATAGTTTGTTTGAGTATTGACCAATCCTGCAGAATTAATGCTAAATCATATTCAGTCTTGCCAGAGACCCAATCTTTTATTCTTCTTCCATCATAATGAATTACCTCTTCAAATGTAAATTGATTGCAAATAGCATCGGCGGCCAAATATCCATACACAAGTCCCTCGAGAAGAGATGTGGATGCTAAACGATTGGCCCCATGAATTCCTGTGCAAGAAACCTCTCCGATTGCATACAAATTTGTAATATTAGTTTCACCATGCTCATCAACTTTAATACCACCACAAGAGTAGTGAGCAGCAGGCACTACAGGTATTGCTGATTTTGTAATATCCACTCCCGCCTTCAAACAATTAGCATATATTGTAGGAAAGCGTTCTTTAATCCACGTTTCCTCTTTAAAAGAAATATCCAAGTAAACACAATGCTGGCCAGAGGTAATCATCTCTTGAAGAATGGCCCTGGCAACAATATCTCTTGGGGCCAACTCTTTTTGAGCATGATATCTCTTCATGAATGGTTCTCCTTTTTGATTTAAGAGAATTCCACCCTCACCTCTTACTGCCTCACTTATGAGGAAGCGACGGTGAGACGAACGATCATAAAATGTTGTTGGATGAAATTGAATAAATTCCATATTGGAAATAAAAGCTCCCACTCGTTTGGCCATAGCTAAACCATCACCTCTAATTCCTTCAGAGTTGGAGTGGTGTAAATAGATTGAACCCAATCCTCCTGTCGCCAAGATTGTTTTTCTACTTATCACCTTGTAGACTCGTTCATTTTTTTGATTAAAAAGATAAGCACCAACAACTTTATGTTTTTCATATCTTTGATTTAAATCCACACCATGATGGGATGGAGTAATTAAGTCAATTGCTGTATGAGAATTGAGCAAAGTAATGTTTTTATTTTTATGATTAATCTCAGATTTATCTAATAAATATGTCAACATCGCTTCTTGAATCATTCTTCCTGTATAGTCACCTGTATATAAAATTCGCGAAATGGAGTGTGCTGCCTCTTTAGTAAATTTCAATTCATTACTCTTACGATCTTTTTCAAAGGGAACATTTGCCTTATCTAATAGAATCTCCTTTAAAATGCCGGCCGCTCTACATGCTAAAACATTTACAGCACTTAAATTAGATGTATTGTTACTGGCCTTCATTACATCTTCAATAAATAGATTCAAATCATTTATAGGGTATATTATTCCACCTTGTGCCCAACAGGTATTGCATTCTCTGGGATCATCTTCTCTAGTAACTATTCCAACTTTTAAGTTTTTTTCTGCAAGTTTAATCGCTGCTGAAAGACCTGCTATTCCAGTTCCAATAATCAATACATCAAATTGATAATCAGCATCTCTGACAGTAGAATCTATTTTATCCATATTCGAGTTCCTTAAAACTTCATTTCATTATTTCATTATTTCATTATATGATACTTTAAAGAAATATCTACAATGGAACTATTTGATGTCAATGAACCAATACTGATAGCATCCACTCCCTTAAACAGATAATTATCAATATTTCCCAAATTAATTCCGCCTGATAATTCATAGCTCATTTCAAAATTATTATCATTATTGCCACTTCTTGGTTTTACCATCAATGCTTCCTTCACCATATCTGGAGTAAAATTATCTAGCATTACATGTTTTACTTTTAAATTAATCGCCTCTTGTAACTCTGATAAATCATGAATCTCCACTAAAATTGGAGTATAAAAACTTTGCATTGATTTAAAATATTGATAGGCATTTTTAAGTCCACCAAAAAAATATTTATGATTATCCTTCACCATAAACATATCTACTTGGGTGAAACGATGATTGTGGCCGCCACCAACTCGTACAGCATATTTTTCTAATGAACGCAGTCCCGGTGTAGTCTTTCTTGTTTCAAGAATGGCAATTCCTAAGGCGTTTGCTTTTTGAGTAAATTGATTTGTAATAGTGGCAACCGAAGATGCTCGCTGTAAAAGATTTAGAGCTAATCTTTCTCCTGTAAGGGCCACATTGAATGGCAATGAAAATTCTAATGTTTCGACACTGTCTCCTTGACCAACAACTTTTCCTTCTAATTTTAGTAACTCTTCATTTTGATCACAATTACTACTTTTGCTACTTTTGCTACTTTCGCTACTTTTTTGATGTTTAAGCAAACAATTAAAAACTGCAAAGAAGTAGGGTAGTCCGGCCAATACAGTACCCTTTGTTTTAAATTTCAGAGTGCATTTAACGCTATCATTTGGTAAATTTAACCAATAATAATCATTTACCCCAACACCATCTTCTGATAAAAAATTTTCAATCATCTCATAAAGTTTACCATCAATAATACTCTTAATCATAATTTCACCTTCAAAATTATCAAGTAATTAAATCATCTCAAATTTGAACATCTCTTTGCATAGTACATATACATACTATGAAAAAACTAATCATAACAAAACTAACATTCATTTATTTTTCGGCAATCTTATTATTATTGCCACAATATTGCCATAGGAAAACCCTCTTAACACCTCATTTTGAAAGAAGTAACTTTACGCTCAGTTTTATAGAAGGAGATGATGGAAAGAGAAAAGAGATGATAAAAAAATTTCATGATCCACGTTTGGTGGTTTTGGGATTAAGCTACCTCTTTGGTTATACTAAAGCATTGAACAAAGAGATAAAAAAAGTTCATAAAGATTTAGGATTAAACCACCTCTTCACTCCCTCTGGAATTCATCTCTCTTCACTGCTACTACTTCTTATTCCAATAATTTATCTCCTCTCTATTTTCTTTAAGCGATTACAAAATAATCAATATAAAGACCGACTTAAAAAAGTGGCACTTCTAATCATCTACCTTCTGGTGTTTTTGATTCCTGAAACCTATCCTCTAAAACGTTTGGCGTTGTTTTATTTAATAACTGTTATTGCTAACAAATATTTCAATTACAAAAATTATTTTTACCTATTCTTGATAACCAATTTTATAGACATAGCATTAGGTACTTTCACTTACTCACCTGGTAGTTTTACTTACAGTTATCTATTTCTTGGAATCATCCTATCAATGCAAAACATAAGACCGAAAATTCTTTTACCTTTGGCCCTGCTTGGAGGACAGATAATTGTAATCTTTTTTCAAGAGGACAAATTAACATTTATTGGTTTTATCTTTAATTTTATTTTAAGTGTAATTTTTGAATTTGGTTATCCAATTTTATTTTTAACTTTCTGGAGTAATCTTTACTTTATCGTCGAATGGTTACTTAGCTCTTACTTAAAATTAATAGAAATTTCTGCCTCTATAAGCGCAACCTTTGGCCACTACTATCCCACAATTCCTATTCTGTTTTTAGTTTTAGTAATAAGTTTAAAGATTGCTATAAAATTTAAAAAAATCGCAACTCTACTTTTACTTCTCATACACTCTGAAAATATTTACAATTTTAAATCTACTCAACTTAATTTAAATCCACCTTTAAATGCCAGCAGCACAGGTATGATTTATACCATGCCTAATAAATCTTCTCTTACCAACATTCATCTAAAAGATAACGGGGATATTGAAATGCAATTTTTACACTCAAAAAAATGCAGATTACGCTCAATGATCTGGGGACAATATTTAAAATGTCGATGAACTATCGATGAACTATCGATGAACTATCGATGATTATAAATCTTTTAGAATCTTTTAGTTGCCGAAAATATAAAATTCTACTACCATCCCTCTCTGGGATAAGTGCTTAACAATCTTTAAGAAAGGGGAATTATCGCTGGCGAAGATATAATTAATAATTATAATCTTTGCGGGAGGAAGGTCTGGACACCAGAGACGACCGTAGCGGGTAACGCCCGTCCATCGCGAGGTGAGGACAAGTGCAACAGAAAGAATGTACAGGTAAACAATGACTTGTTTAGCAATTAATTGTTTGTGCTGTAGTGAAATCAGGTAAACTCTACGGGGTGCAAACCCAAATAGGCCAACGATTAAATTTTTTAATCACCGTTTAGTCTCACGTAAGTTGGCGGGTAGGGTGCTTGAGGTTTACAGTAATGTAAATCCTAGATAAATGATAATTAAAAACAGAATCCGGCCTACGCCCTCTCTTAATTTTTAAGTAAGCACTTATCCCTCTCACATTCACAGTAGTGACGATGGAATAAACATTCTTCCACAACCATAGCATGTCTTTATTTGAGTTCCCTTATCCAAAGCGATTTGCTCTTCTATGGGAACTTTAATACTACAATGATTACAATACTGACCTTTACTATCTTGTCTTATAAAAGTTATTGGTGAATTAAAGCGATACTTTTTATTTAAGGCCATAAATGAATTTCGAAGTGATACTGGAAGTGCTGCCAATAAAAGATCTATTCTACTCTGATAATTTGAAATCTCCTTCTGTTCTATTGCCACATCTCTTTGAACCTCCTGGCCCAACTCCTCTATGGTTTTAGTCACTCCTTTTACAAAAGAGTTCGATTCATTAAGTTCAGTATCTCCTAACTCTAATTCGTTCATCAAGGATAGCACCTTCTCCTCTAATTCTTCTTTTTGAGAGGATAAACTTGCTGTCTCTTTTTCATAAGATCTTAATTCATGATCTGATTTAATCTTTAATGAATTTTTCCTGCTTTGCTTTTGCTTAATCTCTATACTCTCTAATTGACTCTCAAATTGCTTTAAACTAATCCTCTTTTCCTTTAAACTCTTTTCTAAAAGAGGAATCTTTTGTTCTTTGCTTTTCTTTTGCTCCGCCAGCAAATTTAGTCTCTTATTATGAGAGTTGATCTTCTCTAAATGCACTCCTATTTTGCTATCTAAACCAACCACCTCAATCAAATTTTGATATAATTCAAAACTAATCATAAAAACAACATCCTTGCTCTATTAGCTCTATTAACTCTATTAATCCTCTACCCATACTCACTAATTTATACTATAAACTTATATTCTTGAACGCCAACATAAAAAAACATAAGGTACTATTAAAAATGAGAGGAAATTCTTTTGGAAAAATGTTGTCGATAACCTCTTTCGGAGAATCACATGGTCCAGCGATAGGAGTAGTTGTTGATGGAGTTCCATCTAATTTAAGTTTCTCATATGATGATCTCAGAGAGGAATTGAAAAAACGTGCTCCCGGAAGAATTGATGGAACATCAGAACGCAAAGAAGTAGATACGCCAGAGATACTCTCTGGTATTTTCGAAGGAAAGACTCTTGGCACTCCAATAGCTGTAATAATCAAAAATAATGATCAAAGAAGTGAAGACTATCATCACTTAAAAAACACCTTTCGCCCTGGTCATGCTGATGAAACAACAATGATTAAATATGGCATTAGAGATCATAGAGGAGGAG
This sequence comes from Oligoflexia bacterium, assembly GCA_015232355.1. Classification (GTDB taxonomy): domain Bacteria; phylum Bdellovibrionota; class Bacteriovoracia; order Bacteriovoracales; family Bacteriovoracaceae; genus JADFZW01. Next base: position 19,427 of record JADFZW010000042.1, read on the forward strand.
GGCGAAGTAGTGGTAGAGAGACTATTGCCAGAGTTGTTGGTGGTTATTTTGCTTCTCTAATTATAAGAGATGTTTCAATTAAAGCGTATATTAAATCAATGGGTCCATTCAATATTAATAACAACACCAACGAAGATACAGATGCTATTTTAAATAATTCACTTGGTGATTACCATTATCCAGATCAGAGTAAATGGGATGAAATCAAAGAGTATCTTCTTAAGCTCAAACAAAATGGTGAGAGTGTTGGCGGATCTGTTGGTGTTATCATTGATAATCCACCTAAAGGATTAGGGGAACCAGTATTTGACAAATTAAAAGCAGATATTGCAAAAGCAATGTTATCTATCGGAGGTGCAACTGCAATCTCCTTTACGCAAAATTTAACCAAAACAGCAGGCATTGCAGGTGGTATCTCCAATGGTGAAAGAATTTTATTTGAAGTTACCTTCAAAGCTCCAGCAACTACAGGAGAATCTGCACGCAAAGGACGCCATGATCCCACAATACTTGTTAGAGTTATTCTTGTAATTGAAAGCATGATTAAATTAGTTCTAGCAGATCACTACTTAAGGCAATTGGCATATGCAAATTTCAAAGCATAAAACAACAAAAACAATCATCATCATCAGCGATTCTTACGTCTGGAAAAAATATCAAAACTATATATTGAAAATGCTGAAAAAAAACAACTCAGTCGAAATTATTAAATGGATTGGCCCTCGAGGAGAAAAATTAAAGAGCATTAAAAATTATGAATTGGCCACAAATCATATTCTCTCCAGCTCACATGATATAAATAAAAACTCAACTCTAATTGCGATTGGTGGAGGAGCGGTTAGTGATTTTGCTGGTTTTATTGCATCTACCCTACTTCGAGGAATAAAATGGACAATAATTCCTACAACTCTACTCTCAATGGTTGATGCTAGTATTGGAGGAAAAACCGCTCTAAATACGGCCGCCGGTAAAAATTTGCTGGGAACATTTTATCCTCCAAGTAAAATAATTGTCGACTTACATTTCCTAAAATCACTTTCGATGCTCGATTACTACTCTGGATATGGTGAGATAATCAAATATGCTTTTCTTAGTAGTAAAATAAATAAATTACTAAAGCGACTAGATAAGGTTCATGTTAACGAAAAAATAATTAATGAATGTATCGCCTATAAAAATAAAATTGTTAAACAAGATCCACGTGAAGAAAAAGGAATTCGTACAATCCTAAATTTTGGTCACACCTTTGGACATGCATTTGAAAAAGCATTTAATCTTCCTCACGGAATTGCCGTTCTTTGGGGAATTGAATTTATTTTAAGACATTTTAGCAAAAATCAGAAATTACTCTCAACCTTTTACGATTTTACTACCAACATCGCTAACATCAAAATAGATCTCTACAAAAAGAAAGCAAATCCATCTTTAATTCTAAACTTCATTTGTAAAGATAAGAAAAGATCCTCCAGCACGCATATTAAATTGGTAACTTTAGAAAAAATTGGTAAACCACGAGTAATAGAAGTAACCATCAATGATATTAGAAAAAAATTAATCAAAGAGTTTGGTCATGAATACATTTGTTAATGTTCCTGTTTATCCAATAAATAAAACTATTCGTGTACCATCTTCGAAATCACACAGTAACCGTCTACTTATTTTGTCGGCCATTCATCCTTCAACTATTGTAATTGAAAATTATTCTCACTCTAGCGATGTACTTTCACTCATAAATTGTCTTCAAAAGATTGGTTTAAATATTGAGATTACTCCTACAACTATTAGAGTTTCTGACCAATTTCCTCAAGTGGAAGAAAAACAATCAAATAAAAATGCAACTAATGCAACTAATGCAATCATAGAGTTAGATGCAGGAGATGGCGGAACTACAAATCGTTTTCTACTCCCACTCTTGGCCAGAGGCTGTCTTCGCTATAAAATTAAGGCCAGCAATCAAATGCTAAAGAGACCAATGAGTGAGTTATTTAATATACTTAAAACATTTGCTGTTGATTTATCATCTCCTTCACTATCTTCTTCATCATCCATTTACCCAATAGAGATACAAGGACCAATAAAACTAAATTCTAATTTAAAAATTGAAGTGGACTGCTCTCAGAGTACTCAGTTTCTTTCTGCATTGATGCTTGGACTTGCTGATCTTCCAATTGAGTTTAAAGCTAAAAATTTATCCACATCAATTCCATATCTAAATTTAACAAAAAAACTCATCGATAATTTTTTTCATTCCTGTGCGCAAGGAAATAATCATTACAACCACTTTGTAGTTCCTGCAGATTTTAGCTCCATTGCCTATCCAGCAGCACTAGCGCTCATCTGTGGTGAATCAGTTACAATTGAAAATTGCACCTCTACTGATTTTTTTGATTCCTTGCAAGCAGATGCTGAACTCTTTAACATCATCGATAAAATGTCGGGTGCGAAACAAAAACACTACACCTTTGATTCAAGCGGAATGCTTAAAATATTTAAACAAAGGAATGAACTTATCGGCCAAGAGATCGACTGTTCTAGTTTTCCAGATCTCGTTCCTACTCTGGCCTTCATCTGCAGTTACAGTAAAGGAGAATCCAAATTAAAAAATATAGGAAATTTAAAATTCAAAGAGAGTAACCGCATTGTAGAAATCGGTAGAGTTCTTAATTTATTTAATATAAAACATATTTATAATGAGTTAAAGGATGAGTTAATTATTGATGGTCATGGCGTACAACCTAAACGGCCCAGTTTGGATTTTATCTCACCAGCAGATCATCGAATAGCAATGATGAGCTACCTCTTCATGAGAAAAAACTCAGGTGGAAGAATTTATAATTGCAACTGTGTTAACAAATCCTTTCCAGACTTTTTTACTCAAATGGAGATTTAAAATGGATTTAAGTGGACTAAAATACTTAGTTGTTGGTAGTGGAATTTGGGGATCAGTATTTGCTGAAAGAATTGCCACCTCTCTAAAAGAAAAAGTATTAGTTATTGATAAAAATAATTTTATTGGCGGTCACACTTACACTAAAATCCATCCCCTAACTGGAATTGAATGCCATCTCTTCGGCACACACATCTTTCATACCAGTATCCAAATGGTGTGGGATTATATTTCAAAATTTACTGAACTTAATGATTATCAACATAAAGTTTTAATTCAATATAAAAATCACGTCTACAGCATGCCCATCAACTTAGGCACTATTAATAACTTTTATCGCATAAACTTGCGCCCCTCTGAGGCAACAGCTTTTATCAACGAAGAGATAAATAAATCTGGAATCAATTTTAATAATGTAAAAAATTTAGAAGAAAAAGCAATCTCTCTAATTGGTCGCCCTCTGTATGAAGCATTCATCAAGGGTTACACTCAAAAACAATGGGAAAAGGATCTTCGAGAACTTCCATCAGAGATAATTACCAGATTACCAGTTAGAAACAATTACAATGCAAATTATTTTAGTGATCTTCATCAAGGAGTTCCTAAGCAAGGTTACTTTAAATTATTCGAAAATATTTTAAAGCACGATAAGATTGATGTAGAACTTGGAGTAGATTATTTTGATATTAAACATCTTATTCCTGCCGGCTGTACCGTCATCTACACTGGATCTGTTGATCAATTGTTCGATTATAAATTTGGACGACTCGAATGGCGAACAGTACGTTTTGAAGAAGAGATTTTTAATATCAAAGATTATCAAGGAACCTCCGTTTTAAATTATGGCGATCTAGAAATTCCATACACTAGAATACATGAGTTCAAACATCTTAATCCAGAACGTGATTACTATAATAAAGAACAAACTGTAATTTTTCGAGAGTACTCTAAAACTTATACAGAAGAGGATGAACCCTATTATCCAATTAATACTCCAACTAATAATAATCTTCACAAATCATATATGGCAGAAGCAGAAAAAATACCTAAACTAATTATCGGTGGACGCTTAGGTCTCTACTCCTATTGGGACTTAGATAAAGCAATAGAAAACTCACTCAACACCTTTGCCAATACATTACTTCCAAAATGAGTAGTTTAAAGATTGACAAAAATATCAAAGAGAACATCAAAGAGAATATCAAAGTTGTCCTCCTTCATGATTGGTTAACTGGTTTTAGAGGTGGAGAGCGAGTCTTTGAAGTCTTTTGTGAATTATTTCCTACAGCGCCCATCTACACTCTTATTTATGCTAAAGGAACTACCTCTGAAATTATCGAGAGCTCAAAAAGAAAAATCTATCCATCCATTTTAAATAAACTCCCCAATGCTCCTAAGTATTATCGTAAATTATTACCACTATTTCCTCTAGTAGCTCAAAATATATCTCTCCCCGCAGACACTGACTTAATACTTAGTAGTTCACATTGTGTGATCAAAGGTGTTCCTAAACCCAACCTTTATTGCAAACATATCTCATACATTCACAGTCCGATGAGATATATTTATGATCAATTCGATACCTACTTTGGACCAGAAAGTGATGCCAGCACACTTCAAAAGTTGGTAGCACATATGATTCGCGGATATTTACAACGTTTTGATATCAACTCCAATAACAACGTTGATATTATGATTGCCAACTCAACTTTCGTCCAAGAGCGCATCTCCACATTTTACAAAATGAATTCGCTGGTAATAAATCCATTCGTTGATACTAAAGATTTTAAATCCATTCAACAAAATAAAGATTACTCGAAAGAAGATTACTATGTAATGGTCACTGCTTTTGCTCCCAACAAGCGAGTTGATCTTGCAATCACCACCTTTAATAAACTAAAATGGAATTTGAAAATAGTTGGCGATGGCCAATTAGAAAATATGTTAAAAGAGTTAAACACTAATCCAAATACTAAATTTTTAGGAAATGTTGAACGACAGGAGGTTGTCTCACTACTTGCAAATGCCAAAGCACTAATTTTTCCTGGTGTTGAAGATTTTGGAATTGTACCTCTAGAAGCATTGGCGGCCGGAACTCCAGTTATCGCCTATAAAAAGGGTGGCGTACTCGAGACTTTAAATGAAGATGTAGCTCTATTTTTTGAAGAAGCTACTGTAGAATCACTAACAGCGGCCCTCGAACACTTTGAAACAAATTTAAAAGATAAGTTTGCAACCGAAGAGTCAAGAAATAAATTATTTGAACGGGCCCATCAATTCTCAAAAGAACGCTTCAAAGAAAAAATCATGGAACAAATTTCCTCGGATAAAATTGTTTACTAGACTTATCCAAAGGATATTTTAAATCCTCTTCTGCTATTCTACCGTTTACCCATAACGATCTTTCCACAAACTTATCAAAGAAACTAAATAGCTCTTCAATTTGCATTTGTACCGTCGAGTCACTTTCAAAATACTTTATTGCAAGTATAGTTGCCTCATATGTTGAAAGAAAGTTTTCTTTAGGTTGCTCTCTTAAACGATATGATGATTTCCGATCACTCTTTATTGCTATAAAAGGCGCTCCAGTGGCCAAATGAATTTTTTTGGCAATCCTCTTGGCATTAGTCCAATTTCCATCAGGAATAATTAAATCCGTAATTGTATCCGCAGCTGCATTTGTAGGCGCATCTGTGTCTGGGGAAACATTTGCTGATACATTCAGATAAACAGATGCCAGTGGAAATAGGATCGCTACATTCTTTTTTGATCCTTGAATCTTAGGTAATTTTTCCCAAGATGTATGAATACTCTGATTTCCATCAGCAAAAGTATAAATCTCTTTATTTATAAGTAGCATCTCCAATATTCTTACAGTATTTGATACAGTTTTCCACTCATTTGCATGTACTACAAAATGAAATTTTACTTTTGTATTTACTTGTATGCTCTTTGCTTGCTCACAAATGCAAAGTGGTTTGTGTAAAAAACAAATCGAACAACGATCAATTTTTGAATAAACATTTATCACACTTCATCTCTTTGACTTAATTTTGACAAAATTCTGCCACTACTATTTCTGAAATAGCATTTGTAATACTATACTTACTTCTTGTTTTATCCTTTTGCCACTCAATAAATGTATCCTCATATTTATCTGCAATTGCGTCTATAACAGTAGGAAGAGAATTTTCAACAGATTCAATTTTGGAATTGCAACGATTTATTAACTTTAGAGTAAGAATTTCAGCAAAATGTGGATCTTGATTAAGATTTAATTTTGCCACATTCCAAGCATCCGATGATTTACAGGATTTTATATTTTCAATAAACATTATGGGCACTGAAGATAGTGTTTTCCCTATAATAGGTACTATATTTAAAACACCTTCCCAGAACTTAAGTGACATTTTTTCCTTATATTCGGTATCTTTATCAGGAGGTTTTCTATCAAAAATTAGATTTTTGTCATTTAAATATTTTTGTATCTGCTTTGTTATAACTTCTCTGTGATTTTTGTGGTTTTTATCTTTATTTACTTTATTCGATTTTGTGTTAAACAAAACAAAATTGCAATAATTGCCCCAATATCTATTAAGATTTTCATATTCTGTTTTTATATTTTTAAAACTCTCATTTTTAATGGCAATAAAATTATTTATATTTCTAATAACTCTACTTTCTTCTGATTCATTATTAATGGCCGGAGGATTGTTTTCAGGAAGAAATGAATTAACTATTTCCAATCTAATACTATCTTTTTTACCCGCTAATCCAGGAAATTCGTCATAAATAGCAAAGATAACATGTAGTGCTCTTTTACGTGAATCATTTAATTTATCATCAAAATTATTAAAGTATTCTCTTAGAAATGATTCAAAATATTTATCCAGAATCTCTTTGGTAAAAACTTTGCTTCTACTATCTCTTAGATAATCTGAATTCATGGAGCAAAATATTTTCTCAATATCAAATAGTTTTTTTTCTTTCATTGCTTTATCGAGTTGATTTTTTAGAACCATGTTCTCATTATCATTAGATGCAAATGCATCTGTAATGATCACTCTACTTATTGAAATTATCAATAAAAATAAAAATGTAATAACAAGAAAAGGCATGTGGGTTATAGTTTTATTTTTCATGTTTTTCCTCTCTCTTAAATTTTAATATCTCATGACTTTTGGATTAAATAATAATTCATTTTGTTCTTGCAATATTATATTTTTTAATTTGTTGATTATGTTTATTATAGAGCAATGATGTGGTAGTGATGAATATTTTTTTTAAAAAAGCAAAATATAAATAAAATATCTTTGTTTAATATTGTTTTAAATAAAAAATCAATTATTTATCCGTTATAAACAAAAACAGTAGATAAATTAAATATGCAAAAAAATAATGGCATAGAGTATAGAATGAAAATTTTTTATAGCTAGCTAAATCTTTAAAATTGTTCAAACTTTAAAAACATAAGAATATTATTCTCTTTTTATTGTAATCTACAAATACAAACAAAAAATTAAAATTAAAAAATAAATATTTTTTATTAACGAATTCAAATGTGAGTTTAAAAATGAAATCAAAAATCTGTAACATTTTGTTTATCATGTTAGTTTATATTTTGGAGATGATCTCCTTTTCAATTGCCGGTGATGAAATTAAAAATACACCTTCTGCTAAAACTGTAAAAGAAAAACGATTACTGATAGAAAAACAATTAAACAATGTGAACAATACAAATCATGCAAATTATCTCAACCATAAAAAAATTAACAGTGCCCCGATAACAAAAAAATTAGATCAAAAAGAATATAATAAAAAACGCGAAGAAATAAAAAATCGTATTTTTGGTGGTATAAAAGAATTATCAGAAACAGAAGAATCTTATTTAAATAAACTCAATTATTTGAAAACAGATATTTTAATCAATCAAGGAAAGACTGTAAAAAATATATTGGAACACAATCATTTAAACCCAATAATTCATGATAATTTACTTCAAAATCTTGAATTAATAATTGAATTTAGCAATAAATTATCACAGACTCTTAAATCTTTTGCAGAAAATCCTAGTAAAAAATTATTAAATATGGATGAATTAAATAGCATCTCCTCTAAAGTAACAGATGCACTAGCACAACATGCAACCTATAATAATCAACTAAAAATAATTTATGTAACAAATCAATCAGAACTAAAAAAATATTTCAGTAATTCGAAAGATGTTACTGCTCTCACTAATGGGTTAGTGGCCCCAATTCAACGTATTAGTATTTATCCAATTACCATAAAAGAAGTAATTAATGATAAAACGTGTAGTAATGGTAATACAAATAAAGATGATTTAATCATAGATTTATCTAGCAGTTATCCAGAATTATATCGCAATATCATTCAATTACAAAAACTTTTAGGTAGTAAAGCACTTGTCGATAAAGTGAATACAAAAGTTAGAGAAAATGCAGAGAAAGAACAAGTATTAAATGAAGAGAAAAAACAAGTATTAAAAGAGATGAAAAAAATTCCTAAACAACCATTATCCTTGTGGAATGAGTTTCACTCTATCTACAGAACTCTTCCTAAAGAAAAAGAAAAAGATAACAAAAATAAATCACTCTTTATTAACAATTTATGGGCACTTATTTCAAATCATCAAGATATTAAAGGTGAACTTCAAAAAATATATAATGAATTTCTTTCTTTTCCACCATCAAAGATCTCTAAAGATAGAGAGACTAATATTCAAATAGTTTTGCTGGCACCAGATGCTAATAGCGCTAAAACCTTTTATACCTTTTTGCAAAAATTAAAAAGCTACTCTGATAAACAAGAACAAATTGCTTTCTTTCAATTGTATCTGGGATTTGATAATGCAAATAGCAGAGATTATCGTAAAAAATTATTAGAGTTATTAAATCAGTATCTGCTCAAACATAAGCTAACATTGAATGCTGTTTTGAATAATAGCAATTTTGCTGTAAATCTTGCTCGTAAGTTTCGCGATCAAATAATAACGCCAAATACTAAATAGACTCTTCACTCTGCTTCTGCTAGCATTTATTTTATAGGTAAATAATAATTTAGATAATAATTTAGATAATATTTTAAGTAATTTAATACTCAAGCAATTTAGTGGGTCGTATATAATGAAATGTAAAATTGGATATCTCTGCTCTGAAAAATCTCTACTAGTTAATTCTGCTAATACAATTAATACCACCAATACAACTAATACCACTAGTACCGCTACTACCGCTAGTCTGGTTAATAATACATGGGCCAAAGTTCCAGTTTCAGATATTAAGGGTGAAAATTTAAATATTTTACTCTTTAATAGTGAACTTCAAAGCGAAGATGTGGCGCATATCCTAGAAGAAGAGAGTAAGTACTATCCAGTTTGGCCTGGCCATCATCTAGGAATCAAAAACGAAGATGATTTCGATAATTTTTCTAAAGCTGACAAGAGCGAAAGCAGCGAAAATGCCATTCTTGATCTCTACTCCAAATGGATTTTGTGTAATAACATTAAATTATTGGATAATTTTTTTCCTATCGTTGAAAATCTTCGTTCTCTACTTGAAAATGATCGAACCAACTTTTTTGAAGAGTTGTGGCAGATACTAAAAGCAAATCTTGGAACCACTTACATGCGTATTGTGTATCATGATCTTTTGGCCAAGGATAGGGATGAAAAAACTAATCCTAATCATCCTAATAATCCTACTGGCCCTAATGAGCATGATAATCCAAATGAAAATGAAAACAATAATAATACTAGCACTAGTAATAGCAGTTCGAGAGAACGAACTAGTGAACAGGTAAAAAGGTTGATCACAATGCTAGTTGAAGGTGAACGCAAACCGATCACCTCTGATGGAAAAGAGTTAGAAAAACATCTTCTCTCTATTTATGGAAATAAATGCCACAGCAACTTTCATACTCCAGAGGTGTCTTTAGAAAAAGGAGAATTTTTATCTCTTGGTCTAATTAGAAAAACTCCGGTGATTATTCTTTGGCGTTCATTTGTTTACAATAAACTTCAACAATCTTTGGTAAAACATCTATTCGATGCTCTTGAATATGATTTCTCATAATAAATATTCATTATTTGGATATGGATAAAAAATGCTCGGATTACTTAAATTAGGAGTTAGAAATATTAGTCGACATCCGGGTAAAAATTTTTTAATTGGACTTGTAATTTTCTTTGCTAATATCTTTTTTTTTCTGGCCGCCTCAATCACTGAAGAGACGATTTCATCTTGGCATGATTACTTTTCTAATACATTCTTAGGTCACTATAATCTTACATCCTATAACGACTATGAAAAAGATTATACTTTTTCTTCTCTTTCCTTTCCTAAATATGGAATTGATAAAGAGGTTTTAAATTATCTAGATAAAGAAAAGATAAGTTATCTTCCTCGAATAAAGATAGGTGCGGCCATTTTTAATGATCGAACCAGCACTTTCGAGGGAACTTTAGTTACACTAATTGGAATTAAATGGCAGCAAGAATTGCAACGTCTAAAGAATCTCAAAATAATTTCTAATGCCAATACAAGAGAAGCTGGTACAGAAACTGGAGTATTTGTTTGGATTGATCTTGCAAAAAAATTAAAGTGGAAAGAAGGCGACTCCATCACTTTATATATCAAAGATAAAACAAGTGGAACCTATCCATACACTTACAAGATCAAAGGAATTGTAAGTCAACACAAAAGCGCAAAAAATGAAGGCAAAGGAAGTATCAATGCTTTTCCTCTAATTTTTGCTGATTATGATATCCTTTCCAAGGAATTAGGAATTGAAAATGAGATCTATGAGATCTCCATCACTCAAAAAAAGTTAACTCCATCTCAAATATCCACATTGAAATCTTTTGCTAAAAAGAAAGGATTAACACTTTTTAGCGCCGAAAAGGGTTTTGGAGCGCTCTATGGAATCGTTGACTTTAACAACTTCATGGGAAAAATACTTAAATCACTTATTCTTATTATTCTAGTGGTTTCAGTTTTTAATATTAACATGATAGGAATCTTTGATCGGCAAAAAGAGTTTGGAACCATCATTGCTATTGGCGCTCCCAAATGGTGGATTCTATCACTCATTTTCTTGGAACAAATTATCTTTGCTACTTTTATTTTTATATTCTCATTTTTAGTCTTCTATATTTTTGTCTCCAACAACTTTACTATTTATACCCAAAACTTTGCAGTATTATTTGCAGGAAATAACATTAACATAAAATTAGTTCCCTTCTCGCTACTGGAATCATATTTTGCCATTATATTAGCACTGTTAATTTCAACTATCTACCCAGCATATCTGGCCACTAGAATAAATCCAGTGGAAATTTTTAGGGAAGCAAACATATAGGAAAGCAACCATATGATGATGCTTTGGCGTTTGATATTTAGAAATACCATTAAACATAAAATGAGTTCGATGGTATTTGTTTTAGTTTTTAGTATCGCTACTCTTATCATTTATTGGTTCTTTGGCTTTTTTAATTACCTAATAGAAAATGTCGAAATATTAATTCGTGATGGTTATGGCGATATCGCTTTTCAAATTGATTATACTGATAAAAATAAAATTCAGCATATAATAAAAAATCTTCCACCTGAAATGGAATCTGATATTAAGGAGACTTTTTTTGAACGTGAAATCAGAGTAATGGTCGATGGCCAAGATAAGAGCACAGTAGTTCCAGTTATCGAAATGACCGAACAAAATAAAAATTTGATTTTAAAACACATTCGTCCTCAATACGGACAATTTCCCAGTAAGAGTGAAGAGATCGTAGTATCTAGTTTTAATCAAAGCACCACTTATAAATTAGGTGATGATATTTTTTTAACCACCTCTACTACCAAGCGAATAATTAATGCTCTTAAATTTAGAGTTTCAGGAATTATCAGAGGAAGTGCTGGTAAAGCATATGGTTATGGATACATCATCAGCAAACATGATATGGATTTGCTACTTAACTCCAGTGATGAACACAATCTCTTTTATCTATTTTTAAAAGAGGATCATCGATCTGCCAAAGAAGTAACCGATATTCAAAATAAAATAATCGATCTCCTAAAAGCAAACAACATCACTCTCCAAAGCAGTTGGTCTGCCTATAAAACCATCAACGATCAAGCGATCTATTTTGAAGTCTTTAAGCGAATGAAATTGATTCTATTGGTTTTTATTTTCCCTTTGATTGGATTAGTTGTGGCCGCTATTGTGTGGATGTATTCTTACAAGAGAAGAAAAGAGATTTGGACCTATCACAGTTTGGGTTTACAAAAATATAAAATTATTTTGGCCATTGGTGGTGAATATCTATTAATAACTTTTATTGGAACTTTAATTGGTTTGGCACTTGGAGAGATGTCAGCGCTGATTGCAGATAAAAACAATGCCTGGCTTTCCTTCTCTTATACCGTCTCCACCGCACTAAGATTTAAATTTACTTTAGTTGATTACTTTTTAGTATCAGCATTCATGCAAATTATCGTTATACTTTGGATAGAAAAACCAATTAGTCGAATACTAAAAGTTCCACCCTTTTCATTTTAAATGTGCTTATTGAGTATGTGATTATTGAGATGTGATTATTGAGTATTGAGTGATTATTGAGTATATTATTGAGTATATTATTGAGTATATGCCCAATATTGTTGGCAGGTATAAATCAGTTATAAATCAGAAAGTATAATTAAAAGGTCATAAAATGACTAAATAAAAAGTTTAATTGGTGACAGATATAACTTGGTATATAATTTATAAAATATAAATAATGAAATAATATTAATAAAAAATATTAATCAGGAGAGGTATCTTAAAAAGATATTTGAGTGTGATAAATATGATAAGAAATAAAATTTATTTAAATAACTCAATTGTTTTGTCAAAGCTATTGATGTTTTTAATGTTATTAATGTTAATTGTTTTTTCATTTTTTTTAGCTATAAAAATATATGCTCAAGATGATGAGAAAGGTAATAAATTATGTCAGATTACAGAAGAGATAAATCAAGAAAACAACAAACAATCACCAATGATTGTTGATGGTATATTGAACGTGATGGATGAATATCTTTTCGATTGTAACAAGGTATTTTCTGCCATTAACGTCGATGACATTGGGAACAAGATAAAGCTAGAGGATTTATCAAAAAAAGAACAAAAGGTAGTAAGAATCATAGAAGAGATATTATCAACAGAACGAGATTACTATAAACAAATGTTGCAATTAAATACAGGGCTTAAAAATGTTGAGTGGTCGATGGAAAAAGTGATTGAAAAATTGACCATTAATCCATACGAATATCTATCCTTTACAAATTCATTATCTGAAATATTAAATATTAGTAATTTGTTTATGAGTGATTTTATAGAATTTATTGTAAATCCTAATTCAAATGAAAAATTATTATTTTTCGAAGAAAATAATTTACAATATTTAACAAATAATTATTCAACATACGCCTTAGCCTCAAAAATGATATCTGAACAGATGAATTCAAAACCACAAATTTATGAAAAAATTATTGATAAAAAATTATTGCGCTTAGGTGATTTTATGTCGCTTTCAATACGTCCTATTCAAAGATTGCCAAGATATGTTCTTTTCTTTAAAGATTTGTTAAAGAGTATACCTAGAGATGCTTGTCCGCAAATATATAACAATATCCTTACCTTTAATACAAAAATGCAAAAGGTGGTTGATGATATGAATACTGCTGTAGCAATAGATGAATTGGATAAAGATCTTGTAAAAAATAGGATTACAAAAAAATGGGGCAAGACAAGTAAAATATATAAAAAAATTATAGTTGTTGATGGTGACAAAGATAATAAATTAATTTTTCTTAAAAATTTAAATATTTTACGTCTGTTAAAGAACAAAAAAGATCAAGAAGAACCTATAGATGTATTTATCATGAATTTAAGAAAAAAATTAAGTAAAGATGAGTTGGAAAAAATCTTACTATCAAAAGATGTAAAAGCGAGCTATGAGTATTATCTTAAAAACGGTGTAAAAAATAAGAAGTAAAAAGTATAATAAGCACAAATGCTAACTCAATTAGTCCCGTGAGTGGCGTGGCACTTTATTCTCTACTTTTTTTTTCCAATTCTTTTTTGCTTCAGCTGCTTTATCGTTAATATATTTCGCTTTTTCCGTAGAAGACATATTTTTGGTTGTTTCATAATGTTTTAAACGTATTTGATGTAATTCTTTTGTACTTTTTGTTTCTTTAAACATATTTACTCCTTATCTTCGTTGCTAACTACACTTATTGGGGTAACAATTTCAATTGTTCTATATCCAAGAGAGGCATTAATTCCATTAACACCAATAATTGTTTTAAGCTTTATCATATGTTTGAAATTCCACGAGATAATGGCATTACAATTGAGTATTGTTGCTACAGCAATATGAATAGCATCATCTTCATATTTTTCTGGAATTATTTTTGCTTGAATATATTTGCCTGCTAAATCTATTGCTTCATTTGTAATTGCTTCTTCTTGATAATGAATCTCATCTAACAATTTAATCAATTCAGTTCTTTTGGGTTCGGGACATTCATCGATCTCTTCAATGACAAGATTTGATATAATTATTTCAAAAGTATCTTTTTTTATTTCGTCCCATAATCTATGAGAATACTCCATTATTTCAATTGCATCATCAGCTGCAAGGTTACTAATCACAGAAGTATCAATATATATTTTCATTTTTTTTATTTTTAATTCCATTTATTACTCCAAAATTAAAATATATTTATCAGCGATAGGTAGCAATGCAATCAGAACTGAGTATATCAAATTTTGCATATGGATACCAAGTATTAATATATAATTATCTTTAATTTATACTTTATTGTGATAGGCAAAATATTAGCTTCAACATTTAATACTATGGTCTTTCACAAAAATGAATTTGAGGTTCGTTAGTCAGAATACGTATTCTTCCTTGTATATAGAGTAAAATATAAATATTTAAGGTCATATTGTTTATCATTAGTGAGGTCTTAAAAGACCTTTACTATAAAATAATAACTGGCGAATAAATTATACTCTAATATTTTCTTATGTTTTTTGTATTGAAATTAGTTGTTACAAATAGATGTGATATAATCAAATGATTAAATATGAGTTGTTGATTGCCTGCTTTGATTTTCAGAGTATGTTATATTTATGATAAACATATGTTTAATAAACATTTAATAATTATAATAAATGCTAAATAAAGAAATAAAAGTGCACGCTACATTCGAGACATTACATGCTAACATATTAAATGCTAACTCAATTAGTCCCGTGAGTGGCGTGGCAAAGGGCGATCGCATCTTAATTGTCAGTTATTTAATTGAGAATAAATAGTAATTTATTGACCAGTAGTAGATATATTTATTGATAAATTTTTCATAAAATTCCTTTGAAGTGGGGG
>JADFZW010000043.1 GCA_015232355.1 Oligoflexia bacterium
ATTGACATCGACAAAACCATCCGTCCCACCTTTTTTAGATAAAGTTTATTTCTTAAAAGGTAGATCAATTTGTTTTACTGTCAAAGTCGTTGAAAAATTATCCTGACAGAATCGGTGGAAAGCAACACTAACTTATTGAGTATGCCCATATTATTAGTCACAATAAATCACATCAAATTATTCCTAAGATTATTTAACATATTTAAAACATTCATAAATAAAGAAATTTTATTTAAATATTTGTTTTCTAATTAAATCAGATCCATACTTCTCTAATACATTTAGTTTATGTGATTAGATGTGTGTGATTCAATGTAATTGATAAAAGGAATTAGACTAGTAGAAGTAATCTATGGAATAAGGACCTGAAGGGAAGGTCCTCATGATAGGAATAAAATATGTGCACTTATTTACATACTCATCTGGTAATAATAATTTTTCTGATCTTTTATTGGATATCATTGTCTGATAAAACATTTGCCAACAATTCCCCTTCCCTTTCTACTGAAGAAATTCAAGAAACAAAACAAGATATATCAAAAAATGAAGTTAAAGCTGGAAATAAAAGATGGATGAATTCACCACATCTTTTTTGGAATATTTTTCAATCTTATGCAATTGATGAATTTGGTTATACAGATGAACAAGCTAAACAATTACTTTATTTTCCAAATAAAAAAATTTTAAGTTTACTTAAAGATACAAATAGTTCTCATGATCTTCGACAAGAGATGGAAAATGTTAAAAAAGAACTTAAAAAAATCAAACCTTCAGAATTATATAAAATAAGCTCTGAAAAAATGACCAACTATCATTCCACAAATGAATTAGAAAATTATTTTAATAAAAGTGGTCCTATCACTTTTATAATCTTGCAGGGATATAGCGCGGAATTCTATTCCAATGTATTTCCTGAAGTATTTCCTAAACAAAATAATTCCATATTCTCTAAATATTTTTCTGATAAATTCAATTCTATAAAAAATCAAAATGACAAAAATGTGTTAATTAATTCTTTTGCAAAAGAAAATCCTGTACCTGTATCGTTAGATCAGTTAGTAACCACTTCTAGTATAGATGGTAAAAATGGAAAACCACTTATTAACCTAATTCGTTTAGAAGCTGGTAATGGAAATTTGGTTACTATAGGAAATACAGAGGATAATTCAAAAGAATACTTACCAGTAATCGATAAATTATTTAAGACATTAGGTGAAGAAAAATTAAAAAATGTTTATCTTCTTGGTTATTCACAAGGATCACCTGTTGCACTTGATTTAATTGTTAAGGCCAAAGAACAAATATCTAAATATCCATGGGCCCAAAATTTAAAAGGTGTAATTTCGATGGCGGGTGTAAATTTTGGAGTAACACCAGCAAGTCTGGCATTTCCTGATAATGTACTTCAAAAAAAAGATAAACATCCCTTTCAGCAATTTATGGAATTACTAAAAGAATTTGGCGATAATCTAAAAGATCCAGTTCAAGATAGTTGTCTAAAAAATAGATTAACAACCCATTTTGAAAATTTTAGTACTGTTACCTCTACTATTATAAAAATCATTAATAAAATATTCACCTCTGGTTTATTGAAAAAACAAAACCCTTTACCTGGGTTAAAAATAGAGAAAATTGGAAAATCAGCTACTCCCCTCCCTGTACTTCTCAAGATGTTTTACGATATTGTTTTTAAATATGTGGCCATACTGGAATCAGATAAATCAGATAAATCAAATAAATCAAATCATGATTTGAGTAAAATAAAACGTTTAAAAATGTTTATAAAAAAATTTTCTGAATGTATTCAAGGACTTTCTATAGGAGAAAGAATTAATTGGTGGGAAAATCATAAATTACCTAACGATATTAAATTAATTTCCTTAGCTGCCACTCAAGCTGATATAACTGAAGATGGTACAAAACCCTCTCCCATCTTGGATAACAAAATCACTCATACTAGAGGTTCTGTAGAGTATAATTCATTAAGAAAAGAATACTACAACGAATTTGCTCAAAATGGAATGCAATTAAATGATGGTTCTATCGCACTTGATAGAACCGTTTTTTGGCCTAAATATATTAAAGCACTCAATCCTGATTTCAATGAAAGCAATTTTTTATTTGCTGGCATAGCAGGCACTGATCATGGAGGAGTAGCGCTTCCAGCAACAGTCAAAAAAGCAAAATATCCACCAAATCCCTATCCAAGAAAACTTTTACTTAAATCCCTTGGCACTCTATTGGCAAAATTCACAGAAATGTAGATTAAAGATCTATAGTTTCATAGCAAAGATTTGAAAAAAAATACTTGCATAATGATCGCTTATACGAGAGATTAAAAAGTATATTTATTTTATACCATATTATACTTAATTATACTTGTCGTAATCAGGAGAATTAATTTATGCTCTTTTTATCTTTTGTTGTTCCAAATGCTGTTTTAAATATTGCTCCAAAAAATATTTTGCATTTCACTCATCAATTCTATCGTCTATTCTATTCTATCTTCACTGTATTGACCCTATTGTTTATTATCCATGCAAACATAAATGCAAACGCAAATGCAACCGTTGTCTCAAAAAATAACTACACTTTTGGAAAAGATTTCGGATGGTGTACTGCCACAGCTGCTCATCAAATTGAAGGATACAATTACAATAGTGATTGGTGGGCCTTTGAATCTATCCCTGGAAAAATTGTAAATTCTGATAATTCCGAGTTTGCTTCTAAGCACTGGGATATGCTTGAGCAAGATATTACTTTAATGAAAGATCTAAATCTTAATAGCTATCGTTTTTCAATTGAGTGGGCCAAGATTATTCCTAAAAAAGGTCAAGTTAACTTTGGAGTAATCTTCCATTATTTAGATGAACTTGAAAAATTAGCAGAAAAAAATATAACTCCAATTGTAACTCTACAACACTTTACACTTCCTAAATGGGTTGCAGATGAGGGTGGTTGGACTAATGAAAATATTGTAACATACTTCAAAGAATATTTAGAGTATGTGATTCCAGTATTTGCTCCATATGTAAAATATTGGGTTACTATCAATGAACCCATGGGACATTTGATGGCCGGTTATATGGCCGGAGTTCATCCGCCAGCTCACAAATTCGATTTAAAGGGAATTAAATCTGCTCTAGTAAATCTATTAAAAGCACACGCTACTGCGTATCACTTCATTCATCAAACATATAAGCAAAACTCAACTTCAACTTCAACTTCAACTTCAAATCCAAATCCAAAACTAGAAAAACCAATGGTAGGAATGGCCCATCATATGCGAGGTGCTTTTCCACAAAAAAATAATTTTGTTGATCGCTATCTGGCCAAGACTGTTGACTACATCACCAATTGGGCCATTCCTAATGCTTTAAATGATGGAATAATCCAAATTAAAATTCCTTTTTTAATTGACCTCTATCGACACATTGATGGTTTAAAGGGAACTCAAGATTATTTTGGTATAAATTATTACACCTACGATACAGTTCATCTTGGTTTTTTCAAACTTTGCATGGGAGCAGATGAGGATGATTACACTACAGAAGTTGGATGGGCCATTTATCCAGAAGGAATGTATGATATGTTAGAGGAGATTCACTATCGATATCCGTCCCTACCAATATACATAACTGAAAATGGTATCGCCGACAGAAATGATCGTGCTCGCAGTAAATTTTTAATAGATCATCTTCGTTTTGTTTCTAAAGCAATTAAAGATAAAATTCCAGTGATTGGATATTGTCACTGGTCTTTAATAGATAATTTCGAATGGGCCTTAGGTTATTTTCCTCGCTTTGGTTTATATGAAGTAAAATATGAAGAAAAATTTACCAGGGTTCCTCGTGCTAGTGCAAACTTATTTGCACAAATTGCTTCAAAAAATCAAATTGATGAATCTATGATAGATACATATGACAAGATTTCATATCCAGAGGATATGGATCATCTTTATCCAAAATACAATACTAAATGTTATGGGTTATTTGGTAACAAAAACATTGCTACTTCAAAAGAATTCAAAGAATTTTTCAAATATATTAAGGCGGAAGCTCATGAGCGAGGCGAATCAATCGAGTAATAATCTCAGTAATCAAATACAAATACATTAGAGGTCACTTTTTCTTTTTCCCTTTTTCCCTTTTTTGTTAAAATCATTTTCGGTAAGTGGTTTAAGATGGGGTTTTCTTCCGTTAATATATTTTGTAATTGTTTTACCTACTTTTTTTATTTCTTCCTTGTCTAATGTTGTAAATTCATTTGTGTTTATTTTTATAACATTTTCAAAATAAGTTTCGTAATCATATACTATTTTACCATCTACAGTTTTAACTAAATTATTATTCACTCCTGGGTGATTTTTAAGAATTGCTATTGCTTTTTGTAGATTTTTGATTCTATTTTGTGAAATTGGATTATTAGGGGGACTTGATTTTTTTAAGTCAGCAAGAGCTTCTTCTGCAACAGTAAGTAAACTTTTTGTTTCAGTCTTTAGTCCATGACCAGAATATTTAGCGGAATAATCGAATTCTTTTAATGATTTTGGATCAATTGGATTGCTTATTTCCCCAGGAGAATTCTTTGGGGGTGTTAGATTTGGAGCATTGATAGTTTCATTTATTGTATCGATATTAGGATTAGGATTAAATTTATTTGTAGTTATTTTAATAGGTTCTGGTGTTGAAATAGGAGTGTATATTTTTAGGCCCGTAAACTCATTTTCATAGAACAGTTCAGGAGTTTCTATTGGAATACTTTTTAAATTTGTACTATAAATAGTCCTTTTCATTTCAGGTTCATTATTTTTTTTATATTTATTTATATTATTAGAATGTTTAATATTACTCAATTCAGGAAGATTAACATTTTCTTGTCTATTTTTTATCTTAGGGATAAATTTATTATTATAAGTATCAATAGTACTAACCTTTTCTTGATAGTTTTCCGAAATATCTTTTTCATGCATTTTCAAAACGTAGAGTGCCAAAGCTTCGTTATTTTTAATAATCTTTGCTTTTCTCTCTAGTTCTCCTTTTAAGTCATCTAATTTAATTTTATTCTCTTCTAATTTATCTATATCTTTATTAAATTCTTCTAACTCCTTATTAAAATTTATATTTTTTACATTATATTCTTTGATTTTTTTATTAGCAGTGTCTTGTATGCGTTTAAATGCCAAAAATAATTCAGTACTTTCATTATTAAATTTATCAAATTCTTCTTTTTTATCTATTAAATCAGAATCAAGTAATGTTAGATTATATTCATATGCCTTCTTTTTTTGTTCCTCAATCTTAGTTAAAAGGTCTTTTAAATCTTGTTTCACTTTTTCTGGATTTTTATTATCTATATTTCTCTTTAAATCATTAATCTCTTCTACAAGTTGATCAGTAATCTGTTTTATATTTGCTAATTCATTTAAATGACCTGAAAAACTTTTTCCTCCCTCTGCTCTTAATTGGTTAATAATAGAATTATACATTCTATCTACATACTGTTTAATAGTATTCTTATTTTTTAAATCATTACTGAAATTAATAAATATTTGACTCATTAATATTTTTTTTGATAGATCATTGTAATTGTTTATAATTTCATTAAAGATTCTTTTCTTTTCTTTTCTTTGAGCTCTCTTACTTTCTCTTTTTGTTGAGAGGTGTAGTGATTCAATTCTTTGATATCTTCATTTAATTTAGCTGTTTCCTTATTTAACATATCATTATCTTGTTTTAGTTTAGTAAAAACTTTAGAAAGCTCTACTTTTTTCTCATCATCCTTTATTAGCGCACTAGCTTGTTTATTTACGAGATCATTTTTGTTTGATAATTTATTTAATTCTTCTTTAATAACTTTTTTATTGGTTTCTGTCTCATTTGAACTTTCATTTAAGCTTATATTATATTTTTCAAGCTCAATTCTTTTCTTATCGAGTTCTTCATTTTTTTTAATTATTTTTTCAGATTCAGATTTGTACTTATCATAAAGTTTATTATAATTTTCTATATCGTTGTTTTTTAATGAGAGCAGATCAAGTATTTTTTTTCTTTCTACGTTAAGATTTTCTAAGTATTGTTGCGCATTTAATGCCGGTGTTTTATTTCCTAATATTACTAAATGATCCATTATTGTATTATACATTTCATCTTTGATCGCAGAGCATTTTATTGACTTTCCATAATCCCATTGCTTTCCATTGGAAAGAGAATTTAAACATCCTCGATATTCTTGTAAATTACGTTCAAAATTTAAACCTTTTTGTTTTTCAAGTTTTGATTGTTTTAAAGGATAGTCGATTGTAATTTCATCTTCATTGTTTATCTTAATAATAAGTTTATTGTTTCTATTGATAATATCAGTTTTTGAAAAAGAATCCAGTAACATTTTTGAATTGCAAAAGTTATTTAATTCTTTTGAGTAAAATGGGTAATAATGGTTTATTTCATTTAGTTGAGTTAGCTCAAAATCAGTTATTTTGGTTTTATTTAATAGTGTAGCATATTCACACATTTTATTTTTCATGTTTATTAAAGACTCTTTATTCTTTTCAGTAATTTTTTCATTGAATTCCCGAGGTCTTTTTACTAGTTCATTCCAAATCTCTTTGGGATATTTTGTGAAATTATTAGATGTTGATATTTTATTTTCAAGCTTAGGTTTTGAAAATTCATAATATTCTTTTATGGAATTTTTAAATTTTGCCCAACCATTCGGATCAAATCCAGGCATTGTATCATTATAATACATGTTTTCTTTTAATTTCAATTCATTCATTGTATTGTTAAAATTATCAGAGGAATTATTATAGTTTAAATTATTATTTTTTAATCCTTCCCAATATTGGTCGAAGGTTATTTTACCAGTGGATAAAATTGAGTCTATTATGATATATTTATTATCAAGATCTGTTGGATCAGAAATTTTTTTATTATAACCGATACCTTTTGAAGAAATCAGATGAAACATTTCTTCACTGGAGGATGAATCATTTAAATTTTTTTCTATCCACTTAAAGAGATGGTTTTTTTTAAGAGGTGAGTTTATATTGGTAAGATCTTTAGTAGCTATACTTTTAATTTGTCCATACAATTTATCAAAAGCTATCTTTTTTCCACAAATTAAATCTTGATTATTTATTAACGTTAGATCAGATTGTTTAATTTCATTTAATTTACGCTTCATTTGATTAATTAAATTTGGAAACTTTTCGCAAAATTCAGAACTAAAGATATCTTTGTTTTTAAATTCCTCTGGATTAATCGGAGTCGTAGTTTCCTTTAATAAAGATTCAAAGAAAAAGATGTCCTTATTAGTATTTTGCTCTTCTTCACTGGCCCATAAACTTGTAAAATTAAATAAATTTATAAAGAAATACAAAAAAAAGAATATTTTTTTCATCATGACCTCCCCAGGGTATGAAATTATTTTTTTATGTAAATTTAACATACAATACAACCTTATTAATAATTATCGGTATTGATATAAAAATATGTAAAAAATAAAATGAGCTAATATCCCTTCGAATTGGCCTCCAGTTGTTGCAAACGAATACGATACGAATGTGCGAATAATCTTTGGAGATCATATATACTAGATATTATGAAACTTTTAAGTAAATTTCATAATGAAATGTAGTTGAAAACTAACTCGACAGTAGCACACAAGATTTATTTAAATTCCAATAAAAAAGAAAAAATAAAATTACTTGATTCTTTTGTAATTCTTAATTCTTAGTTTTTTTCTTGCATTGATTGAGGTGACTGAAATCACCCCAATGTTCTTTTTCTTTCTCATTGGTAACGAAATCAGGATTAGGTAGCATAAAATGGCCATCATGATTTTTTTGATTAATAAAGAGGATAAGATTTTTATGGGGACTATTAAAAGGTCCAATAGGAATGGTATATACTTTTCGATAGACTCCATCCGAACAATAAAATTTAACAGGATAATCATCGGCCAAATCTTGTGGTTTAACAAAATTTTTTGATTCTGGTCCGTGATTTACCAAATCACCCAAGTAACGATCCTTGCTAAGTGCAAATTTTAAATTTTTTGCAAGCAGATTTATTTCATCTTTTATCACTTGATCAAATTTATTTTGCAAACTATTGTTTATATCTTTTTTGCCCTCTTCGTTACATTCAATGATATCTGAACTATCATTTACATTAGAATACTTCGCTCCTTTACTTGAAGAAAGGAGTATATCGCAATCAGGTACAAATAGTTTTGAGTTCTTGTATAATAGCGACAATGGATCTCCTTTTAAATTTTCCTTATGAAATACTTCTTTTGCTAAAAATTTATTAAATAATGTCAACATCTCTTTGGCAGTGTAATTTAATTCTGCATATTCATTTATATATTTTTCTTTCCATTCCTTCATAATTTTTTCCATTTTCTTAGGTTTTACATTTTTCAATGCAGTAGGATCAGCAAGTATTTCAACAATTTTAAAACCATCTTTTTCCATCTTTTTTATTTTTTCATCTTCAATCCAGGAGTATTGAATTTTTCCATTATCTTTATTTTGACGATAAACCAATGTCATATTATATCTTTTCACTGGTATTGCTATTCCGGTTGGTAGACCAAAACCTTTTATTTTGTTTTTTTCGTTTAACATTTTATGTACTTCTTGTTGAAGTTTTTCAAAATCCTTAGGATTAGCTTTTGACAATAATGGATCTTTTGGGATATATCCTGCAATGAAAGGATTATCCTTTGCAGATTTAAGTTTAATGAATATGGTTTTTGTGGATCCACCTTTTATAATATTAGTTATTCCGGCATCACTTACATAACGAACAGAAGTGCAAATTTCCTTTCCATTTTTCCCATTTTTCATGTTATTTATGTCTGAAGAATCAATTATTCTCTCGTATTTATTGGCAATATTGAAAACAGCGGTGGTAATTATTTGATCAATATAGCAATTTCCCACTTTGGCGAATTTTGTTTTTAATTCACCAAGTTCATACATTAATTCTACTTTTTTAAAACCATTTTTTTCTTTTTCCAATAGTTGTTCAAATTTTTTTATCTCCTTTTCTAATTCACGGATCTGTTCTTTTAACTTTGATTTTTTCCCTTTCCCTTTTGGCATTAATTCACGGATCTGTTCTTTTAACTTTGATTTTTTCTCTTTTCCTTTTGGCATTAATGATTTGTCGTAACATTCATTCGTTTCATTATTTACTAATAAATCATTATTAAAATTGACTGCATAGTTTTCTATAATAGGATTATCTTTAGTTAATGAAGAAAACTTTATCTCTTCTACGAGATCCTCCCTAGAGTCTACTTTGTGACATGAATTTTTATTAATTTTTTGATTAACTGTTTGTGTAAGCATAATTGAATTTTTAATAAAATCTATACTAGCGATACACTTTTTTAACACTAGCAAGTGTTTGAATTTTTGCTCACATTTCTCCTGAATTAGACAAGCAATACTGCTACTATTATTACCTTCAAGTGCACATATACTAGAAAAGCAATCCTTGACCGTTTTTGGGTCGAACAGTATGATTCGAGGATTGCATTCTTTAAGCAAACATTCTGGATATTCAATATAATTATTTTTTAATTTTAATAATGGAGAACAATTTTTTAAAATGCATTTGGCAAATTCAGAAGTGGATAATTTAATGGAGTCACATTCTGTAGTAAATGCTTTGTTTGTATAATGAAAGAAGAAGAAGAAGAAAAACACAACATTAATATTTATAAAATAATACGGTAGTAATTTGCTAAAATAATTTATTTTTTTCATATTTCTTTCCATACTTGTTCATTTTCCTTATGGTCAACAATATAATAAAAAACAACAAAGTATCCATTGATTTGGGCAATTGAATATATTGTTAATTATTCGGTAATTTTTCTTTTAATTTATTAACTATCTTCAAAGCAATCTCATCAAAGTCTAACAATTTCGATGTACCAGTAAGTTTTAATTCGTTTAAACATGGAGGAATAAGTTTGTTAAATAAATCACGATTATCTGGATTTGAGATTATCTTGAAAATTTTTTTCTTATTTTTTTGCTTAATTGCTCCTCTTATTATGTTTATTATTTTTAATTTTTTTGGATCACTATATAATTTTAGGATGGCCTCAATGCTTGCCTCCCCCAATAACTTATTGTAATATCCTTGCCAATCCTCTTTTTTAAAAGCGTTAGAGATGACCATCTTTAAATTATCTCTGTAACGAATCAATTCTTCTTTTTTTCCCTTGATCTTTTCTTTATCAATAGCTTTATTAATCAAAGGAATTTTATTAATAAGTTTCTCAATCAAATCTGGATGGTTAACCCAATATTCTGAATCAGCAGATAAAATATGAAAAACTATGTCAGTATCTAGCATTACATCTTGGGCACTATCTGGCCTACCATTTACAATAAGTTGCTTAACCAAATTTGGATATTTCCAATAGTTATTAAGCTGAGTAATAATATCCTTAGTTGCATTACCCTTTTTAATTAACTTATTTAACAATTTTACAAATGTTTTTTGATCCTTTTTCCAATCTTCATTTGTTTTTAAAATTTCAAGGATCTCATAATCAACATGATCAACAGGGGGGCGTCCCTCATTTATAAGCTGCTCAACAAACTTAGAATGCTTTTCCCAACCTTTATTTTTTAAAATATGTTCAACTATTGCTTTACGTGCTGTCCTTTTTTTAATTAACTCTTCGACTAGTTTGGGATAATCTGGATTAGTATTAGTGAAATATTTCTGGATTATACGCTCACTGGTTTGATTTGAATTAGTGAGCTTATATAAGGCCAGAATAAGTCCATTGTTAAATGTTATGCCTGACTTTTCAAGATTGTTTAGTACCTTCTCAATATCTACATTTTTATTATCTCTTACTGTATTATTTATCTTGTTTAAACATAATATGTACAAATCATTCTTAACATAAGAATTAAGGTCTTTTATTTTTTCGGTAGGTTTCTTCATATGTTCTAGTTGAACTTCTAATTTCTTATCAGTTATAGGGTAAAGTGAAATTAAATCTAAGAGAGCGACATCGGTAATACTTAAAGGTTCTTTTTTGTTTATAAAATCACTCAACAATTTTTCTGTTTCCTTTGAATTGTTAAGTTCTTCTTCAGGATCTTTTTCTTTATCTGATGCCGGATCTATCGTGAAATGCATTTCTTCGAATTTCCAATTGAAATTTCCCTCGTGTTTAGTGGAAAATTCGATGGAACCGAAGTCTTCAGCAATGTTTGATTTAATTATCTTAATCTCTCTAGATTCTCTATCTTTGGGTTCATTGGCCTCATTTATAAAACCCATTAGTTTTTCCCAATTCATTCCTTCATCTTCATCTAATCCTAAAAGTGCTTTTATCGCCTTAAGCATATTTTTTGATCCAGCATGTATTTCACTTCTTTCATTATTGTGATTTCTTGCATATATAACTCCAGGGAGATTAGCTACTATCTTTCCCCAGCTATCACGGGCATTTTGGTCATTTTGGGAAATAGAGGTATTAAATTTCTTGAAGAATTCTTTTAGTTCCTCTATTTTGTTTGTTTTATTTTTTTTAGGTTTCATGTTGTCTAAGATTTTTATATTATAATTGTCATCAAAATTTAAAATTATTTTAAAAAAATTACGTAGAGATGTTTCTCCACAATCGGGATATGTATCTCCATTAAATGTGGTATGACCAGTATATTGTAAGGGGGCATTTTTTTGGTTGTTGTATAAAATTTTAAAAACCTTTTTATCATAAGAATCATTACTATTCAGCTTGCCTTGATTTTCTTTGGCCTCTTCCGATGAAAAGGATTCGTTTAACCATCCTTTATCATCTAAGTTGATATTTTTAAGTTGTGTCGCCAATCCTTTATAGTAAGCAAGGTAATCTTCTTTTTTTTGGGCCATATGCCAAAGATAAGATGTAAGCACATTATTTAACTGAGGATGTGATTTAGACATAAGTAATTTTTTGGCGAGGTCGTTGGCCATTTTTTGCAAATTATTATTGTGATACTGTTCATCTTTGCGCTTTTCAAGATAGTTTTGTTCTAAATTACCATTAAAAAATAGTAAGCGATTAATATCGTTAATCAAACTTTTTTCGGTTCTAATTCTTTCTTCATTTTCTTTTTCATTATTAGATTTTTTTTTCTTTTTAATTTCAACTAATGTACTAATTTTTTCTTCTAAGTGTTCTTTATTTTTTTTAAAATCATTAATTACTTTTTCATCGTTAAAAATAATTTTAGCGAGAGCTTTGACAGTATCATCATTGGTGTTGGTGTTTTTTACATTTTCCAAGAAGCCGCTTATCTTTCCTAAAAGCTCAGTGTGCAAATAACTTCCTACTCGGAATCCGGTTTTAGTTGGCAAAAAAGAATTATCAATACGGTGGAAAAGTTCATTTACAACGGTTCGTAAATCACTATGATTACTTTCTTCTTTTTTCTTCTCTAATTGAGAGAGAGGCATTTTATTTTTTTCTTTATTTTTTTGTTCAGGAAGTTTTTCATTTAATTCTACAATATTATTTAAAATATTACCTTCGCTCCAGACTATTCCACCAAGGGGAGAAAGATTTGAATACTTACCTTGCAGAGGTGAATCAATTCCTTTTATTTGTTTTTTAGGGAGTTTGGCATTTAGGTTAGTAGTATAAAATAAAAAACAGAAAAAAAAAGAAAAGATAAAAATAGTCCTAGTGATCATACCAGGAAGTTTTTCGAGATGTTTAATTTGTTTATCTTTGAAAAATCCTGACAGCATCTCGAAAAACTTTAAAGACGAATCACTAGTAATCGTATTAGCTGTTGTTATGATAAACTTTATTCCTTTCATTGATTCTTTTCCTTGATACCAATTACAACCGCTTTATCCATTAAATCCATTTTTGCTTTGTTTTTGTTTATTTTCCCATTGATTCTATTTTTTTTCAACATCTTCTTTAATATATTTTAATTGAGAGATAAACTACCCCTATTATTTTTCATATACACAAGAGGTAATACAGAGGATTTAAAAATATTTGTTTATTTGTTGCTTAGGTGTGATCACTATCGCAAAAAAATTACCTGAATTATCATATACAATATCAACATTTACTTTTTTGTTTAATTTAAAATTTGTGGCCGCTGCTTCCCAGAGATCTATGATGTTTTGCTGGTTATCGGGGTTAATAGATCCATGAAAGATACCAATAGCATCTGGATTATTAAGATTTAAGGTAGTACTTGCATTCATTAAAAAATTAGTTAAAGAGTATTCTGATTTATATATGCCACCACAACTAGATGAATGATTTTTGCAACAACAAAGTATTTTTCTGCTAACAATAATATCATATCCTCCTTTTTTTTCTCCTACTTTTTTAACTTCTTCAGCAAAATTTTTGATATGATCAACCTTAATCTTAATTATATTTTTATTTATTTGCGGTTTGCTACTATATTTTAAATCTGATTGCACTAAAGTTGTTTTTGGAAGATCTTTGGCAATAGTTTCAATAATAGAAAAATCGGAGGAACCACCTTCTCCTAATGCTAAAACTTTATTATTAGAATTTTTATTTTCTAAAATCTTTTTATAATGAGAAATACCTTCGTTGCTCATTTTTTTTGTATCTTCTCCCAATAAGAGCATTTCCGACATGTCTGAATAACTTATTGGTGGATCAAATGAAAATTTATTAACAAGTGAATTTAATTTCTGAACATCACTGCCATTTTCTTGATAAAACTTTTTTATTGCCTCAAGATTGTTTTGAATGAATTGCTGTTGATTGTCTGTTAAAAACAGACCTTCATAAGATGTAGAAAAGTGACTAGAACAACCATTTGTACTTAAGTATCTAGTTAACAAGT
The DNA here is from genome assembly GCA_015232355.1 of Oligoflexia bacterium. Lineage (GTDB taxonomy): Bacteria > Bdellovibrionota > Bacteriovoracia > Bacteriovoracales > Bacteriovoracaceae > JADFZW01. The sequence goes on from JADFZW010000043.1 coordinate 13,874, forward strand.
TGATATCATTTTTATTCGTAAGTAAAAAATTTACAGCAAATGAATTATTACTACTTAATGTAAAAGATAGAATGCTACTATAAAAGAGCATCCACAACGTAAGAATAAAGGTAGTAGACTTGAAAAAGTAAGCAAAGTTATTACATTTAAAAAATAAAGTTTTCATACTAAAAACCCCTTTTTGACAATGAAACGATTTGTTTATGTATTATGTAGCATTGGGTATTATGTGAGTTAATTATTTGCCAATGCTATTTTGCTCCTTCTTTTTTATTGATGATTAATCACTGTCAATTATAAATATAAAAGCTACTAATCATAAGTATAAATTACTGCGAGAATATCTCATATAAAATTTATATCATTTATTTTAAGTAATAATATTTTCGAGAAGATGCTTTTGATGCAAATAATTTTTAATTAGCTTTTGACTGCCCATTTTAGTTGGCACTTTTAATTTCTTTTAATTTCTTTGCTGGTTTCACTTTACTCTATTTAAAACTTAACTATTTTTATTAAATTACAAAACTTCTATTGATAACTAATAGAAAATTCACACTTTCTACAACTCTATAAAAACAAAACGATCATGTAATATTTTTTTTATTAAACATTTATCAAAATTATATTTTAAGAAAAGAGATTCATAGTATATCATTCATCGCCAAATCGTTTTGTTATTATTATCTATTTACAAGGAGTACTACTATTAAAACAACATATCTCTTTTGTAATCTTTTATTATATATAATAATTTCAGTTACAACTTTAACCATCATCCAAGCAGCAGAATATAAATTATTTGAGTCGGGAGATTTTTCAAAAGACTATAATCAAATTATAGCAAAGATCCAAAATGGAGATATTAAGGAGGGTGATAAGCTTATCTTTAGTAAAAATCAATTTACCTTTAAGAAAAAAATTGGCGCTGGTGGTACGACTATGGTGATTGATATTATCGACGAAAATAATTCAAATTCTAAAGTACTTCGTCTTGCTAAAACCTCTGAAGTCAGAATAGGCGACTTTGATGATGAGTGGGCCAAAGTGCCAAGAGATTTTCTAAAAGATACTGTTGAAGGGCATTATGCCCTAGATGAATGTGAAATTCTTCATCCTAAAATCTTTTCTGATGATATTAATAAATCTAAAAATGATTATGGTGAATACGAATATGTTGTTGCAGAAAAAGTTGCTATAGATTTTAGCTATCGTGAATTCTTCAATGATATAAAAAATAAAAAAGATTTGCTTGTTTCTCCTAAATTAAAATTATCCAACGAATCTATTGAAAAAATCATGAATGATCTAAATACTTTTTTAATAACTACTTATAAGCTTACCTCTATTGGCGATCTTCATACTGACAATTTAGTTTACTCTAAGGAGAAGTGGATGGTGCTTGATTACACTTCTGACATTAAAAGGTATTATCACTTACGATCTGATATAAATGAACATATATTAAAACATTTTCCAATGATTAGTGATGATTGGGCCAAAAAACTATCGTCATCAATTGTTGAAAAAAGAAAATTAGTCTTTAATAAAGTTGCAACTGCTACAGCTACAAATAATACAAATACGACAAATGTTAAAAACCATAGCAGCTGCCAACCCAGAGTAATTACTCAAGTAAATAGAGCTCCGCTGAAACCTAAAAAGAGGACTAATTTGTTTTCACAAATATTTGGCCTGTTTAAATAAGATTTACTTTATACTTTATTTAAAGACAATCCAAATTGGATTAGTCCACGCAAACCCAGATAGATTATCCTTTACTCTAAGTGAATACCACTTTGTATTTGCTACAGTGTTTGTATCAGGTTTTATTTTAAAAGAAACATTTTTAGAAGTAACTCCATCCTCAGCAATGGAAATTGTTTCAACTACATCAACATCAATTCCTTTTTCACTCTCTTTGTTTTGATTATTGCCACTTAAAAGCTCAATACTCTTTATCCCTGATACAGCAAAGATCGAATAATCTAATATAATACTATTATTAACTGAATTCGAGTGTTCTACTATGATTTTTCCACCAAACATACTTTGATTAGATAATGGATAAATGATTGGGCCAAAACTCACATAAGAATGTCCCTCTTTTAATGATGAAATAAATTTATCTTCATCTGCTTTTCCATTAATGTGAACAAAAGTGCGAATTTTTCCAGAATCATTATTTAAAACATCATGAGTATCCGTTCCAGCAACGAGATATATTTGTTTATTTTGATTCCAAAATTTATATAGTCTTTTTACACTGTCTTCAACCTTTCCATAGAATGAATTTGCTTCCACTAAATCAATTATTTGTTGGCCAATTTTATCAACTCCCTGGCCACCTCCAACGCTACTATCTTTTTCTATATTGAAAAAATATCCAGTCGAAGCATTGGGGTGATTTATTGAAAATATTTTAGCATCCATTCTTCTGGCCTCTTTAATTATCTCTTCAAAACTACTATTAGCAGGATTAATTTTTAATTTTTCTCCTAATTTAACAGGATAAGCATTAAAGTGTCCCCAGGAAGGAGAAATTTCCATTCCACAAATAAACATCCTTTTTAAATTTTTTACAATTTGTTGAATCTCTTTACAATTATTAATTGAATCGTGATCACTGATAAAAATTAAATCTGTACCGGCCGCCAATTGTGAGCGAACTAATTCTTTAGGCGAAGTCATTCCATCTAAAATATTTGAGTGATGATGTAGATCTGCTGAATACCACTTTTTCTCTGAAGGTTTAATCTTATTTTCAATTTGTACAGGAATAACTATCTTCTTCTTTTTCTCATCTATATCAACTTTGATCAATTCATCTTTTGATAAAAACTTTCCAGCAGATGATAACTTAAATAAATATTTTCCGGCCGGTAAAAATAAAATAATCTCATCACTTTTACGCTTATTCAAATTTGTATGCAAATTCAATTCACTAAAAAAAGTTTTTTTTCCTAAAAATCCGATTGCTGGTTTAGGCCCCTCTTCAATGGTAACTTTGGAAAATAATGGCGCCTTTGATATTTTGTCTTTTATTTGAAAAATTACTTTTATCAACTTTTTAAATTTCAAAAAATCAAGTCTCTTTTTTTCTCCCTTATTTTTTATTTCTAATTCCACCTCTTTAGTTGGTGAAAAACCATCCGCTACAGCATAAACTCTATACTTTCCAATTGGCAACTTTAAACTATATTGTGATTCACCCAAGCACCAGGTATAAATTTGACCATCTTTTTTAACAACTATAGCAGGTGATTTAGAATTAACACTTTTTGGAAATTTCCCCTCGAGAATTCCATAATCTATTTTTTTTCTCTCAATTTCACTTGCAAGCACTTTTGAGATATCAGCATTGGCCTCAAATTGAATCCAACCCTCAAAAGTTCTTTTCTCCGCTGGAATTAATGTATGTTTTAGGTACATATCTTTAGCATTGTAATTTATATTATCAAAAAAAGGAGCATGTATAGCTATCATCCAATCTCTATCATAGCTAATTACCCAATCAGCAAATGCTCCAGTACTAGGTCCTTTGATCAAATCCTTTAATCCCGGAGTTTCAAAGTGGTAACCACCATTAGTCCACAGTATATAACCAGACAAAATATCAGAATAAATTTTGCTCCCATTGTTGGTCATAGTTGTTATTACATGAATTTTATTATCACCTCTCTTTAAAGAAAAAATTGTCTCCAATATAATTTCATTCCAATCTCTGGTGGTTTTTATAATTGCTTCATCAGCACTATCTTTCACTATCTCTACTCGCTGATAGGTGGTTGGCCAACTAGACCAATTATTAGGCATAAAATCTATTAAACTAGAATGATTTTTACCAATCACTCCATGTTCAACAATTGCTGCATCTATAATCCCCCCTCTAGCAACTCCCCAAGGAGATGGAGAAGTTACAGAAAAAGAGACCGCTAATCTATCATTTAGTAATGTGATATCTTTTTCTCCTATGGCCACACCATCTTTAATAGGAGTTGCTCCAATTAAAATTTTTACATCACTTTTATTAAAACTTTTATTAAAACTTTTATTATCTTTTTTAACACTACTACTATTTCCACGAATATAATCATAGAGTGCATCTACCTGCTCATAGATATCAGGATAAAGAAACATCCACATTCCATGTTTTCCCAAAATTGCCTTAGCATCACTACTGGTAAGATTTTGATATTTCATTTGATAGTATGCTGCCAATCTTCCAGTACGATGACTTCCACAATTGCATCTTATCGCTACCTTTTTTCCACTCTGTTTTGCTTGTAAAATCCACTGATCAAAATTATTTAAAAAATCTGCATTCAAAGGTGTACGTGGATCCTGTTTTTCATTATATATAACCTTAAGTGATGGACATACCTCTTTAAATTTATTTTCAAAACTCTCAGAATTACCACTTAAAACCATGATCTCTGTAATTCCCTGCTTGCAATACTCTTTTATTAAATTCTCATCAGGCCAAGCTGATCGATAGATGGCAAATCCACTCTTATCATCCTTATCTATCAAATGAAAATTTCCTCCTCTACAAAATGAAGTAGTAGTACATGAACTAAAGAGAAAAGAAAATATAAGTGCTACAACAGTTACAAGCGAAAAATTACGTAAAAATAAAATAAAATAAAACATAGTTACCTCATTTGGATTAATAAAAATAATTTTTGAATTTTTCTTTTTTAAAGATAAAGAAGAGGCAAGAGTGGAAGACTATAGTAATCTAACGACCACCTGTTGCTTTTTTTAATGGTTTTGATAGAAGTAAAATTGCCAAACCACTAATAATAGCAAGTACAATCAACATTGTAAAAAATGATTCTTTACTCATCTTCTCCCAAAATGTTCCTAAAAATCCCGCCATGTAATTTCCAAAGAAACTTGATAAGAACCAAATTCCCATAATCATCGAAACCATTCTTACAGGAGCAACTTTTGTAACTAGAGAAAGTCCAACCGGAGAAAGATAGAGTTCACCGATTGTAAGAAGGAAAATACATCCAATTAACCACCAAGCGGATGCTAATCCTGAATTTCCAACAATCTTTGCAGCAGGAATCATCAGAATGAAAGAACAACCAAGAAGAATACATCCTATTGCCATTTTACCAACACTCGTGGGTTCTTTTTTCTTTCTTGCTTGCCATCCCCAAAATGTAGTGATCACAGGAGTAATAATAAAAATTAAGAATGGATTTACTGATTGAAACCAAGTTGCAGGCATCTCCCAAACACCACCAAATAAATGTCTATCAGTGGCAGTGTCGGCCCAAAGAGCGAGCGTGTTTCCTTGTTGTTCATAGACACCCCAAAAAACAATATTTAAAAAGCAAAGTACGATTAATGCCAAAATACCATTTTTCTCCTCGGTTGTTAGTTTTTCTTTTTCTACAACTTGATTATTTTCTTTATTTTTTTCATTATTTTGTTTGGCCGCTTTCATCAGCATGATTTGATCAGGGGCCAAATATTTTTGTCCCCAAATATAGACTATTAGTCCTGCTATCATTCCAATTCCTGCAGATGCAAATCCATAGTGCCAACCATATAATTCACCCAAGGTTCCACAGATTAGTGGAGAAAAAAAGGCACCTAGATTTATTCCCATATAAAAGATACTAAAGGCACGATCACGTCTAGAATCATCAGCGGCATATAAACTTCCAACTTGTGTTGATATATTTGGTTTGAAAGCACCATTACCAAAAATTAGAAATATCAATGCAATGTAAAATGTGTCTTGAAACATCATCAAGCATTGTCCTATGGCCATTAAAACTCCACCTAATATAACAGTCCTCCTTTGCCCTAATATACGATCAGCAAGTAATCCACCAAAGAATGGAGTAAAAAAAACGAATCCAGTATAGAGTCCATAGATCTGAGATGCTTTTGATTGAGTAAACATAAGCTGCTTCATCATGTAATAGACAAGCAAGGCACGCATTCCATAGTAGGAGAATCGCTCCCACATCTCAGTAAAGAAAAGAACATATAATCCCTTGGGATGTCCCCATAGATCACCTTTTAAATAGCTTTCAGTTACTTGATTGTTTTGGTTCATTAATAATTCTCTCCTGCATTTTTAAAAACTAACAAACATAACTAATTAGTCGCTGGCGCGAAAGCGCCAGCGACGTGTCCCGAACCGTAGGTGAGGGATCTCCTTCATTCGAGAGAGATCCTTCGGACTTCGTCCTTCAGGATACGTCGAGGCCGAAATCTTCGATTTCGCGCCAGCGACTAATTATAAAAAAAGATTATCCTTTATTTTATAAATTGATAACCAAAATTATTGGTTTTGTCGATTTAATAAATTATAAATCATAGCTCATTTAAAAATACAAATATTTGTACAATTTTAAAATGCTAATGAGTAAATTTTGTTATTTTCAGTGACCTTTTAACATTCTTTTCATAATCTCACCGACAGATCTATAAATACCATCGCAAGAAAAATCTTCATTTACATTAGGAGCTATTATTTTACCATTCTCATCTATCTTATGTTCTTTCGTTTTACTTAATAAGATCTTTTCAATATCACTCACTCCTGATTTTTTCATTTTTTCAATTATCTTTTTAATACGCATTTTACTTAATTCCATATGTTCTTTAATTAAGCTGGAAATATTTTTATCATTTTTCTTGTTATCAAGAAGACCTTTTCCAAAATTGATATTTCCAAACATCCACAAAATATGATCCTCCATTCGCAGAAAGGCATATAGGTCAGGAAGTGTTATTTTCTTATGTGTAAGACTTAAGATATAATCTTGTTTCAAAACACTTTGTCTTATTAACTCAATTATATTCTTAAAATCACTTTGATCCTCAGATATAATTCGATAAAAATCACGAAACAATTCCTCTCGCGATCCCAAAGCTACTCTTAGTTGCTTAAATATGTTTGCCACTTTAACTAAATCAACGTTCAGGATTAATTTTGGTTCCGTATAAAATAGTTGTCTAAACTTCATCCACCAATCAATATTACCATCGTATAAAAAAGATGAATCTCCTAAAAACTTTTCTGGATTATCCAGTTCTGAATATTTTGTAATGTACTCTTTAATCAAGGAAGTAAAACTATATTCGGCCATAACATTTGTAAAGTTAGAAAACGATGATTCCTCTTCTAAAGATTTAGTGCTAAAGAGATTTAGAAAATTTTTTCCCAGAAAATTACCTATAGATGCTGATAGATCAATTAAGGGAATATTTGTAGGAGAGATATAGTTGTCAGCACAAAACATAGTTGTTTGATATATTCCAGGATTAAAATTATTTTTAATATCATTATCTATTTTACTAATAAATTTGGCCATCAAATCATCTCTCGCGGCACATATCTTTTTTAAGATAAAAAATGATTCTAAAAATTTATCTTTTAAATTTTTACTTTGGAAATCAAAAAAGTAATCACCTAATAGTACAGATGTTTCAAAAATTCTAAGCAAGCTAACATCTGCTATTGGTCCTCCTTCAAAATTGTTATGGGATACTTTTTCTTGAGAGGGTTTGTCTTGAGATGATATTTCTTGATGGTAAACCCATCTAAATTTACAATTTTGAATATCAAGTAACGGACGAGGGTAACTATAAATTTCCTTATCAGCAAATAATTCATTAAGTAGAATATTTGACGACTCTTTGCTATTACTACTGTTACTACCGTTACTACTATTATTACGAGAAGCTTTTTCCATAATTAAACGTACGCTCTCTTCATGCATTTTAATTTCTTTACTATACGATTGATATCTTAAACTAATTGCAAGATCATTTGAAGCGTTGGCATTATTCATAATTGTAATAGTAATGTAAGTAATTATCGTAAAAAATACAAATACTATTAAAGATAATTTTGTCATGATAACTTTCCTTGTTTTTTTATTTATCACAAAAGTCCATTTCCATTTTAATTTAATTTTTAATGCTCTTTAATCCATAGATAGATCTGATTTCATTAGCGACAGCATTTATTGTTTTGTTGTAATTTAAATAGTGATGCCATCTTTTTTCATCATCGCTTTTCATACTTGCTCCTTGGCAAAAAAGAGTGTCCGGAGAGGTAGTGATAACTTTTTTAACAAGTTCTCGAAACTCCTCTTGGTTTGATTTATTTAGTAATTCACTTAACTCAGAAAATCTATTTTCTTTATTCATAAGCACCGTTTTGTTTGTATGCTGCTTTGATTTTTTGAGCGTTGAAACTTTCTTTAAATTTATACTTAGATTTTTCTTTACTTTTTCAATGAAATTTTCAACTTGTCTTGCTGGATCTTTAGCATTGGAATGAAATTTTTTCATCTCTTGATGAGAAAAAATTATACTACCTCCTTTGATCATATTATGGAGATTTGTTACTTTCCTAATAGAGTAGATACGCTCTTTATCAGCTTTTGAAACAATAAATGGAATAGTAGTAAGTGTTGTTCCAACGATGCCTGCTGTGGCCACTATTGGAGCTAGAGGAATTGCAATAAACCCAAATGAAAAGGGGGCACATACTCCTGCTCCAACACCGGCCACTGTAATAAACGCTGCCAGAGCAGAGACGGTTGCTTTAAATGCAGTATCTAGTTTTTGAGATGCCTCAGAACCTACTTTAGATTTATATCTTAAATCCTTACTTAGGTAAAATTTCATACAGGGATCATCGACTATTTTGATTTCACTTACAGGTGTATCAGGAATACTTTCTTTATATTTCTCTCTACTTGCTAAAGCAACTACAGAGGTAAGTGTACTTAAGATTATTAATATTAATATTAGTATTGTCAAAAGAAGTGTTAATGTAATTCTATTATTTTTAATCATCTAATGCCTCCATACATTTTAATACTTTGTATCTTAAAAAGTATCTTTTAAAATTATATGATTAAAACAAGATATATGCTTAGGTTATGATTAATGAAAAATTAAAATTTTAAAAAAATAAATAGTTTTAATTGGTTAGAATGAAATAATTTTTGAATTGATATCTAGCAATTATTTGAGGCACACTCGATGTCTTACTCAATATTTTGCCAATATATAAGATCACTATATATAAGATCTAAGTTCTCATTCCTAATTCAATAAGAACTATAGCAATTGCACGAACGGAATTAAATGCGTAAAGTAGGCCAATAACTGTTCCTTTGCTCTCTCAGAAACATCTGATTCATAAATCAATACTGTTCTAATAGAAGTTTGTCGTGGAATCCTTAATACAGAAATCTTTTTTTCTACCTCCTTAATTACTGAACTATCTACGTGTGCTTTACATTTCATCTCACAGACATAGAGAACTTTTTCTTTTGTGTATATAAGCAAATCAATTTGACAAGCACCTTTGGTCTTAGAATTATGTTTTTGTACGTATGGGCCTGCATATTGGACAGAGGTAAGAGGAATTCCAATTTTATTATAGATAGAAGGTAAATTACTTAATAACAAATTTTCAAATTGTAATCCTAAAATTGTATTCCAATTTAGTAGTTGATCTAGAGTTTTTATTGCCAACTGTCCTTGTTTGATTTTAATTTTATTTGGCAATATATAACTAAGATAGAATCTCAAGTAATTATCTTTTATTCTATAACGACTAAGAGAGGAGATATTACCCTGCAAATCAAAAAAATAATCTCTTTGAATGAACGATGCTGACTCTAATTTACTCAAATAATTGCTGAAATCTCCATTGAAGGGATATTTTAATTTTTTTGCGATATCTATCGCAGCTAATTTGTTTTTAGTTAGTACTTGTAGAATTTCTTTGTAAATTTCTCCATCTTTTTGAAAGATCTCATTAAAGATTTGATCAAACTCACGATACAAAAGTCCGGATTCATCAAAGCACAATCTTGCGATATTTGATTCTGCTGAATCCGAAACAATCATTTCCTCTAAGTATAACGGAACTCCTCCTGTTATCGCCAAAATTTTTAATTTTTCATAGGATGAAATCTTTGAATGATTCTTACCCCAAAATAAAGAGGTATCGTCTAGAGCAAGCTCATCAACTCTAAGTGATAGTGAAATTCGACCAACAAAATCAGTCTTTTTTAAAATATTATCCTCAATCCAAGAAGATACCGATCCACATATGGCCAGAATAAGTTGTGAATTGGATTTAAAAGCATCATCCCACGCCACTTTTAGTTCACCTGCGAATTCAGGATAACCATGGGCCATCCAAGAGATCTCATCTAGTACCAGAAGTGTTCTACCTTTAGCATTAAATTTATCATTTAAATAAAAAAATACTTCTAACCATGAGTTGAACTCTGGAATCTTTGATAATTTATATTTTACTTTTAATTCTTTTCGAATGTGCTGTAATTGTTCTCTATAGGAGAGCTCTGGTCTTGGGGCCAAACCTTGGAGGTGAATATATTTTTTGAATTCTTTTTGCTGACCAAATTTTATAAGTAAGGAACTTTTTCCAATTCTTCTACGCCCTGTAATTGCAATTAGGGTAGCAGTATTTTTTTTTAACAAACCATTAAGTAATTTTAACTCTCGTCCTCTTCCAATAAACATTTGCTTGAACCTCGACAAAGGTAATTAGTTACTTTTGTCGATAATTTTATTCTTCCCCACATAATCTGTCATTAAATAATTTATTAAGTGCTCATTCCTTAAGAAAGATGTCAAAAAAAATAGTTGATCCAAAAACTCAAGATTAATTTCATTCTTTTTACTCTTTTTACTCTTTTTACTCTTTTTATCTCTATATAACTTTATTAAAATCATTTAAGAGCGTAATATGTTTTTAATAATAATTTATAACAAAAAGACAAAAAGAAATAAAAAATGATTAAGCTAAAAAATATTAAAAAAACCTACTATCTTGGAAAAAGTGAAGTATTAGCATTACACGAAGTAAATCTTCAAATAGCAACTGGAGATTTTGTTTGTATTATGGGTCCCTCTGGAAGTGGAAAGAGTACTCTTTTAAATCTAATTGGGCTTTTAGATCGTCCAGATGATGGTGGACAACTTTTTATTGGTGAAGAGGAGATATCACTAGCATCTGCTAAAAGGTGTGCTGAGATTCGCTCTGAAAAGATTGGTTTTATCTTTCAATCCTTTAATCTCATTCCAGTATTTAATGTCTTTGAAAATGTGGAGTTTCCTCTCTATATTTCTCAAAAAAAATTCTCTTCAAAAGAACGCAAACGAAAAGTAGAACAATTAGTAGACGATGTTGGACTTACTCCTCATATCAAACATCGCCCAGATGAATTGAGTGGAGGACAACGCCAAAGAGTGGCCATCGCTCGTGCTTTAATTACTAATCCCTCTATTGTATTAGCAGATGAGCCTACTGCTAATTTAGATTCTAAAACAGGAAATAATATTTTGGAGTTGATGAAAAATTTAAATACTGTTGAAAAGACTACTTTTATCTTTGCTACTCACGATCCAAAAATTACGGGATTTGCCTCTCAAAAAATTGAACTTCAAGATGGACGAATAGTGAAATAATGAGTGGATTAATAAAGCTGGCATTAAGAAATATTGGAAGACATCCAGGTAAGAATTTTTTAGTTGGAATTGTTATCTTTCTTGCAAATTTAATTTTTTTATTGGCAGCTTCTTTAACAGAAGAGACTATAAATTCTTGGCAAGATTATTTTTCTTCAACTTTTCTTGGCCGCTACCATTTAAGTGTATATCAAGGGCCAGAGACTGATCACTCGCTTGCACCAATGACATTTCCTAAGTATGCTATTGAAAAAAGTGTGATTAATTACTTGGATAAAGAGAAAATTGTCTATTCTCCACGATTGAAATTAGGAGCGGCAGTCTTTAATGAAACGACAAACACTTTCGAAGGAGATTTGGTAACTTTAGTTGGGATTAGATGGAGTGAAGAGATAAAACATCTCTACAATCTTAAGCTTGAGGATGGGAATTTAAATCTAGATACAGATTTAACAAAAACCGATCTTAAAGATGGAAAAGTTTTTGTGTGGAAAGATTTAGCGCAAAAGTTGAATTGGAAAGTTGGAGATACTATAACTTTATATATCAAAGATAAACAATCAGGAACCTATCCTTACTCGTATCAAATAAAAGGAATTTTAGGTCAACACAAGAGCGCAAATATTGAAGGCAAAGGACTAATGACAGTTTTTCCAATGGTGTTTGTTGATTTTGATTTTTTAAATAATCAATTAGGAGTTGATGATCAAGTTTATGAAGTGGCGATTACGGATACTAAAATTTCTGCTAAACAGATCAGCAAGTTAGAAAATACATCTCAAAATATTTCTCAAAAATTATCTTTTTATTCATCAATAAAAGGATTTGGTGCCATATATGGAATAGTAGATTTTATAAATTTTATCACCAAATTTTTAAAAGGTTTGATTCTAATTATTTTGATTGTATCCGTATTTAATTTAAACATGATGGGCATATTTGATAGGCAAAAAGAGATTGCAACTATTTTGGCCATTGGTGCTACTAGAGGATGGATTCTTTCACTCCTACTTATTGAACACCTTATCTTTGCTACTCTTATTTTTATTATCACTATCTTATTTTATTATTTTCTTGTTTTGATAGGAATAGTTCTTCCTATGGGGGAATTGTCAGTAATTATGGCCGGAAATAATTTCAAAATCTCTCTAATCCCTTATTCATTATTAGAAGCATATGCTGGTATAGCAATTACTTTGTTTATTTCCGGAATCTATCCAGCTTACTTGGCATCTAAAATGGAACCCGCAGAGGTTTTCAGGGAAGCAAACATATGATCACACTTTGGAAATTGGCATATAGAAATGCTATCAGACATAAGATGAGTTCAATTGTTTTTATTTTGGTATTTTGTATCTCTGCTTTGGTGATTTATTGGTGTTTTGGATTTTGCAATTACATCTTAGATAATTTAAATGTGATGGTTAGAAATTCATATGGAGATGTTGCTTTCACATTTGATTTTGCTAATAAGAGTAAGTTTGCTGATTTAAAAAATAGATTTCCTGAATTGATAAATAAGGTTGTACTTGAACGAGAGATTAAAGTAATGGTTGATGGCCAGGACAAGAGTATTATAACTACTATTATCGAAATGACCGATGATAATAGAGAGCGCCTGGCACCTCATGTTCGTCCGCAAAGTGGTCGACTTCCACTACAACAAAATTCAGATGAGATGGCGATCACTAATTTTAATAAAGCAGATTACTCATTAAATGATGAAGTCTATCTTACTACTACTACCAGTGCAAAAATTATAAATACTATCAAATATAAAATTGTAGGCATTATTCGAGGTACCGCCATCAAGGCCATGGGCTTTGGTTATGTAATTAATCAAAAAGATATGGATGTTTTAGTTAATTCCCGTGATGATTACAATTTACTTTATATATTTTTAAATTCTCCTGTGAATTCTTCTATGAATTATTCTATGAATTCTTATATAAATCCACGCTCTGATGATGAGATGATGAAGATTCAAAATGAGATTAAAGGTTACCTGAAAGAGCAGGGAATTAATGTTAAACTTAGTTGGAATATAAATCAAACAGTAAAAAATTTGCAGATCTTTTTAGAAGTGTTTAAACGTATAAAAGTTCTTTTGCTCATTTTTATCTTTCCTTTGTTGGGAGCGGTGATCGCGGCAATTGTTTGGATGTATTCTTTTAAGAGAAGAAAGGAGATTTGGACATATCATAGTTTAGGATTAAAAAGACTACAAATAATTATGTCCATGGGGGGAGAGTATCTTTTGATTGCATTTATAGGGACAATCTTAGGTCTTCTCTTAGGTGAATTTTCTGCGGTGTTGGCGGATAAAAACAATGCATGGTTAACATTTTCTTATACTGTAACCACCGCCGTTCGTTTTAAATTTGGATTTTGGGATTGGATAATTTCATTATCATTTATGGAATTAATGGTACTTATTTGGATTGAAAAACCAATTACTAGAATACTTAAAGCACGACCATTTAGTTTTTAGATTTTAGATTTTAGATTTTAATAATGACTAATTAGAATTAATAAGGATATTATTATGAACAAAAAAAATTTTTTCTTATTACTATTTTCTTTTATTTTTTATTTTGTTTGTAGCTTTTACATTTTTGCTGATGCTACCTCTGCTAATAAATCAAAACCGGACTCAAAAACGGAATCAAAAACAAACGGAGCACAGATACTTAAAAAAAGTGATGAGAAGTTAATTCCAGGAATATGCTCTTATGATTTATCTTTAGAAACAATAAAAAAAGGTGAGAGTGAAGGATTGCAAACATTTTTTGGCCACAAGGGTGGATATGATAGAAATGTTATTGTAGTAAAAGAACCAAAAAGAATGCAAGGAAGTGCCCACTTAAGAAAAGATCAAGTGATTTGGAGTTATCATACCACCAATCATCGTCTATCTAAAATGGCCTATCAAGCAGTTTTTATGGGTACACTTTTAAATTATGGCGATATTATGGCCACGGAATTATCAATTGATTATAATGTTGATAAAACTGAAGTAACAGCAGATAACGAATACATTCTTACACTAACTCCGAAAGCAAATCATGAAGGATATGGAAAAATATTAGTGACTATTGATAAGAAAAGTCTTCTTCCCAAAAGTAGAAAGTATTATGCGCTCTCAGGAATTCTTTTGAAGGAGTGTATAATAAAGAAAATTGAATATGCTAGTAATAACAAACTAAGTTATTTAGAGATGGATTTTTTTGAACCACTTAAAGATAGAAAAACTACAGTTAAGTTTAATAATATTCAAGTTAAGAAAGCAGATGATATTCCAGAGAAATTTTTTAATGAAAATTTCTTAGGTCAAATTGATAAATAGCTACGATAACTACGATAGATAAATCTCTCCACTTTCGCCATTCATGGTGATGCTATCATTATTTTTAATTAATTTAGTTGCATCTTTTACACCCACGATAGTAGGAATTCCTAGTTCACGCCCGATAATAGCTGTATGAGATAAGATACTGCCTTTTTCTACAATTAAACCTTTGGCCACAGTCATTAAAAAAACCCAACCTGGATCAGTCATTGGGGCCACTAAAATTTTCCCTTGTACTTGTGAAGTATCTTTTTGAATTTGAGTTACATCTGTTATTACCAGAGCAGGAGCAGTGATAATTCCACTTGAACATCCATCTCCTTTTAAAAGATTGTTTTCGTTTTTGTTTTTGTTTTTATTTTTTTCCTGATCTTCTTTTCTTTGATTTTGATGTAGCTTAAATTCACCATTAGTAAAAATATATCTTTCTCCGGCGATAAATTCTTGGAACTCATGATATTGTTTTTTTCTTATTGAGATTAATTCTTTTAAATTTTGATGATAAGTTTGTCCTTTAATAAAGTGAATTAATTCTGATAACTCAAGAAAAAAGATATCATCAACATTTTCAATAATGTTTTTTTCTTGCAAATCCTTGGCCGCCATTTTTAACATACTTCGAACTATTCCATATGCACGTGAACGATGAAGACGAAATTTTTCACGATATAAGATACTTCTTTTGGCCATATGAAGAACAAAAAGAATTATCAAATAGAGTAAATATTTTAGAGGATTAAATTTTAAAGCACTTTTTAGAGCTTGTTCAGCGGCGATACGATTTTTTTCTTCGCTCTCTTTCATTTTAGCAATTGTCATTCCAGAACTGGCATACTCTTGAATGAGTTTTTTTAATTGTTGTGGTTGTTCTCGAATGGTAATGGTTTCTAGTTTTAATTCTCCAATCCCTCTATCACCATAGCGTTCTACATGTTCTTGAAATAGTTTATTATATTTGGGATCATTTTCTTTTAGTTCGCTTAAGGCCACAATAGATTTTATTGGCCCCACACTATCCATGCCGGCAACACCACAAAGGAGACCATTAAATAATTTGGCATCATTATTTTCCTTAGTAATCCAAGTGGATAATAATTTTCTTAAAATAGCTGAAAAGACAAACGCGTAGATGTCGTTTATTAATGTTAATTCCCAATTTTTGAAAACATTTTTAATAAAGATATTAAGATCTCCCACTAAACGATTGAAAGCAAAATGCTCTGATGATTTGTTCTTATCAATAGTAAATTTTGAAAAGAGAGTAATGATATTTCGCTCGAGTTTAGCTAAGAGTGGAGTTAAGAAAATAAAAAGATATATAACAGTAATAAATCCTTTTATTCCTCGTAAAATTCTTTTTCCTTGATTTTCAACTTGTTTGGCCACAGATTTACTTTCTACTCCTAGCATGGTCTCCCAAACTCGAATATAATTTTCTGTAAAGGGAAATAATCTCATCATTGCATACCAATTAGTTAGGTTGTAGAAGATTCTTCCATTATAGTGGCCAATTAAATAATTTAAAATTTCTTGATTTTCATCTAAATCTTTTGTTGATAGGCCAATTCGTTTAAGTGCATTGTTAAAGCAGGTGGCGTATATTATTCTTACTATACTTAAAGTCATTGGAGTATTGATTCCAGGAAAACTCTCAACTATATTGCTATTATCAAGAATAAAACTTTTACTTCCATTACTTCCATTACCAAGAGTAGTGATAGGACGTGCTTGAGTGATAAAGATATTTCCATCTTTATCTATGGCCCACTCAATATCTTGAGGACAAGCATAGAGTTTTTCAATTTTAGAGGATAAGGAAAAGAGTTTGTTTATCATCTCATCTGTAAGTGCAGCTTGATTTTGTTTTTCAGTAGAGACAGAAAATAGTTTTAGTCCTATTCCTGCTTGGTGATCAAAAAGCAATTCTTTTCTTTTTTGATTAATTTTGCGATCAATAATTTGTTTAGTATTTTTATCTATAATATAGGTATCAGATTCCACAGTGTCGGAGACAATTCCTTCTCCTAATCCATAACCTGCACAAATAATCATAGAGTTTACATCATGTGGATTAACGGTGAAGATTACACCAGATATTTTTGCATCAACCATCTTTTGAATAATAACTGCAACTTTTAGAGTGGAGAAAGTGGATAGAGATGATTTATTTTGTTTTAGAGACTGATATTGTAAAACCCTTTCGCTAAAAGCAGATGCCCAACACTCTTTTAAATATTTTTCTATTTCTTTTGTAGGAATATAAAGAAAAGTTTCCAATTGACCAGCAAAGGAGTGAGATGTGGAATCCTCTTTGCTTGCAGAGGAACGTATGGCCCATAGATTGCTACTGTTTTGTTGAATTAAATCTTTTGCTGTCGGTGGAAGTTCTAACTCTAAGAATAATTTTTTTATATTTAAAGAGATTATTTTTATTTCTTGTAAATTATGAGGACTAATAGTTGATAATTTAATAAGTTCTTTATCTACCTCTATTGCTATTTGTTTGTATACTTGATCATAGATGTTGGATGGAATACAAAACCATGGTGGTACTGGAAAATTATTTTCAGTTAAAAATTGTAGATTTTTTCCTTTTCCACCTAAGTTTTGATTATCTGATTTAGAATTAGATGACATAAGAATCCTCTTTGTTTTTTATCTTTAACTTTATCTTTAACTTCTAATTTCAGAATATTCCATTCCAGAATAAAATAAAAGAGGTTTGTTGTATAATTATTTTTTGTTAGTAGAGAAATAGGATTTTATTATCTCTTGTGCTTCTTTGTCGTCATCACTGATTCCTGATAATTCAAGTTCTTCTGTTTCTACATCATCGTCTAATTTTTCTAGATAGTCGATGCTAGTATTATATTTTTTGCTGTTAGTTTCTTTATCATATTTTTCTATGTACTCAATTTCATCAGGAAGTGATTTATCTTTTTCAATCTTATCTTTAATTTTATTTAATTTTTTATTAGATAATCTTAAGCGTTCGATAATTGTAGCATTGTTATCTTTGTTTTTTAAATCTATTGAGGGTGATGATGATGGTAATGCTGATGCTGATGCTAGCTTTTTTAATAAATCATATTTTAAGTATCGATGGCATTTGATGCGGTTTTCTTCATCTCCTTCTCCACCTGCAAACCAAGCAAATCCTAAATCTCCAGAGATATACTTACCCTCAACAATTTCATTATCATCTGTTAAGTAAAGATCATAAACTAAAAGATCATCTTTGATGAAGTTCTCAGTTTTGGAAGTGGCATTGGCGATCAATTCTTTAGTAGGTTTGTTAACTTTCTCGAAATTTAGATGATCAGATGTAACTTCAGTTAACAATTTGAGATTAGTTTCTACTCTCATAATTTTTGTAGCTTTTGTTCCCTTTTTATACATTTTTTTGGGGTTTTTCCAACTGTCGCTACCTTCGATAATATCATTATTGTAAAGATGAGGATCGCAGTTTGCGATAGTATGTTTTATTTCATCTTTAAACTCATTTTGTTCTTCTTTAGTTAATGCTCGAACTTCTTTTATTTTTCGATCAAAACCAATTACTGAAACATTATTTACAGTATCATCATTATGATTATTTATTACGAATGGAACTTTATGTTTTAAAAATAGTGATCGTAATAAAATGTCAAAGGTACCCATGTTTGGTTTTTGCGATTTCATATCAAGACTCTCTCTTCTACTTCCAAGTTGAGCATAATTGCTTTCTTTTAAGCTAAAATAGGTGGCCATTAAAAGTGCTTTAATATCTAGTGGAAAGTAGGTTAACTTTCTTTTTATCTCAGGGATATTCATTTGAATACTCTTTATTGGTTCACATTTTCTGTTGCAAATGCCACATGCTCGATCAGCATTGCAACGACCTTCCCAATTTGTAGAAAAAGATAATGTGGCCATAACTTCCATATTACTAATTCGTCTCTTTCCTTTGTAGTTTTTTTCAAAGACTGTCGCAGGAAAATCAAAATTCCCCAACATAATATCATATTTTTCAATAGGGGAGAGTTGCTGAAATTGTTCTTCAGTCATTGTACTTAGCTTTTCTTTTACACGTTTGATAGTCAGATGATGAATTTTTTTCTCTTCTTGCTTTTTTTGATATTCAGTGGTGTTATCTTTTTTAAAGAGGCCAACAATACCATTGAAGGTTCTTACAATTTTAGATTGTCTATTTTTAATTTCTTCTTTAACCTCTTCTTCTGCTATTTCATATAATGTTTTATATCCTAATATATCAGAGGAAATCCCACCCTCATTCCATCTTCTAGAGATTCCTCCGTAATTATCAGGAAAAAAGTAACCACCATATGGAACTTCAGTGGCCGATAAATTATAACTAATATTTTTTAATACATCTTCTCCTCGTTTAGCATCGAGCAGTTCTTTATAAATGTATTGATGTTGACGGAAATCAATTTCATCTTGATAGTTTGTATTTCCTTTATGCATACAGCTTGCTCCCTTCTTTATTTTATCCAATCGCGCATGTTCTAACTCTTTTTTATTGGCAGATAATTTTTCAAAGGAAGTGCTTCCAAGTTCGGTTAATAGTATTTTATCAAGCTCATCTTGGATTTCTTTTTTTATGTTTTTCTTCGAGTATTTTTCTACACTGAAAGTAAATGCACGATGTAGATACTCTAATTCTTCTACTAAGGGGGCACTTTGTTCAACATTTTTTAAATCGTTTAGACTATTATTTCTTAAACCTATCATACTTGTGACAGTATCTAATCCTTGAAAAACTCCAGTTGTTAATCCAATAGCGGTTCCTAGTAAATTTTTAGTACTAAGAAATGAGTTGTGGGTTGGTGAAACAGGCAAAGATGAAACAGATATTACATTGATATTTTCATTTTTATTTGAATCGCTTGCATGGAGATTATTAATAGTAATGGCCTGTGTACATATAGTAATTGTTATCATTACAATTAATGTAATTACAATTAATGTATTCATCTTTTTTATGTTTAAAATTAATGTCATATAATAAACTCCATTTAATTAGTCGCTGGCGCTTTTGCGCCGGCACTTTCGCGCCAGCGACTAATTATACTAAATAACTTTTATTGACCTAGATAAATTTTGTTTAGGTTTGAATCTTTGAATGATTTTATTAATCTAGGAGATAGTATGCTAAAAATTTGTAAGTTTAATGTGCCAACAAAAATTGTCACTATCCCGAAAGTGCAGGAAGCAGATCGCATATCTTGTTCAGAGTTATTGGTGTTGCTAGCATACAAGCTTTGAGGGCCCTAGAAAATAATTTCTTAGGATCATGTCTTCTGTTAAAACG
>JADFZW010000044.1 GCA_015232355.1 Oligoflexia bacterium
TCCATAAAATCCCCCCCACTTCAAAGGAATTTTATGAAAAATTTATCAATAAATATATCTACTACTGGTCAATAAATTACTATTTATTCTCAATTAAATAACTGACAATTAAGATGCGATCGCCCTTGGCGTGGCACTTTAGTTTTTAGTTTCTTCCTAAGGAAGGATTATAGTACAAATGATTATATTGATATTGAGAATGGCCATTATTCACAGTAACTGTATTGCACTCATTATTTGAAAAGAAGTGGGTATTCCCATCGAATGATAATTTATCTAAAAGATTATCTGGAAGATTAACATCTTTTACACTTCGAACTCGTTTATATTTATGTAGAGTAATTCCTCCATCTGTAGATATTTGCTCCAGGTCTTGCATCTCTTCAATAACCGAGAAAATTTTAATTCTACCACCATCATTAATCAACACCAATGCTGGCAAATTATGACTGAGTAACTTTTTAGGATCATTTAACTCATTTTCTGATTTTATTGATTCTATAGAAAGTAAATTAATATTACAGCCAATTTCTTCTAAATCTTCAAAGGGATCATTTAAAACAGTATAATCAGAGTACACTTGTTTTGTCTTTTGATTAACCTCTCCCTTCAATCGAAATTTTCGTGGCTCACTACCATCTCTTTTGCTGTATTTTACATCAGTCCTTTCCTCATATCTACCGATCTCCCAATCCCATTTCTTATTACAACTCTTGTTAGCACAAACAATATGATTACATTGTGATTTTAGACCATCGCCAACAACATCCTTATCCTCAGTTTTTTGAGTTAGAGATCCACAATAAGCACAAGGTCTGATGTTACTACGAGGATCATGTAACAATTTTTGAGTTATCTCTTCCTCTTCATTATGTTTTTGTTTTAATAATTTTTCTTTTTTATATTCTTCACAACTCATTTTTTTGTGAGGTTTATCATCACAATTATAGCAATAGGATTCTCCACAAAATTGACAATCATAGAATCCATCACTACTACAATCTTTATTTTTCCTTATCTTGTTGATACAATCAGGAGTGATGCAATTTTTACATTCACTATCTGGATGTAGATCATTAAAATACGCTAAGAATGTAGCATCGATGATATTACCCATTTTATCTTTAATCTCAAAACGAGGATCATTAGCAGTGATAGGTATTTCCTCGTTACACTCTGGATTTACACAATGAAGAGGAAATTCGTGTTGAGCAATTTGCTGATCAATAAATTCTTTCCAGCTCTCCTTACAAGCATAGTTAGCATTACTAGTATTACATTTGGGATTTGGACATTTATAAAAACCAGCAGTATCTTTATCATCATAACAATGCTGACAAAAAGTTTGTTGCTTTTGAGTGGCATCCAATTTTGTCATTTCTAGGATATTTGAAATATCATTGGAGAGTAAGTAGTATTTATATTTTAGTTTATTTTTATCTGTACATTTGGGGTACTCTTCTCTTACTTGATCTTGAAAGTATGTATAGTTAGCTTTTTTGTTATTTGCTAAGATTATTTTTTTTATTTGCGAATGACTGGACTCTTTGAAAATATCTAATAGTCTTTGAATGTCCGGTCCAATAAAAACTAATTTTTTTTCTTCAATAAATTTCATCATCTTTGGAGTGAATTTATACTTCAGATTAGCATCTGAGGATATTTTAATAAAGTCTTGGCCTGTTTTAATAAAATCATTTTTAAGCGACAAATCCTTAATGGTTCTTCGTTGTTCAGCAGTTGCTGCTAATTTAATAAAAGCTGCAATTTGCTCAGCGGTGGGAGCTGGTTTTGCTTCATTCATAAACCATTCAACAATGTAAGGAAAGAGAGTGGTCTCGTTGGCCGCTAGATCCTCAATCTCCGTATTACTAGCAAACAGATCTATAAAATCTTGAGGTGTATTCACCAGATTATATCTATTGTAGGCCCTGCGCTTGATATCTATTTTTTTTCGTGGATCTTTTTCTAAGTCCACCAAATCTATTACTTGTTTAATGGTAGTTTTAGGATTAGGAGAATTTAAAAACCAGGTAATTAAGTCGTTATTCAATTCTTTTTCTTTTATGACTCTAGATAATCCAGTAGAGGAAATATAGTTTAAAATATCTTGAGGTTTATTAATAAATTTTCTATTAAATAGATTATTTAATAAGGAAAATTTTTGATCATCATCTTTCAAGAGCGCTTCAAACTTTATAATTTTATCAATAGGAGGAGTAGGTTTTAGATTTAAAAACCAATCAACAAGACTGGATGAGTAGTTGGTCACATTACGAGGATAGTGTGATAAAGAATTAATAATTTCATCTGCATCTTTGGCAATATTTTGAATTAATGCTGAATCAACAATGTATTTTACGATAGCAGCAGAAGAGGATTCAGAGGGTGAAATCCAAGTAAGAAGTTGCATAACTTGATCAACAGTGGGTGCAGTATTTGAACTAAAAAATCTTTTAATGTCGTTGTTTTTGATGGAACTTCTTACACTATCAGAAAATGATAAAATAGTTAAAAAGTCACTATTGTTTTTGATAATATTCTGATTAAGCGCATATTGGAAAATAGTACCGTGATTAGACTTATCATTCAATAGAATTAATGAAATAGTATCTTCCATGGTAGGGACGGGGATTAGATTAAAAAATCGATTTATCTCAGATTCAGAAAAATTTAAATCTTTCGAATCATTATTACCAACAATAGCATTAGCTAAATTTAAAAAATCCTTGGGACTTTTAATAAGATTTTTTTCCAAAATAATCTGAAAGATCTTCAATTTGCGTGATTCCTTTATAGTGAAGAGTTTTATAAATGGAATAATGGTATCAATATCTGTTGTAATATTTTTTTCTAATAAAAATGAAAGTATCTTTTCTTTTTCTTGTTCTTTGTCAAATTTGCGATTAAATGTTTCAAAATCTTTAGCAAAGGTGAAAGCTTGTTCAATAGTAGGTCTAGCTTGGAAATTAAAAAAAAGCTCAATGTTTGCACCTGAAAAAGTGCTATAAATGTCTCCGTTTTCAGAGAGTAACTTTAAAAAATCTTCGTTATTTTTAATAATGTTATGTTTGATAGCTAATTTAAATATCTCTGCCTTTTGTGCATTTGTTGCTTTAGTTGTATTAGAAAAGGATATAATTTCACTAACAGTGGGTGATGGATTTATATTAAAAAAAAGATTAATAGTGTTGTTATTGATGAGTTCTGGAGTAGAATTGTCATGTGATAACAAATCAGATTTCGATAGTCGTGTTAGAAAATCCAGATAATTCTCTGCTGTACTAAAGAGATCTTTATTTTGTAACAATTTAGTTATAAAAACTTTTGTTGCTGATTTTAACTTACCAGTGAGTTTGTCAGAAAAAAGTTCCTTTATATCCCAACTAAGTGCCTTTTTTACAAATAAATCTAATATCTCTTCGCCACACTTATTATAGGCAATTTCAATTATATGAGTACTAACAGTATTACTCTCTTTCTTTTTATTAGTTGTTAGCTTACTCACAAAGTTAATACTGAGATGATTAAACTTTTGCAATAAGCTTCTAATACTTTCCTTATTGCAACTTAAGATCGCTAATCGTAATGCTGTTTCTCCAAAATCATTCCTACCTAGTGGATAAGCATCGTTTTGTATAAGAAGATTAACTATTTTGCTACGATTTTTCTTAATTGCATAGGTTAAAAGCGTTTCCTTGTTCCATGAAGAAAATGGTGCCATTTTAATAGTATTGATTATTAAGTCTAATTCATTTTTTTTCATCTCGCTTAAGATTGAATTAAAACTAGTAACATCATCACTTTTGCTGATGATCATAAATAGCTTAGTGTGGTTGCTTTTATTAAATATTCCTGCATAACTTATAGTTGAAGCAACAAGAGTGCTAATACATATAGTGATGAGGTAATAAATAAAGAAGTTGAAGTTTAGTTTTAGTTTTAGTTTCAAATGATTCATATTATTGTCTCCCATTATTTAATTTATTTAATTAGTTTATTTAGTTATAAATTTCTTAAGTTGATACATAATAACGTACCCATTTCCATCAATATCACTTTTAAAAGAACTAGTAGTAGTTTCTACTCTACTATCGTTATGTTCAGTCCAAGTATCATTGAAAGAAAAGGCAGAGGAGGCAGAGGAGGCAGAGGATTCATTTTTGTTGTTATCTATATTTCTAAGGTAAGAATAGTAGTGTCCAAAATCCATAGTAGATCCATGATGGATGATCACTGCCACGGGAATCATTTCAGCATCACCAATATGCTTAACGGTGCTATCATTTAATTTTTGGTAGATTGGAACTTTTATCGAACTTTCAAGCGAAACCTTCATATTATCGGTTATCTTAGTTCTATTATTCAAAAATCTTTTCTCGTTTAGGAGTAATATCTTTGGTATTTTAGTTAAAACAGTGCTTTTTCTGATTGGACCATTTGCTTGGGTAATTTCATCAAAAACAAAA
The DNA here is from genome assembly GCA_015232355.1 of Oligoflexia bacterium. Lineage (GTDB taxonomy): Bacteria > Bdellovibrionota > Bacteriovoracia > Bacteriovoracales > Bacteriovoracaceae > JADFZW01. The sequence goes on from JADFZW010000044.1 coordinate 4,470, forward strand.
TTATCAGGGTCACTAACAATCTCTTTTTGTTGATAGATATTCTCTAAAGCTTCCACTAATTTGTTATCTTTGAATTTAGGGCCAAAAAAATTGTTTTGATTGCTTTGATTGTTTTGATAGAAATTAATATTAGTAATAAGAGTCGGTTCATCAGTTTTTATATTTGCTATTCTATAGTGATTCGGAGTAATTAATAGTTTATTCTTACCATCTTTAAATTGAGCACATTCGATATTGCTTAATTGTTCTAATTTAGCATTTTCAAAATCTGTGAAGTTGAATTTTTTGAAAACTGAATAGAAAGACTCATTCTTTTTAGAAATAAAAAATACTTCTCTAGCTGAGATGTCATAGTATTTAATTATATCCTCTTTGTTTTTAACAAAAGCAGGCAATTTAATATTTTTACTAACATCTTTAAATTCGCCACTAATAAAATAGCTAGCACAACCATTTGGTTTTTCTATTACTACGCCTTGATCATTATTAAGAATCGTATTCTCCATCTCCATAAGATTAAAAATTTTAACTAAGAATTCAGAGGCATCAAATTGTTGATGAAAGATTTTATGTGTTTCATCTTCAAAATGCATACCTTGTTCATCTAAAACGGTTTTTAAGAGCGATAAGAAGGAATGATTATATGTTGCAACTTTATTTATTGGTAATCCTTTAGTAATGCTTTTTAATAGTATGGCCAAACGTAATTGTAAGTTTTGTCGATTCTTAAAAGCATTTTCGCTTTCAAATTTTCCTTTCTTAAGTGGACGCTTATGTGGCAATAAGGCAGTAAATAACTCTGGGTTTAGGTTTACCATTTGAGCAAGTAATTTAAAGGAGGAATTGGCAAAGCAGGTATTTCCTAAATTGCTAAGTCCAGAAAAATTTTCTGTCGTGATAGAAGTTTTCTTTTCTTTAGACTTTTCTTTAGACTTTTCTTTAGAGAGATTTATTTCAGAGATCAAGGTTGATTTAATTGGTAAAATGCTCTCCATAGTTGATTTGTTTATACATTCATTGAGATTATTACTTTCACTTTCAGCGAGGTTAAGATTATTTTCAACACTATTAGTATTATTAGTTGTTTCATCTTCTAAGAAATCCTTCCATGCCAATAATTGATAATTAAATTCGAGATCATTATTGCTAGAGATATTATCAATAAAAGATTTATAATCATTTAGTTGTTTTTGATTAGTAACTAATTGGATATTGCCAAGAAATAGTTTTAACAACCGTTCAATATCAATATTTTTTCTTTCCAATTTTGCCAAAGAAGACAAGAAATATTTATAAAGATCTAATTGCAGCGAAGATTTTATAGCTCTAACTCCGATATCATTTTCGTTATTATATTTACTTGTAGTGAAGCCATTAAGAAGTTTTTTTTGTAAATTGTTTAGCTTAGATTTATTTTCAAGAGCATTTAAGTTTTTATTATGGATTGTTTCCCAAAAGGCATTCTTTGCAAAGTCATTAGTGTATCCTTCGTAATAGCTACCCCATTTAATTATATCACTATTTAGAGGATAATTATTTCTCTTACTCTCTGCTATTAATGCCGAAGTATTGAGTAATGATTTAAAATTACCATCATATTGCGGATTATTTGACCTAAATACTTCAAAGAAGTTTGAAGTAATTAATTTAGGATCTACTGAGTGAAACTCTTTTATTACATTTAAAGCATCCCTACTATTTACCAATAAAGATAAATCAAAAATATTACTATTGGGAGCTTGAGGATTAATAGGAATGGCCGTAAGGTTTTTTATGTTTGTACTTAAGAAAGTAAAAGCATGCAATTGTTGCAAGTTTTTAATCTTAGTAATAGATTCAATGTTAATTCCTAAATTTTTTTCAAAATTCTCCTTAAAAAAAGATAACTGCGATGAGTTGTCAAATTTTAATAGCTCTGCTAGCTCTAATCTAGCATTTGTAGGTTGAATATTTTGATTATAATCAAATGCTTCGACTTGTACCTGATTATTAATTTTAGCAATATTTCTTAAATCATCGATCATTTTTGATTGCATTACTGAGTGAAAATCAGATTTTGAATAACTATCAAACGCCTGCTGAGCATACGTTGAATTTTCCGTAGAGAATTTTTTTAATATGCTCAAGGTATCACTTAAGGACATCTTGCTTTCTAAATTATGTTTTTTTATAAAGTTAAAAACATTAATCCAAGACTTATTGCTAATATTATCTAAGATATTTAAATCTACGTTATCATTATAATCATTCTTATTACTACTACCCTCACCACCATTATCTCTATTTACTTTTGAAGATGATATTAATTTACTTATAATAAAACCCAAAAAATCAAATTCATTTCTTGAAGTAATATTAAAAATGTTTGTAATATTATTTAATTTATTTAAGTGCTGGCGATTTTTAATATTCAAAAGCATGCTTAAAGCATTCTGAACATAGGGAGAGATATCTTTTTTAAAATTTTGTGCCAGTTGCAGTAACTCTTTACTATCATCGATAACTATTTTATTTTTATAAGCATAGGATATGAAATTTTTAAAGCATTCAATACTTTGAGGATTTCTACTATTTAGTTTGTTAAAAAAATCAGGGTTAATTAGTGAAGGAAAATTACTCGATAATAACGTTAAGAGATCTAGCATTTCTTTATCTTTGAATTGAAAAGAAAAATTAAGTAGATTAGCGGGAGAGGCACTACTAGCAAAGCTAATTCTTTTTTTATTTTTTTCTAAAAATTGAAATGCTTTAATTTGATAATCATCGTTTGATATCTTTGAAATAATCTCTACTGGAATATTTAGATTTTCTTTTAAGTTTCTTTTGCCAAGGTCATACTGTTGTTTATTAACAATATTAGCTGATTGTTGAAACACTTGAGATAACTCTTTTATTGATATCTTTGAAGGGTCTAACTTTTTTATCGATTTTTCCAGAAACTTTAACTGAAATTGATTATTGAAAGAGTTTAATGAAGCAAAATCATCAGCAACAGTATGCATATCAATTGCTTGCTTATTTATTTTTCCAAAGAGATCTTTATAAATTTTAAAGCTCTTAAATTTAACATCACCATTTTTTTTATTAGAAAATGATGCAAAATATTTAAGTAAAGATTCATCAAAGGATGATGAAGGAAGTAGCTTGTTCTCTTGTGAAAAATTATAGACCTCTAGATAATTATCATTATCTATTTCTGCCAGCAGTTTCATAGAAAATGATTTTTGAGTGCTAAATTGTTTGAAAAAATTTATTTTAGATGAATTAGTTAAATAATAATGACATTGAATTGCCGTATATAATGAGGGGTTATTGTTTTTATCATATTGTTGTAAATGATAGAGCCAGGCATCTTTTAATTTTTTATTTACCAAAATATAGTCATTAATATCTTTGAGATTAAATAACTTTAAAGGAATAGATTTTGATTGATAAATATTTATTACTTTTTTTTCTTCCACTGAAAGTTGATGATACCGTTGTACTTTTGCTACTAGATTTTTAAATTCAGTGGCCGGTGATACATCATTATTTTTTCGAGGATATAACAAATCAAAATATGCACTATAATAGGCAAAATTAGCTACTTCATCTTTATTGTTGACCATTTCAAGGAAAGCTTCATGCTCTTGTTGTTTTTCAATTGTGGTATTATCCCAAATATCATCCCAAACATTATTATTTTTTAGGTAATCATTTAGGTAGTAGTCTTCAATTTTTTCTTTATTGGCCAAGAAATCATTAATAATCTTTTCAATGGTATTGTTATCTTTTTCATAATTTTCATAATAATAATATTGTTCATTAGATGCATAGGTGAAGTTATTAATATTTATAGCTGTTGCAATTAATAAAATAAAAAAACTAAAAATAAAAAGAATAAAAAAATGTTTAAGCTGTAAACAAAAATATTTCATAAATAATCCTTATTTGTAAAAAATAAAAACTTATTGTTAATTTGCTATTTAAGAATGAGAGTAACATGAATCTAAACATTGAAAGGTGATTTATATTTATAATATTTTTAAGAATGAAATTATATTAAGATGTTAAACGAAATATTTTTGTTGTAAAAAATAAATATTTATTGGCGCATATTTGGGGCATACAAAGAGAAATACAAAGAGAAAAGTATAGAGAGACACCGCTGATATATCTAATTCTATCCAATTCACGCATTTTGCCTTGTCATTTGGATAAAAATAGCATTATAATTTCATCCAAATCGGTAATAATATGCTTCCATTTGGATGAAATTATAACAACAAAATTAGGAGAGTATCAGACATGGTAAAAAATAAAAAAAAATCACCCCCACTAAAAAAAAATGATCCTATCTTTGTTGGCAGAAGAGATGAAATCCAATTTTTACACGAGATCTCAAATTCAGCAGATGCACCTATTTTAGTTATTTATGGGAGGAGAAGAGTAGGAAAAACAGCATTGCTCGAAAATTGTTTTAAAGATCGAAATTTGATAAAAATAGAAGGTCTTGAAAATGGTAATATTGAAAAGCAAATTTCTCATTCTTTATTACAACTTTCAATTTATTTCAAAGATCCTAATATATGCAAACTAAATTTTAATAGTTGGACGGAATTTTTGTTATTATTAGCTCCTTATGTGTCAGAGGGAAGATGGACTTTATATTTCGAAGAAGTTCAATGGTTAGCATGTTATCAGGACCAGTTTGTATCTGAATTGAAATATGTTTATGATAATTTTTTTAAAAACAATAAGGATCTACTTATCATCCTATGTGGATCCTCACCTTCATTTATGTTATCGAATGTGATCAGATCCAAGGCGTTGTACAATCGTTCACAACATGAATTGAATTTACAAGAATTTTCAATAAAAGAATGTAGTGAATTTTTAGCAGGAGATCGTAGCATTGAAGATATTTTTGATGCCTATTTGAGTGTTGGCGGTATTCCAGAATATTTAAAATATATTCGCAAAGAATCAAGTTCATACTTAGCACTTTGTAGACACTCATTTAAAAGGAACAGTTTTTTTCTTTCAGAGTATGATAAAATATTTACTAGTCAATTGGCCACAAACAAACACTATAAGACGATTTTAGAATTCGTTAGTGATCGAGGATCTGCTACAAGAGATCAAATATTAAAACATATCAAAATAAAAAGTGGGGGGGAGATTAGTAAACTCTTAGTAGAACTAGAGCTTTGTGGATTTATTGAAAAGAAAGTACCTTTGATGAACGAAAAAGGAAGAAACTATATTCGTTATGCGATTAGCGACAATTACATTCATTTTTTTAACAAATTCATTCGTCCTAAAAAAAAGAGAATCACTGATGGTGATTTTAATGAAGATCCTACAACTGCAATTAATTATGATAGCTATAGAAAGTGGATGGGTTTTGCTTTTGAACGCTTTTGTCGCAAAAACCATCATGCAATCGCCAAACTATTGGGTTTTTCAGCGGTAGAATATACTTATGGATCACTTTTTTCAAAAGATGATGGATTTCAAATCGATTTGATCTTTGATCGCAGAGATAGATGTCTTACTATTTGTGAGGTCAAATATCAAGATGGTAAGATTTCAAAAAATATTATTGATGATTTTGAGGAAAAGGTAGTACGTTTAAAAGAAAACTATTCAAAAAGTAAAAATAAAACTATCCAAAAAGTATTGATTACAAATGCTACCATAGACTCTCAATTACTTTCTCGCGGATATTTTGATCGAATTATTAATATAAAAGAATTATTTTAATTTTGGCCGGCACCCTCTACAAAAAAAACAGGCGAATAAAAAACAAAAGTTGTCTGATTTTACTCTTACAAAAAAAACCATATTTATAGCAGAGAAAAATTCTCTTTAAAGGATTTACTTCGAGCAAATGAAGATAACAATCTAATATGTGTGAATGCTTTTCACTCGCAAATCTTTTTTTCAATTCGCTTGCATGATAAAAAGAGGTCTTTAAATTTTTTTGACCTCTCTTCCATAGGAAAATCCAATCCTTCTTGAAAATAGCATTCTTAATGCTCAAGGCACCTATTTGATTATCTATATGTTGACGATAATTGATAGTAGAATACGGTAGATAAATAAGTTTTCCAGTTAGTGCTGCTATCTGAGCGATCCACCAATCATGAATAGAAATTTCTGCTGGAAAAGGAATAATTAATTTGGCCAAGGAGTGATTGAATAGTGTTGTACAACCAGTAACAAAATTATGAAATAAAAGTGTATTGATTAAATTTGCATAATCTTGATGATTGGGTGGTCCTGCCTTTTGATATGTATAAAAGGATGGATGAATAATTTTTTCACTCTGATCAATTAAGGTCAAATCTGAATGAACGAGTATCGGAATGGATTCACCTTCTGCTCTCTCTACTTCTTGAATTTTTTTTAGTGAGTCTTCTAGTTTAGTCTTTTCCCAAATATCATCTTGATCTGCAAATGCGTAATATCCCTTCGAAGAATTGTTAAACTTTAGGGCGAAGCTAAGTAACCACTCAAAATTTTTATTTATACCAAGATTTACTGAGGACTTATCTACAAAAATTATTATCTTCTTATGATGTATAAAATATTCATTGATAATTTTTTCGGTCATTCCATTATCATTGCTACCATCGTCTCGAATAAAAAGAATCCAATTTTGATGTGATTGTTCTATAATGCTATCAATTTGTTCCCTTAGAAAACGAGAACCATTATATGTAGCAAGAAGGATCGAGATGTGACTATTTATACAATGTGTGCAATTATTCATATTTTTTATTTAAAATATCTTAATGCTTTTTTTTGTTTTAAGGAATCAATAACCCTTATTGTTTCATCCTTCAAATATGGTGAGTGATTAAGTATATCTGAAAACTCACTATAATCTGAAATTACACAAAGAAGATCAAATTCCTCTGGATTTATTTCATCCCCAACTATAACAAACTCATTATTTAATTCTAGTCTTATATTTTTTGGCAAATCATGCGGACATTCAGCAGGTAGCTCACTCGGTAATTCACCTAGTAATTCACTTGGTAATTCACAAGGTAATTCACAAGTCAATTCATCTACTACAGGCACTTCAGGGGGCATTTCCGGAGGTTGTTCTCTTTGTTCCCCTTGTTCCCTTTGTTCCCCTTGTTCCCCTTTTGGTGCTCTATTAAGTTTTTCATAGAGTTCATCAAATGGAACATTGATTGTCTTTGATGAATTTTCAACTATAGCTGGTTCAATATTGGATATAAATCGCGATTTAAAATTCTCATCTCTTACCATCTCAAACAATGCTTCAATTCCACTATAATTTTCAAAAGTTGCATGAATTAATTGACCATTTTGAAAAAGTATATGACCTACTAATTCTTTTTTACTTTTACTTAGTATATTAATAACTCCTGTAAACTCAAAAGACGCCTGTTCATCTAAAATCTCTAGTAAATCCATTGCCTTTTCCCTCTGAAAAAACTCTATTTTAAATGTTTATGTTTAATAAATTATTGACTAGTATTAATATTATATACGTGAGATAAAAAAATAAGAAGTTTAATATACGTAGGGGTGTCTTTAGGTGTGGTATAAAAGATCAACATACTTGATTAATCCAAAGTTTCAATTAAAACTTAGTTTATTTGTTTCCTCTCTAGTTCTTCTCATAAGTTTAGTTTATCCGTTCACCATATATGAATTATTTAGAAATTTGGCCCTACAAAATAGTTCTCCTACTGCTATTCAAACATTCACAAACAACAAGATGCAATTGATATTAGTTTTATGTCTTTATCAATTGTGCTTCATCCTGGTAGTTTTTGTAATTTGTGTTTTTCAAGCACACAAGATTGCTGGACCAATGTTTAAACTTCAAAGATATTTAAATCAAATTGCAGAGGGTGGATCGATTCAAAAAATTTCATTTCGTAGTGGTGACCACTTCACTGAAATCGCTGAAGCAATTAATAATGCTTTAGAGCATTTGAAAAACAATCAAATTAAAGATTTCTCTTATTTAAGCGAAGTAAGTGCATACATTAGAAATTTATCGTTAGTTGTTCCTGATGACAAAAAAGCAGTATTAAATGAAATATTAGTTAAACTTGATGAAATCCAAGATAGATTCAAACCAATTTAACAACCGTTTTTTAACAAAAAAATTTTATGTATCTAAAATTCTTATTCTCAGTAATCTTCTTGTCCTTTTTTCCTGTCTTTTTAACAAATGCAGGATACCCTCAGCAAAATTCTCTTGGTAATAAAATTAGTAGCAAGGTTGGTGAAAGCGCGGCCGCTGCCGACAGTACGACAAGCTCTATGTTACAGCTACGCAAATCAGTTGAAAACATAATCACCACAACCACACCAACTGAAGATGATATTGCCTTCGCTCGTAAAATTTTGGCCCTCTACTTCTCATTGGAAAAAAATGTTATCTCTAAAGATGTAATTAAAGAACTTAATAAATCGATTGCAACACGTCCAATTTTTACAGAGCTAATTGCTCCAATTAAAAATGCCTACAAAATCTCTAATTCTCAAAAATTCATTGACTATATTGGACTATGCCCTTCCTTAAAAGAAGACGCTACCTCGGCCCAAGATTACCACAAAGTGTTCACCTCGCATATTGAGAGAGTTTGCTATGATCATCTTTTTAAATCAGCATTAACCATAATAAAAAAAGAAAAATTCTCATCTCCTGAAGTAATAACTCTGCTTCAATTTATTCAAAACAATTTTTCTACTATTGTTAATTCAAACAACACTACAACCTTTATAAGTTTTTTAGGATCAATTCGAAAAGGTTCTGAATCCTATTTTAAACTTTCCGACATCGCAAGCAACTTTTACATAAAAGAAAAGATCAGACCTCCTTCTAAAATACTTCAAAAAATTCATATCAACTCTGACTTAACAAGCTTCATTCAACATTATCCCGCTGATGATTTTTCAAATGTAATGGTTCGAGAGTATAAAGAAGATATTACACAATTAATGGATGAAATTAGACGGAAGAGAAAAAATAGCTCGGTAGAATTAAATCATGAAGAATACGAAAAGAAAATAGAGGCCATTATTACTTACTATCTACACAATAAGGCCAACTTGCCAAACTATAAAGTCTATCCATATACTCTGCTACTTGGTAGATTTTTACTAAATCAAAAACTCTACGTTTTAAGTGAACGAGTTTTTAGATTCAGCAACTCAATTGCTACCTTTGATAAATTTTACGAAAGTGTCTATTATATTTTTTGGAATAAAGTAGTTCAAGAAAAGCATGATGATGCTTTAGATGTGATAAATGAATTTAAAGTAAAAGATAACTTAGGTCGTGCCAGTGTTAAAATGATTTTCTGGTTAGCATACACACTCTCCAGAAAGGGTGATCAGGATGAAGCAAAAAAACTTTATAAAAAAATTATTGATCAATCCCCATTAAATTATCATTCTGTAATGGCATCCAAATTATTGCCAACAATAATGAGTGAAGAGGAAAAGAAAAGTCTTTCAACTAGCGCAGTAAGCGATGAGTTCTCAAAACACCTCTTAAGCGAACGCTTAAACAGTAAACATATCTCCTCTAATATCTCTTTTTCCCAAATTCCACAAAATATAAAAACCAGAATCAAGCGCATACAAATATGGTCAAAATTAAATAACAACTACTTTACTAATTTAGAAGCAACTTCTTTTGTTAATCTAAATGAATTGATTGCTCTAAATATAAACAACAAGGACTCATCTGCATCCGCATCTACATCATCCCTAGAAGAAAAACAAAAAATAAATAAAGATTATCATTCTCAAATATTAATCTTAATTAGCGTTCTATCAGAACTTGGTTATTACAATCAAAGCTTTAATATTTTAAATAGTGCTATCGAGAAAGGATTTGTTAAATCAGATAAACTAAGTTTACAAGTTCTCTTTCCTACTCCTTACCTAAAAGAGATTGAGTTGCTAGATAGTTCAATCGACCCAATCTTAATCCTCTCTCTAATCAGACAAGAATCAGCATTTAATCCTCACGCTGTTTCCTCTGCCGGTGCTCGAGGTCTTATGCAATTAATGCCAAAAACTGCTCGGCATACAGCTCGAAAAAACCTTTCTCATAGTCAGCTAGGTGATCCCGTCACTAATATGAAAATTGGAATTACATATCTTAAAAAATTAATCAATCGCTATAATGGTAATTTAATCTACGCTCTCGCCGCCTACAATGCAGGAGAAAGGAATACTCAAAAATGGATTGATCATGTTTTTACCTCAAATTCTACAAATTCTATCCTCTACACAGTAGAGATGATTCCATTTACTGAGACTCAAATTTATGTTCAATCAATTTTTAGAAATATCTATTTTTATAAATTAGTTCATGAAGAGATGAAGCAAGATTCACCAAGTATTGATAAATTTTTTGATATCGTCTTACGTCCTTAGACTTCTCGATTAGAAGCTAGTAGAAATCCCAGCAACAAAAGAATAACTATTTTTCAACTCTAGAGTAGTAGCAGAGTTTGTATACTTAAAGTAATCACCTGTGAAAAGATATCCTAGGGCCCCATTTATTGAAACACTACTATTCCATTGATAGCCCATACCTAAATCGATTTCACTTCCCAAATTCTTCTCTTGAGCATAATTGGATGTATATCTCTTATTTGTCGTATGATTAAAAGCAAGCTTTCCTCCACCGGCCGCAACTTCATTTGCTTTCGCAGTTATAAAGGCAGCATTGTAGCTCCACGCTCCTGTTACATAGCTACCATGAAGCTTTAAGTATTTTGTATTGGAAACGTATGAATCGTAAATACTTTGATTAGAGTTTGTAACCGCTTGCATATTGTAGTTAAAGAGAATATTAGCAATCTTATAGTTCGGATTTAAATACATCGCTTGATAATCTGGTCCTTCTCCATTCTCTCCACTTACAAGCCCCAACATCAATCCAACATTCCAATTCTCATTTAATTTATAATTTGATTCTGTAACTACTGCGTACGCCTTATATCTTGTATTTTGATTTGGATCAAAAACGTTTCCTAAATCTCCAGTGATTATTGGAGCTTCAACTGCAAAGGAGAATCTATTAACCGTCTTCTTTAAATGAATATTTACCATTGATATGAAAGCATTTCCTATATTGTATCCATTTCCACTCTGGAAAAATGAGTTATAGTCACGAGAAGAGCGTTTGCCATATAAAATTCCAAATGCCATATCTCTCTCAACACTGTCATAAAGGGCGGCGATTCCGTATGATCTGGTATCATCTGACTTAGTTAATTCTCGAATAGAGTTAATCTTTGCATAGTAAGGAACGATGTTAAAATTCCCAACTTTAAACTTAACTGTTATACCATCTTGAATTGTAGCATAGCGATCCCAGATTTTTTCTCCGCTATTCATAACTGCGCCCAATGCCCAATGAAATGATTGACGACCAATTATATAGGTTGCAGTGTCTGCATATAGTTTAACATTGAATTGAGAGAGGGCCAAATTTGAATTGCCACTATAAGTATTTTGTAAATAAAGTGCATCACCAAAGGTACTACTTGGAGAATCCTTTTTATATGATGAACTATCTCCAAAAAAACCACCGCGATTGTATCCCGTAGTTATTTCACCAAAGAAAGAGACGCTATCATTAATCACAACAGTAGGGGCCAACTTCAAAATATAGCTCTGAAAAGAAGCATCACTGTAATCTCCGGTGGAAGCTGGTAGCTGTTGACTTCCATTGTCTGGATTATTCTGAAATGGAGTGTTTGTTTTTCTATAATTACCAATAGTGTTGGTGTCTGCCGCAAACGTTCCTTGCCAATCCATAGGAGCAGCATAGGAATTGATGGCATCGATAAAAGAAAATAGAACAAATAATAAAACAAATACAAATGCTATATTAAAAAATTTTTTGTACACGCAAAAGCTCCTTAAAAAACTTAAAAAAACTTAAAGAAAACTTAAAAAAACTAAAACGATCAAATTAAAATGAACTTTTAAAATGAACTATAGATTAATCAAAAGAATCAGAATTGAATATTAAAATTTTTATGAATTTGCCAAGACAAAGTGACATTAGTTATAGTAATTATCTAAATAGCTCATGTCGTATTACAAATGGCAAGTGACAAACGACAAACGTTTCTTTAATTAAAGTTACTGGGGTGTCGACAAGCGGCAAGTCACCAGATTTTGATTCTGACATTCGTAGGTTCGAATCCTACCACCCCAGCCATCTTTTTATATTATATTTTTATTATCTTCGGAGTTCTCTCTTGAAAAGACTTATTCTTGTCTCTGGCAATTCAAATATTGAGTTGTCAAAAAGCATTTCTAGGTATCTTGATGTTCCTCTAGTTGATCCACATGTAGTTCGTTTTGCAAATGGAGAAATTTATTGCCGAATAGAAAAAAATGTCCGTGGTGCGGATGTTTTTGTTTTGCAATCAATTTGTTCTCCAGGAGTAAATGATAACTTGATGGAGCTTTTAATTATTATTGATGCTTTAAAGAGAGCGTCGGCACAATCAATTATAGCTGTTGTTCCACACTACGGATATTCTAGGCAAGATCGTAAAGTAAATCCACGAACTCCAATCTCTGCAAAATTAGTTGCCGATCTACTCACCGTTGCTGGTGCTACACGTGTGATCACTATGGATTTGCATACTGGTCAGATCCAAGGATTTTTTAATATTCCATTCGATAACATCTACTCTTCGCCTGTAATTTTAGATTACATTCAAAGAGAGCTAATTACTGAAAAGAAAATTATTGAGGATCCTGTTTGCGTTTCACCTGATAGTGGTGGAATTGAGAGAGTCAGACATTACGCTAAAACTTTGAAGTGTGATTTGGCGATGATTGATAAGAGAAGAATTGCACCAAATGTCGCCAAAGCAATGAACATTGTAGGTGATGTAAAAAACAAAGATGCAATAATTATTGATGATATTATAGATACAGCAGGAACTTTAGTAGAAGCAGTTAAAGCGCTAAAAGATGAGGGTGTAAGAAAAGTTTATGCCTGTGCCACTCATCCAATCTTTTCTAATCCTGCTTATGAACGAATCTCTAAGTGTGATGATCTTGATGGTGTGATCGTAACCGACACTATTCCTCTCTCTAAAGAATGGGCACAAGTAAGTAAGGTGAAGGTTCTTTCCGTTGCAGAAATTTTAGGTAAAGCAATTCACTGTACATTCAATGATGATTCCGTTAGCTCTCTATTTATATAAATGGTTTGTTTAAATGATTGAGCTAGTAGTTGGTCTTGGAAATCCAGGTTTAGAATATGAGTGCACCAGACACAATATCGGAGAGATGTTAATTGAAGCATTACCATTCGCCGAAGACTTAAGCTGGCAAAAAAAATTTAAAGGTCTCTATACTTCCCATAATATTAAAGTCAAAACATTAAACGCCAATAAAAAAATTCATTTTATAAAACCTCTCACCTATATGAATAGAAGCGGAGAGTGTGTTTTAGCAATTAAGGATTTTTTTCAAATTGAGGTTCAAAATATTTTGGTCTTACATGACGAACTAGATCTTCCCTTTGGACAAGTGGGATTTAAGAGTGGCGGAGGACTTGCTGGCCATAATGGATTACGCTCTATTGCTACTCTAACCTCTTCAAATGATTTTCATCGTCTCAGAATTGGAATATCAAGACCTGCAAGAGGAGATGTTAGTAACTGGGTTTTAAGTTCCTTTTCTAAAGAAGAGGAAAAATCACTTGAGCTTTACTTAACTAATGCTGCTAAAGCAATCATGCTTTGTTTAGAAGAGGGTATTGGGAAAGCATCATCTTTTTATAATAAGAAAAATTTGATTGAGATCTAATTGAGATCTAATTTAATGATTACCAGTTATCAGCTGAAAGCTGATAACTGGTAATCATATAGAGATAGAAACAATTAATCGTTTTTAATTCTCATTCCGTAGAAAGATCGCCATACGAATATAACTGAAATAATAAAGAATACAATCGCTAACATAGTTGCTGTCGAACGTGAAACTTCGATAACTAATTCAACGGCCAACAATCCAAATAGAGTTGTAAATTTAATTACTGGGTTCATAGAGACTGATGAAGTATCTTTGAATGGATCGCCAACAGTATCGCCAACAACAGTTGCATCGTGAAGTGGAGTTCCCTTAGCTTTTAATTCAGTTTCAACTAATTTCTTAGCATTATCCCAAGCACCACCAGCATTGGCCATAAAGATTGCTTGATATAAACCAAAAGTTGCAATTGAAATCAAATATCCAATAAAGAAATAGGAATCAACACAAGCAAATGCCAGAGTAGAAAAGAATACTGTTAAGAAGATATTAAACATACCCTTCTGTGCATACTGAGTACAAATCTCCACTACTTTTTTACTATCTTCCATCGATGCTTTGGTAGTATTTTCAAGTTTAATATTTTTCTTAATAAACTCAACGGCCCGATAAGCTCCCGTAGTAACTGCTTGAATGGATGCGCCTGTAAACCAATAAATAATTGCTCCACCAGTAATTAAACCTAGAAGAAATGGAGGGTGAAGAATTGATAAAAATTCTTGTCCTGTAGTTAATCCCTTAGTTAGCAACATAATAATAGAAAAGATCAAAGTTGTAGCACCAACCACTGCTGTACCAATCAAAACTGGTTTAGCAGTTGCTTTGAAAGTATTTCCTGTTCCATCATTTTGCTCTAGATATTCTTTTGCACGATCAAAATTTGGTACGAAAGAAAAATCTTTTTTAATCTCGTTTTTAATGTTTGGAATAGTTTCAATTAAAGATAACTCATAAATTGATTGAGCATTGTCGGTAACTGGGCCATAAGAATCAACAGCGATAGTAACAGGTCCCATTCCTAAAAATCCGAATGCCACTAATCCAAATGCAAATACAGGAGCAGCAATCATAATAGTAGTTAAACCCATACCGCTTATAAAGTATCCAATCGCCATAAGAGCGATAATAGATAGTCCAATCCAATAACAACTAAAATTTCCGGCCACAAGTCCTGATAAAATATTAAGAGATGATCCGCCCTCTTTAGATGCATTTACTACTTCTCTTACGTGTTTTGATTCTGTAGAAGTAAATACTTTAACCAATTCAGGAATTAAAGCACCAGCAATGGTACCACATGAAATGATTGCTGAAAGTTTCCACCATAATCCATCACCTAGTTCAGGAATTAATAAGTATGAGAGAACAAAAGTCACAACAATAGAAACAATAGAGGTAATCCATACAAGAGAGGTTAGTGGATGTTCAAAATTAAAGTGTTCAGATTCTTCATACTTTGCCTTTGCAATTAGATCATTAATCCAGTAAGAAACAACACTAGTAATAATCATTCCAATTCTCATTACGAAAATCCAAACAAGTAGTTTAGTTTGAATGTCAGTATCTTTTACTGCTAACAAAATAAACGTAATTAACGCCACACCAGTTACACCGTAAGTTTCAAAACCATCTGCTGTTGGTCCAACTGAATCTCCTGCATTGTCGCCTGTACAGTCAGCAATCACACCTGGATTACGAGCATCATCTTCTTTGATTTTGAAAACGATTTTCATTAAGTCTGAACCAATATCTGCAATCTTTGTAAAAATACCTCCGGCAATTCTTAGAGCGGCAGCACCTAGTGATTCACCAATTGCAAAACCAATAAAGCATGGGCCAGCGTAGCTTGCAGGAACGAAAAGTAAAATTACTAGCATGATTACTAATTCAACACTAATTAAAAGCATTCCCACGCTCATTCCTGCTTTCAAAGGAATTGCGTAAGTAGGAAATGGTTTTCCAGTAAGAGAAGCAAATGCTGAACGAGAGTTTGCTAAAGTATTTATTCTAATTCCAAACCATGCAACTCCGTAACTTCCAAGCATACCAATGATTGTGAATAAAACAATGATTGAAACTTTAAAAGAATCAAGACCACGAAGTGGACCAAAATAGATAATTACTATTACTGCAATAAAAGCAAATAGAATTGCTAAAAATTTTCCTTGAGTTTGCAAATAGGTTTTACATGTCTCATAGATTAACTCAGAGATATCACTCATGCTCTTATGAACTGGAAGATTTTTTAAATTGTTCATCATCCAAAAACCAAAGAGCATTCCAAGAACACATATTGCAAGACCAACAAGTAAAAGATTATGTCCAGAAATTCCTAGAAATAATACTTTAGTAAGATCAGGCAAAAGTAAATCTGCTTCACTCGCAAATGCACCTTGAGTCCCTAGAACAAACGTTAACGCCGAAACCAAAAAAAGCAGTAACGGAAAAGAAAAAAAATCTAACTTTAACTTCAACTTCATAATTTAAGACCATCCTTTGTAAAAATAAGTAAAATTAAAAAAATTAAAAAATTAAAAAATTGCAACATAGCTTGATATGCAAAAAACTTTACAATGTTGCTTGGAAAATTGAAAGTGATTTTTCGCAATTTTGTTTAGTGTTAATTGTAGATTTTTTTTCTCAGGTATTTTAAATTTGATTTTGATTTTGATTCTGATTCTGATTCTGATTCCGAAAAGCCTCGGGATAGTTTTCAAGATAGAACGTCGAAGCACTCTCATTGGACATTCTCATAAACTTTTTAAAATTTGGAATCACATATATAAGTGGTGCTAAGACAATCATAAGTACACCTGAAAAAAGTAGCGTTGTACTTAAACTAAAGAGTGAAATTAGATTTCCAGATACTCCAACACCAATTGGATTGGCCATCTGATACATAAATGAAGCACATGAACTTACTCTCGATCTATACTGGTCCGGAATGGCCATTGTTGATTTAGTAAGAATGGGAACATTGGTAATCATCGCTCCCATTCCAATAAAAAACATCATTACAAGTGGAAGTAAAATATTTGGTGTGTATGGCAACATTAATACTCCAAATCCAATCACAATTATTCCTAACAAAATAGCAATATCCGCATGAACTCTTTTTAAAATTTTTCCAACCATTATTGCTCCAACAACTCCACCTATTCCAACGCTAGTTTCCAGAGCGCCAAGAAACCAAGGAGGCATATTACGCGCCTCTTTTACTAAAACAGGCAACGCCACACTTAGAGGAGAAGTGACTAAATTTAAAACTGCTGCAACTATTCCTATTCCTAATTCTAGAGGGATTTTGCGGATTACATAGATTCCTTCTGCAAATTCGGAGAACCATTTTTTTATCATCGTGGTTATTGTAATCGTCAAAGACGAGGGTAGAGTGAATTGCGAAGTTACGGTCGTTATCGCCTTCTCAGAAATTTTTAGGGTGGCCAAGACAGCAACTATGAAGGAGATCGTATCAACAATAAAAGCACCACCAATTCCAAGAAAGGTAACTATCAAACCACCAGAGATACCTCCGATAACTGTTGCAAATGTAGTAAGACTTTGAGTTAGTTCCATTGCTTTTGGAATTTTACTCTCATCTGAGATTATATTTGGAATTATACTGACAGAGACTGAATTAAATAGTGCCTGGCCAATCGCCAGTAATATACTGATGGTTATTATGAGTGGAAGATAGTAATAATCAAGAAAGAAAACTACCGCTAAAATGAGAGTGAGAATTGCTCGCCAGCAGTCTGCATAGATTACAATCCATTTACGAGAGAAGATGTCACCTAGTGGGCCACAAAGTGGCAATAAAAAAACCCTGATGAAAAGTGATGGTGCCAACACTGAAGAGATTTGAGCAGCAGAACCTGTTTTATCGAGTATCCACCACATTAGAGCTACTGAACTACAATTATCACCTATAATGGAAATTATTTGACCAAAATAAAAGATATTAAAATTCTTTCCTAATTCGCTATTTAATTTCATTCTCATTTTGCATGCTGGTTAAGATAGGGTGTAGATAATTTAAAAGTTATCGTTTATTACTACAGATAACTACAGATGTGAACAATTAATTTCTAATGAATACAGCTTTTGCACCAAACTTTAAAAATTGTATTTTGGTGAAAAAGCAATATAATTTCCCATGAAAGTAACCGAGTGTCTGAGCTAGGGGTATAGGATATTGGAGTAAATATTTTTATCTGACCACTTTGTTTTTTTCAAAACATCAAAGTATAATTGTCTTCTATTATAGTATAGGGAGTACAAAAATTACTTGACCAAAACAAATAATTTCAAAATTTTTTTCTAAATTCTCCATTAGTTTTAATTTTTATTTTCATTATGTTTGCTAAAATATAGTGTATAAGTTTTTTTAAAAACAAATTAAAACAAATTAAAACAAATTAAAACACAACTTAGGAGATGTTTTGGATATATTCAAGTTCTGTGCAAATGGGGATCTAGAGGAACTAAAAAAAAGTTTCTTACAAGAAGATCAGCAACAACAACAACATCAGCTTCAACTGCAGCTTCAAGAGCAGTACAAAGAAGTTGATGAGCAGGGATCGACTGCACTGGTTGTGGCGCTAAAAAATAAGCACGAGGAGTGTGCGGAATTTTTAATCTCCATGGGCCACAATGTGAATTTTGCTGATAAGGAAACTCGAACATGTTTGATGTATGCATCTTATTTAGGTTTACTCAAATGTGTAAAGTTGCTCTGTTACTTTCAAGCAGATGTTACAGCTAAGGATAAGCATGGGAGGTCCGCTCTAACTTATAGTGCGATCGGAGGACACAACTCTGTTTTTGATTTTCTAATTGATAATGGTGCTAAATCACAATTTGAATTAGCAGATTCCGATGGTTTCACTCCTATAATGCACGCTTCGATGAATGGTCATGATCGCATAGTAAGAAAACTTGTAAAATTAAAATCCGGTATCGAAACCGATGATAAAAATGGCAAGACACCAATTCATTTAGCAATTGAAGGTGGTCACGAGAAAGTTGCTAAAATGTTAGTTGATGCTGGTGCTGATGTAACAAAAAAAGATAAAGATGGTCGAAACACTTTAATGAAGGCAATCGTTAAAGATCAAAAATCCATCGTTTCTGATTTGATTAAAAAAGTTGATGTTAATGAAAAAGATAATCATGGTATCAGTCCATTGATGGTTGCCTCTGTATTGGGTGATAAAACATCAGTTGATATGCTAGTAAAAAAAGGTGCTAATCTTAACGATACCAATGCTGACGGACAAAGCGCTCTCATATTAGCAGCGGGAGCAAATGATATCGCATTTGATCCTAACAATATTTGTGCAAAAGATTTAAATGATTTTCTAACTAAGAGTGAAGTGCAACTAAGTGGTTTAGATGATCTAAAAGATATTGCTGGTATAATTGCAGATAAAGCGGCAAAAGAAAAAAATAATCCGGATGCCGAATTAAATCTTGATTGGATACCTGATCCTTCGTCACAAACCAATGCCAATGGCAATGCTGGCCCAGACGCAGATGGAGTTAGTGATCCTAATTTAGTAAGTTCATTAAGTATCATTGATCCTTTGACTGGCGAAGAGGTCTTCATCCCTAAAGAAAAAGCTGCGCCTCTCGATGATTTATTACTTAGTAGAGAGAATCTAGATCACAGTGAAATTGTAACTTCACTTGTTGAAGCAAAAGCAGATGTAAATATCGTAGACAAAGATGGTCGAAGCGCACTCTTTTTTGCTGCTAAAAATGAAGATCTTGAGGCCGCTAAAGTTTTAGTTGAGAGTGGAGCTGATATAACCATTACCGATAAACACAATGTCGATCTAATGGGACTATTAAAAACATTAGATGATGAAATTATAAATGATAAGATAGAAAAAATAGAAAAGATGGTAACCAAGTTAGAAGAGCATAAGACAAAAAAAGAAAAAGTAAAAGAAAGAGTAATAATCGAAACATTTGCTCCACCACCGCCGCCTCCGCCTCCGCCACCACCTGAACCAGAACTTTTGTTCACACCACCTGCTGTTGAATCCAAACCGGAAGTAATAATTGAATCATTCTCAACAGGAGATATTGGTGGCCATAACGAAGAAAGTAAATTTGAAATAAATGATCGTCTTAATGAAGTTGTAGAAAAAGTTGTTGATGAGAAGGCAGAATTAAAACGCATGCTTAAATTTAAAGGTCCAACTGGACAAAATATTTTAATGATTGCTGCTTTCAAAGGTCAAATGGATACAGCAAAAAAAATTATTGGTCACTTAGATCTAAATGCCAAAGACTTTAACGGTTTTACTGCGCTCTCTTTTGCGGCCCAGGCCGGTCATATGGATATAGTTGATTTACTTCTTTCCTCAGGAGCAGCAGTAGAAGAAAAAAATGTTAAGACTACACTGACTCCACTAGCATTGGCCGTCTCCTCTGGCTTCTCTGAAGTAGCAAAAAAATTAATTTCCGCGGGTGCCAATACAAATTTTAAAATAAAGGGATTAACTCTATTAATGTTGGCCATAAACAAAAAAGATAAAAATCTTGTTACCATTTTATTAGACGGTGGAGCTGATATCTACGAGACAGATCATCGAGGGAAAAATGCTCTCTCATATGCTCAAAACGTTGGAGATCAAGCAATTCTTGCGGCGGTTACTAGTAAAGATACTAAAGCGGCCAAAAGTGCAGGCGATAAAACACCAAAACACAGACGACTTTAGTTTTTAATTTGTAGGACAAAATTTATTATGAATGATATGAATGAACTCGAATCAAGTAGCGAATCAAACATTGAATCAAACATCATAAGAACAAATTATTTTTTTATTTTAAAAAAACAAAATTTTTCAATAATTAATCTTACAAACATTCAAGATCCTGAAGCACTAACAGAATTAAAAAATAATTTACTCCTTCTAGGACCAGTGCCCACTCACACACTTTTTAATTTTGCAATTATTAGCGATCCCAATCAACTAAATGATGATTGGATATCATGTTTAAATGAACTTAATGGTCAGCTGTCCTCTGTAAAGAAAAAATTAATTCTCTATTATCTTTCTAGCGATCTCCTCTCGAAATTATTATCCAATCCCAACAACAATCTCAATATCGTTCCCAATCTAATTATGGCCTTGGAAGAGCTTGATGTTCATCTAGGCCATGTTGATGGATTAAAATATATTCAAGTTTTAGTAAATGCTCTTTTGAAAACCTATTATCTAGAATATAAAACACTTCTTAAAAAAGAAAAAATTTATATCAAAAAAGAAAAGCTCAACACCTTAGATGGTGATCTTCATGGAATATTTAATGTCAAAAGTGGAGCTTCTAATTACTTACTGTTTTTAAGTTTTCCTGATGAAACCGCTAATAAAATAATTGCATCTCAAGATAGCAAATGTGACCCTGCAGATTTTTTAGACCTCCATATAAAAAAAATTCAACAACAAGTAAACTTCATACTTGAAGGAATTGAATCAGAAGTTAATCTCGGCGACATTACCATATTTCAAGGGAAAGAATTTCAAGATACTACTTTGATAGATTTTAACGAATCACTAGAGAAGGGATATTCAATTATAATTCCATTTCAATGTCAGCTTGGAAATTTATCTATAAACTTGTGGTTTAAAGAATTAAATACTGCCATTAACTTTATGGAATAAGGGTCGAACGGTCGAAAACAGTAACTCATCTATTCATCCATAAATCAATTTCTCGCATATATGATTTAAAATCTGAAAGATGTTTTGTAATAATCTTATAGACTATCATCCAATCTATCTCTTGATATTCATGAATAGCAATATTTCTAAAACCCACGGTTTTCGTCATAACATTTGCCACCTCTTTAGATATAATTTGTGCTCTTTCAAGTAACAAAAACGATTCTGACATAGATGATGGTGCTTGCACTTCGAGAGAACTCAGAATATGGCATGCTATATCTACTGCCTGTTGTACCGCTCTCTGCAGATTTAAAATTATTACATCTTGAACATCAATATCACTTAATAACAACTCTTCACTCTTAGGGATTTTAGAGTTGATCCTCTCTAAAATTCTTCGTAGCGACTCTAATTTATTATTTAATAGATCTCGATTAATTACACTTGCTTTAATTTTTTTACTGTCATTATTCATATAAAAATTTCTCTTTTCTTTCCTTTTGAAGACGACGAAGGAGTGGAAAAAAATCAGCTTCATCAAATAAAAATCTCTTCATCAAGAATGCATATTCCACAGTACTATTATTGTTTAAGAGCAAAATTCCACTACATAAAATCTCTTTAAGTAAAATTCCTCTTGCAACTTTAAGATCTACAAGATCAATCTCTTTTTTTAAAACGATAGATAGATCTGTAGCAATTTTTAACTTTTCATCAAATGATAGTGGTTCTGTTTTTAGAATCGCCAAATCAATATCACTATTTTCAGTAATCTTACCAGAGACATATGAACCATACAAAATTACCAACTTAACGTTTTCTATACTTTTGCATCCATCAAAATAAGTAGTAATGATTTTTTTTATATTCTTTATATTCTTTATATTCTTTATATTCTTTATATTCTTTATATTCTTAGTATGCTTTGATTTCATTGAATTTTTTGATCTCATAATTTTTATAGTTTACATTCTACTAGAGTAATAGACTATTATTTTTTTAGTAAAAAATACAAACTATCTAAAAACATAGTTATAATTAATCCCACTTGGAATTATCGCTTTGATTAATAACGGATGGCGCTCAACTGAAGATTTTAATATCTGGGCCACTTCTATATCTCGCTTACTTAATGATGAAAAAATATATTTAAATTTATAATCATCCATTGCAATTAACTCTAATGTCGGATGAATATGATTTATTTCAACCATTTTTATAGAATTCATAGACAATCCATGAGATCTAGCTGTTGCAATTGTTTTTTGTATAAGTTTAAAAATTTCTTTCAAAGAAGATACTGCACTTAAATCTCCATAGATAATTTTTGAACAAACATTTTGTGCTTCAATTTCTGTTACTAATCTTATTTGCATCGATTCAATTGGATTTTGTTCAATATTAGTTTCCTTTAAAAATTCATTTTCATATTCTCTGTTATATCTGATTTTAATGGCCCCACTATCTTCCGTTAAAACCCTATCCTTCAAAGTAGTAATATCATTGTAGAGTAGTTGGTTTAAATTAATTAACGTAGAATTTTTTGAAATTGATTTATAATCAAGATGACCTCTTTTAATATTTTGAGACCAAAATCTCACCCACAATTTAAATGATGGTGGTGGGCCCAAAATCCACTTAAAATCATCCACTCGAGGTATTTGATTAAATAAATGGTACTTAAGTTTAAAATTAAAAGTATTAGTCAGATTTTTTATCCAGAAATTCATCATCCTTTTAATTCGGAAGATTCTCACATCATTCTTAGTTTTTCTTAATTTCTAATATGCAAGTATTTTAATGAGCAGATATTGCCAAATTAAAGATTGGTTTGATAGATAATTTTTGTCTGTTATTTATTCTAAATAAGTCTGTGCAGATGTTTGTAATGGCCATAAAATTATTTTTAGCGACAAAATGACATTTGCTATTCTATCGCTATTTAGTCGCCATCTATAGTCTTCCCCAAAATGATATTTTGTATATTTTGTGAAAGACTATATCAACTCTACCCAATCAATATTTATAAGCGCCAAGGTATCGGGTTCAGTGCCTTCTATAGTACTACTGACCTCTTCTATTAGCTTAAGAATTTTCTTTCTCACCTCCACAATATCTTTTTTCGCTATAGTGAGTGGTGCTGAAAACATCAATTCATCCTCTCGTAATTTATGATGACGATCAAACGCCTTTATTCGCCAATTCTGGTGCATTTCCCAAATGAAAGGAGATGAGGGGTCTAGGTGAACTCTAAAATCGCTACTAATTAATTTATTACCCTCAATGCTAATTAAACCAAGAGTTACAAGAAATTGAGTAGCATGGTTGAATACAGAGGGAGGAAGATCTACTATTTGTGCAATTTTATCAATGTCTTGAAATTTTTCCATGGTGGCCAACAATTTAATCGCACTATAAAACCAACTCGAATAATAGGTAGCATTTTGTTCTTCGTTTAGAGCAGTCTTACCTTTCACATAATTTACAATTTTATTTTTTTCTCTCTGAATGCTAGCAATATCTTTACTAAATTTTTCTTTTAATTTAGGTGTAGCGGCCTTTGAATATTGTACCAATCGTAAAAAATAATCACTCTCCTCTTCGTTTAATCGTAAATAATCACAGAGAGAGTAGGATTGCTCCAATGAGAAGTGAGCATCTCCCTTAAACACGTGACTGACCATGGTCGAATGGACATTCAAAAATTGAGCTATTTTATTATAGATGCCTCTGCCATTGTTGGGTTTAGCGTTTATCCAGCTGTTAACAAAATCTTTGTAATTTTCAAAATCATATATTTTCATTGCGAGAATTGTACCTGATACCAGATTAGACAAACATAGAGTATTTGTTCATGTTTACAACTGAACATTTACTAAATAAATCTATTTTTCAAATTTTACAACCGTTAATATAAAAAGATAAGAGTGGAAACTAGTTTTTTGACAGCTCTCATGAAAGATATTACTTTAACTTTTTTGTCAACAAGGAGAAATGTTTATGTTTACATCCAGATTTATTTCCAGATCCATGTTTAGTATGTTTAGATCAATCAATATCATCTGTCTATTCATCGCCTTTTCGCTATCGCTTTCGCTCGCCTTTCTTAATCCATCAACAACCTCTTTTGCCGCAACGATAAAAGCTGGTGGCTCAATAGACAGTGGTGGAGTAGATCTCGAGGCCATTGACAGCGGAGCGGCCTGGTTTTTAGGTGACCGAACAGTTCGTTACTGCATAGAAGTGTCTTCAGATTTTGGGGCCAATGTTCAAGAGATAGATCAGGTATTACAAAGTGTTTTCACAATGTGGAGTAATTATCTAACAACAAGAACAGCATATCAAAAACTGCGTGGTGAACACGGTTATCCCTTTCTTATGGATATCGCAAAAAAATATCAGTTAGTCACAAATTGTGCCAATAAAAACGCCTCTGATATAGTCTTCTACTTCGGAGTTGTAAATAATGAGATAGAAAAAGCAAGGAATAATTTTGATAATCCTGTCGCTTTCATTAAAAGAACCAATTACGATATGGATAATGGATGGGCGAAAGGATTTGTTTGGGTATCAAAAAAATACTCATCTAAATGGATATCGTTTCATTTATTAGATGTAATTTTACTTCATGAAATGGGACATGTGCTAGGAAATGGCCATCTTTCAGAAACCATTATGGACCAAAATATTGCAAAAATGATGGACTATATAGTTAATTCTCCTTATGGAACTCCTCACACTATAAGTACCTATTTCGAAATTGATTGGTTTGAAAGACTACTTACAATAGATCTTAGTAGTGTGTCCCTCAAAGGAAGTCTCCATCCAGATACAAAAAAAGCAAAGAAAATTTTTAAAGAGCTTACCGGACGAGAGGCAGTTGGTAATATAAGAGCAAATTTTATGAATGCTCAAGTGACTTCATCAACAGGAATGACAACAACTGAGTCTTGTCTTGTTTATCAAGATGACCAATCTTCTTTCTATTTTCATATTTCTAGGGATGTTTTTGAAACTGAAGATTATTTAAAATTATTTAAAATTACCTCGTATTCTCCATTCAAAATTGCATATAATACTATCTCTAGTGATGATGGTCGTAAAGTACCACAATCTTTTTCGGCATTCACAACTATCGACGTTAATGATTATGCAGCAGCAGGTGTTTATTCCGCAGATTTGATAATAAATAATGGAAAGAAAATACCTATTTTAGTTGGATGGAATATGGGCGTAACCATACCTAGCACTAGTGGTCATGTATCTGATCCAGACGCTAGTATAAATCCTTACTATGTTTTCAGAGTTACCCCTGAAGGAAAATTCGAGAGAATATTTGGAAATTCTTCAGACAAAATGGGCAACCAATAATCAGAAATCAATGATCAATAAATCACAATAATTAAAACTCAAAAAACTTTTATTAATTATTAAGATGTTTTAAATATTTCATTAATTCCAACATTCCAAGGAAGACAGCGAACTCCATCGATGTTTTGTTTGCTTGTATCTTGTGAAAGATAGAATGCTTGGAAATTATCACTCTCTTTTGAAATCTCTCGTGCATATTTGGCCAAAGATCTAACCTCTATTTCATTTATGTTTTTTGATGATTTGATTTCAATGAGAATAGGAATGCGCCTGGGTTTACTTAAAATTAAATCGATCTCTCCTCCATCATGTGTTTGAAAATATGATAATCGAAATTCTTTCTCCAAATAACAATTGATACGAAAAATTTCTAAAATAACAAAATGTTCGAATGCCTCGCCATAAAAAGAAGTTCGTGGATTGCATGGAATATCTAATGTTCGCTCTAAAGATCGTTTAACTCCAATATCAAAAAAGTAAAATTTTGGTTTCAAACGTTGAGATTTTCTAATCGATTGATGATAAGCATTTAAATAAAAACCAACCAAAGTATCCTCTAAAATTTGAAAATAGGATTTGACTGTTTTTATATCAACTCCCACGTCTCTGGCAATGCTAGCATAATTAACAATTTTACCATTTGATTGCGCTGCTATTTCTAAAAAATCACGAAATGGTTCTAGTTTTCTAGTCACCTGTTCGGCAATAATCTCTTCTTTTAAGTAGGTTCGAGTATAACTTTGTAAAAATTTATCTTTATCTTTGTCTGTTGTTAATTGAAATATTTTAGGAAGTGCTCCCCATCTTAAAACTTCATTTAAATCAAAGTTTGTAGCTAATTCACTGCTGGTTAGAGGAAATAGAGAGTAAAGAAATGCACGTCCGGCCAAAAGATTGGCAGCACCTCTTTTTATTTTACGAGCGCTTGAACCAGTTAATATAAAAATTAATTTATCATTTTCAATCATCTTATGAACAAGATTAAGAAGTCGAGGAACTCGTTGGATTTCATCAATAATAATTATTTTAGGTCTAGGATTGATAAATTTAATCTCGTTTTCAAGAGATTGTGGTTTGCGAATATAACGTTCAAAGATATCATCATCTAATAAATCAATATAGAGTACCTGTTTGGCCTTTTTTTTATCAAGATAAAGAAGCTGCAAAAGTGTAGATTTACCAGTTCCTCTAGGGCCAAATAAAAATAGACTATGTTTATCTGGTAATTCAATTATTCGTTTAAACATAATATTCACATTCTCTCTAATTTCATTATTGGATAATACTCCATATTTTAACCGAATTTATGGAGTACTGTCTACTATTAATTATAACGTCTACAATTGATGGTGTGGCTTGAGTATGTAGTTGTTCTAATTTATCCACAATGAAAGACCCTTGTGCACGGGCCGACGTTCTTTTTCAATACTTTGATTATTATAGTTCCTAAAAGGAACTATAAGTGGCGGCCCTCTTCCTCCCTTCCGCCCTCCGAGAGATACAATCCTAAGACAATTGAGTATAATTATGAAAATTATTCTTCTCTTAGTTAGTTTTTTTTCCTTCTAGATGGAGGGGTTGTTAGCAAATTCGTTGATGATTCACAAATAATGTAAAATTATTTAGCACAAAGCTTCTAGGGCGCTCTAGAAGCTTTGCCTAAAATAAATTAATGTTGGTGGTTTAGGAATGGATCCATCTTTTCTAAACCAAAGAAAACAATTGCACCACGACTATTATGGTTTCGACATTTCAAA
>JADFZW010000045.1 GCA_015232355.1 Oligoflexia bacterium
TGGTGGTGGTGATGCCGAGATATTTAGAGATGGATGCTGTATCTTTTGGTTCAGAGATAAAACAACTTTCAGTGAAAAGAGATATAGCAGTTGTTTTGTTAGTTCATAGTTCAAGAGGATTAACTCAATATGCGGAAAAACTTTCACTCTTCGAAAATAGTATCGATAAATTATTTGTATGGCATGGAAACAGAAATATTTTGTGGGCGATTATAAAATGGCATGAAGATAAGATGAATGTTGTTCATGATACGGAGGAGGCAAGTGTTAGAGTTTTAATTTTAGTTGAGGATTCTCCTCACTACTACTCTTCGCTACTACCAATAATCTATGAAGCGATCTTTGAACAAACTCAAAATATTGTAGAAGAGGGTGTAAACGATGAACATCGCCTGCTACACTTACGAGCACGAACAAAATTATTGTTGGCCAATAATTATGAACAGGCGTTGCTATTATATAATAAGTTTAAACCATATCTCCTTGGTCTCTTCTCAGATGTTCGTTATCCTAAAAATAGGGGCGGAGAAATTGATGATGAAGCAGGAATTAGTTTACTTAAAAAAATAAAAAAAGAGATTAAACATCTGCCAACATTTCTTTTTAGTTCAGAGGAAAGAAATCGCAGTAAAGCAGAAAAGATAAAGGCATTTTTTTTAGATAAAAATTCTCCGACACTTCTACAAGATATTCGTCAATTCTTTTTAGATAATTTAGGATTTGGTGATTTTGTTTTTCGCTTACCCAGTGGTGATGAGGTAGCGAGAGCATCTAATCTAACAGAGATGGAAAGAATACTAATTACTGTTCCCGCCGATTCATTAAAACATCATGCGGCCTTAGGCCACTCATTTTCTACTTGGTTTTTGGCGAGATCACAAATTGAATTATCTTCGATAGTAAGAAGTCCTAGCTATGAGGATTTTGCTAATGTTGAAGAGATTAGAAAATTTTTAATCGAGAGTATTCACTCTGTTCGTATTCAAAATCGTAGAGGAGTAGTAAGTAGTTTTGAACGCAGTAACTATTACCCTGAAACTGAATTTTTAAAAATTGGAAATGGTTCAATGGGAGGAAAGGCACGCGGTCTGGCCTTTATGCTTAAATGTATAGAGAGTAATATCGAACGATTAAAAAAATTTCCAAATTTCAGAGTAACTATTCCTAAAACGTTGGTAATAACCACAGAGATATACTTACAATTTTTAGAGGAGAATAAGTTAGGTGAATTTATTAAAGCAGAGTGTGCTGACGAGATAATTGCTTCTCGTTTTGTGGAGGCCCGTCTTCCTCACTCGTTAGAAGAAGATCTTTTAAAATTTTTAGAGTATGCTCGCTATCCGCTAGCAGTTCGTTCCTCAGGACTACAAGAAGATAGTCAATTTAAACCATATGCGGGCATTTACAAAACATATATGCTTCCCAATGATCACAAAGATATTTGGGAACGTCGTCGGCAACTTTTACGAGCGATAAAATTAATTTACGCCTCTGTATTTTATAAACCACCGAGAACTTTTGCCAAAACAACAGGGCATAGAACTGAAGAAGAGCAGATGGCGATTAGTATTCAAGAACTTTGTGGTGAGAGATTTGGTAATTATTATTACCCAACAATTTCTGGAACTGCTCAATCTCACAATTTTTATCCTGTAACATTTATGAAGGCAGATGAGGGTGTTGCTCACATTGCTTTAGGGTTAGGTAAAATTGTTGTTGATGGTGGGCAATCACTTCGCTTCTCTCCAAAATTTCCACAAGTGCTACCACAATTTTCGAGCGTCAATTCCATCTTAAAGAATGCTCAACAATATTTTTACGCTCTAAAAATGAGCTGCGATCGAAGGAGTGAAAAAAGAGATGATGGAGATGATATGGTAGATGATAATAATATCTCCACGTCTGACATTAGTAATTCTGATAATCATGACCGAGAGCTTTGGTTAGATGATGATATTAATCTTCATAAACGATTAATTACGGATGCAGTTTCTGAAGGAGTAAATAATTCTTTAATGAGTTTCTATTCAGCACAAGACAATCAGATTAGTGATACAACTCTTCAAAACGGAGTTCCTATTCTTACTTTTGCCAATATTTTAAAGTACGACATGTTACCAGTTGCTGAATTGATTGCTACAATTTTGGAAATCGGAAAAGAAGGATTGGGTTGCGATATAGAGTTGGAGTACGCGATCAAGATTAAAGCTGATAAAAGTCAGCCAACTGAATTTATTCTACTGCAAATTCGACCGATGGCCAACAGAATAGAAGATATGGATGTGATAGTTACAAATGAAGATATTGAGAGTGCGGCCGTGTATTCTACAAATGCACTGGGAAGAGGAATCTTGCAAGATGTAAGAGATATTATTTTTGTAAAGAAAGAAAATTTTTCTTTTAAAGATACAATAAATATAGCAAAAGAGATCTCAGAAATTAATGCTAAATTTGAAATGGAGAGAAAGCATTATTTGTTAATTGGCCCTGGACGGTGGGGCTCTTCTGATAGTAGATTAGGAATTCCTGTAGCGTGGAAAGATATTTCGATGGCCAGTGGAATTATTGAGGCATCGATTGAGAATTTTAAAGTGGATCCGTCGCAAGGAACACACTTTTTTCACAACATCACTTCTCTCGGAGTTCTTTATTTTACGATTTATCAGAGAGAGGATTTTTTAAGATGGGAAAAGTTGAGTGATGTTGGAAATGTTATTGAAGATGAAACGAGATTTATTTCTCATATAAAATTATCTGAACCTGTGGTTGTAAAAATAGACACGAGAACAGGTCAGGGTATTTTAAATTTTTAGTTTTTAGTTTTTAGTTTTGTAGTTTTTATTTTGTAGTTTTTAATTTTTAATCGGAGGTCTTTGTTTATGAGTAGCTCACTAGTTAATGACGTCAAAACATTACTTGAATCACGCGATCCAGGTCAACCAGAATTCCATCAAGCAGTTATGGAAGTTGCAGAATCAGTTGCACCAGTTATTGAAAAAAATCCAGAATTAAGAAAAGCTAGAGTTTTCGAAAGAATCATGGAACCAGAAAGAGTAATCACATTCCGTGTTCCATGGGTTGATGACAGAGGAAACGTACAAGTAAATCGCGGTTTCAGAATTGAGATGAACTCTGCTATCGGACCATATAAAGGTGGTCTTCGTTTTCACCCTTCAGTTAATTTAGGTATCTTAAAATTTTTAGCATTTGAACAAGTATTCAAAAACTCGCTTACAACACTTCCTATGGGTGGTGGTAAGGGCGGTTCTGATTTTGATCCAAAAGGAAAATCAGATAATGAAGTTATGAAATTTTGTCAAAGTTTTATGATGGAATTATTCCGTCACATTGGCGCAGACACTGACGTTCCAGCAGGTGATATTGGTGTTGGTGGACGTGAAATTGGTTTTATGTTTGGTATCTATAAGAAACTTACAAACAGATTTGAAGGCGTATTAACAGGTAAAGGTCTTGATTGGGGCGGTAGCTTGATTAGACCAGAAGCTACAGGTTACGGCGCAGTTTATTTTGCTCAAGAGATGCTTGCAACTAAAAATAAAGATTTAAATGGAAAACGTTGTATCGTATCTGGTTCAGGTAACGTTGCTCAATATACAGTTGAAAAATTATTAGATCTTGGCGCGAAACCAATGACTCTATCAGACTCTGATGGTTACATTTATGACGAACAAGGTATTGATCGTGATAAATTAAAATTCGTAATGGATCTTAAAAATGTTCGTCGTGGAAGAATTAAAGAATACGCAGACAAATATAGAACTGCAGTTTATACAACAATTGATTCATCAAAATCATACAATCCACTATGGAATCATAAAGCAGAGTGTGCTTTCCCAAGCGCAACTCAAAATGAATTGAATGCAAAAGATGCACAAAATCTTTTGAACAATGGTGTATTTGTAATTTCTGAAGGCGCAAACATGCCATCTACTCCAGATGCAGTTGAATTATTCTTAGATAAGAAAATTCTATACGCTCCTGGAAAAGCTTCTAACGCCGGTGGTGTTGCTACATCAGGATTAGAGATGAGCCAAAATAGTATGAGACTTAACTGGACTCGTGAAGAAGTTGATAGCAGATTGAAAGGCATTATGAAGAGTATTCATAAGAGTTGCGTTGATGCTTCTAATGAGTACGGCCATGCAGGCAACTACGTAATGGGTGCAAACATTGCTGGTTTCATGAAAGTAGTTCGCGCTATGACGGCACAAGGAATTGTATAATAATTCTTTCTAGATTCTTTCTAATAAATAGTCATTGTCTTATCTAAAAATCCAAAATAAAATTCCAATCTGATTTATCAATTAAATTATCAATTAAATTATAATTTAAGATAATATTATTTTATTATAATTGTTATTATAATTAATTAATTAAAATTCAAGGGAGAGAGCTATGTCTGACGCTTTAGGTATGATTGAAACTAAGGGATTTGTAGCAATGGTTGAAGCAGCTGATGCAATGTTGAAGGCTGCAAAAGTTGAATTAGTTGGTTATGAAAAAGTTGGTGGTGGACTTACAACTGCAATTATCAGAGGAGATGTAGCAGCGGTTAAAGCAGCAACTGAAGCAGGTGTAAGAGCTGCTGAAAAAGTTGGTGAGTTAATCTCTGTTCATGTTATTCCACGTCCTCACTCTAATATCGAAGATGTTTTACCATTAGGTAGAAAATCTGTTGAGAGTAAAAAGTAAATTGTCAGTGATTAGTGATTAGTGAGTAGTGAGTAGTGAGTAAAATGTAAAAAGAGGTTTTCAAGTATGCAAATTGCAAAAGTAGTTGGGACTTTAGTCTCAACTAAAAAAGATAGTAAGTTGGAGGCGCTGAAACTTTTATTAGTACAACCAGCAGATGTTGATGGTGTATCTAAGGGAAGTGTTATTTGTGCTATTGATTCAGTTGGAGCTGGAGTAGATGAGATTGTGTTGTTGGCAGCAGGAAGTTCCGCCAGACTTACTGATGTAACTCAAAATAAACCAGTGGACTCTGTGATTATTGCAATAATTGATACTATGGAAGTTGAGGGGCAGATTCGTTACTCGAAATCTGCACAGTAAGTGGAATACAGTGGAGTAAAGTGGAGTGTTTATTAAATGAAAATTAGTGAAACTCAGATAGATAGCATCGTCAGTAGAGTGGTGGAAGAATATAAGGCCAGACAGTCACCGCAATCATTACCGCAATCATCATTGCAAACTAAAATTCATTCACAAGTAAGTACAAACAGTACAAACACTACAAGTAGCAGTGGATGTTTTGGAAGTATTGAAGATGCAGTGGCGGCCTCCAAGCGAGCATTCTTACAATTTCAAGAAGTTCCTGTAGAGCAAAGGATTAAGATAATTGCAGCGATAAGAAAGTATGCAAGAGATGATGTTTCTCGTCTCGCTCGAGATGCTAGAGAGGAGACGGGACTTGGTCGTGTTGATGATAAGATAAAGAAAAATATTTTGGCCATTGATAAAACACCAGGTGTGGAAGATTTGCATCCAATTGCTTTTACCGGAGATAATGGTCTTACAATAATTGAACAAGCTCCCTATGGTGTAATTGGAAGTATCACTCCATGTACAAATCCATCGGAAACAATAATCAATAATGGAATTGGAATGTTGGCCGGTGGAAATACTGTTGTCTTTAATCCGCATCCATCTGCTAAAAAAATCTCTGCCTATACAGTTTCACTTCTTAATCGAGCGATAATTTCAGAGGGTGGGCCTGCTAATCTATTGGCCACAATAATTGATCCTACGATTGAATCAGCACAAAAGCTGATGACAAATCCAGATATAGCTTTGTTAGTTGTAACTGGTGGCCCAGCAGTTGTTAAACAAGCAATGAAATCTGGGAAGAGAGTTATTGCCGCAGGTCCAGGAAATCCTCCTGTAGTTGTTGATGAGACTTCTGATATTGAAAAGGCAGCAAGAGATATTGTGACTAGTGCAAGTATGGATAACAATATCATCTGTGTTTTGGAAAAAGAGATAATAGTAACAGAGAAAGCATTTGCTCCTCTAAAGAAAGCATTGGTGGCGGCCGCTGGTGCTTATGAACTTTCACAATTTCATGGAAACAGATTAGCTCGCTTATTAGTTGATGAGAGTGGACATCCCAATAAAAATTTTGTGGGCAAAGATATTGAAGTTATTTTAAGTGAAGTAGGAATAAATAATGTCAGCTCCAACGTGCGCTTGGCATTTGTAGAGACGGAAAAAAATCATCCATTTGCCAAGACTGAAATGTTAATGCCAATTCTTCCTCTGATAAGAGTAAGTAACATCGATGAGGCAATTGCACTTGCTTTCCAATTGGAGGCCGGTTGCAGACATACAGCAGTTATTCACTCTAGAAATATAGAGAGTATGCATAAGATGGCAGTAAAGATGAATACTTCTATCTTTGTAAAGAATGGTCCGGCATTGGCCGGGTTAGCATTTCAGGGTGAGGGACCAACATCATTTACAATTGCTTCACCAACTGGAGAGGGAGTTACAACCGCAAGACATTTTGTGCGCTCACGTAGATGTGTTTTAAGCAATGGTTATTTTAGGATCGTATGACTTATATTAAAAATGATCTTATAAAAAAATCATTCGAAGCAGGGATCATTGGTGCTGGTGGTGGTGGTTTTCCTCTTTATAAAAAATTTCTTTCAGCATTGAATTCAAATAGAGCAATAGATACAGTGGTGGCCAATGGAAGTGAGTGCGAGCCATTACTAGAAAGTGATAAGATGTTGATGCTTAAGTGGCCGGAGTTGGTGGTGCTGGGCCTTGAACACTCAATGAGAATTTGTGGTGCTGCCCTTGGGATAATTGCAGTTAAGAGAGAATATAAAAGTGTAGTTCACGCAATTGAAAATGTAATTCAAGAGAGAGCGGCCAAAGGTATTTATAACCCAAAATTTTTTGAAGTAAAATTACATTTGCTAGATAGTTACTATCCAGTAGGTGATGAGTTTTTACTTGTATATGAAACTACCAAGAGGATAATTCCAGAGGGAGGATTGCCTTTATCGGTTTCAGTAATGGTTCACAATGTGCTGACCTTAGCTCAACTTGCAGAGGCAGTAGATGAAAGTGGCGGTGGTAGTGCAGTTACTAGTCGTCTAGTAACTGTTGCTGGCGAAGTCGCGGGTAAAGTTGCAGCTAAAGTTTTTAAAGTTCCCATTGGAATATCGTTAAATGATTTGTTGGCGAGAGTGAAGTTAAGAAAACCAATTGATGAATTAAGATTTATCGATGGTGGCCCGATGATGGGAAAGCTAGTGCGTATGCATGAAGGGAATTATAAAGATGTTTATATAGGGAAAAGAACCAGTGGGATATTAGCTCTTCCTAAAGATCATTTGTTAGTTCAAGCGCAAGAAATAGACATCAATCAAATGGTAAAGAGATCGAAGACTAGTTGTTGTCAATGCTATCGTTGTAGCGAGCTTTGTCCGAGATCACTACTAGGGCATTCACTATATCCTCATCAATCAATGCGTATGTTGGATTATAATTTGTCAGCACCAATGGAAAATATTACATCAAGCTTTTTGTGTAGTCAGTGTGGAGTTTGTGAATTGTTTGCTTGTGATGTAATGGGACTTTCGCCAAAGAAAATTTTGGCAGAATATAAAAAATTGTTAGTTAAGGGTGGAGTGAAAAATCCTCATAGTAATTCTCCTACAGTGACCGCTGAATGGTTGGAGTATAGAAAAGTTCCAACTAAAAAATTAATCTCTAAATTAAGATTAGCGGAATATTGTCAAATGAGCGGTGAAGATGATCATGAAGTAGATTACGAGATGATTTATCCTTCAGAGGTTGAGAGTGTTACTATTAATTTAGCTGAACATGTTGGAGTGCCAGCGAGAGCGGTGATTAAAGTTGGCAGTGAAGTTCGAGTTGGAGATGTTATTGCTGTTACTCCAGAGATGGAAAAAAATTTGGGATCAGTATATCATGCCTCTATAAATGGGATTGTTGTGAGTGTGAGTGAGAAGGAGTGTGTGATCGGATCGCACGGAGAGTAGGGGAGTAGCAAATATGTTTAAGTGGCCGGCAGTAGGAATATTAGAATTGAAATCGATTTCTCGAGGGTATTTACTTGCCGATGTGATGGTAAAAAAATCACAAGTACAACTTTTGAAAGCGCACTCTATTTGTCCTGGAAAATTTATTGTAATGGTGGTCGGTGAAGTTGAAGAGGTGAAAGAAGCAATGGATGCTGGAGTCGAGCGTGCTAAAGATCTTTTAATCTCAAAGATCTTTATTCCATATTTGCATGCAGGAGTTATTCCTGCGATGACCGCTACAACGAAAGATATTAAATGGAATGCAGTTGGTATTGTTGAGAGTTTTTCGGTTGCAGATGCTTTCTGGGCCTTGGATGCTGCTCTTAAAAGGGCCGAGGTGCAGGCGGTGGATATACGACTTGCAAATGGACTTGGTGGCAAAGCTTATTTCATTTTAACGGGTGAATTATTTGAGATGGAAGAGGCAGTAAATGCCGCTAAAGAATATCTGTTATCAGAGGGAAATTTAGTTGGTGTTGAGGTGATTGCTAACCCTCATATGGAATTTTTACAGAGATTATTTTAACTTGAGGATTTTTAACTTAAGGAGATCGATATAATATGCGTTTAGCACGAGTAGTGGGAAACGTGGTTGCAACTCAAAAGGATCCTAAATTACATGGAGAAAAATTACTTTTGATTCAACCACTAGATGATAAATTAAAGGCCAGCGGTGATATTATAGCGGCCATAGATGTTGTTCGAGCAGGTCCTGGTGATGTTGTTTATTACACACTCTCGAGAGAGGCAGCGTTTGCTCTTAAAAGTGTTCCTCCTGTAGATGCAGCGATAACTGGTTTTGTTGATATGGTTAATGTTGAGAAGAATGCTGAAGTTATTGATAAAAATTTACGAGATAAAATTTTTGGTAAGTTGGAATAATTGGAGTAATTGGAGTAAAAGTGTGAAGATAGGAAGAGTAAAAGGTAATGTTGTTTCGAGTGAAAAACATCCTTGTTTTAATAAGCATCGAGTGTTGATAGTACAACCACTTGATCAATATGGTAATGATGATGGAGTTCCAGTGTTGTCAATTCCTTGTGATGAAACAGATGCAGGGCCTGGAGATATAGTTTTGTACTCACAAGATGGAAAGAGCGCTCAGGATTTATTAGGATCGAAAGATGATCCATTACACTCAGTTATTTTAGGAATTGTTGATAAGGTTACAACCAGGTAGAATATATATATAAGTTAAGTATAAATTTTTTATCGGGGGAAAGGACAAAAATGAGTAAAAATAAAATTCGCACCTATGGTTTATGTACTTTAAAATCAAAAGATAAAGATAAAGATAAAGATAAAGATAATATCAGTACAAGCACTAACACTGCTATTACAGGTGAGTATGATATGGATTTGGCAAAAATGATTGATCATACTTTACTCAAACCAGAAGCAACCAGAGATGAATTAATAAAAGTCTGTGAAGAAGCACGCAAATATTGTTTTGCAACTGTCTGTGTGAATTCATCAAATATTCCTCTGGTTTCAGAGTTACTTGCTGGCTCGACGGTAAAACCAATAGCAGTAGTAGGGTTTCCTTTAGGGGCGGCCACAGCATCTTCAAAGGCATATGAATCAAGAGAGGCAATTATGGCCGGTGCACGTGAAATAGATATGGTAGTAAATATTGGTGCACTAAAATCAAAAGATTACAAAGTAGTATTATATGACATAATCGCAGTTGTCGAAGCATCTCATCCCTATCCAGTAAAAGTTATTCTAGAATCAGGTGGACTTACTCACGATGAAAAAGTTGCAGCTTGTGTTTTGGCAAAAGCTGCAGGGGCCGCCTTTGTGAAAACATCAACGGGCTTTGGTAAGGGTGGTGCTACAGTTGAAGATATTGCTTTAATGAGAGAGATAGTTGGTCCAACCTTGGGAGTGAAAGCATCAGGTGGTGTTCGCTCTCGCGAAGATGCTTTGGCAATGGTTGCAGCTGGAGCTTCAAGAATTGGAGCATCTTCTAGTGTGGCGATAGTAACTGGAAAAAAAGGAAGTGCTTCCTACTAAATAAATAAAATAAATAAAATAAATAAATAAATAAATAAATAAATAAATAAATAAAATAAATAAATAAATAAAGGAATGAATGAATTTAGGAGAAATAATTATGAGTAAACCTACAACCTTTGAGCTTCGAACTTTGATTTTTGTAGATAGTATGCAACCTCAATTGGCACAATATACAGCTAAAGATAATAGAGTCTACGATCCAGCTGAGTATGATGCTGCTTTGATGATTGAGATTGCTCCAGCAATGGAAATTCATTCGATGATTGATCTTGCATTGAAAGCAACTTCAGTTCGCTTAAGCTCAGTTGTTACTGAAAGACAATTTGGAATGATGCAAATTCATCATCCTGATCAAGGTGAAGTAAGAGAAGCAGGACGAGCAATTTTAAAAGCAACAGAGTTAAATGAAAATGATAGAGCAGAGGTAAAGATACTCACAAATAAAATCATTCGTGGCGTACAACAAGATCATGCGATCATGTTTACAGGAATGGCCAGAGGAAATATGGTACTGGCAGGAGAATCAATTTTTATTCTAGAGACTACACCGGCCGCGTATTTAACTATCGCATGCAATGAAGCTCTAAAGGCAGCTAATATTAAATTAATAGACATAATTCCATACGGTGCTTCTGGACGCTTAATTATGAGTGGAAGTGAATCAGAAATTGATTCTGCCTCTCAAGCAGCACTATCGATACTCCACAAATTAAATGAAGTACAAAAATCAAAGATGGGCTCACAATTAGATTAAGCTTTAGATTAAGCTTTAGATTAAGCTTAGGTGTGAATATTATGAATGAACTTTCCTTTCATCAAATAGCACAAGAGATAACTTATTTTTCACATAAGTTAGATGCGAAAGGTTTTGTCGCTAATCACGACGGTAACATCACTGTTCGTTTTAATGATAATTTTTTGGCCACCCCAACTGCCATTAGCAAAGGGCGAATGAGAGATGATTGGGTTATTACTTTAGATAAGGAAGGAAAAAAGATTGCAGGTCCTGGAACAGGTAAACCATTCTCTGAAATAAAATTGCATCTCAAAGCATATCAGGTGCGAAGTGAAGAAGCAAAAGCTGTTGTTCATGCTCATCCTCCATTTTCTACTATGAGAGGATTATTAGGAACGGCGATTACTCCACATCTACCAGAAGCAATTATCTCAATAGGAAATTATATTCCAGTTGTAGCAATGTCACTTCCTGGAAGTGATGAGCAATTGAGAGGTGTAGAGCGAGCATTAGCTCAAGCTGATGTTATTATGATGGCCGGAAATGGCGTGCTTGCTATTGGAGAAAATATTGAGCAAGCTTATTTGCGATTAGAACTTGTAGAACATATGGCGAAGATAAATTATTATTTAGATCAAAAAATGTTTGTATCTTTAAAAGATGAAGAAATAAGCTCTCTGTTAACAAAACGAAGAGAAATGGGTTTGGGACCAAAGACAAAGATGGTGGAAACAGTTAAACAGGGATCTGGACCTGGACATGGACCATCACCAGATATGTTAAAAGAGATTATTACTCAAGAAATAAAGAAAATGCTTAATAAATAATATGAATATGGAATTAGAAGAATTAAAAAAACAAATCATATGTATTGCCCGACTTATGTATCGATATGGATATATAGCGGCCAATGATGGAAATATAAGTGTATTGTTAGATGATGGTACCATTCTTACTACTCCTAGTGGAGTAAGTAAGGGACTGCTAACTAAAGACGAGTTAGTGGTGATTGATATGAAAGGTAATAAGATCAGTGGGCCAAGTAATCGCAAACCATCTAGTGAAGTAAAGATGCACTTGAAAGTTTATGAGTTACGTTCAGATGTAAAAGCAGTTGTCCATGCTCATCCACCCATCACCACCGCTTTTTCTGTGGCCAATATTCGACTCAGTGATTGTATTTTGCCAGAGACGATTTTCACTTTAGGAAATATTAAAATTGCAGAATATGCTACACCCACCACTGATGAAGTACCAAAATCTATCGAGAAAGCGATAATTGATAATGATGTAATTATTTTAACAAGACATGGATCACTAACAGTTGGTGATTCTTTAATGGATGCCTATTTAAAATTAGAATCACTCGAACATTCTGCTAAGATTATTAGTGAATCAATGAAGCTGTCACTGTCGCAGTTATTTGCATCGTCATCGTCATCGTTATCGTCATCGTTATCGTCATCGTTATCGTCATCTTCTTCAATTATAAGACCACTACCACCCAAAGAGATTGAACGATTACAAGGAATCAGACAAAAAATTATTGATTCAAAAAAACAATTAAACTTAGCTGCAACTACAGGTCAAGATGGAGATAAATTGGAGCTGACAGAGGAATTAGTTCGCAGTTTAGTAGAGGAAGTACTTAGAAAATTGGAAGAGGATGAGAATGAAGAGTAATCTTTTACCAACTAGCTACAAGGCTAGCAAATAAACTGATTACATTACCAGAGAGGTTTTCATATCCACCACCTTCACTACCATCTATAGGTTGATAAAGTTTAGTGTTCTCATCTTTGAAAGTAACAAAATGATATAGTCCTTCTAATCCAATATAAGCGCTATCAGTTTTTATTGGAAACTCCAATCCTCCACCAAAAGCAACTCCGAATGATCCAGATGAATCGCTAGGAGTATTGGGGAAATCAATATATTTATTTGTTTGATTCCAATACTCTAATCTACTAGTTAGATATGGATTAGTATATTTAAGAACTTGATTTAAAGTTTTTAAAGTTCCAGCATCTGTATTTGCATAGTAACGATATGAAAGAAAATATTCAAACATATTCACCTCTATCGCTCCAGGACCTCCTGGTTGATTAAATGCTTTAGTTGGAATATCAACTATCATATAGTGTTTTGAATAAGCAGTACCTAATCCAATCGCCATTTGTGGATTGAAAAAATAAAAAAATGATAATCCCAAGGAAGGATATTTATCTTCATATGCTAGACCACGATTTCCGCTAAAAGTTGTTAAACCACTAGAGAGATTTAGAGAATAGGAACGTTTTGAAGTATTTTGGTCATTAATATTTTTTTCAATTTTATTTTCTTTGTTTTCAGTGATTTTTGAAGGAGTAGTTGTCGTTTGTGTAATTGGCGAAGTATTAGTTTGAGAAGTTGTTTCAGATGCGACTACACGGATTGAAAAAAGGAATAAAAAAATTATTATTAAAACTAAGTGTCTACTTTTTGTTAGATTGTTCAAGTAAAAACCTCCTGTGATTTTTATTTTATAGATGTTTTTTATAATACTATACAAATAGTATATTATATATTTTTGCTAGTTATGTGTGAATTTCATGGTGAAATTTTTGCACGGATAAATAAAAAATATTTACTATTAATTTTTATTAATAGTATTCTATTTAATAAGTCGTTCCTAGTAGAAGATTAGTGGTAACTAACGAAGGTTTACTAAAATGATCGCATTTAAATTGCTGTTTTATGTTTGCTCAATATTACTCTTTCTATCAATTAATCTCTGTTTTTTTGTTGAAAATATCTCGCAAGCAAAAATTATCGATAACAAAATAAAAACAATCAAAGCAACTAAAGCAACTAAAGCAACTAAAACAACTAAAGCAACTAAAACAACTAAAACAACTAAAACAACTAAAACAACTAAAACTGTAGACATACCATACTTTGCAAAAGTTGTAATGGTTCAAGGTGATGTCACTAAATTACTTCCAAGTTATAGAGTTGCCAAGGAGATTAAATTAGATGATAAGTTATATCAAGATACTTCAATTTTAACCAAAGAAAATAGTTATATAAAAATTATCTATGAAAATGGATCCTCTGTAATATTAGGTCCAAATAGTAAAATGATTTTTTCAGATAAAAACATCGTAACACTTTTGGATGGAAATATTAGAGTAAAAACTCATAGCAAATCTTCGACATCTTCGACGTCATCGCCATCATCAGATCAAATAAATGAACTCAAGATTAAAACTAGAAGTGCTGCCATAGATGTTGTGAATACTTCAGATGCAGAATACACAGATTTTCATGCTTTATTTAATACTCAAAATGACATTACTTCAGTTGTTACCTATCAAGGCGAAGTTCGTTTCGTAAAGTTCAACGAGTTTGAAGAGCAAGAACTTGGGATTACTGACATCATTAGAGAAATGAATCTGGCATTAAACTCTGATAAAGCAGTTATTGTAAAGAAGGGCCAGTACTCAGCTGTTAGTAGAAGAGTAGTAAAATCAACTATGCCTACTGAAATATATTTAAATCAAGGAGAAGAAGATTCAAATTTTTCAATTTTGTCGGCCAAAGAATTGAGTAAAGATTCTCTTGAAAATATGCTTGCATCGGTTGATTTAGGGAAAATAAAAGGAGATAAAAAAAAGGTGTCTCCTAAGTTTAAAATTTCAAGTGAAGAGAAAGAGAAAAAAGATAGTCTCAATGTAGATAAACCTAAAGAGAGAAATAATTACTTGTTTTTTTTCTATGAGGTATTGAGGCAGGATATTGAAGTTAAAAATTTAAGTGGTGAAGGAGGTAGAAAACCATATATCTCAGATCTTGGTTATAAAATAACTTTGCTCAATGAAAATAAATTTTTGAATAATTGGAACTATTACATATTAGCAGGAATAAAAAACGTTACCTATTCTAATCCAAAAGATTTTAGTTTTAGTCAAGGTAAAGAGTTTTTTTTATTAGCTGGTTTGGGAATTCGATATAATTTTTGGGAAAAGTTAAAAATTGAAAGTACATTGATGTATGAAGAGGAACCTTTTATAAATAAGATAACAGCTTTAATAGTAAAAAATGTACCTAGAGCAAAATGGTCTGCAGGTTTAGGGTATAGAATATTTAATGGTGATCTACTTAAATTATCAACAACTTTAACAGGACAATATATCTTTCGAACTAATTATCAGAATGTTATTTACAAATCAGGGATAGGTTCCATTTTTAATTTAAGAATGGATGTTCCATTGGATAATGGAACGGGAATTGTTACAAATTTTAATTGGAATTATGATCAACAAAAAACCTCTGATGATACAGAGGTTGTTCGCAATCAATACACCTTAGGCGTATCCTACTTTATATTATTTTAATTATTTTTGCTTACCATCTAACCCCTATGGAAACAAACAATGAAGGGATATATTCATACTTATCATGAAATTCGCTTATCTTATTATCAAGTTCCTTTTGTACATCTGCTTTAGCATTTTCATATTCTGTGCGAAGTGAGGGGATTAGTAGCATGTAACGAAGATATTCACCTTGAATATTTAATGTGTAAGTTGGCATTAGCATTCTTGCAACACCAATTCCGCCAATAACAAATATATAGGGAGTTAAAAGTGCGTGATATCCTATAGTGGCGGCCCAAATTATTTCCTCTAATTCTCCTGTTCCTGTTATTACATTATTATACATTGTTCGTTTTAAAGTTTTGCTATAGAGGTCTGCACTTAATTCTGCACTCAACTTCCAGGGGGCATATCCAATTTGGAAAAAAAATCCACTATTGTTGCTATCAAAGGGAAATAATCGAATGAAGCCAGACATTGTGTTTAAGGTGTAAGTGACTTCAGGAATGATTTCGAATTCAGTTCCTAATGATACATTATTTATGTGAACTTGCTTTTGTAAGAAACTATTTATTGGGTAGTAACCATAACCAACTCCAAATGCTAAATGAGGAATTCCCACAAAAGCACCCTCTACTCCAAGTAATTGAGGAACTCCTCCAACTGCATTTATTTCAAACAATCTGTAGTTCAAAGCGTAGCAGGTATTGATTTTACATAGAAAACTAACGCCAAAGCTTAAGCTTAAGTTAAAACTTAAGATGATAAAAAAAATAATTATGGTTGATATTTTGGATTGCTCAGATACTTCTTTCATCGATATCTATTTTATTTAAATCAGTATTATTATCTTGATATAATTGGTTATTAAATTTCGCATAAATCAGCACACCATACATCTTATGTTCATTGTAGTCAAATTTGATTTTTTTGCAATCGTAAGAAAAGAATAATAGAGTGGTGATGATGATGAAATAATAAGTAGTACTACAAAGCGAGGAGTATTCAATGAAGAGATATCTGATCCTGCTAATTTTAAATCTTTTTTTTATTCTTATTTTTGTTTTTATTTATGGTTGTTCAACTTCAACACCAACTTCAACACCAAACCCTCCGTCGTCGTCGTCAATACCAGTATCATCAACACCAGTGCCAGCAAACATTGATACAAATGATACCAAGGATACAATGGATACAACGGATACGAAGAATACATTTAATAGAATGTTTGGTAGTGATCAACATAAAATAGTATTAAATAATTTTGTAAGAAATGCATTTGCAGACACTGTGGCCATTGATGTAGCGTATGTAACTAATCGTAAGATGCTTAATAATTCTAGTTCACTAGCATGTAGTAACAATTCATTCTCAGTTGAAGCAAGTAATGCCTCTTCTTTAGCATACGGTATTTGTCGTGTAAATGTTCCTAAACTTCATCGCGTGGGTAATTTTGAAATAACTTCAAATCCAAGAGCTAATCCTCACCAATATTTTAGAGTTATAAAACATAATCCACTTACTGAAAATTTATTACAATCATATTTACTACAACTTCAAGAGCAACATCCCTCTGATATTTTGGT
The DNA here is from genome assembly GCA_015232355.1 of Oligoflexia bacterium. Taxonomy (GTDB): domain Bacteria; phylum Bdellovibrionota; class Bacteriovoracia; order Bacteriovoracales; family Bacteriovoracaceae; genus JADFZW01. Next base: position 16,781 of record JADFZW010000045.1, read on the forward strand.
TTTTGTTCATGGTTTTAATGTTAAATTCGAAGAAGCTGTAATTCGAACAGCACAAATTGCCTATGATTTAAAATATCAAGGCCCGGTGATTTTATTTTCTTGGCCAGCAGGTGCTTCCTCTGGAGTCTTTGAGAGTGCGATGATTAATAAAACATATGAAAACAATCTTAAGAGTGCTGTACATTCTGTTCCACATTTTACATACTTTATGAAAAAGCTTGCGAACATTGGAATTAAAGTTCATTTGATTATTCACTCTATGGGACATCAATTAGCAATTCCTGCTCTTGCTCAACTGGTATTATCAAATCAAGGAATATCTAATTCTAATCTAGAGAATAAAAAATTTATTGGTGAATTAATTTTAAATGCACCTGATATTCCTGTTAATGACTTTGAACGTTTGCTACCTTCCTTGAAAAAAATTGCAGAAAGAATTACGGTATATTGTTCTTATAATGATAATGCTATCGCTGTTTCTGAAATATATAACAAAAATCGTCGGATGGGTGGCTGTGAAAAATTAGATGGAATCGATTCAATCAATGTCGGTGAAATAGATGCTCCAACTTTAGGCATTGGTGGACTTGGACATGGATTATACTCTTCAAGATCAATACTTACCGATATATTTCAATTACTTTTAGGAATAGATGCCGAAAAAAGACTTTTCATTCGAAAGAGTGAACCAAATAGTACAGAAGATTTTTATCTTAGACCTTGAGAAATTTTTCTAAAATATTTAAGAAAAAAGAAGATCAATTAGCATTGCTGGCATTAATATTTGTTACTACTGTTTTAAAGATTGGAAGGATGTATTTATTGAATTTAGAAATGACTTTGTCCATCTCTTGCAATGCTCGTTCTGAATTCAAAGGATTTTTTTTAGAAGAGACTAAGTTATCATAGTAATTTGCTAGACTAATTATCTGGGTATAAATGGAGATTTGTGATTTTGGTAAGTGATTGGGATAACCACTACCATCACAAAATTCCTCATGTTGTATAACTATCTCCAATGATTTTGGGTGAACACTTTTGAATTTCTTTAGATGTTCATGGCCTGCTTTAGGATGTTCAGATAAAAGTTCTGCAGGTATTTCATCTGGTAATTTATTATCTTCTGTCATAAGTCCATGATTAAGACAAATAATCAATTTTCCAATATCATGTAGTAGCGCTCCTGAGAAAAGAATATTTCTAATTTCATCTGAATCCAGAGTGTATTCATCAAACATTTTTACCTTGGAAGCAGTTTCTGGATTCTGGCGCATTTTGGTTATTTCGAGTGCAGTTGCATATGCTAGAGAGCCAACGGTTAGAGAGTGATTGTAGACTGTCTGATGATCATTTGTAAGCATTTTTATTATGCTACCGACAGCATCGTCACTTGATTTTAAAAAGTCTTGTAAGTGTTCTTGGGCCACATTAAGCGTTTTTATACTCTCTTCACTAGTATCAGTCATCATGCTTTCTAGTTTATTGCAGACATGATCGCTAACCACTTCCGCCTTTTCTTCAACCTTCATATCGACTTTTTCAATGATTTGTTTCAAATTACTATCGATGTATTCTTGATAAGATTTTTCATCATGATCTAGAATAAAAACTTGGCGAAGATTTTCGGCCAAAAGACAACTAATTTGTTCTTGATTAACTATGCTATTTGCCTCGATTAAAATGGGATAAGACCCATCATCATTCATAGCGAAGATATTAAAGGTAATATTTTGATCAGGAATTAAGGTGGAGGTTCTAATAGGAAGATAATTAATTTCTGAAATTACTGGAATATCTTCACTTTCTGTTTTATTAACTGCTGTTAATTTCTGATCTATTTCAGTTTTTTTTGCATAAAATGATTTAATACCTTTCTTTATGTAGTTTTCCAATCTGATGGTATCAACAACATCTTCTTTTAAGAATAGTTTCAGCAACTTTCTTTTACTTAAAGGAATATAAAGATCGCATGGATATGTTTTAAATTCACTTAATTTTGTAATTTCGATCAATTCAAAATCATCGAGATTAATTAATTGTTGTTCATTGTAGTTTTTGTTCAATGGAGTTTTCTCCATATTACTATCAAATAGAATTTTTAATTTTAGTTTTATAGCTTTAGTGTAAGCTTATATTTGGTAAAGTATCATGTTTTGATTAGAATTAATAGAGGATGAAAATTTCATTAGATATTAAGTATTAAGTAATGTTGTCAGGATTTTATCTTGATTTTTTTTCAGTTGCCTGCTCGATCAATGGTCTTCTTCCCTTATTATTTTTTTTGTATATATCCAAAATTATTTTTGCCTCTTTTGAGGATACGGTTACAAAGGAAAAATTATCGTAGACTTCGATGGAATGAAAACAATTAGAGTGTACATTGGTAGTTTCTTTTATTGTTGTGATTAGTTTGTTTTTATTTATTCCATCTTTTTTTCCCAATGCTACAAACAATCTTGAATTATCGTTGTTATTATCTTTATCTCTGCTATTAGAATCACGATCAAAACGGTCTGAGCGGTCTGAGCGGTCGTAACGATCGTTACGATTCGAACGATCCGAACGGTCTGAACGATCCGAACGTTCAGATCGATCTGAATGATCAGATCGTTGGCCACGATATCTAATTTCTTCGATAGTGGAATATTTGGATTGATCAAGTTCATCTTTAAAAGAAAATTTTAATAAAGCGGCGATCATCATTGCAGGATTTTCATCATGTTTTAAAAGCTTTTGTCCCATTTTTAGAAAGTCTTTATCCGATGAATTGTCATTGGTGTTGTTGGTGGTCGCTATCGTAGCATGATGTTCAGTTGCACTCTGGTCTTCGGGGGATAAAACACTACTTAATTCAAGATAATAATTTTTAATATTTTTGATGATTCTTATTTTTTTAGCATTGATAATGTCTTTAGGAGAAGGAATTTGCTTTTTTTCAATACTTGCTTTAGAAAATTTTCTGATAGCAACTAGCTTGCTATATTCTGCGGAAGTAACAAGAGTTACCGCCGTTCCTTCTTTTCCTGCTCTACCAGTTCTACCAATTCTATGGATGTATGTATCTGTGTTTTTAGGTACGGAAAAATTCACCACATGAGTGAGGTCGTTAACATCAATACCTCTGGCGGCAACGTCGGTTGCTACTAAAACATTTATAATCTTATTTCTAAATTTCTTTAAGATAACTTCTCTTTGAGATTGGGAGATATCTCCATGTAAAACTTCAGCATTGTAACCTCTGGCGATCAGGCTTGTTCCTAATTCATCAGCATCAATTTTGGTATGACAAAAAACTATTCCATAGAAACTGTCTTCAATGTCAATGATTCTAGAGAGGGCCTCTACTTTGTCTCTTGGTTTTACATCTATATAAACTTGATTTGTTAATTCGACGGTAAGTTCTTTTGCTTTACTACGGATCAGATTATAGTTGCTTCCCATGTATTCTTTAATAGTTTTTAAAACTCTATCAGGCATGGTTGCTGAAAATAGTAGCATTCTCCTCTTTGGATTTGAGACTTTTACAATCTCTTCTACTTGTTCCCAAAATCCCATATTAAGCATCTCATCTGCTTCATCAAGAACCAAATGATTTATTTCTGTTAAGTCAAGTTCCTCTCGTTCCAAGAAGTCGATTACTCGGCCAGGAGTTCCAACCACTACATCAACCTTTTTACGTAATCGTTTCATTTGTTCACGAATAGATTGGCCACCATATATTGTGGCCACCGAAATTTTGCGGGCCCCTCGAAGAGACTCTATCTCTTCTGCTACTTGGATTGCTAATTCTCTGGTAGGAGCAAGAATTAATGCTTTAACTTTGTCAGTACAATCGTAACTGTTTCTTTCTTTTGCTTCAAAGATTTTTTCGAGTATAGGTAGACCGAAAGCAGCTGTTTTACCAGTGCCCGTTTTTGATTGGGCCACAATGTGTTTTTTATCTTTGAGAAGTAATGGAATTGTTTCGGCCTGAATTTGGGTAGGAATAAGAAAACCTTTTTCTAGAACAGCACTGATTGAGTCTTCGGAGAGGCCTAACTTTCTAAAGTTAGCGCTTACATCGTTTGATTCATCATTTGATTCATCATTTGATTCATCGTTTGATTCATCATTTGTTTCATCATCGTTACTACTTATCTCATCAATTGTTTGATCATATGTTCGATCATCATTTGATTGATTATTTTTTAGATTTTTGTGATTTTTTTTGGCAGAATCCATGAGTTTCCTTTCTTGCAATAAAGACAGAAGAGTTTAAATTCATATTAGGTAGCTTGCTGTACCATTTTTGTCTATGAATGTCTTTAATTTCTTTTTAAATATTTTCTTAAGATCTTTTCTTTGAATCCAGGTATTCTTGGTAATTTCCAGGATATAAGTAGGCATGGCCCTTGTCGATTTCTAAAACTTTACTGGTGATTGCTCTAAGGAAAAAGCGGTCATGGCTTACTAAAAGGATGGTTCCTTGGTAGCGTTTGAGAGTATCTAGTAGTACTTCCCTGGATTTAATGTCTAAGTGGTTGGTTGGTTCATCAAGGAGTAGTAGATTTAGTGGTGTTGATAAAATTGAAGCTAAAACCACTCGCGCCTTTTCCCCTCCAGAGAGGTAGCGAATTTTTTTAAACACCTCATCCCCACGAAAAAGAAAGGCGGCCAAGATATTTCTTATCATGGCATCGTTTTTATCGGGTAATTTGCTACTAAGTTCTTCAAAGACAGTATTTTCTAAATTGAGAACTTCTATTGTATGTTGGCCAAAATATCCAAGTCCAATACTTGGTCCAATTGTAACCTCACCACTACTGGCGTCAGTTTTTGAGGCGATAATTTTTAGAAGAGTTGATTTTCCAGCACCATTGACCCCAACTACCGCAATTCTATCTTGACGATTAATCGTCATTGTAAGTGAGCTAAAAACTGGATTTACATTTCCCCTAGAATCTGTCCAATGTTTGGATAGATTTTTTATTGCGATAACATCATTTCCACCACGAGGGATATCTGGAAGCAAGATGCGCATCTCTTCTTCATCACTCATTAATTCAACTCTTTCAATTTTATCTAGTTTTTTGATTCTTGATTGCACTTGAGCTGCATGAGAGACTCGGGCCTGAAAGCGAGCAATGAACTCCTCTTCCTTCTTTAACATATCCTTTTGACGATTATATTCAGCTTCGTTTTGCTTTTTGCGAATCTCTCTTTCTTGTAAATAGAAATCGTAATTTCCAGAATAAATAGTAGAGGTTCCTTGTGCAAGTTCGATAATTTTATTAGCGATTTTATTCATAAAATCACGATCGTGAGTGGTCATTAGTATCGAGCCCTTAAATTTAATTAACCACTCTTCAAGCCACAAAATAGTTTCCATATCCAAGTAGTTGGTTGGTTCATCCATTAAGATGATATCAGGGGTAGAGATTAAAACTTTTGCTAGGGCAATTCTCATTTTCCAACCACCGCTGAAATCTTCCACCATCTTCGAATGATCGCTAGGGGCAATTCCTAATCCTGTTAAAATCTCTTCAGCATTGCTCTCTATCTCATATCCTCCCAATTTTTCAAATTCACTTTGAGCATTACCCATCTTATCTAACACTTTATCCATCTCTTTTTCCTCTAAGTTTGGATTGGATAATTGCTCCTCATATTTTTTAAGCTCAATTTGTAATTGATTAACTCGCTTGTGGCCTGCAACCACCTCCATTAGAGCGGTTTTTCCTCTCATTTCCCCCACACTTTGAGAAAAATAGGATAGCATTGTGTTTGTAGCTAAGCTGATTTGTCCATCGTCGGCGCGCTCTTCTCCCATGATCATTCTAAAAATTGTAGTTTTACCAGTGCCATTGGCACCCACTAATCCAACTTTTTCTCCAGGATTGATTTTGAAGGTTACTTCACTAAATAATTTTTGACCGCCAATAATTTTGCTTATATTTGATAGTTGTAACATAGGTGAAACGTCCTTATTTCTTTCAATATTTCTTGTAATACTTCTTACTAATTTCTTACTACTTAATTATATCTAGCTTTTAATAAATACCAAATGGGCAATAATGCCAAGTTCGTAGAGAAGTACCATAGGAACTAATGTTAGTACCATAGAAATCACATCAGGTGGAGTAATAATTGCGGCGATAACAGATAAGATAAAATAAATATGACGTCGTTTACTTCTTAAGGTGGAAGTGGTTACAATTCCTAAGAGTCCTAGAAGCAAAGTTACATTTGGAAGTTGAAATAACAAACCAGATAGAATTAATATTTTACAAACAAGTAAAACATAATCACTTAAGTTGATATTTGCTTCAATATTTAAAAGACCAAAATTAAGGCAAGCGGAAATTAGCAAAGGAACGGCCAAGAAATAAGCAAAAAATATTCCTGAAAAGAATAAAATTATTGAAAATAATAAAAAGTAGCGTGCAATTTTTAATTCATTACTCTTAAGAGCTGGTTTAATAAATTGCCAGATTTGATAAAGCCATAGAGGTGAAGTGACTATTATTGAAAAATAGAGAGCAATTTGAAATTGTGTCGACAATTTATCAAATATTCCAAGGTACACCACTTTACCACTGGTCTGAGTTGTAGCTGAGAGATTTTTCAAGAGAGGATGTAGAAGTGCAGATATTATTTTTTCGCCAATAAAGAATGATAGGAGAGAGCTTGAAAAGATAATGGCCAATATTTTAATAAGTCGTGATCGTAATTCAAGTAGATGTTCTGTAAACGTAAATTCATTCATTTGTAATCCTAATCCTTAGATACCTTAGGTTAGCTTTTTGTTAAGAATTGCTCTCACCCATTGATTTAATTTCAAACTTTCTTTAGCGTATAATTATAACAATAACAAATTAAGAGGTCCTATGAAAAATTTTAAAAGGTGTATATGCCTTTCATTATCTTGTTTTGTCTTTTTTTCATCACAATCAATCTTTTTTAAAGCATATGCAGAGAGTGGAAGCGAGAATGTCAATGCCATTGCCAATGATTTTCGATTAATAGTAGGAAACCTTCTTCATCGTAGTGGAAGTAATTTGAATATAAATAAGATAATGTATTTACCACCATCAGAATTGCTTCAACCACAATTAAATGGAATAAATAGTACGGACATTCTAGAGGCGATTGCTGAAAATTTTAGCGAGAAGAGGCCAACAGATCTTTTATCAAATACAGTAAGCGCAAATAATTTTTTAAATAAATCAATCGATGAAAAAATTAACTCCTCTTTGTTTAAATTAAAGAAAAATCCAGTAACAATTATTTTGATGGACGGAATGTTTACTGAGTTTACAAAAAATCACATGTTCAATGAGATTTTTACTAATCAATATAAAAACAGATCATCTTTTCATAAACAGTGGATTAAAAAGATCAACAACAAGAGAGCAAATCTTAAAGGCAGAGATGATGATTTAAAACATCGACATCAGCAAAAGCAACTTAAAGATCTACTATGGGATAAACACAAATCTATTCTAGAAACAGAGATAAGTGAGGATGGGGAGTATGATCCTGAAGAGGGTTATTCTGCATATGTTGAGTCGACGGAGATAGGATACACTAATTCACCAATCGAGGAGCTAGTGGAAATAAGCGGATTAACGGTAGGTGATTTTATAACTAAAAAAGATACTAGTAATGCTAGCATTACTAGTAACGGTATTGATGATAGTGACCAAGAAGTTGCGAGAGTGATTTTCATGAAATCTCCAATGTATTCTTTAGAGTCAATAGAGGATTATTCTTTAACATCTGAAGCTTACATTAGACGTTTGAGTAAGGTTTTTTCGATATTAGATGAAACTCCGAACAACATTTATCTTCTTGGTTATTCGAGAGGTTCATTGGTAGGATTAGAGATGCTAAGAACTGCCAAAAAATTAAGTAATAAATACCAGTGGACTCAAAATATAAAGGGATATGTTTCTTTGAGTGGTGTTATTTATGGCACAGATTATGCCGATGAGGTGCTTTGTGAAAAAAATCAATCTGCAGAAGGATGTAAACAGCTAACGGCGATAATGGATTTTGCTGAAAATTTGACCTATCTTGGTCAATATCCAAATGAAGGTATTGTTTATGGATCGGTTAAGTTTTTTCAACGTTTGCCTACCATTGCTTATAATTTACGAGCAGTAGTTTTATTGTTGAAGGATTTGTTGAAGGCAACTGATTTTGATAATTTAAAATCATTTTCTTTATTAAATAAGAAAATGGAGAACTTTGAAAATAAATATAAATATAACTATAAATATAACCATAAAGGTAGCGATCAAAAATGGTTTTTCCCAAATCCCAAACGTGCAATTGAAGATGCGATGGAAATAATCGAGTTAATAAGAGAGGGGTTTGCAACTCTAAGAGCTACTGATTTTAATTGGAATGCATTTTTCATTCTAAACGTTGGTCTAGAAGGATTGCATTTACAAAATGTTTATAGTGAACATGATTTGATTATAAAAAAATTAAGGATCGTTTGCGAAAATATCTATCGTTTGGTGACTCAAATTTCTACAAAAAAGCGTTTAGAGTGGTGGAGTTCATCAGAATTGCCAACAAAAGATATTCACTATTATTCTATAACTGCAACTATGTTTGAAAGAGACAGCAGTACAGCAAATGAATCCAATTACTATCAAAGCGAAGGATTAGATTTCTTAATTCAAAATTACAGCTATAATCTACTCGCAAGACACTACAACTTTTACCTTAATGACAGTAAGGTGGTAATGCATAAATCAGTTTTCTGGAAAGATTTAAATTCATCACTAAATCCATATTACATAACTAATCCATTAAATGCTACATGGCTTACAGTTGCGGGCGTAGATCATTGGGGAATTGCCTGTGGTGCTACAGTAAATCGAATTGAGCACAAAAATAAATTTCCTCGATTAGAAATGATAAAGGCACTCGCGATAACATTTGTGCAATAACATTTATCCATAATCATAATACATTCGAGTACTAGTATTAGTAGTAATGGACTTTAAAGCGACCTTTGAATTCCACAGGTGGTTTCTTGAATGAAGATGGAATGTATAAGTAGAGTTGTTGATCTTCGTTAAAGAAAAGATCAAAGTTTAGATAGAAATTGGTTAATGTTTCAAATTTTTCATTAAAAATTGAAAAGATCTCTTGGGGTATAACTCTGATATCAACATCTTTAAATTCGCTTCCGTTAATAAATGCTTCAACTTCATCAATAAAAAAGCATAGAGAAACAAAGACAGGATGACCGGCCCCCATTTCTTCACTATTCATTAATTTAATTAAAGATTTTAATTTGCTATTGCTATTGCTATTGCTATTGCTATTGCTATTGTTGTTTTGATTATTTATTGCCTCGTCAATCCATACCAGATTAACTCGCTTGTAGGTTGGTGCTCTAAATGGAAGGTTATTGTAGGTAATATGATCTTTGATAGTGTAAAAGACTATCTCTTCATCTTTTAGTGTTAATTGCTTCATAGTGAATTTAGTATGATAATCTAAAAGATTCTTATTAAAAGATAATTGAAATTGAACGCTTTGTTTGTAATTAAAATTAAAACTTTGAGATATTTTTTTTAGATCTAAATAATAAGTGGAGTGTTTTCGTCTACATTGAGCAGTAGCAGAGAAGTTGGCCCAATCAGGTAATCCCGGAAGATAGTATTGTTGAACTCCTGATGGTAGATAACGTTCCCTTGTGTCCATATTTTCAACACGTTTCATTCCCGTTTTAGTACCTATTCTAGTACATGATTGAAGATTTATGAGTGAAAGTGAAAGAAGCAAAATGAGAAAAGTTGATAAAAAAGATTTGGGTAATATGTATTTAGATATCATTATGACAAACCTCATTTATATTTAGTACGATTGAATTAATTAATTAATTAATTAATTAATATTAATGTTGTTATTATTATAGTTTATCATCTCATATTGAGTAGAGCATGCATGAAAATATCGACTACATTTATTAACGTCAAGAAAATTATCATTGGGATTTTTTTGCTATTGTTACTATCGTACTTATCTTGCAGTAGAATCAATTATAGAACCAATGGCGAAATTCCTGTATATCTTACTCCACAAAAGGGACATGATAAAAATTTTGTTGTGGATAAGAGTGTTGATTTTTACCTTTTTGGTTTTATTCCTGAGCGACATGCTATTTTTTTGGATATGCTTGGGAAACAAGAGGGATTTAATGAAATATCAAAATTGGAAATATATGAAAGGACGTCAGTAAAAGATTTTTTATGGATGATTATATCGTTGGGATGTTACACCCCTAGAACAGTGGTGGTAAGTGGATGGGGAACAAAAAATTAAAATTTAGATTTAGATATTGTTTTTTGATTAGTGTTTTGACAATATTTATTCAAATATTATCTTCTTGTGGAAGTAATCTTGTAATTAGTTCTTCTAGGTGCCTATCAAAGGATACAGTAGATTTAAATCGTGTTCACTTTAATGATGAATGGTTGACTGAGTTTGAGGAAGAGCAAGTTAAGAATCAATCTACTATTAATAAGCAGGATGTGCAAAAATTTAAATTAAATGCTAGGACACATGCACTCTTTGGTTCACATCTTCCCAAAAGTTATAATTTTAAAATCTGTCCATTTTTAAATAATAATTTAAGAGCGAATGATTCAACAAATGATTCAATAAGAGAATTAAATATTACCACCTATTATTCCTTTAAAGACGTAATCTTAGGAGTTGTGCCAATTTATAGTCCAAGAAGCATAGAGATTAATGGGTTATACTTAAAAGATATTCATTGATTGATTCGTTAGTTATAGGAGGGAAAGAATGAAGAACTTAAGTGGAATTTTTTTAATTTTAATTATGATTTTTGTTTGTTTTGGTTTTGGCCTTGGTTGTGGAACAGATGGATCAGCACCGTATGTGACTACAACATCAATATCAACAGCATTTCCTCTTGGCCTTGCATTCTCATCTCCAACTCAAAAAACTACTTCTTCGGATGCAATAAAAAAGCAAAGTAAACAAAACAATCAAAACAATCAAAAAAATAAAAAAGGAAAACCGATCGTTGCAACAGATATAACTTCCTCATCCACCTATGCAACTAAAGTGGCCGCAATTACTGATATGGTTAATGGTACTACGGTTGCTGCCTGTGATTTCAATCTCACAATAAGCACAAGTACAGACAATGCCACTTGCTATGGACCAATTGTTTATTACAACAATCAACATCCAGATGGGGCCGGTGCCGCTGGCAATTTTCCGCCAGGAGATAATGGTATTTGGACTTCAACAGAGGGAACAACCACAGAAGCATGTTCGGCCGCTCAATTAACAAAGAAAGTACAAGGAGTATCTTCTCTTGTTGATAGCATGATTATGTCGACAGCTTCTATGTTTTGTATTGCTAAGGTGTATGGTAAAACTTTACCAACAGAGGGAACAACTTTAACTTTAACAACTGAGGTTGCGGCCGCTTATGTAACCAATGATGTAGGATTAGTAGTTACTTCTGCTACAATAGAAAGAAGTGCGAACGACTCTAGCGGAAATCCAATTTATATAACAACAATTGCGGGAACAACCACTAGTGGCAGTGATGTAACAGTTAGATTAAAACATATTCCTACATCAACAGATAATTCTAGTTATAAAGGAAAATTATCATGGAAAATTGGTTCGAGTGTTCAAAATAGTAATTGTGGGCAATCAGATTACAATTCTGAGGGACAAACATATGCGGGAAGTATTGCTTATGAAAAACCAAGTTCTACCAATATAAGATATAAATTAATGAGTGCTCAATTTTGTGGAAATACTTCACACGCATCTCCTTTTGTGAGCAGTACTAATTGGTCAGTTGATCCAACCAAAGGATTTACAGATGGAAGTATAGAGGGTGGATGGGCCGGAAATTTTAATTATGCAGTCTTTAGTTTTAATCCATCAAATAGTATTGGTGAATATCAGTATGCTTGGCAAGCAGGATATATGGATGGAGCAACTAGAGTTTTCAATGTGGCGCTAACAAGTGATACAACTGTTACTACAACAACCAACGGGACTGCTTATTTTGGATTTGGTCCTTCAATTAATGCCAATACAAATCTAGGAACTATAAGTGGAATGTATTGCAATTGGGCCGGACCGAATGGAAAATTATCTGGTGCTGCCATTCAAGCTTTGGCACAAAAACAAACTATCAGTAAAACTAGTTCTGCTACCCAATTTTCAGTGGTAACTGATAACATTGCTTATGCCCCAGTAAATAGCTGTAGTACTAGTAGTGCTCAATTTCAATATGGTCTTACAGAAAGTTATGGAACCACTGGACCTGCTTCACACTCACTTGTTGCCTCTACTACAATAACAGGTGTCTCTCCAACGCCCGCTGTAGATGTTGAATTGTAAAATTTAAAATCTTAAGTTAAGATAGAGTAGTGCGGGTAGTGCGGGTGCGGGTGCGGGTGCCACTTTACCTTTGGTAGCTAGATAGCAGCTAATGTGCTGTTGCTACCATTCGGAGAGTGATACCGTTACCAACCGTTACCAAAAAATTAAGGAGTGTAAAAATGGGTTTTGTTAGGGTCATTCCAATTCTTTCTATCTATTTTTTTATTTATCTTTTTTTAATCAACACTGTTTTTATCAACACTACTTTTATCAACACTGCTCAAGCAAATATTTTATTTGAACCATTTGCAGGTTATGCACTCAAAGGTTTAGTAAAGCAAAAAATTATTCAAGGAGGAACTATTTATGAGAATGAATATACAGGAATAGGTTATGGTTTACGCTTAGGTTATCTCATTTCAGGATTAGGATTTATGGGTGGATTTCAAGGAGAGATGATCAAAGAGGATTGGACAGGAAAAGAACCCAAAGTATCAGGTATCAATGATAACAAACAAAAAATGGAAGGAACAAATTACGGAGTCTTTCTTGGATATCAGAGCAGTTTTCTCTTTAGATTTTGGGGAACATATTATTTTTATGATGAATACAAGAAAGCAAATGATGATGGTCCATATGCAAAAGATGATGCTTACATAGGAACTGCATATTCAGTTGGATTAGGTATAAGCTTGGTACGTTTTATGGCCATAAATGTAGAGTATCGAAAATTTATGTTGGATAGATTATTTGTTAAAGTAGATAATAAGACTTACAAACTAGATAGTGATAGAGATGTCCAAAAATCTGAAATATTTTTAAGCTTAAGTTTTCCATTTGATTTTTGATGATTAATTTTAATATTTAAATAGTGATCCCAACATTTAACATCAACATAGTATAGACTTTATTTTTAGTTTTTCCCTCTGATTCATAAGAATATCCATTGTGATAATCGTTAGAGGATGCATTTTCTTTTTCTAATTGATAACCGATTTGTGCCAATGCTTCGATATTAAATATTCCAACCGTTAAGTTAGGAGCGAGAAAGAAACCAGCGGCGAGACCTTTTGATGAGTTATTTTCAGTTTCATTGTAGTATCCACGTGTTTCTTTTGAAATTTCTTTACTATAACCTAATAGTGATAGACCCATACCTGTTCCAAGATAATTTCCTGAATAATGATCATATCGTAAATCAAGTCCGATTGCTTTCATTCTGTTTACACTATAAGCGACAGATTGCTCGTAAGAATTACTATACCCATATCCAGTATTATAATAAACAGAAGAGGCACTAGAATCATTAGAAGCACCATTATCTTTTTTGCTTATTAAAAATTTTGGTACTAGAGAAAATGAAGTGCCCATAGGGATTTTTAAACTAACAGCATACCCTGTATAACTATCTACTGGATCTTTTTTATCAAGGCCAAGAGTATTGTTTGCACTATTCATGAGAAAATATCCAACTGATGGAATCCAATTATTTCCTCTCTCCTTTGGAGCTGGAGCATTGGCGTTTGTAGTGGCGACCGCTGTTGGTGGTTGTGTGGCCGCCGGAGCAGCTATTGCTGCCTGAGCTGCCGGAGCAGTTTGTGTTGATGTTGTTAATCCGGTTGTAGTTCCAGCAGGTGTAGGAGTATTATAAAATTGAAAATTATAAACTGGTCCTCCTTGAGATGTTTGTCCAGTTTGAGTTTGTCCCCAGGTGATATTTTGAGGAAGAAGAGTTAAAGTTAAAGTTAAAGTTGTAATAAATTTTTTTTTAATAGACTTAATAGATTTCATAAATTCCCTCTGTTTAAATTCAAATGAAAATTGATTGTTATTTATTTTTTTATTCCCTAACAATCATTATTCATTTTTTATGCCAACTGTCTAAGCTTTCTGCAGATGAATTGGAATCAGAAAATTAGCATGTTAGGACTAAATTTAAAATATAAATCATACGCATATACTCAGGAATTGTGACGTAAATATCATAGCGGATGACAAGACTGGCATACTCAAAAAAGTTAATCAATTAATTTTATGTCGAGGCAATAATTTTTTGCAAAGGCCACCGCTCCTATTAATATAGGTGCATTAATGAAAGCATCTTTCAATGCTGTTGTTGATTCAGTTATTAGATATTCGTGAGCGATAGTATTTCTGATAATTTCTAGAGATCTCCACAGCTCGCAGGAATCAATTATTTTTCTTTTTTCCATTCTCTTGTAATACATCTGCTGCTTTAGCTGCCAATACAAATTGTTCAACAAGATTTTTTTTTATCTCTTCCATAATACTTCTGTTTTTTTACTTCTAATTAGATTAATAAAATTGTTGTTATTGTTTCCTGGCCAATCTATTACTAAATCAATTTTTTGTTCTTCTACATTTAATTCCAAATCAAGCTTAAATTTTTTTATGATTTCTTCAGGTGAAGTGTTTGTTTTGAGAGGATCATCTATCTCTATTAAGAGATCAATATCTCCACCTAGTTTGTCATCATCAACTCTGGATCCGAATAATATAATTTGAATTAATTCGATTTTTAAACTTTTTGCACTACTGATGAGTGATGTGATGATTCCTTTTTTATCCTTATCGGATATTCTCATAAGCTATTATCCTTATTTTGCGCTGGACTCCCCCATAAAACAAATACCAGATTTTGTTTTTCTTCATTTAAAATCTCAACTACTCTGTCAGTAAAAATCTCCCATCCTTGACCATTGTGTGATAAGGGTTTATTTTT
>JADFZW010000046.1 GCA_015232355.1 Oligoflexia bacterium
GCCTCTGGTACATTCAATTCAAATTTAATAATACTCATCAAAAAATTCTCCATCCAAACATCTCCTTTTTTAACTTATAAAAAGTTGTAACGCAATTGCTTGGACAGAAAAAATATTCCACTACCCTTTACAGGGATATTACTAGCTGTATCGGCCTTAGAGTCAGTAGGGATACTAAGTGAGTTTTCGGTTTTCTTATCAAAATATTTTACAAATGTTCACTCTTTTGCTGCAATTTTAGGAGTATTCTCTGCGGTTATTGATAATGTTCCGTTGGTTGCTGGTGTTATTAAAATGTATCCTACAAATATCTATCCTACAGACCACTCTTTTTGGGAGTTATTAGCATTTACAGCGGGAACTGGTGGCAGTTTGTTAGTAATAGGATCTGCTGCCGGGGTTGCCATCATGAACTCGGCCAAGTTAGATTTTTTTTGGTACTTAAAAAAAATTACCCCTTTGGCATTAATAGGATATCTTTGCGGCATAGGTGCATATCTTATTCAAAGGTTAATGTGATATATCAACAACCTCTTTTGGTCTTTCTTTTATTTTAAACAATCATTATCAAGAGTATTTTTAATTGTATCAGATATTGTTGCTTCATCCTGCTTTTTATAGGGAATATCGTATAATTGTTCTCTATATTTCTTGGGATAATTTGTCGTATAGTAATCAATTCCTATTTGCTGCATTTTTTTTGCATTTTCAATAGTATCATCTTCTTTGTAACTCCATATTGCTGTTTTTAATCCTGCATTTTTAATTTTATCTATCCATGATTTTTTGAGCATAGGTGAGTATTCAAGATCGATACCGTCAATATTATTTTCCAGTTGCGGTTTGTCTATGAAACGAGATTGTTTTGAGGTTTTAACCTTTGTCTCGATTGCTTTTTTACACAAATCAATAATTATATCTTCGTAAGTTAAATTAATTCTGCTCGCAATCACGGCAAAACAGGAATTATCTGAAATATTGCAATTTGGATTGGCATCAATTAGATAAGGTGTACCTTTTTTGGAAAGCCTGAAATCCAAACGACCATATCCTTTGAAATCAAATAATTCTATTATTTTTAGAGCAATATCTTTCATTTTAGATTGAATTTCATCTTCCATCTTGGATTCACATATGTAGATTTTTTTATAATCATCAGAATCATTATCCCATTTAGCAGAATAGGTATAAATTCGAGGATGATTTTGGGGAAGTTCTGAAAAATCAAGTTCTGAGACACCTAAGATTGTAACGGGGTTAAAACCGTAGTAAGCAACGTGTATTTCGCGTCCGTCGATGTAGCGTTGAATAAGTACATCTTGTTTGTATCTTTTTAATTTAGTTAAAACTCTAGAGGTCAAAGCTTTCTTATTATATACGACAGAGCTATGGTCAATTCCGAGAGAAGAATCTTCAGAATTAAGTTTTACAATAAATGGATATTCCAAGCATGGGTTTTGTTCTAACCATTCTTCAAAATCAGACAACTTTGAAAACAGGTATGATTCAAGAGAAGGAAGTCCATGTTTTTTTAAGAGATCATTAAAATAATATTTATTAGATGTCAATTTTAGAACGTGAGAGGGGTTGCCTGTATAAGGAATATTGGTTTTTTCAATTAATGAGACCACCGTACTTTCGTGTTCAAAAATAGAAAAGATGGGTTCACAAAGGTTCACAATTAAATCAAATTTAGTGTTTGAATCTAAGTATTTTTTTATTTGATAAGCATTATTAATCATAAGATAATAAATTTTTGAGTTGGAGATGTTTTTTAAAATATTACCTATTTTAGAGGCAACTTCCGAAATCCCCCCTCTTATTTCTTCTTCTTGCCTGATTTCATTTAAATCTGTGGTGTTTTCAAATATATCAGAGTTAAAAATAATAAGGATATTTTTTTTACAAAGCATTCGTAAATACTCTTAAGATTATTTTATTCAATAAATAAATATTAATCAGTTTTTATACTATGGCATAAGAATAGATTAATTAAAAACAATTCAAAAAAGAGATGGGTCAAACATCAAAACAGGCCTAAACAAAAACAATACAAACTCGTGACCCGAAAGGAGGATTCTTATGAAAAAATCAAAATCAAATTTTTACTATTTCTTTTTTAACCCATATGATAATCAGACCCATCTCTTCCTATATTAAAATAAATGGCGGCCCGACCATTTTGAAATCACCTTCGGGAAACAATGCATACAACTACAATAAATGCATTCCCGAACCCTTTATGAACAAATACGTTTATGCGAATAAGGATATCACATAAACTAACAATATACTACTACGTTTTTAATCTGTATTAGTAATAAAAATTGAGTTTGTTTACTTCTTAAAACATAATACTTTTGCAGCACCAATTGGTTGTCTTTGTGAACATACTATCCACTTACTTTAAATATTTTTCGATACTTTATCTATAGCACTTTATCCCAACTATCACTTATAGAAAATGCAGCATTAATTTGTCCTACATGAGAATATGCTTGAGGAAAGTTCCCTCGTTGTTGATTTTTATTTGGAACAAAATGCTCTGAAAAAAGTCCAAGACTATTCGATGATGACATTATTTCATTCATAATTCTCTTTGCTTCTATATGCTGATTTGTTTTTGCTAATGCTTGCACGGCCCAAAAAGAACAAATGGTAAATGCTGATTGAGGTAATCCAAAATCATCATTGCGTAAATATCGATAAAGAAATCCAGATGATTTTCCTGTTTGATCTTTAAAAGATAGTTCTTCAACTATTTTATTAACCGTTTGTTTACAAATATCGCTATCTGGATAATTTAATATTGGTAATAATAAAAGCGAGGCATCGAATGAATCATCTTCAATTCCATTTCTCATTACACCATCTTTAACGGCCTTAGATAGTTCGGCGAGTACATAGTTTTCGGCATCATCTAATTTGATATTTGAAAATTTCATATGACCATGATCTTTAATTTTTTTTGCGCGATTAATACCGGCCCAACACATCAGATTGGAAAATGAATGAATTTTCCAACCATTTCGAAATTCCCATAATCCGGCATCAGATTTTGAAATATTTTTAATACAGGAATTAGCAAGTTGGCCCAATAATTTTTGAATGGTTTCATTTCTTAGATGATAAAATCTTTCATCCAAAAAGATTGGGGTAAGTGAGAGAATTAATTCTCCATAGATATCATTTTGAATATGTTCTGCTGCTTGATTGTTACTACGAACAGGAGAACTATTCTTATAACCGGACCAATTTTTAAAGGTTATTTCTGGAAGAGGAAAAGTTTGATCTAGACGATAAACAGGACCCAATTGATCTTTTTTGTAGTAACTTTGTTCAGCAATACCAAGAATGTATTTTATAAAATCTTCCATTTCATGAAATTGTCCGAGATTATAAAATGCCGATAAAGTGAAATAAGCATCCCTTGGCCAACAAAATCTATAATCCCAATTGCGATCTTTACCTTCTTCTTCTGGTAAACTCGTAGTAAGTGCTGCTAAAATTGCACCAGTATCTTCAAAACAGTGAAGCTTTAATGCCAAGGCCGATCTGATGGTTTCTCTTTGATAAGAACTTGGAATAGAACAATGTTTAACCCAACTATTCCAGTAACCAATAGTTTGCTCCAGAAAGCTGTTGGTTACTCGAATAAGATCATCTTCAATACCATGCCCCCAGGTCAAACCAAAATATATTGGTTCAAGAACTGAAAAATATTTTTGTTCTGTTAGATGAGTAAGTGACATATTAGTGGCCACCCTTAAATCATCCCCTCTATATTCAAATCGTATATGACTGTTTCCTCTGATCAGTTTTAAATACTTTTTATCCCACCCGTTTATTGGAGAACATTTAATTCTAACAATAGGATTACCTATTAATGGTTTTATAATTCGAAATAGACGTATTGGTCTATACACACGAGCAAATTGATAGAATCGTGGACAAAAATCTGTTATTTCAATTTTTTGTCCATCTTCTTGTGTTAATATAGTTTGCAATACATTTGTATTTGGAAGATATTTTTGAACACCATCAAATTTTTCAGATAACTCAACTGAAAATTCACCACCATCTGGATCAAGAATCTTTCCAAAAACGGGAGGGTCGTCCGGCCTTGGCAGGCAAAGCCATTCGATAGAACCTAATTTACTAATTAGGGCCGAGATTTGACAATTTCCAATTAATCCATATTCATACATAAAAAATTAATCCCTTGAGTTTGAACGTCATTTAGTAACTTTAGTAGTGAATTGATTTCTTTTTGATTTTTTAAATAAAAAGTTGCACTACTATTTCGAGACATACCAATCTTTATTTTGATTATATCTTTTTTCTTTATTTCAAAAATCGATTCATCAGTATTATCATCACCGACAAAAAGGGCCTGATGGAGATTATATTTTTTCATTATTTGTTTTAATGCAAACCCTTTGTTGCTTTTGTTAGATGGCAAAATATTAACTACATTTTTACCAAGGATAATAGCTTCGTTTTTGACCAGGAGAGGTTTAATGGTATTGGCCAACTTCTTTATGGTAGAATTTGACCGATTTTTTTTAATAAAATGGACTGATACAGAATATTTTTTGTTTTCAATAAAAAATTCATTTTGATCAAATATGTCTTTAAGATTGCTTGAGAGAATTAAACAACGTTTTTTCCATTTTTCTTTTTCTTCTATTTTGGCATAAAAAGACTCTAATCCATGATTGCCAATTATGGTTAATGGTAATTCACCTAAAATTTTTTTTGTACTTGCAATACTTCTTCCTGTAATTATGGCAACTTTATATTTTTTAAATTTGTTTATTTTTGCCAATAAACATTTGGTAGTATCAGGAATGTAGGCATTGGAAGGATCATCTACAAGAGGTGATAGTGTGCCATCAAGATCAAACGCAAGAAGAGTATTTTTTGTCTTTAATTTATTTAAAATATTATTATTGGAATTTAAAAGATATTTCATAGATGCAATTTCCCTATAATTTTATTTCGTCTTCTAACTCTGGCAGAATCCATCAGCATCCTACCGGCCCATCTGTAAACATTGAATTCCTGAATATAGCTTCGCATGCTTTGCATTCGCTCTTTTTGTTCAGTTAAACTCATTGTTAATGCTTTGTTGATTGCATGAGAACATTGTTCTATATCGTAAGGATTAACAATTATAGATTCTGGTAGTTCTTGTGCGGCCCCTGTGAATTGACTTAGGATTAAGTTGCCTCGCTCATCATCTCTGGCCGCAATGAATTCTTTGGCCACTAAATTCATTCCATCATGTAAACTGCTAACATAACAAAAATTTACGGCCCGATAATATTCATACACTTCCGGTGGTTCGTGATGTTGCGATAAGAGGACTATCGGTTGATAACTATCACACGAAAATCTATGATTAATTTTTTGAGCAAGATTGTGTACTTCGTTTGAAAATCGTTGATAATTATCGATACTACTTCTAGTTGGTGCAGCGATTTGAATAAATACAAATTTACCAATCCAGTCAGGATAAAGTTCAAAAAATCGCTCTATTGAATGAAATCTTTCTAAAATACCTTTGGTATAATCCATTCGATCTATACCAAGACCAAGAAGAATATTATTGGAAAAATTATGCTTTAGTCTTATTTTTTTAGAACATTCTTCAATTGATAAAGCATCTTTACTCCATTTCACAGGGTATTCAATGGAAATAGGGTAGTTGTTTACAGCGGTAAGATTACCCTTAAATGAAATGGATGAATTTGCTCTATCAATCCTACACTCTAAGTATCTATCTACAGTATCAATGAAATTATTGCAGTGAAATTGGGTATGAAATCCAATTATAGTACTTCCAAGTATTCCATCTAGTATTTCTTCTCTCCAAGGGCAAATTCCAAATGATTCAGGATTTGGCCAGGGAATATGCCAGAATGTAATAATGGTGGCCTCAGGTAAAAGTTCGTTAATAAATTTTGGCAATAAAGCGAAATGATAATCTTGAACTAGGATAACGGGATTTTTACTTTTAGCTTCTTCTTGAATTGCTTTTGCAAATTTTTTATTTACGGTCACATAATGGTTCCAATCTGACTTACGAAAAATTGGTCTAACATGTGCTATATGGCAGAGTGGCCATATTCCCTCATTGGCAAAACCATAATAATATCCTTCTTCTTCTTCCTTACTTAACCACACCCTTCTCAAAGTGTATGAAGGTTCATTTGGAGGAACCGCTAATCGATCATTTTTATCAACGACTGCTTTATCTGCGGAACCACCTCCATGAGCGATCCATGTTCCAGAACACGCTCGCATAACAGGTTCCATCGCAGTTACGACACCACTTGCAGGAAATTGGACCTCAATTTTATTTTCTTTATAGGTGTGAATATATGGTTCTCGGTTTGAAACAATAATTACTTCTTCCCCAGAAAGCTCCCTCTGTAATATGCCTTTTAAGGCCTTTGGAGTCCAACTTATTCTGACTTCGTCTCGAAAACGTCTTTCTTTTTCTAATTCGGAAACCATATTACGAAGATCCTTTAGAATTGGATCAAATTCAGGAGAAGTGCTTGTTGCTTGTTTATCGAGAAGCAGATCTCCTTTTAATAAAGTACGCATACCATTTATTAACCCGAAAATACTTATTCTAGCGATAATGATGGTTATAAGTGAGATTATGAGACCTAGTGCCGCAAAGAAATAAATGATGTATTTTTTTGTTACAGCACTTCTTCTATCTATAAAACTAAGATCATGCAAAATTATTATTTGACCCAATTTTTTATTGTCTTGATCTAATATTGAGTGGGCCGCTTCAAAAATAGGACCACTTTTTAAAACTTTATGTTCATTATAATCATCTGCTTGAGAGCAAGTTATTTCTTCTGGAAAAGTGCTGGTTTTTATAAGTATTTTATTATTTATATCACAAAAAGCAATTGCATTTAATCTTTCATCTTGTATTACGCGATTAAATAACTTCTCTATCTTTTTTTTGTCTTGAATATTCAATAAATCGATTAATGATTCATTAAGTGTTGAAGAAATTAGCTTGCTTCTAATTTCCACGTCTTTAGTAAACCACTTAAGAGTTAATGAATCAACAAGTGGAACAACTGCGTAAGCAATCAAACCAATCACGAGTATAAGTGGGAGGATAAATTTTATAATTAGTTTCATTAATGCCTCATTTAGTAGTAGTTAGGCAACATATTCATATTAGTTAAATAATTTTATTTTTTATCAGCGATATATATTATAATACGAATCGTTACTACAGCTATTCCTATCACCCAAAATGCTATATTTAATATCCCTTTTATGTTTTCATTTATAAGCGGCCTTTTAGGTTTTTCTTTATTTGTATTTTTAATTCTCATTATTAATGAACTCCATTTTTTGAAATTGGAACGAATTTAAGTTCCAAAATATCTTTTAGGGCCCAAATGAAACTAGAATTAGTCCACAAAAATCCTTGTTGTGGAGGATACTTGCTTTCATCCACAACTGGTTTAGATAATTTATCAACATCCATTCTTTCATAGATAGCACCATTCTCACTAAAAACTTTTGCAATAAGATTTGTCCATTTTTGGGCCAATCTTTTAGCGTCTTGATCGAAACCATAATTTTTCAACCCTTGCATTGCTATCATCTGAAGTGGGGCCCAACCGTTACTTCCATCCCACTGATGTGGTGAAGAAGTAAGTTCTGAAGACATTATGCCGCCATCTTTTTCGAGAATAGATAGCTTTTCTTTAATTAGTTTTGCTTTTTCAGCATCAACCATTCCTACATATAGAGGAGTAAAAGTATCTGCTGATAATATTTGAATTTTTTCGCCTGTTTTTAGGTTGTAGTTATTGTAACAACCCTTCTCTGCGTTCCATAAATATTTATCCATTGATTCTTTTCTTTTATCGGCCCGTTCTCCAAAAGCCAGATAATCGAAACTGGGCAGGTTCAACTCACTAGCAAAATATTGTAAATCTTTTTCTGTCTTATACAACATTGAATTTAACAACACACCAGCAGTAGAGCTTGTTTCTTTTCCTAGTGCTTCTGTAAAATCAAGACCAGACTCAGCACCGGCCCTTACATCATGATATGTTTTTCCTAATTTTTTTTCATCATCAAAGCTATGTCTTTCTGGACGAGGCAAATTGATTGAATCCCAATGATGGTTTAGTCCTGTTTTTTGATCATACCTAGTCTGTGGGTCCATCCAAAAATTTTGATAATCTAATTTTAATAATGGATATGCTCTTTTTGCTAGCCATTCTTTTATTTGTTGTATTCTTTTAATATCATTTTTCTTTTTTGCCTCTGCAATTGAAGCATCATAAACATCTCTAATTAAACTAGAAAGAAATGGAGGTTGTGATCTTGATAAGTAATAATCACGACCGCCATTTGGAACAAGGCCAAATCTTTGAACAAAGTCTAAAAAGTTTTCAACCTGCATTTGTGCTATTTCTAATCGACCAGATGAAATAAGTCCTTTGATGCCGAAATAGGAATCCCAATAGTACGGTTCTTGAAAACGCCCTGCTGGTATAATTACTGGGTATGGTGTTTTTAACAAACTGCTGTTTTGATGTGGAGATGTCTCTTTGATTAAGTTATTCCAGTTTTCCTCTACATATTTCATAGTATTTCTTAAATTCTGATCTTGGGAATCTATATCCCATTTTGGATATACCAAATTTTTTACTGGTTGTAACTCTGGCGTAAAATCATAAGCATTAAAGATGTAAGAGTTAAGGTATGCTTTCCTTCCAATTTTAAGAAGAGATAACTTATCCAGTATAGGATTATCTTTAAATGCCTTTTTTATTGCTTGTTTTGCTTTTTTACTGGCCTTTTTTTGAAAAAATATTTTTTTTGAAGGGGATAATTTTTTAGGTCGAGCATCCGATAATATTTTGTAATCTTCAAATGCCGCCACAACTCTTGCTTCCTCTAATAATTTATCTGATATACCAGAGGATGGAGTGTTTTGAGATAATTTGCCGTCAGAGATAGGTTTTTTAATTGGTAAATGAATATCTTTAACATTAGCTATTTGAGGATAAGTAATTTTTTTCTTTAGATCTTTAATAACCTCTATACTACGAATCCATTCTTTTAATTCATTTTCTCTTTGGGCCCATATAATTCCTTCATCTGCATCAGATTGACAAGATTTATCCGTTGAAAATTGAACTCTATCATCATTACTATATGTAACATTTAGACTAAAAAAGTATTCTAGCGAAACAATCGTAATTGCAGAAATAATAAATTTAAAAAGATTATTTAAATAATTAGTATTAATATTTTTCATTTTTTCCTTCCTCAACGTGTTGATATTTTTTTAAGTCAGTAAGCTTGTTGTAATCCAAAAAAAGATAAGCAAAAATAGGACTTCAAAGATTATAAATAAAAATGTTGCTACTGATTTGTCTAATATTTTGGGAATATAGATTCCGATTGTAGAAACAATAAGTTTCAATAGTAAAAATATCCAAAATATTTTTGAAGTAACTGTATTGGAAAAATAATTAAAATTATTAAACATATCTTTGAAATAAAATGAAACAAAGAATAAAAAAATAATTTCAGAGAAAGTTAGTAATGTAAATATTGTGAATTTTTTCCGCTGGCCTTGCCACGAGGGTATTTCTTTGATAAATGAACTGATTATTGTAATAAAAGTGGAAATAGTAATAAATGTTAAAATAATTTTAGTAGATGTATGTGACATATCTAAAGACATAGCAAATCTTTGCGGACTCAAAATAAAAAGATTGTGATTTGGATTAACAAAGTTTTGCATAAATCGCCTTTCTATTTTAAAGCATTTAACTTTAAATAAAATGGCGGCCCGACCATTTGTGATTGAATCCTTTAAGAATAACTATTATAAGTTATTCTTAAACCCTTTTATATTCTATTAAAAATAAATTAACCCCTAGTGCTAAAACAGTATAACATGTATTTTTTAATTGCAAAAACGATTTTTTACGGTAATTATTTTGATATCAAAGCAATTACCGTAAATACAATATAAAAGAAAAAAGTGTATGAAATACCTATTCGAAAAACAAACCAAGATGATTTTAGAATCATTAACTTTTACAAAAACTTTATTCGCTTTTGATTTTGATGGAACTTTGACTCCGTTAATCAATGAATATGAAAATGCAAAAATTTCCGATCAAATACTTGAGCTACTTGCTCTGCTAAGGAGCTTTGCTCCTGTGGCCATAGTTTCTGGGAGAAATGCCAAGGAATTAAAAACAATATTGAATTTTAAACCTACATTTCTTGTTGGTAATAATCGTTTAGTTGGTTTAGACAAAGGAAATAATATAGATTTTAAATACGAGAAGATATGTAAAACTTGGTATCATGATTTAAAAGAAAAATTATTCCCTAATGAAAAAAATGATCTTGGTATATCACTTGAAAATAAAAAATATTCAATAGCTATCCATTATAGAAAATCACGACAAAAAAAAATTGCTAAAAAATATATTCAGGATGTTCTTACGGGACTCTC
This sequence comes from Oligoflexia bacterium, assembly GCA_015232355.1. Taxonomy (GTDB): domain Bacteria; phylum Bdellovibrionota; class Bacteriovoracia; order Bacteriovoracales; family Bacteriovoracaceae; genus JADFZW01. The sequence continues at coordinate 10,541 of JADFZW010000046.1, forward strand.
TTCTTCCCCAAAAATTGTTTGGGGAAAGTCTGTTGTAAATGTAATCCCGATGGGAGCACCTCACAAAGGAATGGCGCTCTTAGATGTTATCGAAAAGAGCGGATGTACTAATGCGTTTTATATTGGGGATGACGTAACAGATGAAGATGTTTTCAATCTTCATCATTCTAACATTATTAAAGTAAGGGTGGGATTGAAAAAAAATTCAGCTGCAAAATATTATATTAAGAATCAAAAAGAAATTAAAAACTTACTTTTATTTTTAACTGAATCGTTCTGTAAAAATAGCAAAGGACATTAAAAGTGAACTCTTTACAGGCAATTAAAAAAGAAAGTGAAATGGAACTTCTGTTACAAATAAGTCTTAAAATACAGCAATTAAATAAAAAAATGGAGAAACAATTTGGGATGAGTTTAACTCAATGGTATGTTTTAAATGCCTTAGTAGATTTACCTGGAGTATCCCCTGTAAAGTTATCTCAAGTTGTAGGTATTTCTCCTGGTTCACTCACACAATCGCTTAAACGTTTGGCCAATAAAAAATGGATAACAATTGTAAGCGATCATTCAGATAACAGAAGGAAATTAATTTCAATTACTCGTGAAGGAAAAAATGCCCGAGATACTATAGATTACAAACTTCTACAAATAAAAAAAACACTGACTCCACTATTAACTCCACTAGACGAATTGAAAAAAATACTAAGCTCATCTATGATTTTTTAGCTGAAAATAAGGCGATAGATATTGATCAAACTGTTGGATAATATGTGTAAATTAATAATTTACGATATCTTCAAGAGAAAGCTTTATGAATCTTAGAATCTAGAACTTTAGTATTATCTAAGATTTCCTTTGCTTTCACCACATCTTCATCACACCCATGGACGATCATCAAAAACTTGATTCTTTCCTTAATTTATTTATTAGGGATTTATCGAGAATGAATCGCTTTGTTGCTTTTGTAATATTGGCCTTAATCCGAACAAAATCTTTTTAAAAATTAATAGGAATACTTAGGTTTGTCCTAAATGGGAAATAAAATTTTCTACAACTACTAATCATCCATGTTATATGTTGCTGCTAAACTGTTTTAAATCTCAAATGTGAGTAACCCTAGTGGTGAGCATTTGTTAAAAAAGCAGATTGTTCAGCAACCAAAGAATTAGCAATACAAAAAAACTTTTTGAGTACATGAAAGACATAACTTGGATAACTCATCTGATAATATTTTTTTGAAAGATAGCTAGTTACTAGAATCCATGCAATTCGTGCCAGAACCAAGCTGAAAATATATTTTTAAAATATGTTTTCAGTAAGAGGCCATGGCAATTATAGCAGAAAGATAACAAAGGTACTCGTTAATCATTTGTTCGAAGAGCAATGACATGAAGCCGTTCTTGTTATAAGAAGTAAGTGTAGACAGGAGAAGATAAATGGAATTTACCCATATTCAAAAAAGAGAAATTCAGATACCTATTGCCAAAAGCTTATTAGAAGGCTTTATAGAGCATTTTGGAAAAAACGAGGTAATTACAGCATTAAACAAGATTATTGAAGCAGATGCCGAAAGATCAGGAAAAGAAATGGCCAGTCGATTCGGTAGTAATTCCATGAGAGGTTTGGCAAGAGTCGTCCGAGAAGTCTGGGCAGAAGACAATGCGATGGTAATGGATTTTCTTGAAGAAACTGATGAAAAGCTTAGTTTCAATGTAACAAAGTGTAGGTATGCTGAGGCATATGAAAAAAATCAAATCAAAGAGCTTGGAGTTTGTTTGTCATGTAATCGAGATAGACCATTTACAAAGGGATTCAATTCTGAAATGGAACTGATTCGCACTCAAACAATAATGGAAGGGGCAAATTTTTGTGATTTTCGCTTCGTAAAGGCCGATAGGCAATGAGAGTCTCGCTATTAAAAATTACGAGGAAATAATATGTTTAGTTCGTACGGAAAGTTGGCCACAGAAGTGTATGATATTGATAAACCAGTAGGACACTCCTTTGGAGATGTCGAATACTATTTGCGCACACTCAAACGCATTTCTGGAAGTGTATTAGAACCAGCAGTGGGATCTGGAAGAATTTTAATTCCCTTACTTATGGCCGGGATTGATATTGATGGTATTGATAATTCAGAAGAAATGCTTGCTTCTTGTAGTACCCGTTGTGCTGAAAGAAATTTAAGGCCAAAGTTATTTAAAGCTAATATGCAAAAATTTTCTTTTGATAAAAAATATGATGCCATCATTATTCCGACTGGGTCGTTCCTTCTATTGGAAAATCGAGATGATGCTATTTCGGCCTTAAAATGTTTTAAGGATCATCTTAAAATGGAGGGAGAACTAATTCTTGATCTTTTTTTGCCAACTGCTTTTGACAAAAAAGATATTATCATTAAAACATGGGAAACCTCTGAAGGAAGTGCTATCACAATGGAAAATAGGTTGATTCACTTTAGTCAACTAGAACAAAAAAGTGTGAATTATCTTAGATATGAGAAATGGAAAGACGGAAGATTATTAGATACAGAACTTCAAAAATTTGTACTGAGGTGGTTTGGCATAGAAGAGTTTAAACTTATTCTAAAAGAAATTGGATTTTCTCAAATACACATAACAAGTAATTATCAGGAAGACCGTTCCCCTAAGTCAGATGAGGATTTAGTTACCTTTCATGCAAAAATAACATGCCACTGATGCGAATAAATTTAATGAAACAAATTTAATTATTGATCGCGTCGCTTTAATCATATTTAAAATAACCTTCAATATTAAATGAAGCTCTGGAACAAATGGAGACATAACAACAATATTAGATTCACAGCAAGTGACTGTTGCGCCATGGATTTGTTTACATCTGATAATTGGTGATAGTGACCCTGATAATTTTAATCAAGTACTAATGTGGCCCTTTTTCAGAGTGTTTTTTTACAAAAATATTGGCGAATAATTTGCAACTATTTATTTAATTCAACAAAAAGATTTTATTTCTCTTAAAGAAAAATTTAAAAAGGAGTTACTATGAAAAAGTTCATCGGACAAATTATCAACCCATTTATCTTCTTTGTATGTTTCTTTTTGACGTTTAATTATGCTATGGCCCTTCCAACTTCAGGGGCAATTGCTGGCGGTATGTTCCAAAAATGTTTTTTGGAAGGAAACAGAGGTGAAGAAGGACAGGCGTGTTGTTTTAGATTGACCAGTAATTGTTTAGATAATTGTGAGACTATGTATCATGGGGCAACAGTTGCTAGATGCCAAAGTGCTTGTAGACAGGCCGGTGAAAGTTGTGCAGACGCTTTTGAAGAAAGCAGAAGACCTTCTTTAAATCGCCCAGCAATTGATGTTCTGGGCCTCCTAAAACCACCAAGAAGAGTAACTGGGAGATAAATGGAAGTGGGTTTTTGCATGCTTGATTAATTAAGCCAATTATGATGGTTCTCTGAAAAAGACGGAACATAATCATCCAACGAGCTTATAACATCATCAATTATTTTCAAATCTCCCTTGATCTCTTGAATTTTAATCTAAGTAATACATCTTAATTTTTTGCAATTAAATTTATTGTCTGTAAAAAATTTGGTAAAAAACTTCTTGATTGTATGGCTATTTTGCCATATAGTCAAGGAAAGGAGTAATTTTAATGGGAAATGAAAAAGATTTTAAAAAGACCTATAAAAGAAGAGAACAAATTATGAAGGCCATGGCCCATGCATCTAGGCTTATGATTTTAGATTCATTATATAAGAGTGAGAAATGTGTTTGTGAATTGGTTGATCTTGTAGGTGACGATCCATCGACTGTTTCAAAACATCTATCAGTTTTAAAAAATGCCGGCATTGTTGAGGATGATAAACGAGGATTGAAAGTTTTTTATAAATTAACCTGTCCTTGTGTAATCGAATATATTGATTGCATAGAAAAAGTTGTTAGAAAAAACTCGAAAGAGTTATGGGGGTAATTCCTATGAGATTAAAGGGTGAATTTCATATTTTATTTTGGATTGTTGCTATTTTCTTAGCGTGCTTTTATCTTCCTGTAGGAACACCTCGATTTGATAATGCTATAAAAGAAGCATTTGAGTTAGTCAAATGGTATGCGCGCGAGCATGTTCTTCTTTGTTTAATACCTGCGTTTTTCATAGCTGGTGCTATTTCAACATTCATTAGTCAAAACTCTGTAATGAAATATTTAGGAGCTAAAGCGAATAAAGTGTTGGCCTATGGAGTGGCCTCTGTTTCTGGTTCTATTCTTGCCGTTTGTTCTTGTACGGTATTACCTCTCTTTAGTGGAATTTATAAAATGGGTGCTGGTCTTGGACCGGCCACTGCTTTTTTATATTCAGGGCCTGCAATTAATGTGATTGCAATGATTCTTACTATGAGAGTTTTAGGAGTAGAAATAGGAGTTGCAAGAATAGTAGGGGCCACACTATTTAGTGTAGTGATTGGACTAATAATGCATTTTATTTTTAGACATGAAGAGGTTAAGCGAATAGAAGCGCAAATGAATAATCCTGAACCGGACAATGTTAGACCATTACTTCATACGGCATCTTTTTTTGGATCAATGGTTGCTATTTTAATTTTTGCAAATTGGGCGAAGGCCGATGCAGGAATTTGGATGACAATCTATAATATTAAATGGGTATTGGTTTCTATGTTTACCGTATCACTAGGTATTATTCTTAATAGATGGTACAAATTGACCGCTTGGAAATTAATTCTTATTGCAATACCTATTGTTATATCTGCAATATTTTATACTGAAGAACCACTGATTCCATTTGCCATTGGGTTTTTGGGACTTGCAACTGTCCTTAGCTTTGATAAAGGAGAAAACGGTGAATGGTTTTCTTCATCTTGGAGTTTTGCTAAACAAATTCTTCCACTACTTTTAGGTGGGGTTTTGGTTTCAGGGTTTTTACTTGGAAGGCCTGGATTTGAAGGTGTTATTCCGTCTCACTGGATATCATCAACAGTAGGAGGTAATTCATTAAGTGCAAATTTTATAGCATCAGTTGTTGGTGCATTCATGTACTTTGCCACACTAACTGAGATACCAATATTACAAGGACTCATTGGAAGTGGAATGGGTCAAGGTCCGGCACTCGCACTCTTATTGGCGGGTCCAGCATTAAGTCTTCCAAGTATGTTAGTTATTAATAAAGTATTAGGACCGAAGAAAACATTTGTATATGTCACGCTTGTAGTAATTATGGCCACAATTTGTGGAGTTATATTTGGATCATTTTATTAGAATAAAATTTTAATTTAAAGAATATAATTATTAGAAAAATTTTAAAAAAAGGATTATGCGATGAAAAAATTACAAATTCTAGGCACTGGTTGCCCTAAATGTAAAAAACTTTATGAAGAAACAGAGAAGGCAGCAAAAGAACTTAATATTACTTATGAAATGGAAAAAGTAACTGATATTGATAAGATTTTGTCTTTTGGAGTAATGTCTACACCGGCATTAGCTGTTGATGGTGTAGTAAAGGTTTCAGGTAAGGTTCCTAGTATTGATGAATTAAAAAAACTTCTCTCATAACTCTCATAATATTTTTATCTATTTAAATGATAGATAAAGGAGAAATAAAAATGTCTGGCCCAAAAAAATCATGTGGTTGTTCATGTGATTCTGAAATAACAGTAATATTTCCATGTTCTGGTTCTGCTGATGTTGGAGAATTAAGTGATCGGTTGGCCAGAAAACTTACTAAAAAAGGGCGTGGGCAAATGTCTTGTCTTGCTGGTATTGGAGGAAATGTATCAGGAATGGTTCAAGCTGCAAAATCAGCAGATAAAATTTTAGTAATAGATGGATGTCCGGTTAATTGTGCTAAAAAAACTCTTGAACAAAAAAAAATAAAGAAGCTCACTCATTTTGTTGTAACAGATAATGGTTTTACAAAAGGCAAGAGTAAAGTTAGTGCAGGATCAATAAATACATTGTTAAAAAGGTGCTTGGAGGTTCTATGAGTGAAAAACAAAAGACGATAATTAAATATTCACTTTTGTTATTTGTGTTTATAAGTTTGTCGTTTGCGGTTTATAAGGAATTAAAAAACAGTACACCTCAAAATATTACAGCTGAAAAAAATAATGAAACAATACCTTCTTCCGCTCCTGTGATTGAAAATAGTGATAAAAATAAGACAGTAGAAAATATCAATTCAAATCTGACCATAAATAACACAGAAAAAGTATCTGAAGATAAAGAAGATAAAAAAGATGTATCAGAAAAGGCCGCAATTAAAGGCATTAAAGCAGCAGATAAAAAAATCATTGCTTACTATTTTCATGGAAATGCTCGTTGTACTTCTTGTTTGCAAATTGAAAAGCTATCCAAGGGAACGATTGAAAAAAAATTTGCAGACGAATTAAATAAGGGAATAATTGAGTGGCATACTGTGAACGTTGAAGAAGCAAATAATGTTCATTTTGTTAAAGATTACAAATTATATACAAAGTCGGTAATTCTATCGTTCCATAAGAAAGGAAAAGAGAAAAAATGGAAAAATTTGGATAAGGTCTGGGAGTATTTAGGAGATGAAAGCGTTTTTGAATCCTATGTTCAAAAAGAAGTTACTTCCTACCTTGCTGAGCTGAAAAAATAATTTACATTCGGAGGTTGATTATGCTTATAAAACCTGAATTGTTAATGTTTACTTAATAATTTAGATTGGAAGAATTGATTAAAAATTTTCATATTGGATGAAATTGTATAACGAAATTAAGGAGAGGGGATGAGAAAGAATTCAAGAATTTATTCAGATCAATTTTGGACATTAACTTTTGCATGTGCAAGTGCATGTTTTTATCTTTTTACTGTTTTTGCAATAACTAGTGTGTTTGAAGTTAATGCAGTTGAGAATATTAAGAAAACAAATACAGTATCTGCGGTCATTAACACACAAAATAAATCAAGCAATAATAAGATTGTTGCTTACTATTTCCATGGAAATGCTAGGTGTAGATCATGTTTGCAAATTGAAAAGTTATCAAAAGGGACAATTGATAATAAATTTACGAATGAGTTGCAAAAAGGAATTATTGAATGGCGAGTAGTAAATATAGAAGAAGAAAAAAATCAACATTATATTAATGATTATAAACTATACACTAAATCTGTAGTTTTATCTTTAAACAAGGGTGGTGTAGAAAAAAACTGGAAAAACTTAGAAAAGGTTTGGGAATATTTAAGAGATGAAAAAAAATTTGAAACATATGTTCAAAGTGAAGTTAATAATTTTTTAGGAGAACTTAAGTTATGATTGAATTTTGGATAGGCGTTGCTTCTGCTTTTTGGTTTGGAGTTCTTACTTCGATAAGTCCATGTCCTTTGGCCACCAATATTGCGGCGGTCTCGTATATTGGACGAAAGGCCGCACATACAAGACTTTTATTTCTCTCAGGGATTTTATATGCCATAGGAAGAATGTTTGCTTATATGGTAGTTGGTATTCTTACTGTAAAAGGCCTATATGCAATATCTTCAATGTCTTTTTTTCTTCAAAAATACATGAACCTATTTTTAGGGCCATTTCTAATAGTGATAGGGATGATGGTTTTAGATATTATATCATTTAAATTTTTAAATAGTGGTGGCAATTCATTTTTAGAAAGTTTACAAAATAAATTTAAAGATGGAGGAGTTGTTGGTAGCTTTTTCTTAGGAGCAATTTTTGCATTGGCCTTTTGCCCAGTTTCTGCAGCACTATTTTTTGGAAGTTTAATTCCAATTTCTCTTAAGATTAATTCTTTGTTTATCGCACCTCTTGTATATGGATTTGGAACAGCTATTCCTGTAATCGTTTTTGCTATACTTATTGGTATAGGAAGTAAATCTATAAGCACTGTTTTTAACAGAATAACTATTTTTGAAAAATGGGTTAGAATCACCACTGGAATTGTTATTATAATAATTGGGATATACCTAACTATAACCAATGTGTTTAATTTATAAGTATCTTATTTCCTTTTTCTTTATTAGTTTAAGATGGAGTAAATATATGTTTGTAAAGAAGCAAACTATTTTTTTTGTAAGTTGCATGATAATGGTCATTTTTACCTCTAATGATATAGGCAGGGTATTTGCGTCCGATAATAAAAGCTCTTCTTATGCCGAAGAAGTAGATGCGGCGACGGCAAATATATTATTGAAAAAAGGTGTAGATTTGGTTGTTGATCTACGTTCAGTGGAGGAATTCAATAGAGAACATTTAAAAAGTGCAGTCAATATTCCAATTGAAATGCTTGATGATAGTTTAAATAAGATTATGAAATACAGAGTAAAAACAGTACTAATATACTGTAATACCACTAATAAGAGTAGAATCGCTGTTCAAAAGATGATTAAAAACGGATTTAAAAAGATAAAAGTTATTTTGGGTGGATATCAAGCATGGAAACAAAATGGTTTTGAATTAGTTAAATAGTAATTGAAAATATATTTATTATATAAATAATAAAACAGGAAAAAGTTATGAGGTATATTCTAACAATTATTGCTTTAATTATTTTTATTCAAAACAACACTATGGCCTCAGAAGCAAGTTTTGATAAGTATTTATCATCTTTTGATTACAAAGAACGAGAGGAAATGAAAATATCTGCTAAGGAATTAGTCGAATTATTAAAAAAGAAGCAGGTGCAGCTCATTGATATTCGTTTCAAGGAGGAATATGCTCTTTGGAAAATTGAACCTTCCATAAATATACCTATCAATGAGTTACCATCTAGTTTAGATAAATTAGATAAAAATAAATTAATTGTTACGGCCTGTCCTCATATAGATAGAGCTTCTTTGGCCAGACACTACTTAACTCTTAAAGGGTACAAAAGCAAATATCTTCAAGATGGTCTGATTAAATTAATGGAAAATGAGATGAGAGGAGATAATGCTTTGAAAATCTATCAAGAAATAAAAAAATAATAAAAATCAAGTAAATCTATACTGAATGCACATAATCATTTCTGGCGGAATTTTATTTATTGATTATTATGCATCTCTTCTAGTATTAAAATAAAAACATTTTAAATATCGACCTACATAAATATTGACAGTCATCAATATAATAATTATACTGGTAATATTGTATAAACAAGTAGGGTAGGGATTCGTAAAATGGTGAAAAATAATGATTATGATAAGGTCGTTGAAATATTTAAGGCCTTGAGCGAACCAATGAGGATAAAGATACTTGATGTTGTTTCATGTCGAGAGCTGTGTGCTTGCGAAATTTTAGAATGTCTTTCTATCTCTCAATCAACCTTATCTCATCACATGAAAGTTTTAATCTCCTGTGATTTAGTGATTGGACGAAAAGAGGCCACTTGGATGTACTATTCAATAAACAAGGAAACCATTGCAAATATCCATAATATTTTAGACATAATTACTTCTAAAAAGTCAAATTGTGTGTGTAATGTACAAAGAAAAAATTGTAAAAAATAATATTAAAAAGTGAAAATATTTTTTTGTAGGGAAAGATGTTATGAGTGATAAAAAAAACGAGGGAATTGGATTTTTTGAAAAGTATTTAACCTTATGGGTTGTTTTATGTATGGTAGTTGGTGTGTTTATTGGAAAATGTATGCCATGGTTACCATCGTTTTTAGGTCAGTTTGAGTATGCCAAAGTTTCAATTCCGATTGCAATTTTAATCTGGCTTATGATTTATCCGATGATGATGAAGGTAGATTTTCAAAGTATAAAAAATGTAGGAAAGAATCCAAAAGGCCTTTATGTTACATGGGTTGTGAATTGGTTAATTAAACCATTTACAATGTATGGAATTGCCGCTTTTTTCTTTTATATAATATTTAAATCAATGATCCCTGAAGATTTAGCAAGAGATTATTTGGCGGGAGCTGTTTTACTTGGGGCCGCTCCATGTACTGCTATGGTCTTTGTTTGGAGTCATCTTACAAAAGGAAATCCTGCTTATACCGTAGTACAAGTTGCAACCAATGATTTGATTATTTTGATCGCATTTACTCCAATTGTAGCATTTTTGCTGGGAGTGAGTGGGATCACGGTTCCTTGGAATACGCTACTTTTATCAGTAGTTCTTTTTGTTGTTATTCCATTAGGGATGGGAATTATCACTCGTCTTTCAGTAATTAAAAACAAGGGAGAAGATTATTTTAACAATTCTTTTCTTCCAAAATTTAATAACATTACCATAATTGGACTTCTGCTAACCCTTGTTATTATCTTTTCATTTCAAGGTGAGGTTATTTTGAATAATCCTCTTCATATTATTTTGATTGCCATTCCATTGACGATACAAACATTTTTAATATTCTTTATATCATATTTTGCATCTAAATTTTTAAATCTAACTCATGATATAGCAGCACCTGCTGGAATGATTGGTGCTTCAAATTTTTTTGAATTATCAGTGGCCGTTGCAATTTCTCTTTTTGGTGCCAGTTCTCCAGCGGCACTGGCCACCATTGTTGGTGTATTAGTTGAAGTTCCAGTTATGCTAGTTCTTGTTAAAATTGCTAATCAAACTACTCATTGGTTTCCAAAGGAGAATTAATTATGACATGGAAAAATGAAGCAGATGAACTTATAAAAAAAAGGCCAAAACACATTTTGTTTCTATGTGTGGCCAATTCTGCCAGAAGCCAGATGGCCGAAGGAATTGCTCGCCTTTTAGCATCAAAAGATATTAAAATATCTTCTGCTGGTTCAATGCCATCTAAAGTTAATCCATATTCCGTTAAGGTTTTGGAAGAAGTGGGAATCGATATCACTGGACATAAATCTAAAAGTGTTAATGATGTTGATTCATCGACAGTAGATACAGTAATTACTTTATGTGCAGAGGAGGTATGTCCTGTTTTTTTAGGAAAGGCCAATCGTATTCATTGGGGATTAACTGATCCTGCTACGGTTGCTGGAGACTCTCAAATGCAATTGGAATCTTTTCGTAGTGTCCGAGATCAGCTGCGAGAACGACTGACGTATCTATTTTCTAATTTAAATGAAAAAAAATAAAAAAAACATTAAAGAGGTAGTTTTAGCGTATAAAATGTAAATTGCAATAATTCTAAGGAGAATTAAAATGGATTCATCAGAAAAAATTAAAAATATTGTCAAAAATAAATATGGAGAAATTGCCAGAAATACATCTAGTAAAACTTCATGTTGTAGTAGTGGGTGTGGTTGCGGAACAGGAACTACAGATTATTCTTTTGTTGGAGAAAGTTATTCTGGTAAGTCTGGATATAATCCAGATGCAGATTTGAATTTAGGCTGTGGAATCCCTACTGATGTTGCAAATATTAAAGAAGGAGATACCGTGGTCGATTTAGGTTCTGGAGCTGGAAATGATGCTTTTGTTGCACGGTCATTGGTTGGTCAAAATGGGCGAGTGATTGGTGTTGATATGACTGAAGACATGGTAAAGAAAGCAAAAGAAAATAACAAAAAAATGGGTTATTCGAATGTTGAATTTTTATTTGGTGAAATAGAAAAACTTCCAATTAGTGATGGCGTTGCTAATGTGGTTATAAGTAATTGTGTTTTAAATTTGGTTCCAGATAAAGTAAAAGCATTTGCTGAAATTTATCGAGTAATGAAAAATAGAGGACACTTTAGTATTTCAGATATCGTAACCACTGCTGAATTGCCTAGTTATATTAAATCAGCAGCTGAGGCCTATGCTGGATGTGTTGCTGGTGCTTTGCTGGAAGAAGATTATTTGAGCATTATTAAAGAAACTGGTTTTGTTAATATAAAAGTAGCAAAGAAGAGAAATATCACAATTCCAGATGATATGTTACAAACATTTTTATCTCCAGAAGAAATGATAGAATTTAAAAAGAATGAAGTTGGAATATTTAGCATTACAGTTTATGGAGAAAAAAGAAATTAAAATTTGTATTTAGCAAGAATAGTTACATCCATTATTGTGTTGTTAACACTAAGATGCTTATATCTTAACAAAGTTTTAGATGTCGCTCTAACAAGTAGTTTAAGTTTTTTATCCAAATCTGGATACATATCTTCAGCGATTCTTTCGTTCACTACAAAGTTAATGCCATTGTTTACGAGTTCAAATATAAATAAAAAACCTAAATTTTACATATTTAGCGTTATATGCTAAATTAAGATAGTATCGCATAAACAGTATAAACCCTCAGTTTTATTTTTACATACGAGGATGGTATCTCTTTGAAAAGAAATTATGGTGCTTTATCTGATTTCATACAATGGATATTAAAAGAGCGGCCCCTCCACGGAGTCGGGTTGTTGACAATATAACTATACTATAATTGTGATCCTTTTATTCATCATGCTGCTTTAGTTTGGCGTCTGGCCTGTGCCAAATCATACTCTGCCTGCATTCTTACCCACATATCAGCGCTTGTGCTTAAAACACTCTCTAATGTAATAGCAAATTCAGGAGAGATACCACGCTTTCCATTAATAATTTCGTTGATCTTTCGTGGAGAGCAAGCGCACTTAGAGGCCAGTTGTGTTTGATTAAGCCCCATTTCGTTCATATAGATCTCTTTTAGAACAACTCCAGGATGGAGAGGGTTTGTATTTTTTATTACTTTTTTCATATTAGACCTCATATTATTATCCCTTGTGATAGTTCTCTATTTTAACTTCCGAAAAATGCCCCCCTTCAAACTTGAAGGTAATACACCAAGGCAGTCTGATAGTGACACTCCAATATTCTTTCTTATCTCCTTTCAATTTGTGCAGTCGAATATGAGGAGGCTCACCATTAATTCTTAAATCATCTAAGATTGATGTATTATGCATTATCGTTAACAATGCCTTGGCCCTGATCCACAAATCTCGTGGAAGATCCTTAGCGCTATTTGATTCCCAAATACTCAATGCTGTTTTATTTCCAAAATTATCGATCATCTCTTTTTCGGTACCTTTTATCACATATATTGGTAAATACAACTATTACAGTATACCATATAGTGTAATAGTTGTAAAGACAAAATTCTACAACATTATAAAAAGCTAAATCTTACTCAATGGGGAGAATGGGGATTGTTCAACGGAAGATGACTCATTTTCTTTTTGCCTTAAGATACTCTTTTAGTTGTTCTTCGCATGTTTCTATATATACTTTCTCATTGCTAATCCAGATAATCTTGTCTTTAACTGGTTTATCTATGCGAAATTTAAAATCACAAATATCCCAACTAGACATACCAGTACCATTCCTGTAGGCACAACCATCAGCAATTTTAAAATTCTTCCTTTTTAATTTTCTTCTAATAACTTTGTTAGCGTATCGTTTACGCCAGGTACGACCATGTCCTCAATGTTGCCTTTGGCTATCAGTAATAATCGGTTTACGATAAGATCTACTCATTCTAGTTCTCCTTTTAGAGGTTAACTAGAACTCTGTAGCTGCTCATTTAACCCCTAAATCAACGAATGGCCATTGGTTGTTATAGTTTTACAACCAAAGAAGCGGCAAAATTATGTAAACTAAGTTTAGTGGCCACAATTCATTCTATACAAAGATTAAAGAAAAAAGAAAAATAGTCTCTCCTGTGCGAGAATATAATCTCATTGTACCTCCAGAATATATGACATTAGGATGTTAGCAGAATCTAATTAGCAGTAGTTTGAATAAGTTCCCAAAGCTGCCCCCCATTTATTTTCTGGCGTTGCTTTTTAGGTTCAAATTCTTCTTTTTTATCGTTGTCATTCACATAAGTATCTTCACAGGCAACATTAACCGCAAGATGAGTCATTGGAAGACAACAAAATATTTTTTCCGATAAGATATTGGTTATAAACCAAGGTGACAAACCAAAGCACTTTTTTTTACTGTAAAAGCAGAGAACCCCTGATAAGAGCAGAGTAAGAAGTGGACTGCGAGAAATGACCCACTCTGTTCCATTATTGATATCTATTTTATTATTACTAGTTTTCACAATATTGATAGAGATTAAAAAGCCTTTTAGTAACTTTATGGGAATATTTTAAAATGATAGATAATAAAAAAATTAAACATTCTAATGAGCATTTGATTGCAGTTATGATACATATTTTCTGTAAAAACAAGCATTCACTTGATTTTTGCAAGTGTAAGGAGTGCAATGATTTACTTATGTACGCAATAGAGCAATCTAATAAATGTAAGTGGAATAAAAATTACAAAATTCAACCAACTTGCTCTCAATGTAGTATTCATTGCTACAAACCAGAATATAAAGAGCAGATAAAAAAAGTGATGAGATATTCGGGCCCAAGAGTATTTTTTTATCATCCAGTTCTTACTTTGTGGTATTTAAAAAAGAAATTTAGGTATTGGATATTTAAAGAAATGGGATTATCAGGAGAAAGCATTTAACTAGTTATGGACATTATAGCGTAAAAAAAGAGAAGTAAAAAACAAGTTGACGTTCATTGAGGTCCAATGGAAATTAAGAAACAATTAATTCTGTTGTCTATTAAACAATGATTAATATTATTTATTTATGGAGAAAAAATGATTCTGTTTCTCCGAAGTGTAATATTACAACTTGACGGCATAATTATACGATCGTATAATTATACATGCGTGTAACCACTAATTTAAAAAGATTTGCCAATGACTAGAAAATCAACCAATACGGACGATAAATTATTAGAGCATGGATATAAACTTTTGATTAAAAATGGTGCTTCTAAGTTAAGTATAAGAGATGTCTGTAATGCAGCAGAAGTTAATCTGGGTATGTTTAATTACTATTTTGGAAGTAAGAACAAATTCATCGAGCAAATTCTTACCAATATATACGAAGATTTTTTTTCAAATTTTCAATTATTAGAAACGGAATCAACATTAGGTACACTGGAGCTTCAACTGACTTTAATGGCAAAGTTTGCAAGGGATAACAGACATTTAATATTGATTCTTCTAAATGATATTTTGAATGGAGAAAAAATCGTGCAAGATTTTGCTAAACGTAAAATGCGAAAACATTTTATTGTTTTAGTAAAAACACTGAAATCATGTCAAAAATCTGGTGAAATTATCAATATCCCTCTTCCATTACTGATTACTCATATTGCTGGCTCCATCGGCCTATCTACTCTCATACCAGAAGTTTTATCGAATATGAAAGTCAATGCCATCTTTAAGTTAGGTATCAGTGCTGTAACAAAAACTTTGATGACAGATAAGGCGATTGAACAACGAGTAAAAATTACTCTTCAAGGTATCAAAGGATGAATAAATGAAAAATATTTCACTTTATTTTATTAAAAGGCCTATTTTAGTTAATGTTATAGTGGTGCTGACTTTTATGTTGGGTGGATACTTTGCCTACAAAGTCCCCAAAGAAGCATTTCCTGTAGTATCTATAAATCAAATCGTAATAGTTACTAAATATCCAGGTGCTTCAGCAAAGGATGTTGAGCTGAATGTTACCGCGAAAATTGAGGAAAAAATTGATAAAATTGGCAACATTAAGGAGTATCGATCAAGTTCAAACGAGAGTCTTTCTAATATAATTATTTTTGCCGATGACGATTTAAATGATCTTCAATTTAATAACTTGTTGTCTGATGTTCGAGCAGAGGTAGATAAGATAGATGATTTTCCATCAGATATTGAAGGCCAACCAGTAATTACAAGCGTAACTACCGAAGATCGTCCAATAATAGAGATAGCTTTTTCAGGTGAATACAGCCATTTAAAAACGACTCTACATAAAATAGAAAATGATTTGCGTAAAATTTCAGGTATATCAAACGTGACGTTAGTCGGATTGCCTGATGAAGAAATTCACATAGAGGTGGATGCAAATAAGGCACAAAATAAGGAAATCGATTTAAATTCAATATACCTTGCAATTAATTCAAGAAATCAGGTTGGGACAGGAGGAACTCTCGAATCATTTATATCACAAAAAAAAATTGTATCTTTTAATAAATATGAGAAAGCTGAAGATGTCCTAAATACTGTGATTAGAATGTCTCCTGATGGCCAAGGAGTTTTCCTAAAAGATATTGCAAGTATCTCATATGTACCCAAAGAAGATAAACTAATCGTTAGGAATAATGGAAACAGGGGGGCATCAATTATTATTGCAATAAGGGGTGGTGTTGATCAATTAAAAATTTCAGATAAGGTTAAACAATATTTAAAAAATATACACATACCAAATGAAATTACTTACAAAATAAATAATGATCTTTCAAATAATGCCAGAAGCAAATTCGCACTTCTTAAAAATAATGGAATCATGGGATTTGTTCTTGTTTTACTTCTTCTCTTTTATTTTTTAAACGGCAAATCTGCTTTTTGGACGGCATTTGGGATTCCTTATACAATTTTAGGCAGTATGATCATATTTGTTCCAATGGGAATGACTTTAAGTTCTGTATCAATAGGTGCATTTGTAATTATCCTCGGAATGATTGTAGATGATGCTACTGTAATTAGTGAACGTTATAATGTAAATATTGAAGCTGGACAATCACCTGAAGAAGCTGCTAGCAATGCTGTCGGAAGACTTTGGAAACCAATTTTAGCAGCATCGTTAACAACAATAGTTGCATTTATGCCATTACTATCTCTTGGTGGCCTCCCTGGAAAGTTTATATGGCAAATGCCTGTTGTGGTTATTATTGCATTATTTATTTCCTTAATTGAAAGCTACTTACTACTTCCAGCACATTTGGCACATGGTAAAGTTAAAAAAGAAAATTCTAATAAAAATCGCATTATTATTATGGGAGAAAAATTTTATGCAAATCTACTGCATAAATCGATGAACTATCGTTACTTTGTAATATTATTTTTCTTTATAATTTTTGCTGTTAGCGTATTTGTTGGTGTAACTAAAGTTCGAAAAGATTCTTTTCCACAAGAAGCTTCAGAGGGATTCACGATCAAAGCAACATTAAAAAAAGGATTTGCACTAGAAAAAGCTGAAGAAGTAATAAACGATTTAGAAAAAAGTATTCTAGGTTTAGATAAGAATGAACTGGTAGGATACACGGCCAGAATTGGTACTCATAGTTTAAATTCGCTTACAAATAATGGAACTGAAGAGCATCTCGTTGCGTTTCTTGTTTATTTAACACCATATAGTGATAGAAATAGAACGGCCCTAGCGATTATCGATGATTTAAAAAATCGCCACCAGAGTGTTTATAGTAATGCAGGTTTCGAACTTGAATTTGATTTAATGAGAATTGGTCCTCCACTAGGAGAACCAATTGAAATCATAATTTCTTCAAACAATGATGATGATCGAATGGCATCTTCAAACAAGGTCGTAGATTTTCTTAGAAATATTTCCGGAGTGTCTGAGGTGAAAGATGATCAAATCCAAGGAAAAGATGAAATTAATTTAAAACTAAATTATCGAAAAGTTGCACAGGCAGGATTAACACCTATAGATATTATTCGCACGCTCCGTATCGCTTTTGATGGACAAATTGTAACAGACTATTCTTCGATAAATAATTCATATGACTTTAGATTAAGATTAAATAAAAAATTCCGTGGTGATTTTGATTTTATTTCAAAACTTCCCATCGCAAATAAAAGAGGCCAATTGATCAAATTAAATACGATGATTGAGGATGAAGAAAGACCATCATTATCAGAAGTAAAGCATTACAATGGGACTCGTTCGACATCTGTTACAGGCAATATCAATCCTCAGAAAATTACTGCTGTGGAAATATTAAAATACTTTAACGATAAATTCATAAAAAATAAAAATGTTAAATATACGATAAGTGGCCGTCCTGTTGAAGAAGCAAAGATTTTTTCTGGATTAAAAACCGCAGCAATAATGGCGATTATTGGTATTTATTTGATTTTAACTTTAATATTTAATTCATACTTTAAACCATTTCTAGTTTTAACTGTTGTTCCCTTTGGTGTTGTTGGAGTTTTCTTAGCATTTTGGGCCCATGATCTCTCGATTTCCATGTTCGCAGGAATTGGGCTAATAGGTTTATCAGGAATTGTTGTTAACAATGCGATAGTTCTAATTGACTATATCGATGAACTATTTAAAAAGAATAGTGCATTCTCTCAAGAGGTACTTGTTCAAGGGGCCAAAGAAAGATTGCGACCAATTTTTTTAACAACAATAACCACAATTTTAGGAATTGCTCCTACTGGATATGCTATTGGTGGATATGATTCTTTGTTATCACCATTATCCTTGGCAATACTTTATGGTCTTTTGTTTGGAACGGCCGTAGTATTAATATTCATTCCTAATTTGTATGCTATAAGTAATGATTTACAACAATTTATTAACTCAATAAAAAAAAGATCGGCCAAAGTAGTCACTTCAATCATAATCCTAGCGATCACATTCAACTTAAATGTCCAAGATACTTATGCTGAAGATAAATTAACTATCAAAAAAATTTATAATCTAATTCAAAATACTAGTGAGACAAAAATTCAAAATGAATCAGTAAAACAATCAGAATTTGGAGTGAATTCTATTGATGGTGTGCTTGACTCTAAGCTCAGTTCAAAATTATTTGTCTATTCGTCAGAAAATTATCCACAGCCACCGATTTCATTTGATTCCAAAAAAGAAGGTTATGGATTAAGTTTAGACTATGAAAAGCTAACCTCTTATGGTGTTAGGATTGGTGCAGGTATTGGTATTGAAGAGAAGAATTCGGCAACAATTCCCGCTAATAATCAATTTAGTCTTGATGCCATGGATAGCGTATATCGGTTTTCTTTGGCCGTTCCATTGTATAGAAACTTTGGAAGCGCAGAATATCATATAAGTAGGGACGCAGCTCTTTCTAAAAATAAAGTTCAAACACTTCAGAGTCGTTCTTCACAAGAGAAGCAAATTTTTGAAGCAATAAAATCTTTCTGGACTATTATCAAACTAAAAGATGAAATAGAAATTGCGAAAAGTTCACTTGATCGATTTGTCGATTTACATAAATTAAATATCTCAAAAAGAAATTCATCAATAATAAGTAATTCTGAGTTTTTGCTTTCAGAGGTTGAAATAATCAGCAGAGAGAATTTACTAAAACATTTAAAATCTGAAGTTCAGAGCGAAAAAATTAATCTGCAAAAGATACTGGAGTTAGATGAACAATGTTATATAGAAAAAGAAAAAATGAAATCATCTAGTGGCATTCTTCAACTTTCTAATTTATCAATTGAATCTATGATAGAAAAAGGAATTGCTTATGGGCAATTAGAGGCCAGCGAAGAGTTGTTTAAGAATCTTCAGATTTTAGAAAAGGAAAAAGCTAAATCGAATGTTGATTTTTTTGTTTCCTTTAAAAGTTTTGGAAGAGGCGATAACATTAACAAATCACTCACTGAAAACACCCAAGAAAAACATGAAGTTTATGCGGGAATAAGTTGGGATTTTGATCTGGAAAACAAAGCTCATGTTAATGATGTTGCAAGTGCAATAAGCAGAGAGCGACAAGCAACATTTCGCAAATATCAAACTAGATTTCAACTGATATCTCTATTTAAAACACTAAAGGAGAAGATGTTAACAAATGTTGAACAGATTAAGCTGCTGAATAAAATTACCGATAAACAATTTAAAATATTAGTAGAGGAAAAGAACCGTTTTAAAAATGGACTAATTACTACGCTTGATTATATTAAATTACAAGAGGCCTATGAGCGAAGCATCTTGCAGATTATTTCATTGGAATATCTTAACGAGATGACTGCATTGAATTTATATTTTTCTCTAGGAAATATTGATGACTATTTAAAAGAGTATTTATTTTAAAACGTCCAGCTTCTGAAATCCTTATGAATTCCACATCTGGCCATGCAAGTTCCACAAACTTTTACAGGAGTTCCCTGAAAAATCAAATTCTTCAGCATTTTCAAAAGACCCTGATCATAACCTTCAGGTGGATGACAGACATCTCTGGTCATATCGACAGCATCGTTCATAAGGAAAATTCTTACCCTTGTCTTTGCTTTTATTAAATTCTCGGCAGCATTAAAAATATCTTGATTTTGATCATATCAATAATCATAAGAAGAGGCATTTTCCGTTTTTATTAAACAACTTAATTGCCATATGCTGCTGCAAAATGGCCATAAAAACTTTTCATATTTAATAAATATCTTGTTTCTGAAGTAACGACTCTGATAATTTCCTATTACTTCTGTGGCAACATCCTTATGCTCTATCTCTTTTTGATACCAAATAAATATCATTGCCTTTTTCAATTAATCTTGTGACTAAAGTTGTTCTTACGGAATGTGCAGAATACCCTTTTAAATCTTTTATGCCTATTAATCGTAAGTATTAGCTGGTATTTCGTCTATGAAAAGGATGGAAATAAAAGGCCAAATTATTTAATCATGCTGTTTCATTTACTGGACTTTATCTTAAAGGATAGATGGGTAGTGGAATATTTTTTCTGTCTGGTTAAAAAAATATCAATTAGGCAATTGCTTTGTCAATTCTATTATAGTGGCACCAATTGTATTTCTATTTTTTAAATTGTTATGAGTAGAAGCATTTACT
>JADFZW010000047.1 GCA_015232355.1 Oligoflexia bacterium
TGCCTCTGGTACATTCAATTCAAATTTAATAATACTCATCAAAAAATTCTCCATCCAAACATCTCCTTTTTTAACTTATAAAAAGTTGTAACGCAATTGCTTGGACAGAAAAAATATTCCACTACCTTTTTTATGATCGTCACAATTTTGGAACTCTCGGATTAAGAGACATTCCAAGAGATTATTATTTATCAGAAGATCTATTGGATATGCAGACAACTTTACAAAAAGCACGAGAAAAATTAAATAAAAAGAATACCTCCAATTGAGTCTTGCCAATTGTGAACCTCGCCAATTGCCAAATATTATAAACAAGAAATAAATGATGTTTGTAAATAATTTATGTTTAAAAACATATTCAAGTAATTAATCTAATTAAGAGATAAAAAAAAGTAGATTTGGTTATTACAATAAAGAACATGTTTTAGTGATAATAAAGATTGCCTTAGCATTAGAAGGACATGGCAATGATGACATGACAATGATGGGATAATAAAGGAGCAATCTATGGAATATATTTTTTTTAGGAGTGTGATTTTTGTTTTGCTTGCGGAAATAATCTTAACTGGAGCAAATTTTTCATCCTTATATGCTATAGGAGCAGAAGTTGATTGGCCGTTTGAGATGAAAAGAGATCTTTATTTGTTATTAGAAGATAAGGAAACAAAAGTTAATAGCTGGAATCAAATAGAAAAATTTATTAACGAGTCTTTAAGGGAAAATACAGGAATAAATAAATATGGCCTAGAAAAACGCACACCCGATCAAATAAGAGAAATTGAAAATGAAATTATCTTTAGGACCAGAACAAAAACTGTGAATAAGAATAGTGAGCTTTTTCGAAGTATTGTTGAAAATGATACTAAGTTTTTTGCAGGAGCTACCTCTATGAAAGTATATAGTGATGCTTTGGAACCACTTTTATCTTTCAATAAACATCATGTTACGCTTAAGGATTTTGAATCAATCGGCCCTTATACATTAGAGATATTAGATTTAATGTCTAAAACTTTTGATGTAGCAAACATGAAGGAGAAATCGATTGATGTTTTAAAAGAACTTTTTTCAACTAAATTTTTATTTTCCGAGCATCTGATAAAAATTCTTAATACTGATAAAAAAAGCGATAGTAAGGAAAAATTCTTGAACCTAATAATTGTGATGTTTAAAAAAATTCTAGCATCTGCGAATACGAATGTTGATGTTGATGAAATTCTGAAATTATTGGTGTCAGGCATAGCACTTGATAAAATAAATAGATTAGAGATAAATGCTAATAACCCACTTTTAATAACTAAATTAGAAGAATTATTTACATCTGATGAGTTCGTGAATAATCTAATAAACAAAAAAATTTCTGCAGTAAAAATAGTGGAGCATTTGTTGAATTTAAGTTTTAGCATGATAGATTTGAATGATCAGCAAGTAGTCCAACCAATTTATAGTTCAGTATGGAATAAGAGTATCCTATCTATACTTACAAAAGTTATTCCCACCATTAGAGGATTTGAAGAGTTAAAAAAGGCAAATGAACTTTTTAAAAAGTTCTTTGTTCGTCAATCAAACAATCAAAATCGACAACAAAATCAACAACAAGAAGAGCAACGAAAGATTTTAGCTGAAATAAAAAAAATGTTTGGACAGTTATCTTTTGATTTTATTAAAGGATTAGATTTTAAATCCTTTGAAGATGTACGCTATATTAGAAAAGAGATAGCATTTTCTTCTGAAGAGACATTAAAGTGGTTGTTAAAGATGGAACTTGATTTGAAAAAAAAATCTGTTCTTCAAGATTTATCAAAAGATCTTGAACGTGAGATATCTCGCATAGAGAAGTGGCAAACTGGAACGATTGGAGCAAATCCACTCAATCATAAAGAATACAGCAGAGAGAAAGATTTGATAAAAATGGCAGCTTCAATTAATGATTTTAAGAATGATAATGACAATAATAAGGAGAATAGTAGGTTTATAATAGAACAACAAAAGGGAGAGTGTCCGTGCTGCTATAATGAAGAGAGTGAAGAAAATCCCATAGTGAAAATGGGATGCTCACATCAAGGATGCAAATCATGTCTTCACAAACACTTCTCGGACAAATTATTAGAGAGAGAACCTTTAAAGTGTATTGCGAAAGGATGTAATCATTTACCGACTATTACTGAAATGAAAAAAATATTTAGCACTGAAGAGTGTGCTCAAAAAGAAAAATTTTATGTTGAAACATTACTAAGAGAGGTTAAAAATATATTGGTAAATCATGGTTACTATTCTTGTCCTACCAATGATTGTCCAATGTCATTTAAGGATATTACGGAAGAGTATAGAAATTTATGTAGTAAATGCTTTAAATGTCCTTATTGCGAAATGATTAATTGTTCTAAATGTAAAGGGGCCCACAATGAGAAGATTAGTTGTGGAGAATATGTAATACAAAAGTTACGTGAACAGATGGCCGAAAATATTCGGGTTCAATTAATACACGATCCCTATTATCATGTCAGACCTTGTCCCTTTGATAATTGTGAGCTTTCATATGGAAAGACAGATAATTGTGATCATGTTACTTGTCCTGGTTGTAATAAACGGATGCATCTTGTGGGAGGACGCAAAGATCTTTCAGGAACTAAAATGGTAGAACCTAATAGATATTCAGAACCAAGATGTTACAGAGTCAAAGGGGATATGAATATGCTAACAGGTGAGTTGTACACTAAATATACAGAATTGATAACAATAGTTGATGGCCGTGAAGTGTGTGATGGTCATGCTGATCAAATTATTGATGAGAAACATCCATACTGGCAGAAATTAATTGAAACTCCAACGGATGATAATCGGCAAAAAGAGAGAAAGAAAAAAATAAGAGGGATGATGATAGAAAGAAAACTTGGGTTAAAAGAAAAAATCGAGAAAGAAGGTTTGAAACTTGAAAAAAATGATCCTCGTTATAGACTTTTTGATGAGGATAAAAATCTTGTTTGGGAATTATAAGATTAAAACAAAGGATTTATTTATGAAAACAATAGATATACGATTAATTTTTAATATGATTATTTTAATTGCAATCATCATTAGTTTTGGAGGTGCAAGAGTTTTAGCTAGCGATGAATATATAATTAATGATGGTAAGCTTTATGTTAAGTTAAATGATAGCAATGATATCAACGATATCAACGATACTTGTGATATTGTAACAAATAAGGAATTAGGAATTGAGAAGACCAATTCTTTATTTTCAAGGATTTTTAATTATTTTAGTTGGAAGAATGATTCAGATTCAAAATATTTCGGTTATGACCTTTTGAAAAAAGAATTTGAAGATCTAAATTTGCGAAATATGGATTTAAGAGGGGTGGAGATAAGTGATTTTAATTTGGGAAATAATAATTTTATTAATTCACTGATGAGTTCCTCAGTAACGTCAAGGTATATTGATATTAAATTATCTAAGCAATCCAAGATATGTAAATCAAAGGAGAGCTACTTAAAGTTTTTATCGACTTTAGTGCTTCTTGATAATAATAAATTCAAACAAAGCGAAGAGGAAATTGAAGATGGAAAATTATCATTTGATCGATTTGTTTTAAATACTATCAACAAATGCTTGTTTTCGAAGAATCCTTCTAGTAAAGAGATTGCGGAGATAAAAAAATATTATTTAGATGATGAGTATAAGCTTGCAACTGAGATTAACAAAATGCCAGCACTAGCATCAGCATCTACAGATGATAGCTCGAATATAAGTCCACGAATGAAAATAATAGTGGAATTATATTTAAGAACTCATAATCCATCAGAGTTAAACTCTTTTCTTGAACAAATCAAAGATGAAAATAAGCATTTATATTTTAAAAAAGAGGGATTTAGAAAAATTGCCAAGAATTATGAAGATTATCTTTTGTTAATGACTCCAGTAAAAGTAAATGATTTGGAAGATGTCAGTGAAAGCTATCTTGAAAATTTGTCGAAGTATATAAATGAAACCAAAGAGAGTGTTTTAAGTGAAAATGAAGTTAAGAGATTTACAGGTGATTGGGGAGAAAAATTTGGCAATGTTGAATATATTACTACCGCTGGAGTAAAATTCATCTCAAAAAAAATAACAAAGAGTGATCCACGACATAAAGTATTAGGTGATCATGCTTGGATACAAATGAGTCTGAATATTATTTGGGGTGAGACAGTTAAAAATGAAGATGGTACTGACAAGTTGATGTACATTAAAGATGCTGTTAATTTTTGCAGTAAAATACAAGGATGTTATCTTGCAAATGAGGATAATTACAATTCTTTGAGAAAGAGCATGGGAGATGTTGCTTACGTTCCTCAAGTTTTTAGTGATTTGGATAATAAAGAGTTTTGGATGTACATCACATCAAGAGGAGGACTATTAGAGATGATTTTCCAGGGTAAAACAGGACTGAAGGAATTTGTAGAACACAATAGCAAAAAATCAGTTCGTTGTGTGTGTAAAATTTGATTTGTTTTTATTATCTTGTTTTTGCTATCTTGAGTGCGGTTGAAAATAATTTCTGGGCGCAACTATAGCACATCAGGTAGTGATAATCCAAGTTCTACAAATAGTTTTACTGGCACTGGAGATTATAAAACTACTTTAACTTGGCAGTAGTAAATTTTCGTTTTTTTTAAGTTTTAGTCGCCGATAGATTTATTTTTTAAATTAAAAAGATATCTTATTTTAAACGTAAGATCTTCTTTGTTGATATTTTTATAAATGATAGTTGATAAAGGTATATTAATTATTTGCTGAAGTTTGCTTGGATCTAATGTAGACATGGTTATACAAACTGGAGTATTTTGGTAATCATTTTTTTTCCTAAATTTTTCTATAAATGGAATACACTCTTCAGCACCTATTTGCCAATCGGTAATGATAAGATCGTAAGGAGTGCGAGAACTAGAAACAATAAATGTCCAAGCATCATGAAAGTTATTTACTATTTCCACTTTTTTAGCGCCTATTTGTTCTAGTGTTTTCTTAAAAAAAACACTTTGAAAATTAGAAGCACCGATAATCATGGTATTGTGTTTTATAGTGAGATCAGTATTTACTAGAGTATCAATAATGCTTGAGACTTTTAACTGAAGATCTTTATTGGTGAATGGTTTAAAGAGAATGTCAGTTACATTAAGTTTACAAGTTTCACTAATTACTTCACCTGAACTAGTTGATGTAATCATAAGAACTGGGATGTAGGGCAAATAATTTTTAATATTATTTTTTTCGGTGATTAATTCTAGTCCGTTTATTCCTGGTAAATTAATATCACAAATGATTAAATCGACAGTTTCTAATTGCTCTTCAGTTTGCTCGAGTATCTCCATTGCGGAGTAACCATCTGATGCTTCAATAAATTCAATTTCAGTATTATTAAATGCTGATTTGATATTGTGTCTTACAAGAGCAGAATCTTCTACTATAAGTACCTTTGGTATAAATTTCATTAAACTCTCTCCTCTGCACTGCAAATTTGATATACATACTTATCGTAATAAATGAAAAATAACTTTAAAAAATAGATATGCGAAAATCGCCAGAATGTGCGCATATGCACGGTGATGACCTATTCATAAGTCATCTCGCTGTTGATCTTGCTGTTGACTTTTGGATTGATGAAGTGTCGAATATAGTAAATATAAAAATAGTAAACGTAAATGGTACAATTAATAATTGAATGATAATTGAATGATAATTAAATGATAAATGAGTAATTAAAACTAAAATTTTAAAGGGTTGGTAAGATGAAAATAAGAGATCTTTTTACACCTCGATGGAAACATAGTAATCCCAAGGAACGTTTGTCGGCATTAAAGGAGATAGTTAGTAAAGATATATTAAAAGAGATAATTTTAAATGATAGTGCTCAGGATGTAATTAGAGAGGCTCTAAAGAAGATTGATGATTATAATTTTTTTAGCTCTTGGATTGATAAAATCGGAAATCATCCATTTGCCGTGGAAATTCATAATTACGTTGAAACACTTATTTTGAAAATTCTCTGCGAAAAAGCGCTGACCATGCCTAAAGAAGAAATAGAATCGTTACTTAGTAGAATAAAGAATGGAGATAAGTTACTCTCACTTTATAAAAATTTTGAAAGAAGTAAAGAGACTCAAGAATCGTTACAAGATAAAGATAGCAAGTATGTAGAGATATGTAATAGTATTTTAAGTCACATTAGTGATGAAAAAATTATCTATAGATTTTTGAAAGATGTTGATTTCTCTACTGGGCTTGAGGTGTTGGTCAATAGGATTAATGATGGAGAAACTCTAAAGAGATTATTTACTAGTGCTAAAAATAAAAAAATTCGTAAATTTGCAGAACAGAGATTAGAGGAGAAGAAGGAACAGTATGAGAATCTATCGGTGGCAGAGATTCGCAAAAGATTATCAAGCATCATCTCTCAAGTTAAAGGATATATCACTGAAAAAAAATGGGAAGAGGGATATAATGAATTTAGTGGAATGATAAATAAATGGAAACGTCTTGATACTAAAGGTAAACATCCACTAAAGAGTGAGTTTGATCTTTTGGCAAACAGTTTAGAGGAGAATATTGGAAAATATCGAGAGTTGGTTTCGCAAATGCAAGATTTACTGGCCAAGAAAGAGAGAGCAGAGGAAGTTTCGATCGAGACATTAAAAGAGTTAGATATAAGTTTGTTAAGAGATGAAGAGTTAATTTTATGGGAAGGAAAATTTGCATCTCCATTAGGATACCATCGCTCAACATATTCTACTCCTCATACTTCTCATTCTTCTCACGTGCTTACTTCTACCGCTGCTACTGATACTACTAATTCTACTACTGTAAATAAAGAGAGAGATAAAGAAGCTGGAGTTCTACAACACCTAAGTAGAGTATTTGAGGAGATAAAGAGATTTGATAACGATTGGATTAGCAAGAGAGTTTCGTTAAATGTAGCGGCCAAGAGGATGAAAGAATTTGAAGGATTATTTGAAAATATTCAACAAATTGGTGATGAAAGAGTTGAAGATTTAAAAAAGGAATTTGAAAATATTAAGTTCAGATTAAAAGATAGTATCGAGACTGCAGTAAATAATTTTGAAGAGAGTAAGAGAAAAGAAAAAGAATTACAACAAAGGGCAGATGAAATTGTAGTTGAAATTGAGAAATCGATAGAAAACAAGGCCAGAAATATTAAACCTCTTCAAGATGAATTTGATAAGATTGATAAAGATATCAATTTAAATCGAGATTTAATTAAGAGATATAGGGCCGCTGCAGATAAATTCTATGAGATTATCAGAAAACAAAAAGAGGATCGTCATTGGGAAGAATGGGCCAGTTATAAACATAGAAAAGATCTTTGTGAAGAGATCAAGAAATTATCCAGTGATATAAACCAGGAGTTTATTGGAAATAAAGTGATGGAGTTGCAAGCGAAGTGGAGAGATGCTGGCCGAGTAACCAGAGAGCAATTTGAAGAGTTAAATAATGAATTCAAAAGTTGTGCTGATATTATTTTCAAAGAGTGCTCTCAAAAGAAAGATGAAGTAGTAAATAAATTGCAAGATGTATTGCAAGTTTTAGATGAAAATAAAGAGATTAATTTTAAAGATATCTCTGAGAAAGTTGAATTTTTACATCAAGAGTGGCGTAGCATTGGTCAGATTCCACTTGCTTTAGAGAAAGAGAGCTTTGAACGTTTTAATCAGTTGAAGAGCAAATTTTTTAAACGTAAAGAGCAATTCTTTCAAGAGCGAGATAAGGAGCGAGAGGAAAATTTGATACGTAAACAAGCATTACTTGCAGAACTTGAACGAGTAGTCGCTGAACCATATGACAAACAAACCAAAATTGATAAATTAAAAGTTTTGCGTGCTCGTTGGAAAGAGATAGGTCCAATTCCTAAGAGTGTAACTACTGGCGCTACTGGTGCTGCTGGCGCGAGTACTACTATTGAAGATCCGTGGATAAAGTTTAAAAGTATTTGTGATGGATTTTTTAATTCTCTAAATGAAGAGAAGCAAGTGTTGGTTACTCAAAAGGAGCAACTAATTTCTGAATTACAAGAGATATTAAATACTCTAGATGAAGTAAAACTAGAAGACTTTGAAGAAAAGCAAGCGGCCATTCATAAGCTAGAGGATAGTTGGGATGACTTGCAGATTCCTCATAGGGAATTGGATAATAAGTTTAATAATATGATTAACAGCTTTGAACGTCAAAAAAATGAAAAGTTTGAACGTTTAAAGAGAGAACAACAAAAGAAAGTAAGTGAAAAACTTCAAATACTTTCAAAGATGGAAAGAGAATATATAACCCTTGATTGGCAAAAGAGTTTGCATGATCTTCAACAACTAAAAAGTTCTTTTGAGCAAATCTCTACAGATAATCAACGTATGGATTCTGAATTGCAGGAAAGAATGCAAAGAGTATTTAGAGTTTTAGAAAATGAATCTAATTTGTGGAAGATGAGTGAAGGCAGTGGTAGTGGCAGTGGCGGTAGTGGTAGCGGTATGCCTGAGCAAGAGGTGCTCTCTAGTTATCAAACATTAATTGATCATCTTGCCGTTATAGTAAAGATTGTAAATCCAAAAGTACAAATAGATCAAACCAAGATTGATCTTGGCCCGGCAGAGCAAATTAGTTTAGGAATAAAACTTAAGAGCGCAATTGTGGATAAAGATAGACCTGAAAAAACCTATGAGAATGCTTTGAAAGAGGTTTCTAAGATTCAAGATAAGTGGTGTAAGCAAAAAGGCATTTTGAATGTAGGTGAAAGAGAAAAAATTTGGAAACATTACAAGTATGTTTTAGGTTTATTTTTGAATTAATGAATTAATGAATTAATGAATTCATTAATTAAGGTTTAAATTCTTTTAAAATTAAGTTGATTTCGTTTTGAATAGTTGAAATTTTTGGTGAGATAGGTGTAGTATTTTTATTAATTTTATTACTACAATCTTTCTCTTTCTCTTTCTCTTTTATTAACATTTTTTTTGCTTTAATGTTATAGTCAAAAAAATTATTTTTAACACTTGTAACTTTATTAATGAGAAGATTGATATCTTTTGATTTCAGGTCATCCTTGGCCTTAGTTGCAAGTTTACGAATCCATTGATTAAAAGAATTTTGAAGGTTAGATTTTCCTACGCAATTATCAAATTCATATAAATAAAAACCCTCGTAAAGATCGATAATATTATTGGGGTGAGTGTATTTGGATATAAAATTTTTGCCATTATCATGAGGGATATTGGCATCGACGATAAACCACTCATTTTTTTTAGTATCAAACATGATATTACTACAATGAATATCTTGAAAGTAAATTCCACTGATCATAAGTTTTAAAAGTAGTTCTTCTAATTTTTTTAATTGCGTATTGCTATTATTAGGTGATTGATCGAAATCTGATTTTTTGTTGAATTGGCCGAGAAATTCTGACATGGTTATTCCTCTAATTCTTTTTTTTATAAGAATATCTTGTTGTCCATCCCAATGTGTTTTTGTAAAAGGCAAATCGCTAGCATCCATCATCATAGAAACAATTTTTTCATCTCGTGCACACCCTTGACGTTTTTTAAATATCTTTACAATCCAATCAGTTTCCTCTTTTTGAGAGGTTAGAAGTGCATGAATCATTCCTGAATTGCCTTCACCGATTAAGTTTCCTAAGAGATAAGTACCATCTTTTTCTCCTTTTATTTTGACTAAAAAATCAGATGAAGAGTAAGTGAGAGAAGAGAAAAATAGTTGAATAAATAATAAAAAGGATAGAGTAGTGATGGAGGTAGCAGTAGTTAAATTTTTCATATAAAAAATAATACTGATTAAATGTTAAGTTGTAGTGAAGGATCGTATTCAATATTATGATAAACTTTTACTACATCGTCATCATCTTCTAAAGCAGAAATAAGTTTCATTACCAGTGTAAACTCTTCTTGGTTAACTTTTTTAAATGTCAGAGGAATTCTTTCAAGACCGGCCTCATCGACTGAAATTTTTAATTCTTCGAATTTTTTTTGAATTGATCCAAATTTTTCCATGGAAGCTGTGACAGTAATATCTCCCGATTCGAATTCAATATCTTCGGCACCTGCATCGATCATGGCCAAAGTAAAATCATCTTCATTAATATCATTTTGTTTTAATTCAAAGACTGCCTTACGTTCAAAAATAAATTGTAGACATCCATCTTTTCCAATATCTCCACCATACTTTTTAAAGAATGGTCTAAGGTTTCCTATAGTTCTGGCGACGTTATTTGTTGATGCTTCAATAAAGATGGCCACTCCATTAGGTCCATATCCTTCGTAAGTAATGTCGTTGTAATCATCTCCCTCATTACTAAGACCCTTTTTAATTGCTCGATCAATATTATCTTTTGGTACATTACATGTACGGCACTTTTGCAGAACCATCCTAAGCATAAAATTTGCTTCAGGATCACCACCAGATTTTTTTACTACGGAAGTTATTTCTTTTAAAAGTTTAGTGTAAACTTGACTTCTTTGTTTATCCATAGAAGCTTTCTTGTCTTTAATGTTGGCCCATTTTCTTCCCATATTAGATCCTTGATATTTTGTTTATTGCCTAAGTATTAAGTACTAAGTACTTAGTATATAGTACATTTTTTTTTCTATTTTAATAATCAATATTTGTATAATACAAGAATACACTATAAGTATATACAGTATATTTGACAAAAAAAAGCGTATATTAAATATTATTAAATAGCGTATCAAAATATTTAATTAATCTAAAGTATCCTTCGTGCCATTGGCCTCGTGCCATTGGCCAATTAATTACACACTAAAATTTTAAATATCTTTTATTTAGATCATCTAAATATTGGTAAATAATAAGTAAAAAAAGAAAATCTCTTCTTGATTTAATCAATCACCTACGAGTGATATCATTTCATTGTAATAAATCATAAATAACAATATTAAATAAATTTTAAGAAGGAAAATCTTATGCGATATTTTTTTACAATCTTTTTATTTTGTATTCTGATTTTTAATCAAAATAACCGAGGTAATGCCAGTGATGCAGAATTTGAAAAAAATGTCATTAATAAATTAGAAAAAAATGAACGTTGTCAATATTTGGCACTAAAAGAGCTTGGTTGGCGGGTGCAAGTTCAGATACTGAAGGAAGAGGACATATCAAATAGACTAAATACAATCTCCATTAATGAGGGAATTGCTTGCTCTCGTGATAACATTAAGGAGGCACAAGATAGCGGCGATCTAGTTATAAATATTTCTCACTCATCTACCACTCCTAACTTTGATGAAATCGCGAAGGATCTTAAAGATAAAATCAATAAAAATAATTTTTTTGAAGAACTTTTGTTAACAAGCGGATCTATGTGTGCTTACAAACATAAATTGGCAGTAGCTGTGAAAAATGCGGTTAATAAAATAGTTAAAAATACTAATGACAATGGAAATTTTCGATATGGGATTTTCGATGAAGATTTTTGTAAGGCACCTGATAGTGAGTGGAAAAAAATTGGTCATAGTTGTATTATGGCCATTAAAGATCCTAAGTCTGCGATTGAGTGTTTTTTTAATGAAAAATGTACAGCGGAATGTGCTGTAGGTTTGCAAGTTGCTCAGTTGGCGGCCCAAAAGGAGTTATATGGACAATCATTTAATAAATACTTTAATCATGACGAGATTATTGTTGGCCCTTGGAGTGATGGTATAAAAGGCATAGATTACAGCAAAAATCCATTTCACTCCTTAAATATCGAGCATAAATTTAAAGGTATAATTGAGAAGAATACGAGATTTTTTAAAACTAACATGTTGGCAGAATTGGGACCGGCCGCTTTTATTGGTATTGGAGGTTATCTCCAAAATCTTTATGGTGAAAAATATTTAGATTACAGTAATGCCAGAGGAGAGAATTTTATGGTTGTTTCTGTGACCAAAGAGGCAGCAAATGAAATGAAAACTAAGGGAGTAGAATATTTTAATAAGATCAGTAATGAGGTTTGGAAGAATTATCAGAATGCTGAGGATAAAATATCTCTTTTGATGATTGAGGAACTACTAGATCGGCCTATCTTTACTGGAATTAAGGTTTATTCTCACCCTCTCGGGATACTTACTTTTGCAGAACATATAAAAAGATTTTTGAAAGTTAATCCACGAACCCCTTATGTATTAAAGGGTTTTTACAGCGATCATACTAACTCTGTATTATTTGAAAGATATGTAAAATCTTTAGTTGGTGAGTGTTTAAATTGATTTAAAATTATTAAATAAGTTCGGCCGAAATGGTAACAACATAATCATCACTGAGATGAGAAGTGTTAGTAAGAACAACATAAATATCATGTATGTCTGTTCCCAAACCTGTAAAGCTTACACTTTTATTCTCTCCGGATAAAACTTCTTGTACAGATCCTGATCCTGCTATTTGTAATGCCCCTGAAACTCTCTTGTATGGATGAAGTTGAATGCGGCCACTAGTATCTGCTGCTGCAGTTGACTTGATATTTATAGTTAAATTTCGTCCACTTCCACTAACAGTGTTTCCATTATAGCGAAAGAGTATCACCTGACCTGAAAGACGCAAAATTTTAAAATCCTTACTGGCATATGTTCTTTGAGAACTTAAATCTACTAAAGTCACTCCTTGATCATCGTCTTCAATTAATCCATCAGTAATGTCCATAGGAGTTCCACTATTTCTACTTCCTAAATTTAAAAATTTATTTTTATTAAAGACTACTCCAGCAATAAAGTAATCACGATAAAAATCCCAAAATATTCCCGAAGTTCCAGTGATATTTTTGCCGATAGTTGCATTTGCTGCTCTATCGATAGTATTCAAATTAATATTTTCTTTATTATTTTCTCTATAAGAATAAAAAGTTTCAAAAAAATTTCTAAACTTAACGTACCCATAAGTTTCCAAGATGTATTCTATGAAAGGATAGTGATTATATTCATAGTCCTCATTATTTGGAACATAGGCATCGTGATCTAGACGTTGATTAAAATATCCCATTTCAGAATCACTGTCGCTTAATCTCACACCTATACCATTTTTAGCATAATAACCGATAGCATCTGCACTGGTTTCATCAAACCAACTTAAACCATCATTAGGTCCATTGCCTGCACTCCTTAAAGTTTGATATTGTACTAGATGAAAAAATTCATGATGACAGCTGTGTGATAAATCTTGAATTTCGGCATCAGTAGAAACTGAGGTTCCAGATGCCACTTCAATATAATTGCTACTATCCGCCCTTCCATAAGCATCATCTAATTCTTTAATAAAGACTGGCCACTTACTATCACCCAATGAAGATCTTCCAGGTGATTTAAATCCCATGGTGGTTACTATATTTGTATAAGCATTTTCAAGCACAGTAGAAACTTTCTCCGCTAAAGCGGCATCACTAGATTTACTATAGGAAACAGTAAAATGAGTTGATTCTACTTTAGTAGTGCTCTTTAGACCTATCGACTTTTCATTGGCGTTGATGGATGTTTCATTTTCATTATCATTATCATTATCATTATCATTAGTGATAAAGACACTGACTACTTTTAATGCAACAAACTCACTAACTGTATTATTTCCTCGATGAATACCTCTTCTGGCAGCATGTAATTGCTCCCCATTTTTATTGCAATAATAAATTGTTGTACCATAGGGAAGAATCATTCCGAGGTTGATAGTAACCACTTGACGAAGAGAATTGTATGTCGATGCTAATTCTACCCAACTACTACCATTCCAAAAAACTAGTCGTAAAAGGTTAGGATTGATATTAAGATTGTTAATTTTAAATTCTAGAGTAATAGAGGTTCCATTATTGATTTCTAAAGCGCTAGTGGAAGAGGTAGTTGATAAAACGTATGCGGAGGTTACATCATTTGCTCCACTAACAGTGCGATCATTTGAGATGGCAACTTTCGAAATTCTAATAGTGGCATTTGTTGGTAATCTATTGGCGCTAATTATTGCACTTAAATCATCTAAAGTAACTGTTCCTCCTTGATTTGCTACTATTGTAGAGGAGACACTTTTTGTTTCACTTATAGTAGAAATAATTGCAGATGGAGTAGTAGTAGCAGTAGATGTTGAGCTATTATCACCACATCCTGATAAACATAAAAGGCATAACATGCATAACATGCATAAGAAGCAGAAATATAAATTTTTAGTTAGAAAATTCAAAGATCTCATTTTATCTCCATTCTTATAATTAATTATTATTTATTCTAATTCATTAAGACGTAAAAAGCATTGTAGATCATCTCCCTTCGTATTAAATTTATTTTGTAGTGAGGGAGCGTCCCATCGCAAATAGGGATTTGTCTCTTTTTCAATTTCCAAAATAAGAGGAATAGTAGGTTCTTCATTTGAATATTTTGTTTTTGTTTCTTGCAATCTCTTGGCAATTTGTAGATTGTTTGGTTCTATTTTACAGGCAAAGTGCAATCCATCTAATGTGTATTCGTGAGCACACCAAATTTTAGTAGTAGCTGGTAATTTCCGAATTTTTTGAAGTGATGTAAACATTTGCTCTGGAGTACCCTCAAAGATATTTCCACAGCTGGCCCCGAAGAGTAGATCACCGCTAAATAGATGATTGAAATTTTGCTTG
This sequence comes from Oligoflexia bacterium, assembly GCA_015232355.1. GTDB lineage: Bacteria > Bdellovibrionota > Bacteriovoracia > Bacteriovoracales > Bacteriovoracaceae > JADFZW01. The sequence goes on from JADFZW010000047.1 coordinate 14,637, forward strand.
TCTTCACTATCACTCTTCCAATAATAAACAATATGTCCGTGAGTATGTCCTGGAACATCTAAAACGCAGAATGGTTGATTATCTAATGGTGTGTTGATCAGATCATTTTCATTTAAATAAATATCTTGATTAGCTATTTGTACTTTTTCATTTGCTCCAGCAAAAATTTTCACTTCAGGATATTTTTGTTTTAATTTTTTTATACCACCAGTATGATCATGATGGTGATGAGTAATAAAAATTCCCCATAGCTGTAACTTTTTTTTACTTAAATAACCTATTACAGAGGAGGATTCACCAGGATCGACAACGATTGCATAATTATTAGAAGATCCTGTTATGATATAGATATAATTATCTCGAAATGCTTTAACAAAGTTAATATTTCTCATTTTTATTTTGTAGTAATTACTGATATATGATTTGCAAAATATCTTAACCAATCATATTCTTTTAATACTATTTTTTTTGAATAGGGAGCTTCTTCACCACTAATAGAAAGATCATAATCATAGAAAGGTCCATTTTCATCAGGATAAATTGAATCTCTAATTAAAAACCCACCATAAGAACTAGTGCAACCATCGTTTTTAGCATAAGCTTTTTCAATTTTATCTTTTGCCTCTCTCGCTCTTTTTGCACGAATGGTGTACGCCTCTTTTACAGAAAGGTCAGTAGCTTCATCTGCCGCCTCTTCAAGCTCTAATGCTCTCTGAACTATAGTAGTTCTAAAGTTTTCAGTATACCTACATTCGTAATTATAAGCATTGTCATCGTAACCTATAATGTAGACAGCATGCCAGTAGCTGTTGTGATTATAAATAACTAGTATTGGAGCTTTTTTGGTAAGCAAAGTATTTTTTACTGTTTCAACAATATTAGCAGGTGTAACTCCAACATTCCATTGATTATGTTCAGGGTCTGCAAAGATAATTTCTCTCTCAAATAGTGGAAGATTAACATAACCATTATTGGATGTAGTAGGAATTTGATTTATCCAATTGAATAAAGTTCCATATGAAGCACCTTCTTCATATGGTTTTGCTGGATAAAGAACTTTGCTGTAGGTTTCTCCCTTGTACCAACCTTTTGTAAAGCGATAGGTAGTATTTTTTAAACATTTATTCCCATTGAGATTAAATAAATAAATGGAATCTGTTCGCCAGTCAGGTAGTCCAGCATTATCTTCCTCCATGCCAGCAATGCCCATTAAATAACGTTCGCTTAAATCGTAAGCACCATCTTGTACAATTGGAGTTTCAGGGTGAAGCTTTGCAAGCCACCACTCTACAATTCCTGTTATGGCCATATAAAGACAACTTCCAGCTTCATCTTGATCAGGTGAGCGTAAAATAAAATTAGTTAACTCTGTAAATGATTTAGGCAAGGTATTCTCTGGCGATATTTTATTTACGGAGGTAATTGCTTGTGGTTGCCAAAAAATGACCGAGTCACCTTCTTGTTGTAATACTTTTTTTGATGGCATATCACTTTTAATAACATCTGCAAAAGAAGTATTTATGGTATTCAAGCAAAGAAAATAAATAACTAATATGGATAATAAATTACTTTTAAACATAACAAACCTCGTTTTTTATTTTTTTAAAGATAAAATGTTTTCATATATATAAAGAGATAATTTTATATAATATTCTTTTTGTAGTTATTCAAGAAGATATTCTAGGTGAAAAGTTATCTGATTGTTATATTATCATTTGGACGCCCAAATTTTTCCATCTTAATATAGAATCGAATATTGTTACAGGCAATACGACATTCAGTTGAAGAACTTTTTCTAGTTGAAGTACCTCTTCTAGGTGAAGAACCTCTTGCAAGCAATGAGCATGTTGCTAATTCTTTTTTATTACTATCATTAAAGATCCTATCGAGATCACTACAGATGGTACCATCTGATTGCAACTGAATAATGTCACTTGTAGAAGAAAAGAAATCATATCCTTCATCTTTTTGCTGATTGGCCGTAGATAAAAACTTATTTATTATTTTTTCTTTTAGATTATCATTATTGGTTGTTTTCCCTCCACCTAAAGCATTTTGAATAGCATTAGCTTTCATAATTACAGTGTCAAGAAATGGATTAAATTCAACTACTCCATTGGTCTTAATGTATTCCAATGCAGCATCTTTTGTTTTGAAATTTTCTACGATAAATTTTCCTGTATTAGACATATGAGGAACAACTACTCTAAATGTGTTATTTTCTTCGCTATTCTTGCTTTTGTTGCTATAGATGTATTTTTCAGCTTCATTTGTAGGAACCTTTTTTAAAATATTTTTTATTTCATCTTTAGATTGAAATCCTATATCAGTTATTGCTAATTCACTTTGTTTTTCTATGCTTTTTAATTCTGTATTGCCGCAATTATTATTATCGCTATTATTTGTTTTATCTGAGATATAGTTTACCAATATTAATTTTTTATTAAAAAATATTTCACAGGATGTAGGTTTGTCTTTGCTTAGTTTATAGGTAATATTTTCTTTATTTTTTCTTAAACAACTTTTAATATCTATTGATGAAGTCATTTTCATATCTTTAATTAAATGTATTACATTATCTACTTTTCGACTTTCCCTTGATGAACAGGAATTTTTAAATGTCTTTAATGTGTTTTCTAAAGTTTTAAAATACTTTTTTTCCTCTAGTTTGTCCTTTAATTTTTTTAGAATAAGTGTATTTGCATACTTTACTTTGTCATCAATACTACTATTTAAAATTTTGATATAGAGACGATACATTTCATCAGGTTTTAAATCAGTAGCTAATGTGGTTTTTGGAGCGTTTTTATGATCCTTAGGATCTGCTTTATAAACTTGCCAATAACCTTTGCCACCACCATAGTTTATAAGAATATTTTTAATACATTTTAAATTTAACAATTCTTTCTCTCCAATTCCTCCAACAGCAGTATTTATTTGTAACATGGTCTTTGCGTTTTTTAAGTCCAAAAATTTTAATCCTTTTGGAAATGTCACTACACAAAGGTTTTGGCTTTTTTCTGTTCCATACTGAGAGCTATCAAATGGATTAAGTGAAACATATAGACCCCATCCAGCTACATTTTGTATACCAGGAAAGTCTCTCTCATTTCTATTTACAACGATTGTGTTTTCAAAATTTTTACTTCCTTGATTACAAGTTGTTGTATTACCATAATGGTACATTTCGAGATCTTCTTCTAATGGTCTAGCAATATCGAGAATTTTTTTACATTTCTCTTGATCGTCTATTTCAATTTTTGTTTGAATATCAATATCTTCTGATTTTTTGTTGTTAGAATTATGTAAAGTATTTAATAAAGTATTTTGAATATTTTCTGCTTCGCCTATGTTTGCTTTGCTGCTTTTGTTAGTGCATAATGAATCATCTAAATATAATTTTAATTTATCTTCAAGTTTTTCTTCTATTATGTTTATAACCTGACTTAACTCATTTGTTTTATCCCATAATGAAATCCTTGCTCCTAAACAAATACCTCTGATTTCATTTAAAAATTGAATAGAGAAATTATCTTCTGGTGGTTTTGTTATTAAATGTTTGCAATCACCACCACTATTTGCATATTGAAATGTTTTATAAATAATTTCAGCATAGTTATTTTTTTTATCATCAGATGTTTGTTTAGAATTTGGTGGGGTAATTTTTTTGTTAAAATAATGATATCCGTTGCAAAATCCTATCTCTTTGTCAGTATAAGTTTTAGGAGAAAGATCTTCACAGATATTTTTACTGTTGGATGAAGTTTTAATTGATTTAATGATCTCGCATAAACGTGATGCTTGTTTATTGTCATTTGGAGAGCAATTATTGTTTGTTAAAGCACTATCAATATTATTACAAAAATCAATGCTGGTTTTATTATTTTTAAAAGTATTACAATTAATTAAATCTTCCTCGGTTCTGACGCGATCTCTGTATGAATTAAGTAGATTGCGTTTTTTATTATCAAGTGAAAGATTGGTGTTATTAAAAGAAATGCGAGGATCTAAGTTCATTGCAGATAAAAAATCATCTTTGGAAATTAGAAGTGTTTTTTCTTCAATATTATTTTCGTCATTATTGATCTTATTAAACAAGTGCAATTTATTATCGTTTAGAAGTGAAATTACTGGATAGTGATCGTTTTTTTCTGGTTTTGTGTTTTTAAGTAAGATATTTTTTTGATTATCATATTCGTTATTGTTATTGTTATTGTTATTGTTATTGTTATTGTTATTGTTATTGTTATTGTTATTGTTATTGTTATTGTTATTGTTATTGTTATTGTTATTGTTATTGTTATTGTTATTGTTATTGTTATTGTTACTATAATTGGTCGCTTTAATTCCTTCATTTAAATTAATAGTATATTCAATAGGTTTTTCATTTGATAATTTTCTACCTTCCTCGTCAGTAAATTCATTTAAAATTAATTTATTATATTTATCTCGTTTTGCTATTCTTAATTTCTTAAACTCACCATTTTTATCATAATCTTTGATTATTACTTCATCAATGCTTTCAGGGTCTACACCAAGATAGTGTACTGTTTTACCAGAATTATCGTTAATTACAGCACATTTTCTTTTGTGTGCTTTGAAAATAACTTTAGAATAATCTTGTTTCATATTTTTAGGATTATCTTCTTCTATCGCTTTATTGGCCATTGTAATGTTTGCATATGTTGTAAGCATATTGCTATCAGTAGACCCATGTGTAGAGAGATGCTTATTATATATATCTAGTAAGTTATCTTTATTGCGAACTAAATTTATATTGAAATTATCAAATTGAGTTTCAATTATATTTGCTTTATCGTTATTACTTGCATTTTTAAATTTTTCTAGTGCAAAACCATTTCCGCTTGTAGCGCTATCTAACTTTTCAAACATTTTAAAAATTTCATTATTATCTAGATTTTCTTTTTTGCTTCCCCAATAAATATTATTACTATCATAGTTGTCATCTAATTTTTGTTTGTAATTTTCTTCATTTGTAGATAGTTTTCCGAAGTGAAGATTACTTTTTACCAGACAAACATTCTCATGGTTGTTTTTTTTCCATTCAAAATATTTTTTCAAGGCATCGATTTGTCCATCTTTGCCTTTTGTTTTGATAGTTAACTTTGAATTAGCATACACCCATCTTGTGAATTCCAAAGGATCAAAGTTTCCTATGTTGTGATCTTTTCCAATCTCTTGCAAATGTTTTGTTGTTAAACCTGCAAAGAAGGGAGTTGCTATATCTTTATAAGAAGCACCTTTGTTTAGATTGTTTTTAACATTTTCGTAAAAACAGTCCATTAGTTTTATTGATTCTTTAAAATGAGTTCGATTGTTTTCTTTACCTAATTCTATATCCTCACCCCAATGAATCCACATGGGTGCTGGCATATTGTATTCATTTAAAATTCGTTCTATCGCTAATCTTGCTGTTCTACCATTTCCATTTGCAAATGGATGAAGTAAAACAAAATCGTGATAGAAATCGGCCACAGCATCAGCGATATTTTCTTTTGTGCCATTATTTTCTTCAAAATCTTTAAGTTTTTTATTTAAATTATTTATTAAAGATGAAAACTCGTTGGTCACATGTGTATGAGTATTATATTTATATGAAGGATAATTAATTCTTCCAAGAGAAGGAATATATGTAAGCCCTATATTTGTATCTTTATTTATTGAGTTCACTAATTCTTCATAGGTTGATGGTTTTTCCAGGAAATGATCCTCTTTTAAAAGAGGCAATAGAGCACCTATTTTATGATGAATATGTCCACCATTCTTGGTGATATAAGTACAATCGATCATATTATTAATGTCGATTTGTTGTTTTGTTAGTTCAGTGCTAATTGTAAAGGTAGATTTTATCTTTTTTATAAATTCAAGAAAGTTAGTTTTGGAAATATCCATTTTGTTAGAGCTAATGGTATTGTCCTTGAGATAATAAGAGTATATATCTTCACTATTTTTTGTTAAAACAATTGCGGGAAATATTTTTTTATCATTTACATCTGTAGGTTTATGATAGGTGATGTGAAAATCACAAGCTTGATAATCATTTATCGAAAATCCAACATCAGTCACTCTGATTAAACCCAATTTGCCAAGTGATGTATTTTCAGAATTTCCTCTCATGCCAGGCAATTCTTCTCTGAAAGCATCGATACTTTCTTTCGATAACATTGATCGATGAGCTTCTTGCAAGATATCCATATTCAATCCATTATTGTTTAGATTAAAGTTAAATAAAATTTCTCTGGCCGCTTTATATCCATCAAATGGATATTCTGCTTTACCAGTTGTTTTATTTATATCGTAGCGATTGGAAGCTATGGGATATGAAGTATCTGAAGCAAGATTGTCTAAAAATATCTTTATACGATCAGCAAAATTAAAATTTAACAACCAATCTTTAAAATTTTTATACTCTTGGGGTTTCATTCTTTTTTTTGCTAATTCTTCAACTTGCATTAAATTTACATATTTGTTTTTTTTATTTAGATTGCTTAAATTTTCGTCTAATAATTTTGAATTAGCTGGATCGCAATTGTTGTTTTTAATTTGTTTTTCTGATTCTGGAGCAATTAAATCTGAAGCAATCACAGATGGAGTAAGGCAAGAGATGTAAATAGATATTGTTGTGACTGTGACTGTGAATGTGGCCGTGACTGTGAATGTGACTGTGAATGTAAATGTAAATAAAATAAAAATTATAGTTTTAATTTTCATTCTCAATCCTTAATGATGTTAATAATCGATGTCAGTGATTAACTTATCGGGATTTTTATGAAAATCTTAAGTTGAGTTAGCATGCGGGTTGAGTTAGCATGCGGTGATGTTGACTGCCAATCCGCCTTGAGATGTCTCCTTGTATTTTGCTTTCATATCGAGCCCTGTTTCTTTCATCGTCTTCATCACACTGTCGAGTGAGACGCTGTGATGGCCTTGTCCAAGCATCGCTATGCGGGCGGCATTGATTGCTTTGACTGCGCCCATTGCATTTCTCTCGATACATGGAATTTGAACTTGGCCATCGACTGGATCGCAAGTCAAACCAAGATTGTGTTCCATTGCGATTTCAGCAGCGTTTTCAATTTGTTCGGGAGTGCCTCCTAATAATTCCGTAAGCCCTGCGGCCGCCATTGAACAAGCAACACCAACTTCTCCTTGGCAACCAACTTCTGCTCCTGAGATAGAAGCGTTGATTTTGTAGAGTATGCCAATTGTTCCGGCCGTAAGAAAAAATCTTTTGATGTCATCAAATCCACGATAGTTACAAAATGTTTCGTAATACATTAAAATGGCGGGAATAATTCCGGCAGCACCATTGGTGGGAGCAGTAACTACTCGACCACCGGCCGCATTTTCTTCGTTTACAGAGAGAGCGTAGAGATTTACCCAATCAATAATCCGTAAGGGGTCTTTAATTGATGATTCTGGATTTGAACAAAGTTTTTGATGAAAATCTTTGGCGCGTCTTTTGACATTTAAACGACCTGGAAGTGTGCCTTCAGTTGTTTCTCCTCGGTTGATACAATCTTTCATAGTATCCCAAATTAATTTTATCTTTTGATCAATTCGCGGAGGAGTACGTAAGGCCAGTTCATTTTGTAAAGCGATGTCGCTTATTTTTAAATTGTGCTCTTTACATAGACTTAATAGTTCGTTGGCAGTGGTGAAGATGTAGGGAGGAATTATCATGGTTGCTGTTTTTATTTTATCTGCAACTGCCGATTTGTGACCGACAATAAAACCACCACCGATAGAGTAGAGTGTTTTTTTATATACGCATTGATCACCAATATAGGCATAAAAGATTAATCCGTTGGGATGATAGGGTAAAAAATTTTGATTGAAGATAATATCAGTGTTGTAATCAAAGGAGATCCATCTTTCTTTGTTTAAATTAATTTTTTTTTCATCGAGAACAGAGTTAAAGGTGTGAGTGACATTTTGAGGATCAGTCTCTTCGGGAATTTCACCAGAGAGGCCGGCGATAATTGCTTTGTCCGTGTTATGGCCTTTGCCTGTGAGTGAGAGCGATCCATAGAGTTCCACTTGAATTTTTTCTACAGAGGAGAAGTGTTGATATTTTTTTAATTTTTCGATGAAAAAGAGTGCCGCCCTCATAGGACCGACGGTGTGAGAGCTTGATGGGCCGATACCAATATTAAATAGATTGAAAATAGAGAGAATCATTTTGTTTCCTTAAGAGGGTGATAGTATTTAATTTTGTTGATATTATTTTATGATTGCATGGATTGATTTTAGCGGCCACTTGAATTTCTATTTGTGAATATTTGTGAATATTTGTGAATAATTGAGAATATTGTTGAGTTTTGAGGACAAGTATAATTGCAGAGTGAAAAATTTGTTTCTTTTTGATGACCAGGTTCTCGGAAGTTTGCGTGTCATTTTAAGTGGAAAATAAGTGGAAAATAAGGGGAAAAGATGATGGTGATCATGAAAATTAATGTTCAATGATTTTTCAAAATATCCTTTATGTAGAAAACGATTATCTGATTGACGAATTGAGGGTATGTTTTTATAACCCCTGCAAGAGCAAAATTTTTTTTAAGGTGTATTTAAAAGATGTTGATACGAAGGAAACTCCTTTTAAGTTTCATTATTGTTGTTATTTCACTCTATGTTTTTTTAGCATTAATGACAGTAATATATTTTGATAAAATATATTTAAACGAGGTTCAAACCCGAGTTAGTTTAGACCTAAATTCAGCTCGCAGTCTTTACTCAAATAGTATAAATGAATTAGACCAAATAATAAATTTGCTATCATTTGAAAGAAATATTAGTGCTGGAGTTCCCAACGTCGCCCACAATGCCGATAATGCCGATAATGCAGATAATGCGGACAATACCGACAAGGCTGACAATGCCAAACATATCGAACATAATGATATTTTATATATAAAAAAATATCTTGATCTTTATCGTAAAAAATTTTCCTTGGATATTCTAACTCTTACTGATGCTTCAGGAAATGTGCTTTATCGTGCTCATAATCCTCAAAAATATGGTGACAATATCAGCGGACTTTCAATTTTCCAGAGAGCAATCAAGGAAAAGAGTAGTATCAGCGGAAGTATGATTATCTCGAAGAATTTTTTGCAAAATGATGGGAAGGATGTTTTAGAGAGGGCCAGAATAAAAATTATTCCAACCAAAATGGCAAAGCAGGTTCCTACTAATGAAAATAACTCCTTGGAGGAACGAGCGTTGGCGATAGCGGCAGTCTCTCCAGTTGGTGTTGATTATAAGAAGACAGTTGTTAAGGGACATCTTTTTGCCGCTAGAATTATAAATAATGCCAATCAATTGGTAGATAAAATCAAAGATCAAATATTTCAAGATGATGTTTTTCAAGGAAAGAATGTGGGAACTGCTACCATCTTTTTAAATGATGTGCGAGTCGCTACTAATGTTGTGAGAGATGATGGTTCGCGAGCATTGGGAAGTAGGTTGAGCGAAAGAGTTTATGATAAGGTTTTGTTGGCGGGAGAAAAATGGATTGGAGAGGCATTTGTTTACAATGATTACTACTTTAGTGCTTACGGGCCGATTAGAGATGTGAATAATAAAATTATTGGTGCACTCTATGTTGGTTTACTGAAAACACCATTTGTCAGTCCTGAGCGAAGATTGATTGTAATATTTTCAGCTATCTTATTTGCCGTAATTATTATCACAATAGTCAGCTATTATTTTACAGCTAAATCCATATTACGACCAATTGAAGAGATTATTGAAGTGATTAAAAAAGTTGTTGCTGGTGAGAGGAATGCTCGCTTGAGTGGGCCATATAAGAAAGACTTTGAGACACTATCAGTGACTATCAATAAAATGTTAGATGCCTTTGATAGGAGGGAGTTTGAGTTAAAGGAATCAACTAATGCCCAACTTTCGAGAAGTGAAAAGTTAGCATCGATTGGACGATTGGCGGCCGGAGTTGCTCATGAAGTGAACAATCCTTTAACTGGAGTGATGACATTCGCTCACCTCTTGAAGGAAAAGGAGCACATGAATGATGAGGATCGTGCTGACTTAGAGATTATTATCAGAGAGACTTTACGAGTAAGAGAGATCACTCGCGGTCTTTTGGATTTTTCAAGACAGTCACCTTCGAACAAAGAGATACTTGACTTAAATAGTGTAGTAGATCAGGTGAAATTATTGGTGCATGGACAAAAAGATTTTAAAAAAATAAAATTTAACTGCCATCTAGAAAAGAATTTGCAGAAAATGGTAGGAGATAAAAATCAAATTCAACAGGTGATGCTTAATTTGATTTTAAATGCTTTAGAGTCCATGGTTGAAAAGGGTGAACATCATCGTGTCCAAGATGGGATGTTAACAGTTATGACTACAAATCGTGATGATGATATTGAAATCAAAATTAGCGATACTGGAACTGGAATTAAAAAAGATAATTTGGATAAAATATTTGAACCATTCTATACTACCAAGCCAGTTGGAACTGGTACAGGCCTTGGGCTTAGTGTGGTTTATGGTAACATAAAAAAACATGCTGGAAAAATAAGAGTAGATAGTGAAGAGAATATTGGAACAACTTTTACTATAACTTTTCCTTCAGTAAAAGAGAGTGAGTTTAATAATGAAAAACACGCAATGCCAATGTAAGGATAGTGACTTGTACAAAAATATGCCAGACAAAGAGCTATTAAAATGCGCTAAGATTTTAGTTATCGATGATGAAGAGATAGTAGGAATAAGCTATCAAAGAATTTTAGAACATCGATCTTTAAAATTTTCTTTCTGTCAGGATCCAAAGGAAGGACGTAAAAGAGCATTGAGTGGAGAATATGATATTTTGCTTTTAGATGTGATCATGCCTGATATCGATGGGCTTGATTTGTTAAAGGAGATCAAGAGTCAAAATATTGAATTAGAGGTAATTATTATTACTGGCTATTCGACAATACCTTCAGCAGTATCAGCAATTAAATTGGGAGCTTTTGATTATTTAAGTAAGCCATTTACTCCTGATGAAATTTTAAAAAGTATCGTAAATACATTACGAAAGTCTGCAATTTTAGAGAGAAGATCAAAAAGAGTTGATGGTACCAAGCAAAGTAAGTTGTATGTTGAAAATTTTCATGGGCTGATAGGTATAAGTTCAGTAATGAAACAGATGTTTGCACTAATTGAACGTGTGGCCCAAAGTGAGGGAACAATTTTAATTACTGGTGAAAGTGGTACTGGTAAGGAGATGGTTGCTCGTGCAATCCATAATGTGAGTCCGAGAAGAGATTTTCCTTTTATGGCCTGTGATTGTAGTGCGCTTACACCTACTTTGCTGGCATCAGAATTATTTGGACATGTGAAAGGATCATTTACCGGAGCAATCTCTACTAAGCTTGGTCTTTTCGAAGTTGCTGGTAATGGAACTTTATTTTTAGATGAGATTTCAAATATTAGTCAAGAGATTCAGAGTACTCTGCTTAGAGTTTTGGAAACAAAAAATGTTCGTAAAGTTGGTGATGTAAAAGAGCGTTTTGTAGATATAAGATTGATTGCGGCCACAAACAAGTGTTTAAGCGAGATGGTGAGAGAGGGAACCTTTAGAGAGGATTTATTTTATCGCTTAAATGTTGTGCCTATAAATATTCCTCCTTTGAGAGAGCGAAAAGAGGACATCCCATATTTGGCCAATACTTTTTTAACTTATTTTAAACATAAAAATAATAATTTGAAATTAAAGTGTTTTAGTGATGAGGTATTAGAAAAATTTAGTGAGTATCCTTGGCCAGGAAATGTTAGAGAATTAAAAAACACAGTAGAGAGAATAACCATTTTAGTAGATGATGAAGTAGTAGAAGTAAAACATATAGAGCGAGAGATTAATTTTATTACCAATGAAAATGGTAAAGATAAGGATAGAGATAAGGATAGAGATAAAGAGAGAGAGAGAGATAATGATAATTCAGATAACCATATAATAGATCCTAATCTTAATTGGGAAGAATTTAAAAATTATAAACATAAAGTTCAAGATGATACCATAAAGGAATTGGAGAAAAATTTTATAATTCAAAATTTAGAGCGTACTAACGGCAACGTCTCTTTGGCCGCTAAAATGCTTGGAATTCAAAGAACTAATCTTCATGCAATAATCAAAAAATATAATATTCATGTTCGTTCAAACTCTTTAAATAATAGTGGTGAGGAGTTGATAGGTTGATCAGGTATATTTTTTTGAAAAAATAAGTCGGCCGGCACCCTAAGGCACTAAGGCATTTTTTTTTGTTTGTCCTTAAGAATTTTAATTACCTTTTCCCTCTTACTGTCATTAATTTTAAATCCATTTTTTTCAACTTCATATAATGCCACATTGGGAAAATAATAGTAAATTTCAATTCGTTTTATGGCATCCTTTCCACTACTTTTTTTACATTCGATCCGGTGAATAGTTGCTGATGAAAAATCAAAAAGATCGGCAAATTCTCTAACGGAAAGATTCAATTCTTTTCTAAATATTACAAGGTCGTCATTTTGAAATGATTTTGTTGTTGTGACTGGTATACATATAAAAGATGATGGTCCCTTGTGTCCTAGTGTGGCCACTAGTATAAGCGGATCTTTTTCCAATGGATCGATACCGACATCGGTACAATATTCCTTATAAGCTGGATTTTTTTTTGAAGGAATTCTATCTTCAAAAGAGGGGAAAAGTTTTTTAGATGTAAATTTCTTTGCAGAAAGAGGAAGATCAGGACCTAAAGAGATCGAACGATCACCGTATGCATAGACCTCATCGTAGCAGAAAACATACTTACTTCCTTGACGTTTCAAGCGTCCAACATATTGCCTAGTTTTTCTTTTTTCTAAGTAAACATCAACAGCTTCAATAGATTTAATATTATTTTGCATTCTCGAAATCTCCAATCCTGGCCTTAATCAATTTAAGGAATGCTTTCTTTCTTTTTTCTTCAATTTGCGATTTATTTATTGATTCAATAATTTTAGATGATCGTTTTATTATTTGACTGCAAAAAGAAAGAACAATTTTTTTGTATCCTAATTTGCAAAATTCTTCTATATAATCTTTTACCTTTGGTTCTTCAGTGTTATCAGTCCAGATTGATCCGCTTAGATTAAAGTGCGCCTCTAAAAGATCATTGCTTACAATCCCAAGGTAGGATGGATTATCATACATTGGGGCCAATCTTTTTGATTTAGCAGTTTCGATAATTCCTAAGTTCCTACCATGGCGATCATTATTTCCTATCAGAGAATCAAAAAGACAAATTCTTATAAATTTTGCAACATCTGTAGGCATTCCAGTCTGCGCTAGAATCACTTTTATAATTTTAGAGCAGTTGTGATATTCATCACCCTCTGGAAGAAATTTATAAATATGATGTAAAGTTCCTATATAATCCTGCATGAAATTTTTAGTAACAAATGTTGTTCTTCCGTTAAAATCGATAAGATAAAAATCTGGAACATCAATTCCAATTATACGAGCTATTCCATTGCACAGATATTCAGTAGTGGGGAGCTCTGGGAAGTCTTTTTCTTGGATTTTTAAAATATAATCAACAGTGCCTAAGCGTGCGGAGTATTTTAAATAGCGTCCATGAAAAAAGCTGTCTTTCTTTTTTTTAATAGTTGAAGTTTGGCCTGTATCCGAAGCAGACGATGATCCTCCTGACGATTTGGGGTCCAAATCGCAGAACTCTTGCATTTCTGGCAAATTGAACCAATCAATGAAACAATGTGAGTGAAGTCCATAGACTGGGTTTTCGCTAATCGTTTGGTTACATTTAAAACAGTTCATATGTAACCAATATACTACGAAAGAATATTGTAGTCAATATACTACTACAAAATGTTGTGAGAGATTGATCACGATGAAAAGGGTGAAAAGGAAAAGTGCCATGCTCTTTTGGTTTAGCAATTGCGGAACCAAAAGAGCATGGCACCTGTACTACCCTGGAAAGAGGCGATACGCTTAATCTTTGCTTAAGTGCTTAAGCAAATGCCACTGCCTCTCATCCTTGATCTTTCACCTCTTCATTTTTAACATCCGATTTTATTACTTCTTTGATTTCAACATTTGGTTTTGTTACCTCTTCACTTTTGATCTCTGGTTTGCTTACTTCTTTTGTTTTAGCTTTGGTCGTTTCTCTTGGATCAACGCCTGTTACTTCTTTTGTCAAGTTAGCAACCTCTTCATCCAATTCGTCATCGAAACCACCGCCAGCACCATTAGAAATGTCTCGGCCAAGCTCATTGCTGATATCATCTACGTCAGCTATGTGATCACTAAGAGCATCCATAATCTTATCAATGTTTTTTGCATCCTTGGATTCGACATGATCTTTTAAGAATTTGTTTGATTCAATAAGAATTCTGATCATGGATTTGTTATCTTGGGCCAGACCGACTTTATCTTCTAACAGTTCCAAATTAGTAACCTTGGTCATAAAGGCATCGTAATTTTTTTCACGAAATTTCTTCTTAATCAAAATGTTTTTGGCATCTCTTCTTTTTCCGCTCTTGAGTGCAGTTTTAGCAGCAAGAAGATCATTATCAATATCCATCTCAAGCACACTTAACTTTGCTTTAATTTTTTCAATTTGCTTATGCAACTTTTCCTTAGGAGAAAGCTTTACATTCATGGCCGTGGCAATATTATCTTTAGCAACCAACTTTGCAATATCATCAACTGACTCAAATTTTAAAGAATTTTTAAATTCTGTGTAGTTGCGATTGAAATATTCAAGTTGTTCTATTAACTGGTCGGCGGTAAACGCTTTTTTGCGGGAATATGTCCTTACTTTGCTTAATAATATTTTCAAATTAGGATAAGCATCTATAAGTGAACTATATTCCATATTCTCTTTTGCATCCTTTTTCTTTTGCATAATAGATACTAACTCATCAATGGTTTGTTTAATAAATGATAGTTGCGCCCGCTCCTTATTGATCTCACTTTCCTTCCCCGCATAGATACGATTGGCCGATAGATTTTTTATACCGATAAAAGCATTACCAATACCCTTTGGAATAGTTTCTAAGGTCAGACGTGCAACCCTTCTTGTAACTTGATTGTGTAGCTCTCCTACAACATCCCAGAGTAGAGGGGCCACAAAACCATAAATAAAAGGTAGGCCTGTGTTGTCATTCTGATGCCCAAATTGCCATCCAGGAATATATTTTTCCCCTCTAGAACGGCAAGATGCTATAGCGTTTTTTCTTAATGCGACCTGAATAGTCGGCCAGCGACCACCAAAATTTTGTAAAGTACTTGGTTTGGTATCATAGTAATTTGTTTGGGAGCTGGCCTTCTTACTAGTAACGACATCTCGTTCTTCATCTAATTTACTTATCATCTTTTCAAGATAATTGTTATAATGAGGACTCTCCGCCGAGGCCTTGGCCTTAATTTCATCAATTCCTGCTAATGCAAAATTTAAAAAAATTGTTTGCAATACAAATACAGATGTAAATAACGACAAGAAAGTTGTCACTATTATTTTTTTTGTTACATTCATTTTCCTTTTCATTTTCATTTTCATTTTCATTTTTTAATCCTCCTAAATTTTATTTGTTTTTTACTTTCTTCAATACCGAATATACTGAATATACCGAATATGAGTCGGCCGGATCACAGTAATTTTTTTAGTATAACAACAAATTTTTAAAAAAATCGCAGGTGTACTTTTTTGTAAAAAAAGTACACCTAGAATGGTCTGATCAAAATTTATTTAGTCTTTTCTGTGGTAAATATAATGGGCAGGCACTGAGAAAGTGTGTTGCTATCCACCGATTCTGTCAGGATAATTTTTCAACGACTTTGACAGTAAAACAAATTGATCTACCTTTTAAGAAATAAACTTTATCTAAAAAAGGTGGGACGGATGGTTTTGTCGATGTCAAT
>JADFZW010000048.1 GCA_015232355.1 Oligoflexia bacterium
ATTCTTGATAATCCATTATCCATTATCCATTATCCATTATCCATTCCCCCTATAATTTTTATTTTAGTGTAGCAATTTCAAAATGCTTTTAACACTTCTTTTCCTGCACTTTCGGGATAGTGACAAATTTTTAAGCCATTTATTATTACCAATCGCTTATCTAGTATATTTTTAACCTATTGAAAAAATAAGAAATTAATTTAAATAAAAATTATTTATCAATAAAAAAATAATAATACGCTAATATTTTTCAGATACTTTAGCTAAAGACACTTTAGTTAACCATGATTTTAATTGATTAAAATTACCATAAATTTTCAAGCAAAAGGGAATATCTTTTTCACAAGGAGGTTTAAATGAATCTAGTATTAGAAGTAGTTTCTATAACTACAACTACAATTACTACTAAAAAACTCACGACCTACATATTATTAAATTTGCTATTACTATCTTTCGTCTCATTTATAGGTTGTGCTCCAAAATCTCCTAAACCTCCTATATCAATCTTTGATACCACCGTTGTAAATGATAAATATGCCCCTGCAACCTTAAGTTTTAATGGATCTACTTCAAACGATCCAGATGGTGTAATTACTAACTATAGCTGGAATTTTGGTGATGGTAGCGCAGAAATTAGTGGTGGAGATAAAGCAATTGTATCACATACATTCAACACCAATGGAGCATTTACAGTATCTCTAAAAGTAACGGACGATGGAGGTCATCATACAACATTAAATAAAAGTGTAGAGATTCTAAATGGTTTTCCAGATACAAAATTAGAAATGCATCTATCATTACCAGCATTGGTTGTTCCAAATGATATTACCTTCGATGCTTCTCAAACTACGACTAGATTTCCTGGTGCTACAATTGTTAAATACAAATGGGATATTGGTGGCGGTAACATTATAGAAAATACCGAGAGTGCAATGTTAAAAAGCTACACAGTACCAGGAACATATCGAGTGAAAGTTACTGCTGTAGATAGTTCAAACAGAGAATCTTCAAAAGAATTAACTTTTACTCTAACTGATGGTTCTCCAAATGCTCAATTTTCGCTTTCTCTATCAATTAATAAAAATTATGCTCCGGCCACAGCTAATTTGGATGCTTCCGCTTCAGCACCAGTATTTCCTGGAAGTACTATTGCAAAATATATATGGAATTTTGGAGATGGATCGAGCAATGTTGAAACTCAAAGTAAAATTATATCTCACAATTATCTTAATGCTGGAACTTATAAAATATCTTTAACGGTAGTAGATTCTGACGATAGAAAGTCCACAAGAGAACAAACCTTAACACTTACAGAAGGAAATCCAATCTGTGCATTTAGTGTTGATTCACCTTTTAGTGAAGTTGTAGTTAATAAAAATGTCACATTAAATGCAGCTAACTCTCGTGTTGAATATCCTGGTGCTACTCTTTCTAATTATGAATTCACTATAGGAACAACAAAACTCACATCTTCTACTAACACAAAAACATATGCGTTTACTTCTACTGGTAATTTTACAGTTACTTTAAAAATCACCGACAGTATGGGTAAAAGCAGTCAGTGTACTCAGAATGTGATTGTAACCAATGGTACTCCTAAAGCAAATTTTACATATTCACCAACAAGTGATTTAAGAATACCAGTTACTGTTTCTTTCGATGCCTCAAGTTCACAAGATCCTGATGGTTCAATCTCACTCTACAAGTGGAACTTTGGTGATGGAACAATTCAAGATACAACAACTAAACAGATAACACATCAATATAGAAGTGTTGGCAACTTTAATGTTACTTTAACTGTTGTAGATAATGGCGGATTACAAGCAAGTAAAAGTGTTAATTTAAATGTTCAACAAGCTCTTCCAGTACAAATAACCGACATCTTCACGGGAATTGCCAATGCTCAAAATAGTGTAAACATAACTCCATTAACTGCTGAAAGTGGTAATATTAGTGTAAAACTAAAAAGAAATACAACTGCTACAACTGCTACAACTGCTACGAGTGGCCTAAATAACAGTACGCTTGTTTCATCTGGTTCTACAATAAATCGTTTCATTGTACGTTCAACCTGGGGTGATGATGATAATCCAAGCTTGTTTAATAACAATCTAAATTTTACTTTAGCATTACTTCCTCTAGTAGGTGAGGCAACTAAAATTCCATGGCCTGGTTCATATTGGCCGACATATCAAGATAGTATCAATGTAAGATGGAATGGTTCAACAACTCCTTCTGCTGTAGAAAAATATGAACAAGCATTCAACAAAGTTGGTATTCAAAATTTAGTATCTCAAGAATATGGTATTGATGCTCAGACTGAAGCAGCTACTTGCAATAGTGATACTGACTGTAATTCAAGTAAGGGGGAAGCGTGTGCAAAGAAAAGAGGTGCCAGTGTCGGTCGTTGTATCCCTACTTGGTTTGGTGTCTGTCATGCTTGGGCCCCTGCTGCTATAATGGAAAAAGAACCAATTCGTCCAGTAAGTATTAATGGTGTTGAATTTAAAGTTAATGATTTAAAAGCGCTGCTGACTTATGGATATAATAGTGGTTTAAAAACAAAATTCATATCACTTAGATGCAATCTAGATGATAGTAATATAACCTACGATGAATATGGCAATCCTACAAATCCTGAATGTAAAGATACCAACGCTGGAACATTTCACGTTATTGCTACAAACTATCTTGGAATACTAAAAGAATCTTTTGTAGAAGATAGAACATTTGATGATGAAGTATGGAATCAGCCAGTTCGTGGTTACCAAATTTCCCTTCAAGAGCAAGTTAGTGCAAGTGTTGCAAATCAACTATTAGGTGTGAGCGGTAGTACTTATAATTTTAATTTACAAGCAGTAAGTTTATATCACGTAAAAATGCGTTTCTTTTATATTGGTGAATCTAACTCTAATGTTGATGGAAACTTGGCCGCAACAATCGACAGCTATACAAATGGTGACGACTATGAATATATTTTAGAACTTGATAGTGTAGGAAAAATTGTTGGTGGTGAGTGGATTGGTACTTCTAAAAAGAAACATCCAGATTTTCTATGGCTTCCATACGAAAAAACTCCGACAGTCGTATCTGGCATCAACTGGAATGATGTAAAATATATGGGAGAAAAATCAACAATGATTCTTGGATCAACTACTGTTAATGATACTAATAATATTAGTGGTGGTTACATTAGGTATTATGGGCCATACAATACAATTGCAAATGGAAAAATAAAAGTTGTTCTTACACCAACTAGTGGCGATAGCGATCTATACGTAAAGGTAGATGCTCAACCTACAACTTCAAGTTACAATTGTAGACCTTACAAAGAAGGATTAGCAATGGAAGTTTGTGAGTTAAGTGGTCCTGGTAATTTTTATGTTGGAGTTTATGGGTATGAATCAAGTAATGATTACAAACTTTCAATTCAATATGATACTGAAGATAAAATTGAATCACAATCAAATAGCTTTACACTTGCAAATGGCGAATGGAAACACTTTGGTCCATTCGATAATATTGCTGATGGAGAGAAATTTTTGGTCCTTATGCAATTAACAAGTGGTGATGCTGATCTTTATGTTAAGAATGGAAGTACCCCTACTTATTACAATTACGATTGCAGACCAGGTTACACTGAACTGGATAGCGAATTTTGTTCTTTAACAGGTCCTGGTCCTATTTATGTTTCTCTTTTAGGAAAAGAGGGAGGTACCGCAGGAAAGTTATTCATGGATTTTACTCGTGCTCAAAACTTGAATGCCTATCTTTTTGTTAGAAAAGGAGGAGCTCCATCTGAAACTCAATATGATTGCAAACAAAGATTTGTAGAAAGTAGTGGGGTGGCCCAATGTGATTTAAGTGGTCCGGGACAAATTTTTATGATGATTAAAAATGAGTATAAAGAAATATTTAATTATAAAGTAGAAGCAACATATATGAAGATTCCTCAAATATAATAAACTATATTAAGAACTAAAAAATCTTATTCTACTGTTTCGAATTACAATTAACTTCTTCATGTTTTATTTCTTTGAACGATTGAGTACTTTTAGTAAGATTTAGGCAATTCTCATTTAGAAGAATATTTAATTCCTTGTATACCATATTCGATATATCTTTTAGTTCCTGATCACTTAACGTTGTACTAGCTTTAGCTTGAATCATATCTTTGCATTGAACTTTAATAAAGTTATTCAAGTTAGTTCGATCATTCAAGGAATTACATTCCTTTAATCCTGGCCTTGCTTGCTTGGCCATCTTCAACTCTTTGTTGCAATCAATATCCTCAACATTTACGGGATTATATTTAATCTTTTTTCTTTCTAATACTGGCGAACAAATTTTATTAACTTTAGTAAAATAATCACGGGCCTGTTGCGAGTTCTGTTCTTTTATGCATTTCTTATTAATCATACGCAAAAATTCTCCCTCTTCCGCTTTAGCTAAATCTTCACAGAACTTACTATTCATTTTATATAATAAAGTATCAAACATTTCAGAAAATGTTCCTATTTTTTTATTATTGCATATTTCTATATTATCTATTACTTCGTCTTCCTTTATCTCATAAAATGATTTAAAACATTCTTCCGAATGGTCCATAATTTGTTTTACAGATAAATTTTCACCAGATGAATTGTCAGGAATTCCCCAATAGTTAAATAATGTTCTTGCTTGATTTTCTGCGCTCTTTTTTATTTCATTTTTTTCTTCGTCTTCGTCTTCGTCTTCGTCTTCGTCTTCGTCTTCGTCGCACATCTTTTCATTATCTTTAGGACAAAATGGATTGGGATTAGTTATGCTCATTCCTTTAGGTAGTTCTAAGCTATTCTTTAAAATAGTGATACAATTACTAGGATCTTTATTTGCTTTAAGTACGGCCGCTTTAAACTCACTATTTATTACAGCAATGCCTTTTTCAAATACACTTTTTTGAACTATAAAACTATCATATTTAGATTGATCAATAATACTTCTTATCTCTAATGTCCTCGTATCTGATTTTATATCATTTCCTAGTTCCGTTTTTTTTTGGGTTATTTTACCAAGGTTCAAATCCACATATTTAGCATGAGTATAGTATTTGAATTTTTCTTCTTCCCCGATAGCATACACATACTTTTCAATGTCGTTGCTTAACTGGTCTATTCCAGAAAATCTTTCGGCGAAGATTGACTCTTTAGATACAATTGTGGAGCTATTACTAGGAGAAGGAGTACATATTTCTTTTACTTGATTATTTATATATTCGTTGATTATTTCGTTAAATTTAGACATTTTCTTTTCATTTAAACATAATGATTTATCATCTATATCTGTTCTGAATATGCCTGCACTAGAAAGAACAGGGTTTGCAACCAATACCTTCAAATATTTGGCAAAAGCAAGTCCATGAACAAAACTATTCAATCCAAGATGGATGTGCCCACTACCGCCACCAGGTTTTTCATTATGAGAATCATGAATGTCATAAAGTTTCTTAAATAAACACTTATAACAATTCTGATTATCTTTAGTTGCAACACCCTCATTGTGTTCGTATGTTCTTACATCAGTACCTATCAAAATACTTATTGGATATTTTTTTCCATTATTATTACAATCGGCAGTAATATAACGTTTTAAAGGATTTGTTGTATATCGATAATCATCTTTGCCATTTTCGATTAATTCGTTATATTTTTCATGCGGGTGTTTTTTTAATTCAACATTAGTTATGTTTACACATTTATCTTTTGTATCCTTTGTAAGTGCAGTATATAATTCTTCTGCTCTTTTTTGAGATAAATATGTTGCAAACGGAACCCCCTTGTACAACATGCCTGGAATTTCTTCAATCATAGTTGTAAATTCTTTATCTTTCATGAAAAGTTGTAGTAAATTTTTGCCATTATTTTTATCTTCTTGTATTTTTTTTATGATCTCAGCAGATAGAATTTTTGGTAAAATTTTGTTTTTATACTCTACTATCATCGTGGAGAAACCTTTCTCTTTACTTCTATCTGTATATATTTTTTTGATAAATTGTATTAATGCTCTATCACTTTTTTCAGTCTCGATCGTTTCAAATATTTTTTGTATATCCTTATTAAAAAAATCACTACCATACGTAACACCAAAAGTGTTGACGTCAAATTCTTTATCATAAATGCTAGTTAAGAAGCTACGTAAATGCATTGCTATTGAAGTAAGTTCATAGTTTTCTTCAAAATCGTCATTTTGAAAAGTCAGTTCAAATCCTGCAGTTTTTTTTATTTTATATACTATATTCTTATCTTTATCTTCTAAAGGGTTTTTTGTAGAATCATTTTCTTTAGAACAAAAGCAAGTTTCAATTAAAAGAAATTGAAGAAAAAATAACAAAACAAAAAAAATATACCATCGCATATTGTTCCGCCTTGAAATATTGTATAATGTCCGAAGACTATTATTTATATTATATTACAATGTTACTGATTACTAAACGAAATTTAAATCTTAAATCTTAAATCTTAAATCTTAAATCTTAAATCTTAAATCTTTTTTTGAATTATATACTTTTTTTTGAGGATAATGTGTAGTTCATGTCAAGTGCAAAACTAGCGAAAACTTCCGAAACTTCCGAATGCTAACAAAAGATTATTTTCATCGGTAATTTCATATAAATAATTTTTATTATCATTACTATTATTACGATTACTATTATCACTGTTGATGTTGATGTTGATATTGATATATTGATCGACGAAGATGGGATTACAAAAGGTCATTTCAAAATCATGAAGATCTATATTTAAATCGCTAGCAATAATTTTAAAGATGTAACTGCTGGTGCAAATCCCTTGAATAAATGCTTTTGGAAATTTCAAAAGATATTTGGCAGTAAAATTAGTGGTATGATTAATACTAAAATCCCCTGATACTCTTCCAAATTTCAAAGGAAAACCTACAGGAATAAAAATTTTTTTTGAAAGAAATGGATCCTTTAATTGCGGTCTACGTTTAGAGAGCCCTCTCATTGGTTGCAACTTATCCTCTGTAAGTGTCAGTGGCATTATAGTATTTTTATTAATATTCATCTTTGTTACTTTAAAGTAATTGTTAGAAGTAGAGATCAGATGATGATTACTGGAATTTGTAACGTTGGTTTTAGTACCAACAAAAATACTATGAGCACTGATAATACTAATGCTAGATATTTCAGTATGTAGTGTGTATTTTTGGCCGATAATTAGATTCTCGGTTTGACCTTGATGATGATTGTTGTTTATTTTTACTACCCACTTTGTGAATAATAAATTATTAAAGTTGATATTAATTGAAGTTAAAAGATCGATGAAGCTTAAGGTAATTGCTGACGAAAAGTATGGCAGATGGGGGATTGATGAATGTTGATGTTGAGAATTTTGTACGGGTACTGATAATTCAAATAAGTTGCACCAATCAGCTACAATTTTAGGTGTTAGAGTAATATCTGCTTTTACAGAGGGAGGATTTGCTCCAGTGTAGAGTTTTTGCTTAGTAAGAAGGTTTTTTAAGATACCTTTAGAATAGTAAAACAAATATAGAGGCAAATTTTCATTCGCAGGTGTAACTGATGTTTTTTTCATCTTATTGTCATCTTACTAGTGAGTGTAGAGAGCGCTTGAGATTTTCTAAATCATCATTTGTTGGAATATATTTTATACTGGCGGCAGCGGAGGCAGTTGCCGCTACAGGCATTTCAAACTCTAATTCTCGAAGTGCCTCTTCGATATGCTTTACACTTTGTCCACTCCATCCAAATGAACCGAATGCAAAACCAATTTTTTTGGTCGGTCGCAATCCCTTCATATAGGTCAGTAGAGCGCCCACCGTAGGCATGATAGTATTATTTAAAGTGGGAGAACCAATTAATACATACTTTGCTTCCATTATGTCTGTCATGGCATCAGAGATGTGAGTGTGAGAGAGTGAGATCATTTTGGTGGCCACCATCTTCTCTTCGAAAAATGATTTAATTGCATGGGCCATCTTTTCAGTGGAACCCCACATGGTATCGTAGACGATAACCGCCTTATTATCATCAGCAGTATAGCTAGACCACTTCTGATATAAATGAATCATCTTTTCAATACTCGTATTCGTTCGAAGAATTACTCCATGAGAGGGCGCGATCATATCAATGGCCAAATTTTGTTCGCTCACACTCTTTAAAACACTCTGAACATTTTTTCCATAGGGCAAAACTATGTTTGCATAGTATTTGGCGGCCTCCATTTTTACAATATCCCATCCTACCTCATCTTCATAGAGAGATGCAGAGGCAATGTGCTGCCCGAAAGCATCGTTTGGAAGTAGTAATTTTAATTCTGGAATGTAAGAGATCATCGAATCAGGCCAGTGAACCATTGGAGTGGGAATAAATTTAACAGTGTATTTTCCAAGAGAGATAGAATCACCAGCAACAACTTTTTTAAAATTCCAGTTACTACAATTATTGGTGGAGTTGCTGTGATAGTGATTTTTAAGTCCCTTCTCACCATTTACTGATGTGAAGAGAGTGGTAGATTTAGAGGAGAGAAGTTTCATGATTGCAGGGAGACCGCCAGAGTGATCCATTTCAACATGATTGGAAATAACATAATCAATCTTAGCAGGATCAATAACACTTTTAATTCTTTCGATCATCTCATCGACTAAATGGTATTTAACCGTATCAACTAGAGTGATTTTTTCATCGATGATTAAGTAAGCATTGTAACTGCTGCCCTTATCTGTCGAGTAACCGTGGAAATTTCGCAAATTCCAATCGACAGCACCAACCCAATAGACATTTGGTTTTATCTCTCTTGCTTTCATTACTTATTCCTTGATTTACTTCACTTCTTATTCCTCTGAAAAAACATCTTTTCCTACACCACAGAGTGGGCAAACCCAATCAGCAGGAACATCTTCCCAAGATGTTCCTGGATTAACTCCATTATCAGGATCTCCTTCAGCTGGATCATACACGTAACCACAAGCATCACATACATAACGTTTCATAGTAGTTTCTCCTTAGTTTAATTTAGTTTGATTTAATTCTAGTTAGTTCGATTTTGGTTTAAAAAATTAAGATAAAACAAAATATTCAATATTGGTAGGATTAATGATTACTTGAAAATAAATCTTGTTATTTGCAAATGCGAAACCTTTAGAGCGTGGCACTTTAAATGCACTTTAAATGGCAGAAACGGTGGCCTGTGAATTTGTGCTTACAGTAGGTTGGTCTTTATTGGACTCAGAATTTCTTGAATTGGATGATACAGAATTTTTTGTAGTGACTGGTGCACCAACTTCGTCATCAGAATCTTCGCTTTCAGAGTGTGAGTTGAATACCTCTTTAATCCCACCAATGATTCCAAGACTAGGCCCTACTATTAGAGCTAGTGGCGTTCCTATAAAAAAATTATAAGCATTCTCTGCCTTAGTAGCGTGTACCGGAGCAGGAGTCATGTACCTAGCTCCGAGGGCCAGAAGAACATTGCCTTTAGCAAGTGCGATATCTCGACCAACTCCATCGAAAGTAATTTTTTTGACAAATTTTTCATACTTAGTATCATAGCCATCTTTGAATTCATCTACGAGATCACCGATAGTAGCAAATGAAGTAGAAATTATTGTAAGAGATAACATAAATGTGACTAATGCAATTAAAAGACGAAAATTTTTCATAAGATCCTCCTAGTAATAAATTAATCAAAACAAATCAGTTTATTATTTTGATTATGTTGTTTTAACTTCTCTAAATCAAATTTTAGATCAGTTTCGTTAAATTTAGTGTAAAGCAAATTTTTAAAAAAAATCGCAAGTGTACTTTTTTTCAAAAAAAGTACACTTAGAAGTGTCTGACCAGATTTTATTTAGCATTATTTGTGATAAATATAATGGGCATGCCAACTTAATCAGCCAACTTAATCACATGCCAACTTAATCACATACTCAATAAGTTCCTCAATTTATTTATACTCAATTTATGCATTCTCAATTTAGGATAAAAACAGCATCTTTTAAAAAAAGGACTAATTACGCTCTTTTAAATTTGCCGATTAAAAAATTAGAAAAATCAACGATTGAAGCAAAGTAATCACTATCAACTACCTCGTCTGTCACCCCATTTACATGGATAAGAATTGGTCGACATGAAAATCCTTTTGGAAATTTCAGTGCTGTTATTTTTGCTTGTACCTCCTTAATGATGGCAATTCCAATAGGTGACTTACTAAATTTTATCTCACAGACATAGAGAGTTCCAAATTTAGTTTGGATTAGATAATCAATCTGACAGGCCGCTGTTCTTGTTGTTTTTCTTTGAAAAAATGGATTATCACAAATAATATCACTGGCCGAGATGTTTAAATAATCTTGGATTTGTTTTCTATTATTCAATATTAAATTTTCAAACTGTAACCCCATTATTGTATTCCATTCGCTAAAAGAAGACATAGATTTATACGCGAATGCACGACGATTAATCTTACTGAGGTCTTTCTCTATATATTTTAAATAAAATCTTAAATAATTATCGGACAATCGGTATCTACTTAAATCAGAGTCTATCCCCGTTTTAATATTGAAAGTGTGATCTCTGGTAATCATTCCCGCCAATTCAAGTTCCCATAAATACTCTGGAATCCGTCCCAATCGTTGTCCCTTAACTTGCGAAGTGATCTCGTTTATTTCTTTTGCACCACTTGCTAGAGACTTCACAATTTTCTTATAGTACTCAGATTTTCTCAAAAAAATATCGGAAAAGATTTGCTCAAACTCGTTAACTAAAAATCCCCCTTTGCTAAAACACAATCTTTTGATATTTTCCTCAGCACTGAGTTTAGGATTTATTTCTTCCAAATATTTAGGTACTCCACCAGTAATAGAAAGTACTTTCAATTTTTCATAGGCGGAAATTGTCTTTGGCCAGAAATCAGCACAGTCTGTTAGTGACAATTCACCCAAGTTTAAAGTAAATGATACTCTTCCTACAAAACCGCTTGAGCTAAGGATATTTTTTTCAATCCATGCTGATGCTGAACCGCAAATGATAAAAATGAGTTGGTTGTTTTCTTTTAATTGTTGATCCCAAAAATTTTTAATCTTTCCCAGAAAAGTTGGATCTTTTGAACCCATCCAAGATATTTCGTCAAACAACAATAATCTTTTGCCAGATTTTACACGCTCACCGATGGCCCAAAGAGCATCACTCCAATCGTCATATCGTGCGAAGGATGTTTTAAATTCTCGTGCTATTTGACGAGAAAACTCTTCGAGTTGATGTTTATTGCTGGTTTTTTCATCGGGTGCTAATCCCACAAAGGAGTGAAAATAAGGGAATGACTTACCAAATTCCTTAATTAATCTACTCTTTCCAATCCGTCGTCTCCCTTTCACAACAACAAAAGCAGCAGTTTTCTTCTTAGTTAAATCAAACAAGTCTTGTAATTCTGATTGTCTTCCAATAAAAACTGACATCAATACTCCAGAGGTCAAAATAGTAAAATGACTATTCTTGCCTCCATATTATAATAACGAAATGGAGTCGTAAATAACATAATGTCTATTTTTGCCTCCAATAAACTTATGTATAGTCATCTACATAATGATTCAATATTGGTAGGATTAATGATCACTTTAAAATAAATATTGTTATTTGCAAATGCGAAACCTTTCGAGCATGGCACTTTACCTTTACAGATTGATTAATGCCTTAACATTAAGTTTTCCGCCGGAGACACATTTATTATTGAGAGAGCTAATCTTTTGAGCGCTATCAAGAATTGCATTCTTAACTTCTCTCCAACTTTTGTTTGGATATTTTGACCAGTAAAGGGCGGCGGCACCTGCAACGTGTGGTGTGGCCATAGAGGTTCCATCCCAATAAACAGTTGTGCCTAAGAAACTTAAAACTACATCAGTGTAGCCATTTCCTGGAATAGTTGAGTAGACCCGTACGCCTGGTGCTCCGATATCAACTGATGTCTTTCCCCAGTTAGAAAAACTTCCAAGATTGTTATTAACATCTAAAGCAGCAACACTGATTATATTTTCCATGTCGTAGCTAGCAGGATAACCTGGCTTTGCATCTGTATCATTATCATATCCAACTCCAGAGTGACCATTTCCCGCGGCCGCAATAAATAGAACTCCTTTGTCTGCTGCATATTTAATTACATCACGGAGTGCTTGGTTTTCAGCTCCTTCATTTGGATCTTCTCCCTCTGAACCCCATGAATTTGAGAGTACGCGAGCACCATTTTTAACGGCGTATTGAATTGCTTTAATTCCATCAGCAGTGGTTCCTGCTCCCTTTTCAGAGAGAAATCTTATTCCCATAACTCTCACATATGGTGCAACTCCAAGAATACCTAAAGCATTATCAGAGCGAGCAGCAACATTTCCTGCACAATGAGTTCCGTGACCAGGATTACCTCCACCTGTAATCATCTCCCAAACACTGGTTGTAAGATCAAATGGTTTATTATCATTTTTAGCGAAATCCCAACCAATTACGTCGTCTATATAACCATTGCCATCATCATCAATTCCATTTGATGATTTATCTTTTCCATTAGCATCTAGACCCATCTCTCCACTATTTCTCCAAAGATTTGGGAGAAGATCTTCGTGAGTGTAATCAATACCTGTATCAATTACTGCTACAATTATTTCAGGTATTCCCTTGGTGATTTTATGAGCATCGGCCACTCCAATATCTCTCATTCCCCATTGATTAGAGATCTTAGGATCAGCTCCTGACGTTTGAGTTGGAGGATTAGGGATAGGAAGATTGTCAGCAATTTTAGCGTTCATCTCTTTTGCAAATTGAGGATCAACATTCATTTTATTCTTTATAGAATTTAAGAGTTGTTGATCTTTAATTTGATAGTTTTCCTGCAATTTAATTTTGTAGTTGGGTTGAAAATACTCGACTGCAAAATTAGAGTTTAATTCCTTTAACAATTTTTTTTGCGAACTCTTGCTTTGATCCTTTGAGATCACTCTGATCCAAGGAATATCTGCAAAAAATTCAACTTTGTTACCACTTTTGATCAAGTTGTTGACTAAATTTGATTCTTCAGATGAGAGATTACCTTCTGTACCTCCATCTGTTAATTTTACTAGATAATCTGTGGTGCTGATTTCACCTGCGCTGAGAGTGATTCTCCATAATAACCAAACAATAATAAAAGAAGATAAAAACAAGTATCTCATAGTTCCCCCTCCTTGGTTTATTAGTTTATTAAACATGCCATCACCTCATCTGGTATGTTAACAAACTATCCTTGATGTACTGATATAATAGTGTTCTTAAGTTTATTTTTACGCCAATGAAATGCTTTGGCCAAACATATTTTATTTTTTTATTAATTTACAAAAGAGACTGACAATATTTTGAGGATCAACAAAATTTATTTGTTAGCTTTTGTTAGAAAATCCTTACTAGACAACCTATTGAAAATTTTCAAAAAAAAATTATTTAATCGTACAGAATAAATACTTTATGTTTTGAAAGGTAGTTTAAGGGTATAAATAAAATTAACTTTGGTGTATGTGTAGGAGGAAAATACCATGAAGTGGAATAAATTTTATTTATCAGTACTGATTTTGTGTGTCCTTTGTAATTATCCATTTTTTTATTCATCTGCTTGGTCTTCTGAGGATGATGGTTTGCCATTGACTAAATTGATGGAGCAAAGAGGTGCTAATTTTGAAGATGATAGAAATAATCAGCAAGCATTTGATAAAAAGGCAAATGAAATTATCAATCAAGAAAAATTATTGAAAGACAACTTCAACAGTTTTCAAAGTGCAATAGAAGAGAAAAATAATATAGAGAAAAAAAGGATAGAGCAGGAGTTGAAAGAACTGAGAGAGAAGATAAATAGTAATGAAAAAGATAGACTATATTTATCAGGAAATTTCATATCAAAGGAAGTAGAGAAATTTAATTCAGAAATGCAGAAGGCAGTAGATATCTTGGATCAAAAGATAGATATCCAGGCATTAGAGATGAAATTTAAATTAGAATCAGAAAAGTTAACACAACTAGCGGCCAAAAATCGAGCAATGGCCGAAGAGTATTTAAAAAAGTATGGCCCAAATGCTGATTTGAGAAATATTGATCCTGAAACAAAGAAAGAGTTTGAAGAGACACTGAAGAGTCATGCTGATAATCGTAAGATTTTGGATCAAATACATAGTAATGAGAAGAGATATTTCTCTAAAGTGAATGGCGAGTTTATGAAGAGCAGAGAAGAGATTTTTCAAAAAATTTCGAAAGCAAAAAAAGAGATAAGGGATAAAGTAAAAGCGTTGGATTTAGAGTTACCGTTACTTCAAGGAAGGGAGAATAAATTGCAAAAGGAGTTTAATAGTAGAAAATTTGATTTGCAAAGTAATGATGAATACAAAAGGAAGTCATCTGAATTAAGGAAAGAGTTAGAAAGATTAAAAACATCATATAATAAGTTGGTTAGTGAGAGTAGTCTGATAAGAGTTGAAATTTTAAAAGAGCGTCGAAAGATTGATAGGGAGTTGGAGTCACTAATTGAAATGGAAATGGTACAAAGTGCAGTCAAAGCGGTTAAGAGTGTAAATGAAATGCCAAAGGTATTAGGTAGTGTTTCCTCTTCTTGTAATGAAAGTAATCAAAACAATCAAAGTAGTAATGAAAATGAGATTAAACAATTGATTGGTGTATACAATGGAGATAGAGGAAATATTATAATATATTTGGATTTTTTTAGAGATCAGAAGAGTGGAAAGCTAGAGAGTAAAATCGTAATGAGAGTTAGTGTAGACATTGCTAATAAAAAAGATTTTAAAAATGTTATATTTAAAGATGGAGTTAGTATTTTTAATTTGTCGGAGATGACTGAACAAAAAGTTTCTCATCCAATTAATGTGCTCAATTTTTTTAAAAAAGATAACATCAAGCAAATGCAATTTAAAAATGAGAATGGTGTACTTAGTTTAACGTTGAACAACGGGAAACTATCAAATGTTAGTTTGGCCAAAGAAGGAATGGGGAATAGAGTTGTGAGTGTAAATCTTGGTCGAATAGCAAAAGTGCAGCAAGGACCTATCGTAAATATCAGCGAGCCTGAACAAAAGAATAATTCACAGCGGAGTTTTCTGCAACGAAATCATTCATTACTGGTATTAACTAACCCAACAAAAATAGATTTGGCGATAAAATTAGCGCAAAATCTTAGTAAATTTGCTGACTATCCTGAGCTATTTCCTCTTATTTCCAAAAAGGTTAATAGTGTTCTTTCGGAAGTTTCAGAAGTTTCAGAAGATAAAAAATAGCAAGCAAATCTAATAATTATCTATTTACATTACTTTCCCTCTCATCTATGTTTTTTAATTATTACCTATAAATTATAACTTAATAAAGCGTGGAAGGTTTTTTATGGAAAAAAAAGAGGAAAGTATTATGAATGTAAATAATCCAAATAATCCAAATAATATTAGTAATCTCAATGAAGATACTCCAATCGCAAGAGACATTGTAGATCGAGTAATAAGAAATTTAAAGATATCCTCTGTAGGCAAGGCATCTATAAGAGAGATAAAGAAATTAGTAAATAATATTGAGAAGGAGAGTAATTTAAATTTTATTAGAATGGAGATGGGAGTTCCAAGTATATTGCCACCACAGATAGCAGTGGATGCAGAAATTGAGGCGATAAAAAAGGGAGTGGCCGGTGTTTATCCAGAAATAGATGGATTGCCAGAATTAAAAAAAGAGATTTCGAGATTTGTAAAATTATTTGTGGGAGTTGATGTTTCGGAGGAGTCATGTATTCCAACTGTGGGTTCAATGCTTGGTGGTTTTTGTTCATTCATGGTTTCAGGAAGAATAAGAGAGAAAAGTGATACAGTACTTTTCATCGATCCAAGTTTTCCTCTACATAAAATGATGGTAAAGATGTTAGGATTTAAATCTGAGCGCTTTGACATTTATGATTTTAGAGGTGAAAAATTAAGAGAGAAATTAGAATCAATACTACAAAAGGGAAATATTTCATCAATTATATATTCCAATCCAAATAATCCATCATGGGTATGTTTTACTGAAGATGAGTTAAAGATCATCGGAGAGTTGGCGACTAAATATGACGTTGTTGTATTAGAGGATCTTGCATATTTTGCAATGGATTTTAGAAAGGATTTATCAGTTCCAGGGAAACCTCCTTATCAAGCAACGGTTGCAAGATATACACAAAATTATATTCTATTAATCTCTAGTTCAAAAGCATTCAGTTATGCCGGACAGAGAGTAGGAATGATGGCGATATCGAATAAGCTTTTTAGTAGGGAATTTGAGGGACTTGCTAATTACTTTCCAACAAAATATTTTGGCCACTCAATAATTTATGGTGCGATTTATGGAACAACTGCAGGTGTAGGTCATTCAGCTCAATATGGATTGTTAGCAGTATTGAAAGAGGTGAATGAGGGCCGCTATAATTTTGTTGAAGTTGTTAGAGAGTATGGAGAGAGAGCGCGCATACTTAAAGAGATGTTTATAAGAAATGGCTTTAAGATTGTTTATGATATGGATGGAGATCAACCAATAGCTGACGGTTTCTATTTTACATTATCATATCCAGGTTATGGCGGAGAGCAGTTGCTGGCAGAATTGCTCTATTATGGAATAAGCGCTATTGCACTTAGTACTACTGGGAGTGAGAGGACTGAAGGGTTAAGAGCATGTGTTTCTATGGTGAAAAGAGAGCAATTTCCATCATTGGAAGAGAGATTAAAAAAATTTCATCAAAACAATCAAAACAATCAAAACAATCAAAACAATCAAAGCAAAAAAGTTAAAGTATAAAAGTATAGAGAAAAAAATATGCAACTTCATCTTGTTCGTCATGGTAATGCCACACAATCGTCACAATCGGCCACCGATTTTAGTAGAGCTCTAAGCAATATTGGAATTACAGAAGTTGAGTCGCTTGCTACTAAGATAAGAGAACAAATTTTATTAAAAAAAATTTTTGTTGATAAGATCTATCACAGTGGATTGTTACGTGCTAAAGAGACGGCAGAGATCATTTATAAAGCGGTGGCCATTGATAATAACGATAATAACGATGATATTGATATAGAAGTATGTGAAGAGTTGTCACCAGATTATGGTAACTATAGATATGTTATCGACAAATTAATAAATTGCTCAGAAAATGGTGGTATAATGTTAGTAGGGCATATGCCATCATTGAGTAAAATAGGTCACTATCTACTTAGTGATAAAATAGATTTAAGCTTTGATACTGCCAATATGATCTCATTAGAATGGAGTCGTGATGATGAAGAATGGAAATTTTTGGGGAAGATTACCCCTCGTGATCAGATATGAGAGGATTTACTTATCTCTCTCTTTATTATTGTTATTAGGATTATTGTTATTAGTTCTATTAAGTTCTTGTGAGAAAAAATTTGTAGATGTGGAACCAACAATAGTTGCAATTGGAACTGGAGATGTTACTGGTTCCTATTATCAAACGGGAACTATCATTGGTAAAATTGTAGAGGAGAATACTTCCAAAAACAATTTAAAAGTGGCCATAGAATCTACCGATGGTTCTGTTGCAAATATCAATTCAGTTCTTAGTGGAAAATTTCAATTTGCTTTGGCCCAATCTGATAGACAGTATCAGGCATACAAAGGACTGGAGGAGTGGAAAGAAGCAGGGCCTAGAAAAAAATTGCGTTCAATAATTTCGATCTATCCAGAGAGCATTACCATTATTGCAACGGAAGCAAGTCAGATAAAAGAGATTAAGGATATCAAAGGGAAAAAGGTAGGATTAGGTTCCACTGGCTCAGGAGTGTTGGCAAATGCCAGAGATATTTTAAAGGCGTATGCGATCAATGAGAGTGATTTTGAACCACTTTATGTAAAACCGTTGGAGGCATTTAAACTTATTAGAGAGGGAGGATTGGATGCATTCTTTTATACTATCGGACATCCAAGTACAAATATAAAAAATTTAACTATGATTTCGAATGTGAAGGTAAGATTTATTTCCATTACAGGTACTGAAAGAGATCAACTGTGTTCGAAATATCCATATTATACTGATACGGTTATAGCTGCTAGTACATATCCAGCAGCATTGAATGAAAGAGACATAACAAGCATTGGGGTATTGGCCACCTTGGTTACCTCTGAGAGTGTTGATGAGGAGATAGTCTATAAATTTACCAAGGATCTATTTAGCAATTTAGCAAAGCTAAAAGATTCAAATTCTTTATATAGTAATTTATCAAGAGAGAGATTATTTGATGGACTTTCGGCCCCGATACATGCGGGAGCATTGAAATATTTTAAAGAAGTAGATATGCTTAAGTATATAGATAAAAATTTAATAAATTAATTAATTAATATTTGGAGAAAAAATGAATCAAACAAAAAATTTTTATACCGATGATTTTATCAGAGAAATTCCTAAAACTGATTTACATCTACACCTGGATGGATCATTAAGAATCTCCTCCTTAATCGATATGGCCAAATCATCTAATGTGGAATTACCCTCTTATACAGAGGAGGGGCTTAGAGAATTAGTTTTTAAAGATCAATACAATAATTTAGGAGAATACTTGCATGGCTTTATGTATACCTGTGCGGTTTTACGTTCGGTCGAAAATTTAGAGAGATGTGCTTATGAATTAGCGATTGATAATCAAAATGATGGAGTAAGGTATATTGAAGTAAGATTTGCTCCTCAACTGTTGGTAGATAATGTAGATCTAACAATGGAAGTAGTTTTAGATCATGTTAATAAGGGATTATCGCGTGCACGCTCTGAATTTAATCAAAGAGAGGGCGTGAAAAATGGAGATGAACCACCATTTGAATATGGAATTATTGCCTGTGCAATGAGAATGTTTGGTGCCAGTAATTTTTCTCCATACTATACTAAATTTTATTCTCTTCATCGTTACTCTGAACCGATGGAGGTAATTAAATTAGGAGCAGTAGAATTAGCAAAAGCAGTGGTGAAGATTAGAAATGAGAGAGGAATTCCAATTGTAGGTTTCGATTTGGCCGGTCGAGAAGATGGATATCCAGCAGAGGAGTTTAAGGAAGCATATGCTTATGTACATAAAAATTTTATGCATAAAACAGTTCATGCTGGTGAAGCTTATGGTGCCGAAAGTATTTTTCAAGCAATTACTGAACTCTATGCGGATAGATTAGGACATTGTTACTATTTGTTTGATACCAATCGTATTCAAGATCCTCAAATCAAAGATCGACAAGATTATGTAGAGAAATTGGTTTCATTTATTGCGGAAAAGCGAGCAACCATAGAGGTTTGTTTAACTAGTAATTTACAGACGAATACAAATCTAAAGTGTATTAAAGATCACACTTTAAAGAAAATGTTGGAGAAGCGACTTTCAGTTTCAATTTGTACAGACAATCGCTTGATGTCTAATACTTCTATAAGTAAGGAAACAAAATTAGCACTAGATAATTTTAATATCACTCCAGATGTATTAAAGAATATAACCATCTATGGTTTTAAACGCAGTTTTTATCCTGGCCAATATAATGAAAAGAGAAGATATGTAAGGCAAATAATGAGTTATTATGATTTAGTGGCCAAAAAATTTAATATTAAAAATGATACCAATAAATTTTAAACACCAGTAAATATTGTGTGATCAAATGATTTGAGAAAGCTTTGATAGGAAAATATTCTATAGATGCTATCAAGGTTGGCACAGATATATCCTTTATCGTAAGTAATAAGAGTGCATTTTACAAGTTCTTCAATTCCCTCTTTTACAAATGGAATAGAGTATATTCCTAAATCATCATAGCGAATTGAAATAGAGTTTTTGCTGGAATCTTTGCTGGAATCACTTTCTGTGCTGGCATTATCGTCTTTATTTCTTTTTTCTTCTCGATCATTGTAGGCAATTATTTTTTTTAAGATAGCAACTGCTGAATGACCAAGCATCATGAATCTTCCCTCTTTGGTCTCTTTCTCCAGATAATTTGTGAGAGCATCTAATTGCTCAAATTTTATATCAAGAATTCCATCTTTGATATCTTTTTGGGGATCAATAAAGTCATACTCACCTAGTGCTCTTATGAAATTTTTTAGATTAATAATTTTTTTGCCTAAAATATCATCTAATTCTTTATATAAAGTTAATGTTGAAACTATTTCATTATTTATTTTTTGTTGATCATAAACTAATTTCATGGTTTTCACAAAGCGAAGTATTTCACAATAGATTGCTTGTGCCACTTGATCGCTTTTGAGATTTTTCTTTTGGAATTCATACATACTTTGTAGAATAGTTATTCTCTGATCTGCTTCCCTAAAACGATGAAAGACTGTTTTCATCACTGGAACAACCCATTTAGGAAGTGCGGTTAGTTCATTACCTGATTTATCTCCATCGATAACTACCAATGAAACATCAGAGAGTGCTTCAACTGATGCAGATCTTGGTTCAGCATCAAAGAAACTTAATTCACCAAAGATTTCTCCTTTTCCAAGTACTGCCAGAGTGATTTTTCCACCCAGATGGCCTTTAAAGACTCTAACTTGGCCATCAAGTACGATGAACATCTTTCTAGAAACTTCATTTTCTTGAACTAAGATTGCTCCTGCTTTGTAATTAACCACATGACTTTTTAATTGTTGGGCAATTGAACTCATTTTAATTTTCCCCCAGTGTATTCTTAATAATTAGTGCTTTAGTGTTTTTGCTATTGTTTTATAAGCAAAAGTGCATCCAAAAAAGATGAGATCTGATTAATTTTTTCTTTGCTAAATTTTCTATAAACCTCGGCCATTCTCCTATTCTTACGAAAGTAACGGAGTAAGGATTTATGTTGATAATTTAATTGCATGCTTTTTCCAAATTTATTAGATAGGTCAGTTAAGAAGGGTGACCATAAATTTAAATATTTTTTAATAACTGGATTTAGCGTAATATAAGCTGCAGCTTCCGCTTCCGCTTCCGCAGTTTTTGCGGCCATACGTTTTTTTTGATCGCTAGTTCTACCAACGTATAAAATAAAATTATTAAATAAATTATCATTTTTTTCTAGGATGCGAAGACGATCAATTTCTTTTGAAGTGTCTGCAAGTGCTTGATGATGAATGAATTTTAAGGGAGTAAGATCACACTCTTTAAGCAGATCATTTAATTGATCGATGGAATATGTTTTAACATAAGGATGTAAAAACATATCTGCAATTCCGGAATCAAAATTCGCCTCAAAATTGTTCTTAAGTAGAGCTAAAAATTGTGAATCTTTAGTCTGTGCCTTACTCTTACTCTTACTCTTATCCTTAGTTTTAGTAATTATTTTTTTTACATTTTTTAGATTATCAATTTTAAGCACACGAAATGCTCTTCTTGCACTCTCAATTTTTTTTCTGGCACCAGTACTATAAACCATTATACGAGCAATTCCCCCTTCTGAGAGTAGATTGCAAATATTTTTAAGTGCTTTTTTATCTTCCTTAATGTGATGGATGACTCCATAGCAATCGATAAAATGAAAAAATAGAGGGAAATTATCAAATTCTAGCAAATCTCCTTCAATGTATTTTATATTAAATTTTCTATGGAGCATGCAGTGCAAGCGTGCTCGATCTAGATTCTTTTTTGAAAGGTCCAAGGCCCAAATATTGGCCTTACTATTGGCCACAGATGTTGGGTAGGGAGAAAAGCTGCCACAACCGGCCAATAAGATATTAATATTCTCTTCACTCTTTAATTTTAGGTTATTAAAGTGACTCCATATTGATCTAACATTTAAAGCGAATGAGTGGTGTGGTTGTATAGAGGAAAATATTGGATATTGGGGGTAGGGATGCTTTTGATAATGTTCTTTTACGTGTATCTGTAAGTTTTCGTGTAAATTTCCATGTAAATTTTGTAAAGTTTTATTATTTTTCATACTCTATAATCTTAACATTGGAATTTACCTTGATGAAAGAAATAAAATAATCCATATTAAATAGGTCTGAATATTATTAAATATTATAAAATATTAGAGATGAGATATGGGGGATTTATGTGCGGAGTTATTGGGGTTTTAAGTCAAAAACAGAAGAATTCGATGGGATTACTGTCGAAAAAGTTGTTACGAATGCTAGAGTATAGGGGGTATGACTCTACTGGCGCCATTATTCAAGATGAACATAATGCTATTTTTTTCGAGAAGGATGTTGGCTCTCCCACCGTTTTCACAGCAAAATACTCAATTGAAAAATATAGTGGAAAGATTTTTTGTGGCCAGGTTCGCTGGGCCACATTCGGAGCAGTTGATAGAAGTAATGCTCAACCTCACTTAGTGAAATGTAAAACATATATTTATGGTGCCCATAATGGAAATGTCACCAACTGTGATCAACTAAAGAAATGGCTTGAACAGGAGGGACATGAGGTTAAAAGTAACAACGATGGGGAGATGGTAGTCCATGCAGTTGAGCACTTTTTTTATTTGAACTTAAGTCTAGGTGATCAGCAAAATAGAAGTTTCAGGCAAAATGCTTTAAAGATGGCAGTGGTGGAAGCTGCCAAGAAGTTAGTAGGTTCCTATGCTGCAGTTATTGTAGATCCAATCTCTGAGACTATGGTAGCGATAAAAGCTGGTAGTAGTCTCTATATCGGAACTGGTTATCATGAGGATGGTGAAAAGTATGTGTTGGCATCCTCTGATTTAGCATCTGTACTCTCACAAACAAAGATCTTATATCCGATAGTGGAAAATGAGTTTGCACTTTTCGATAAAGATACTCTTAATTGTTTTAAACTAAAAGATGGCGAGAGAGTAGAAAAGAGTGCCAAAAGAAGTAAGCTTACTATTGAAGAGACTGAATTGAAGGATCAATATAAGTACTTCATGGAACAAGAGATAATGTCAGAGGCAGATTCTGCTAGAAAATTAATCACACTCTTTAATGGTGGTTCAGATCAAGTAAAACATGTCGTAGATTATTACAAAAGCGATGTGAAAATTAAAAATCTTTTAGATAGTGTAAAAACTAGAGTGATAAATATCTCTGAAATTGTCGATGATAAAGAGGTTGCAAAATTAACCAAGGAACTCTCTAGCTCTTTGGAGTTTGCTAAATTGGGTGAAATAGCACTTAAGCTCGCGCTTCAACCTTCTAATCATCAACCTTCTAATCATCAACATTCTCAACAATACTTTGAATCCTCGAATGCCTCTTTCTTAGAGGAGCTTTGTAAGTTGATACCAAATTTACGTAAAGGACTTAGAGTTATCGATTGTATTTTAATGCATGATGAATCGAGAGATGTCGAGGAACGAATTGATATCTTTGCAGATATCGTAGGTCGTGCTCATGCTACAGGAAATACTATTTATATGTTGGCCTGTGGAACTTCATTTCATGCGGCCAAATCAGCAGCATTCTTCTTTGATCGAGTGGCGGGAATTGCGATTCATCCAGTTTTACCAGGAGAATTTAGAGGACAATATGAGAATTCAATTGCTGAAAATGATGTAGTGATTGGAATAAGTCAGAGTGGAGAGACTAAAGATTTAATAGATATTTTTAATCTATTACGTACGAAGAGTTTCAAAGTAAATCTGATTTCTATTGTTAATAACACAAACTCTTCACTACCTCAGGAGAAGAGTGATCTCTATGTTCCTCTTTGCTGTGGGCCTGAGATAGCAGTTCCTGCAACAAAAAGTTTTATGAATCAGTTGATAATGCTCTATATTTTGGCATTAAAGATAAAACATCTTAAGGAACAATTAAATCCACAATCAAACACACATGCAGGGTTGCTAAATGATCATAGGCATTTTGATATTCTAAATCAAATTCCCAAATTAATAGAAGATACTATTAGCAGCACAGAGAAGGAGATTCTGAATACATCAGAGATACTTTTCAATCAACCAAGCATTCATATTTTAGGTACCGGAATGTATGGAATTGCTAGAGAAGGAGCACTTAAAATTAGAGAAGTGGTTTTAAATCACACGGAAGGTTTTGAAAGTTCAGAATTTAAACATGGGCCTAATACAATTTTAGGAGTAAATACCGTTTTTGGTCTTGAATCCTTAACAGCGCTTTTGGAAAAATTTTGTCATGCTTTAAGTGACAGTGAACTTAAAGGTATGCCTAGTGAATCTATCTATAAACTCTTTAAACATATTTCGGATTATGCTTTTAAGGATATTGTACCTGGGTCAGAACACTTAAGTGAAAATGAGATGAATTTCTTTAAAAGAATTTTTGAGAGAAATAATTTCTTTGATTCTTTATATAACAATTATCCTTTAATTTTTGTAACAGGACCAAGTGAACGCGAGACTAATCTTACTATAAGTCAAATCAATACTCACAAAATCAGAGGTGCAAATATTTTTATTGTGGCGGAAGAGAATGAATTATTAAGGGATGCTATTAAGCTAACAGATACCTCTAGGTTTGGGGATAAGTACAAGAGTGAATATATTTGTCTACCTAAAACTGGAAATGAAATTCATGCCTTTTTTAGCTCTACAGTGGTGTTGCAATTATTGGCACTGAAAATGAGTGTAAAAAAAATGAATTTGTTGGATCGTTTGGAAATCTTTGATCACGGAGTTAATCCTGACTCACCTAAAAATGTTAGCAAATCAATAACAGTAGATTAATATTGAGATGGATATGTTATTCTTTGGATATTTTTACGATTGCTTTAGGACAAGCAACGAAAAATGCTCCGATATATTTATTATACTTAATACTAGTGCAACCCTTTGGTAATCTTCCTATTTGTTGATCTCCTAAACGAAGACCATGCTCGGTTTTTGATCCCCAGAAAATACTTGCTTTGTATAAGAATTGAGAAGTACATTGACCATTTAAATTACATGGAACAAATTCTGGTTCAATTCTATAGATTACGCTATTAATACCATCTAATGCATACAAGTTTTTTTCATCAGCAGTGAGAGAAGTGATGGTGCTATCTCTTAAATCAACTTCACCTTCAACAAGTTGTCTTGCAGTTACTTGTTTGCTTTGTTTATCAACTGTATGAATGTATGGGGAAGTACCTGCTGTCAGTGGAACAGTATCAGTAAAATAAAAATCATCGCCCAAGGTAGCAATCAAATCTACCATGTAAGTTAAATTTAAAAAGTTCACGATTGGCATTGTGTTTTCATAGTGAACATACCATTTGTCATTTTCTGCAACTCGCTCACTATCTAAAAAGCCGGCCATTATATCAAAATCATTCTCTTGAATATTAACAATTGCACCAGTAGGTTCTGGAGGGTTGCTAACTTTAAATGCATAGATATGTATTTTTCCTTCCTCTGCAATAATTCCATTTGATACTATGTTCATACCAAAACTTTGGCCAGGATTCCCTTTAACGTGGCCATTTGTGTAGATAGTTTTTTTAGAATTAATTGTATCAATTTTTGTAATAGATCGATTATTACTTAATCGATCAGTCATGTATACAAAACCATTATCAGCGGCGATATCATGTATTCCTGACACATCAAGAGGGATACTTTTTGCCATTGCATTTGGATCATTAACACTTATTTTAAGTAATTTATCGTATGTTGTTTGGCCTGGTTTTGAAGCTATAGGAATATAAACGTGTTCATTGTCGCTGGCCATTTTTTTAAAACTAGGTAAGGCGTTGTTTTCTTGTAATTGAACTGCTTGAGGATCATAATAAGATGGTGGAGTGTATTTTATATTAGTAGGACCAGCAAAAGTACTGACTGTTGCAGAGGTAAAATCATCATTGGGTGTAATTTTTTTTATACGATGACCGATAGGATCTGTCACATAAAAACTATTTCCAATGATGACCATAGAGTGAATACCCATATCACTTTCATTCAGAGTTATGTGTTTAATTATTTTTATGGATACTGTTTTATCAGTATTTGTAGTTGTCTCCATTTTTGTTATTGTGTTTTTATCATCTGTAACATAAAGAAATCCATCATCACCAACATCGATCCCCTTATAGATTGAATTAGTAGGTTTAGATAACAGCAAGGCATGTCTTCTGTTAGAGAATGTTACTCCATCATGATTCAGATAGCATAAATTCCCATTAATTGTTGTGTAATAGATATTATTATTTTTATCGATAGCTACATTAATTGGATAATCACAACCAGCTACATTTCCCGGACCTATATAATTTGTAACAGGACTTCTCCACCAACCAAGTTCATTGAATGGTAACCAATTATTAGGGTTTCCTGGTCCAAATGCTAGATAACGTGACGAACCTTCAGTGTTGACATACACGATGTTTGATCCATAATTGTATGCTAACGTTGTCAATTTATCATTAACAGAATTGTCATCTATTATCGCCCGAGAAAAGGTAATTTTTGTAGAAGTTGAATAAATATGAAACTGTCGTACCTTTCTATATGTTCTTGCAGGAGTATTACCATCATCTATAATATAGAGACTAGATCCATCATTTGCAATTCCTCTTGGATTTTTTAATTCAACTGCTGTTCTTGGCAAGTCATTCATATTACCTAATCCAATAACTCCAGGTTTTCCTACAAAGAGAGAAACCTCACTTGTAAGAAGATCAATTTTACGGACAACATTGTTGCCATTGTCAATAACATACAATTCTTTTTTATTATTTATAGGATCAATTAATTTGGTCATGTATGTAGGAGTGTCAAACAAAGCTTCATTCAGTTTCCCATTGGCATATCCCTTTCCATCGCTATAACCGTAAAAGAGTGATTGTTTAAAGCTTGCAGAAGTAATCCTTATACTAAAAGTTTTAGCAATAATAATTTTATTACTTTCATCTCTAACTTGAATATAGATTGTGTAATTTGATTTTTCATCATATGAAAAAATTTCCTTTGATTTTATAATATCTTTTTCAAGTAAAAATAAAGCATTATCATTTTGTGAATTATTTATATTGGTTTCTGCTAAAGAGAAGGTTACTTTGGAACGCACATTAATTGTAGAAAATTTTCCTATAATGTATAGTTTTCTATTTGGTAGTGCCGCCACCAAAAATTATTGATTGCCATACTTTCTTACATCGGCACTACTGAATAGAAAACTTTTTGTACTGATCGCAGAGGCGAGGTCATTATTGATTATGGATTTTCAATTAATGCTTTAAATGATGATTTTGAGATGTCATTTAACAAAATTTTAATTTTTCTTAAATTTATTCTTGTCCGAATGTTTGAGTTAATTAAAAGGAAGTTACTTATGTTGTGACTTTTTAAATTCCAATGATATGGATGTATAGATTTAGTCGGTTTTAAATAAAAAAAATACTGATCACAGATTATGATTGATG
This sequence comes from Oligoflexia bacterium, assembly GCA_015232355.1. Taxonomy (GTDB): domain Bacteria; phylum Bdellovibrionota; class Bacteriovoracia; order Bacteriovoracales; family Bacteriovoracaceae; genus JADFZW01. The sequence continues at coordinate 27,355 of JADFZW010000048.1, forward strand.
TGGATAAAAACATAGATAATCTACTCTCGCTTTTTAATTCTTAAGATGTATTTATACAAGATTGGATGGATTCTATTATAATCAGTTTCCCTTTTTTGCATTTCGGACAAATATTTATATCAATGCCGGTAAACTTGTACAACATTTCCTTCCAACTTAAACTTTCAAGCACAGTACTTATAATTTCAATTGCATTTAATATTTTTCTGCTTATTGCTAGCTTTTCTTTTTTGGGCCGATTAGCAAGTATCCCGAAATGTCGAATACGTACAAAACCACTAGGTAATACATGCAACAAAAATCTTCTCATAAACTCTATTGCATCTAATATCATTATTTTAATTTTGTTTCCGTCAGCATAATCTCTATATTTAAAATGTACTTTATTAATTTCACTTTTAATTATTCTGTGATTAGATATGGCAACTCTGTGAGTGTATTGTCCCACATATTCTATTACTTGCTGTGGATTAGCAAACGGTTTTTTTGTGTAAACTACCCATTCATTCTTTTTTGTTGATTCCAATAATAAATCAAAATTGAATACATTTCCAAGATCTTTATTTTCTCCCATAAATACTAACTTACTTTTAAGAAATGACTGTTTTAAATAGTCCAAAAATTTTCCTCTAAAAACAGTGGATAAAATATAAATTGATAAGAAAAAGGGGAAAGTTATTTAGATAAGATGGTATCGCTAATTGAAGGTGCTAAAAGAAGAAAAACTCCCAATGAAATTGCCTTAAATATTCTTTTGAGCTTTTTGACTCTTTTGTTTATTGTTTGC
>JADFZW010000049.1 GCA_015232355.1 Oligoflexia bacterium
AGTAAATGCTTCTACTCATAACAATTTAAAAAATAGAAATACAATTGGTGCCACTATAATAGAATTGACAAAGCAATTGCCTAATTGATATTTTTTTAACCAGACAGAAAAAATATTCCACTACCACGCTTTTTATCACTCTGGATGGAATTTTATCCAAGATGTCTTTTATAGGGTAACAGGGAAACGATTGAAATGTGGATGTATTATTGTTTTGCACGTTTGTGGTCGTAGAGGAAATTATCGACCGCATTTGCACATCTTGGTTATGAACGGAGGGATTGATCTCTTGACTGGAGATTGGATTGATATTGGTTATTTCCCCTACGAAAAAATACTCCCTAGAAAATGGCAATATTATTTGCTTAAAATGGTAAAGAGTTTTGGGGGTGATGAAATTAAGGCGCTTGTTGATAAGTTATGGAAAAAATATCCAAAGGGGTTTGTTAACTTCTTTGTGAAAGGCGATGTACCCAAGAGAATGAAAAAACTAATAAAATATTTATCCCGGTATATTACTCGCCCCTCGATATCTTTGAAAAGAATATTAGCTTACGATAAGGACAGGCAGGAGGTAGAATACGAATATTTGAGCCACGACACTGATAAAATGGAAAAAGAAAAGGTATCGGTGTTTACTTTCATTGGGAGAATGATACAACAGGTGTTGCCGAGAGGTTTTCAAAAAGTTCGCTATTTTGGATTGCAGGCCACTCGAAGTTATAAAAAGAATAAAGAAAAAATAAACATGGGTCTTGAAAGTGAAAAACTTTCAGAACTAAATAGTGAAGTTTTTAAGGCTTCAAAACAAACTTACTCTGATCGGATTGAAGAATGGACAGGCCACAACCCATTAATATGCTCGAGATGTAAAAGAAAAATGGAGATTACGAAGGTATGGATTCGAGGAAAGGGTTTTGTATTTGATCTGTTCGAAAAATTATCGCAGGCACCTCCTGATATTATAATTAGAAAACTAAGAAAAACCACAGCAACCGACTCATATACTTTTTCAGAAGGAGTAGAGGAGAAGGCTTACTTTCAACTTTCCCTGGCCCTAGGAGAGTAGCGCTTAACAGTCAGGAGCGAAGCGACTCTTTTTTTACTTTGTGCTTTTACACTCTGGCAAAACAAAAACATTGGAACAAATACCTTCTATTTTTTTCTCATCATATTTCAAGGGAAGTTTTTTTAGTGTCATTAAGCAATTGTTTGTTATTAGTTTTTGATCTAAATAAGTAGAAGCTAATAGACATACTGGACAAATAAAAAATGTGGTCACATAAACTATGGAGAAAATATAACTAAATAACTTGCGAAAATTGTATTTCATCATGAATGTTTTAATGTTTAAATTTTAGATTACTGTTTAAGTAAAAATAGTAATTAATTTTTTATTATTTCCCTTGTAATTTTAGCAGGATTGATTTCTTTTGTATTCAAAAGATTCATATTTTTTGTTATAATTGTATTATTCGATACTTCAAATACGCTGTACAGCTATCTATTAATTAATAGTAAAAGAAGTGGGTTGTAAAAATGTATACTCCTCCTGCGAAAATAATAGCAATCATTAAACCCATTATAGCAGAGAGAAGAGCTACCTTCCATCCACCTTCTTTCCATAGAGTAGTAATTGAAGCAATACATGGAATGTATAATAATATGAACGTTGTAAAAGTTAATATTTGTCCTTTAGAAAGAACAGATATTATATCAGTTGTTCCAAGAGCAGATGCTAGCATTAAAATAGTTAGCTCTTTACGAAAAACACCTAAGAACAAAGTAATTCCAATAGCCGCTGGTAGATGCAAAATACCTACAGTTACAGGAGAAAACATGGAATTTATAATATTATCAATTTTAAAAAATAATTACAATTTTATAAAAATAAATAGATGATAAACTAAAATGGAAGTTTATTTATGATCGAAAAAGGAATATTTTATGACATCTAGATTTTGTTCTGCCTGCAATATGCCATTAGAAAATACTTCAGATATAGGATTGACAACAAAGGAACACTTTTTTTGCATTCACTGTACTCATCAGGATAAGACTATAAAAACTTGCACAGAAATTTTTGAAGGTGGTATTCAATTTTTTTTAAACACTATGCCTGATCTAAATAGAGATTTTGCTGAAAGGATTGTTCGAAAAAACATGAATAGTCTCTCATATTGGAATACAAGAAAGGATACTTGCCTTCAAGGACCAGAAGCAAGTGATGAAGAATTTGCAGAAATACTAAAAAGACTTGCATGAATGTGTTTGATAAAGACTGGTTATGATTTTTATATCCATTGTATCTCTGATATTCTTCCGCTTAAATCTTCTCTGCTTTTATCAAGAAGATAAAAAGCAACCGCCCTATAAAATGTTGTGGTGGCCAAAATAGCACAATGCTGACCTTCGGTTGCTAATTCTTTTTCTTCTTTAATGATTATTGCAGGATTAACACTTAAGGCCTCATATATGTTTTTTCCAATAACTCTTCTTGCAACAGATCTACCAGCAATTATGGTATTAAAACATCCAGTTTCAGTGAAATATTTTACTTCCTCAAGGACATCATCTTTTATTACTAAATAAAATTCCATATCATCACCACATGGTCCTTGGATTCTACTTGCACTTGTTGGATCACTCATTCGTCCAAAATACTCATCCTGTTCCAGCAATTGAGTCTGCAAAAAATGGTTTAAAGCTTCGTTTTCATTTTCATTTTTATTCATGATATGCTCCTTCTTAATAATTGATTATGCATTTTGGCCCAATCACCTAATGGTGGTATTAACTTTCTTTTTTGCAAATCAAAATATCCAAACACTATTTCTGCATAGGTCGCCAATTTTCCATTTTCTTTGAGAATGGTTTGTGAAATTTTTCCTAAAATACCAGAATATTCTACGCATTGTGATTTAATCGTTATAAGTTCATTTATAGTTATTTCTTTACGATATTTAATATGCATTTCTAATACTATTGGTCCTCTTTTTTCTTTTTCTATATGCTCTTTAGTATATCCAAATTGATTATATAAATTCCAACGAGCATCCTCCATCACTTGTAAATAAACAACATGGTTCACATGTCCCATAAGATCAAGGTGCTCATTGGTTATTTGTAATTTATAAAGGTTAATAGGGGTCATGGATTTCACCAATAGTAACTATTATTAATTTAATTAAAACACCCATTATATCTAAATGAAAAAGGAGTGGAGAAGAGGTACAGATATAGCACCTCCACCCACTCCAAGACCGGAACTAAAGAAAGCAACTACCAATCCTAAAATGGATAAGTAGTGTTCTTTGGTTTTTTTAAAGAAAATATTTGATTGCTTTTGATAAATAAGACCCAAACTCTATTTCTCCAATCTACAATTGTAAATATTAAAGCAGTGATAATCCTTTATCTAAGGAGGTGATCAAATCATCAACATCTTCTATTCCTACTGATACTCGAACTAGACCATCTGTAATTCCGCCTTTAATACGTTTATCTTTAGGAACACAAGCATGAGTCATAGAGGATGGATGTTGTATTAAAGAATCAACTGCACCTAAAGATACTGCTAAAGTAAATATTTCTATATTATCCATTAATTTTTTACCTGATTCAAAACCACCCTTTAGTTCAAAAGAAATCATTCCTCCGAAATCCTTCATCTGTTTTTTTGCTAAATCATAGTATGGGTTATTTTTCAGTCCTGGATAGTAAACTTTTTCTACTTTAGGATGTTCGTTTAAATAATTTGCAATTTTACTGGCATTGCTACAATGTTTTTCCATTCGAAGAGGTAAAGTTTTTAGGCCTAAATTAACCAACCATGAATCAAAAGGACTAGGACTACCGCCAACGTCCTTAATAATCATATATACGGCATTTTTTACATCATCATGATAAGTAGTCATTAATCCTCCGACAACTGTACCATGACCACAAATATACTTGGTTGTGGAATGAACAACAATATCGGCCCCTAATTCTAGGGGCCGTTGCAGGTATGGAGTTGCAAAGGTATTGTCAACAACAACTTTAATTTTTGGATTAACATTTTTTACAATGTTTGATATTTTTTTTATGTCGCTTACTACTAGCAAGGGGTTGGTCGGGGTTTCAAATAATATGGCCTTAGCAGTAGGGTTTTCAATTATCGCTCTTTCAACTGCACGAAGATCACTTGTATCTACTTCAACACTTTTGATATTAAATTTTTTCAACACATTGGAAGCAAGATGTTCGGTAGCACCATATACTACATTACCCATGATAAGAGTATCACCTTGAGAAAGGAGCCCTAAAAGAGTAGAGGCAATCGCAGACATACCAGAAGAAAAGGCCAACGTGGAAATTCTTGCGTCGGGATTGGCCTTTTTAAAATCTCCGCCTTCTAATGAATTTATTTTTGCTTCTAACAACGTGACAGTCGGATTGCCCAGTCTGGTATAAATGTATCCCTTATCTTCACCTGAAAAAAGTCTCGCACCTTCATCCGCATTTTTGAAAACAAAGGTTGATGTTTGATAGATTGGATTGGTATGCGAAGAGACTGGAAATTGTCCTACATGTTCTCCAGCGTGAATTGCTCTAGTGGACATACCACAATCAAGATAAAATTTTTCTGAATAATCATTATTTTTAGAATCTTCCATCTTTATTACCTCTCTTAATGTTCTTACTCCATTTTGTAATTTTTTTAATGATCGTATATATTGTGATCACTTTAGTGGCCAATTTAATGATCACAAACATTTTGACCTCCAACTAATGTCTTCTTCATATATTTTTTTACCAACTCTTCTGGTTTATCACCAGAAACGCCCACGATAACCTTAATCCCTTTCTCATCAAACAAATCAAGGGCCCGCTTACCCATCCCTTCGGCCAAAATCACATTAACCCCATGAGATGCAAGCCAAGGTGGAAGTTTCCCTGGTTCGTGAGGTGGAGGAGTAATATCTTCTTTCTTTAGAATAGTTTTATTTTTTTCATCTACCTCAAAGATTGTAAAAATCTCGCAATGACCGAAATGGTTGCATAAAACTCCATTTGCGGTTGGAATAGCAATTTTCATAACTAATTTCTCCTAGTTAATTCTAATTAAATCAAAATGACAAAATTGAATCGATTATTTTTTTAAAGTCTTTAATATATTGAGGAGTGTTCGTAGTATTAATATCGTTAATATTAATTGAGAGCATAAACGGTCTTCCTTTATCTGAACAATCGACCACTTGTGGATCAAGTGGTATTTTCCCTAAAAATGGTATATTCATTTGCTCACAAAGATTTTTACCACCATCCAATTTGAAAATTTCGGTAGTTTTCTGGCAATGAGGACAAACAAATCCACTCATGTTTTCAATAACCCCAATAATTGGAACATTGAGAGTTTTTAAAAAATTTACTGATTTTTGAACATCCACGGTTGCCATTTTTTGGGGGGTGGTTACAACCACGGCCCCATGGATACTATCAAATGTTTGAATTACAGTTAGTGGCTCATCTCCAGTTCCAGGAGGAGCATCAATTACTAAGTAATCTAAGTCACCCCAATCTACCTCTTTAATAAATTGTTGAATCATTCCAGATTTTTTAGGCCCACGAAATATTATTGGTGATTCTTGGTTGTCAATAAAAAAAGCAGTAGAGACTATTTTGAGATTATTATCATATGAATAAGGAATAATTTTGTTATCTCTTATTTCAGGTCTAACATTATCAATCCCAAACAAGGTTGGAATGCTTGGACCATGGATATCAACATCAAGTAAACCTGTTTTATAACCTTTTTGTGCCAAGGTTGCTGCTAGATTAGCTGAAACCGTACTCTTACCAACTCCTCCCTTTCCCGATAAAACCAATATTACTTTCATTTTCTGATTATTCGTTTTTATATCCATATTTATATCTCCTTAAAGATTTGCTCTCTAATCGCTTCATTCATGTTAAATAGTATTCTTGCTAATTCTTGACTATCCTTTGTGTTTTCACTAGTTTCTTCAATGCCAGATATATATTCAAAAATATTTTTCCCAATATTTTGAGCGCGATTGAATACTGATGAGTAAGGAATTTTTCCAACTATTTTAATGTTTTTTTGCTCACAATATAGATCTACCTCATTGACCATATCTTGATTAAGATCAAATTTGTTTATACAGACCATGGTTCTTAATTTAAAATTAGTAGCAAGCTTAATTACTCTTTCCATGTCGTGAACACCAGAAACAGTTGGTTCAACCACTACTAAAATATCCGTACACCCAGTAAGTGAAGAGATCACTGGACAACCTATCCCCGGGGGGCCATCAACTACAATCAGATCAATGTTTTTTTCTTTTGCAATTTCTGATGCCTTGTTTCTAATGATTGATACTAATTTTCCTGAGTTATCCTCTGCAACTCCAAGTTTGGCATGGACCAACTCCCCAAATCTAGTATCTGAAACATACCACTCACCACCAATATTTTTTTCAAGAGAGACGGCATCACTTGAACAAACAAATTGACATACACCACATCCAACGCATTTTATGTGATCAATTTTAAATTGTGATGATATAGCAGAAAAATGACAATGATTTTTGCATAACCCACACTGAACACATTTTTTTAAATCAATATTGGCCTTGCTTCCAGAGGAAAACTGGTGCGTTTCTTTCTTTTTTGGATTCATTATTAAAAAGAGGTCGGCAGCATCAACATCGCAATCTACAAATATTTTTTCCTTTGCAATGGATGCAAGCGATGCTGTAATACTGGTTTTTCCAGTTCCTCCTTTTCCACTTACTACGACTAACTCTTTCATCTACTCCTCTCGCTTGCTCTTAACTTTTCAACATCTATACCTGTTTTTTGATGTAATCCATAATTGGTTGATAATATTTTTTAATTTCTGGATATGTTTGGACCATAATCTCCCCTCGTGAATATGCTTTGGCATAATTTTTTTCATTAGGTATTTTGGCCAATATTTCTACATTTTTTTTCTTAATAAATTTTTCGACCAGATTATCGTTATCATCCGATTTATTGATTATAATTTTATAAGGGATATTTAAACTGTCCACCATATCCGCGGCCAATTCCAAATCATTGACTCCGAATACTGTTGGTTCAGTAACTAACAAAATCAAATCACAACCGTCAATGGCCGCTAATGCTGGACAAGATGTTCCTGGTGGTGCATCGATTATGGTTACTGTTTTGCCATCGCCATTGTTCTTATCTTCTCTGTTTCCTTTATCTTCTTCGGAAATTTTTCCAGCAAACTCTTTAACCTTCTGGATAAGCGGAGGTGATTTAGCTTCCATGATATTTAATTCACCATAAATCAACTTAAGCAATGGATACGATAATAAATCGACATGCTTCTCTTTTATTTTTCCAATCTCTCTACATGATTTCGATATTGCTTTTTGTGGACAGACTAAAAAACACCCACCACAAGAATGGCATAATTCACTAAAAAATAGGTGTTCAATTTTATTTGATATTTTAAATACTGTTTGTGCTTTGAATTTACAAAACTCTGCACACTTCCTACAAGCAATACAAAGATCACTGTTAATTTTAGGAATTATAACTTCAGCAGCGGTCTCTTTTTCGAAAGTAATATTATTGTTTAAAAACAAGTGGCAGTTTGGTTCCTCAACATCACAATCAAGCAAATTAACATTTATTCCATCCTCTAACAGAAGATAACTTAAATTAATTGCTACCGAACTTTTTCCAGTGCCACCCTTTCCACTTGCAATTGCAATTTTCACCAATGCCCCTCCACATTGGCCTCAGTAATCTCTTCTAGCTGATTATTCTTAAACTCTTTAATAATTGAACTGATTGATATATCTCCCTTGGAGAGAAATACTTTAATGTTTGCTTTTTTTAAGAGCTTAAAGGCCTTTGGGCCACAGTTACCAGTTATAACGGCATCAACAGATTGATCTATAACTAAAGTTGCAGTTTGAATTCCAGCACCTTCCGTAGCGTTTAAATTTTGAACATTATCAATTGATGTAAATTTTGATTCATCCTGTTCATCTTCAATGATTATAAAATACTTTGCTCGACCAAATCTTGGATCAAGAAGCGAATCCAAATTTATTCCTGTTGACGATATTGCCAGCTTCATGAATTTCTCCCTCTATGATTTCTCCTACAAATGAAACCAGCTAAATTATTTTTTTCATCGTTATTTTGATTTGCACTTAGTCCACATCCCTGTCCTCGTCCTAGTCCTTTTCCTTGGCCACCAGCAAATCCTCTCCTCCTTCCATGACATCTGAAACCTTTTTCGCCAGTGATAACTTGATCATCAATAGAATCTTTAGAATCTTTGTTTAAATCATTTTCATTTCCTTCACTAGCAATATTCATAACATTAGTGTTAATATTTCTTTTTAACCATCGTGGTCCTGTTCCATCTCTATTAGGCATAAAACTCCTCCTATGTTGTACGAACTAAATCATTAGACATAATTCGTGTTATAAATCAAACTCACTATTATCATTGTTACCACATCTCTTTCTCCCATGTTGTCTACGTCGTTTAGTGTGTTGATAATCAGTGTTCTCAACTTGCACTTTTTCCAAATTATTACTAATGAATGCCTCTATTACTCCATCTATTAATCCCGAAATCATCGAGTAAACTTTAATGCCAGCACTTTCAAAAAATATTTTTTGACAGCAAGGAATACCATGGCAAAGTAAAACTTCGACATTTTCTTTAAGTAAACGATCTTTCCTCTCTACCAAACTCATTTTTCCTAGATAGACAATTTTTTTACTTATCCGATCTTCTACTATTTGAACTACGAGAATTTTTTCTGCAAAATCAAAACGAGGAGAAACCATTCCATTAAATTCAGGAATTGCAATATTATTGTTCATATTATCTAAATATAAGCAAAAGCAGTGCCAACATCTCAGCAACACAGATGACCCAACACAAATACGACTATTTTAAGAGGGAACAACAATGAAAACTAGATAGAATAAATAAAATATTTGCTTGTAATAAATTGCTTGCAAATATGCAAAATTCGCAATATAAATTGCACATATGCAATATTTATCAATTTTAGATAGCATTTCAGATGGAGTTTTTACAGTTGACTTGGATTTCAATGTCACACTGTTTAATTCTGCCGCCGAAAGAATTACTGGATTTAAAAAAGAAACTGCAATCGGAAAAAAATGTTTTGAAATATTTAGAACCAATATTTGTGAAAACGACTGCGTAATAAAAAAGACATTAAAATCTGGAAAACCAATCACAAATAAAAAAGTCAATGTTTTAAAAAAGTCTGGACAAGAGATTCCTATCACCGTTAGCACAGGTATTCTTAGAAATAAGGCCAAGAAAATCATTGGTGCTGTTGAAACTTTTAGAGATTGTTCTGAAATTGAATTACTGCGATCTGAATTGGATAAAAACTATAGAATTGGTGATCTCATCGGCAGAAGCAAGGTCATGCAAGACATCTTTTTATTAATCGAGGATATCGCTCAAAGCGACAGCACTATCTTAATAGAAGGGGCCAGTGGTAGCGGAAAAGAAATATTGGCCAAAACCATTCACAATTCAAGCAAAAGAAAAAATCATCCATTCGTAGCAGTTAATTGCGGGGCCATTCCCTTTAACCTGATGGAGACAGATTTATTTGGCCATGTAAAAGGTGCTTTTACAGACGCAAAAACTGATCGCTTAGGAAAATTTGAACAGGCCAAGGGTGGAACTATTTTTTTTGATGAAATTTCTGAGTTACACCCACTATTACAAGTAAAGTTGTTACGAGTTCTTCAAGAGAGGGAATTCACTCCAGTTGGAGGCAATAAGATTGTTAAAACAGATGTAAGAGTTATCTGTGCTACTAATAAAAATTTACGAGATATGATAGAAAAGAGTCTTTTTCGAGAGGATTTATATTTTAGAATAAACGTTATGAAGATAAAACTTCCACCACTTTTCGAACGAAAAGAAGATATTCCTTTGCTACTTTCTTTCTTTTTAAAAAAATATAATGCTAAAACTGGAAAAAGCATTACAAGAGTGGGCGATGAAGTTTTAAAACTATTTATGAATTATAGTTTTCCTGGAAATATTCGGGAGCTAGAAAATATCATAGAACATGCGTTTATTTTATGTCATGGGGAGGTTATAGATATTCGCCATCTACCCAAAGAATTGACTGATCAAGCAATTCCTCTGACAAATAGTGATTCACTTAAATCTATAGCAGATGATACAGAAAAAGATGTTTTAATAAAATTATTAAATGAACATGAATTTAATAAAAAGAAAGTGTCTCAAATATTAAAAATCGATCCTGCTACTTTATGGAGAAAAATTAAAAAATATAATATAAAGTCAAAAAAATATTTAGCTACTTAAAATCGTTAGTAGGCAACACTAATCAATTCATATTCTCTTTGTCCAATTTTTAACTGCTCGGCCAAAGATATAAGATTGTTTACAGGCAGCTTTATATCCATTACTTGATCTATTAGTGAGGGATGGCCCTCATTTATTAAGTCTATGGTTGCCTGATCTATGGCCACTGGATCTTTAGAAAAAAGAATTCCAATATTTATTACTTTCTTCTCTCCATTTTGATCCAATTCGAAATTAAGTAAAAAATTACAAAATGTAATTTTATTTTGAAGTATTTGCCATGCCCCCAATGCTTGAATGACAGTTGATAATTGTGAAAATTCAGGAGAAGCATCAAAGTCATAAGAGATTCCACCAAAATAGGCGATATTCACACACTTTCCACAATCAATACACAAATCATGGTCGATAATAACATGTTGATTGGGTCCTTTTGATATGGCCCTAGTCGGACAATTTACAATACATTTACCACAAAGAGTGCAATTGCTAGGATTCACCTTTGGTTTTGATTTCGAATATTGCTTAATTTTTCCTTTTTTAGAAGAGAGTCCAAAACCTAAATTCTTAATAGCTCCATTTATACCACTTTGAGGATGGGAATGAGGACTTGTTAACATGATAAGTCCGCCTAGCTCAGATATTTCTCCGGCCAGGTAAGCATTGAAATCATTCAGAGATGAAGTCGTTAAAGTTGATGGTGAAACATTTTCAATCTTACTTTTTAAATCGATGCAAATCTCTTGCTCTCCAGTTATCCCATCTAGTAATGCAAAAGGAACTGATTCACAGTGAAATGAGTTTTGACCAGTTTTGTTTAAATTCTTGTAGTGACGAGTGAGATTATCGTGTCGGTCATTAAATTTAAATGAGGTATCGCAAAGAATAGGTTCAATGTTCTGTTCATTTAAAATTTTGCAAACAGATTTAACAAACAGAGGATCAATGCGATTTGGAGAATCTGCTTTTTCCAAGTAAGGTCTTATTCCAACAAGACCTCCACCTTTGAAACCACTAAGCAAATGAAACATTTTAAATTTTAAAATTTCTTCAAAGGAAAAAACATTTTTGCCCAAAGAATCTGCTGCTACTTGCTCTTCTAACCATGGAAGAAAAACAACAGCAGATCCCTTTCCTCTACTTCTTAATTCGAACATAACTAAAACCTTAATAAAAAACCGGCCAAATGTTTTAACCGTTTAACCAGTTTGCTTTAGTATTTTAAAATCTATCATCAGATATTTTTTTCTGACCATTATTATTAACAAAATCATACCATCCATTTTTATCACTCTCAACATGGTCAAGTTTAGGAACATAAGGTTTGATGTCCAACAAAGGAGTATTATCAACCATATCGACTCCCTTAAATTTTATAATGTTATTATCAATACTAATTATCTCTACTATTGATAACCCTATACCATTTGGTCTTTTTGGGGCCCTTGTAGCAAAAATTCCTCTGGGAGTTTCGTCCATGTAGGGTTTTACAATTAGCTTGTAATCACTATGTCGGTTAAAGTGATATATGAGATATATATATTGAATGTCGTTTAAATCTTTTAGTCCATCCACATATTGTGAATAAAGTTCTACTTCTCCAACATGATCTCTTCCAAAACAAAATTGAATAGGAATACCTACTGTGTCCTTAAATTCGGTTTTGATAATTCCAATAGGATTAAAGATTACTTCAGTACTTGTATTCATAATTATTATTCTTTTTTTACTTGAGCTGGTTCTGGCATTGGTGACGTTTCTGTTTTAATGTTACTATCTTTTAATAACTCTTCTATATCTTTTTGATATTTATAAAAATCATAAAACCCCATTATCAAAATAATTATTGAAACAATAACCAGGACACCTCCAAATATCTTTATCCAAGGTGATTCAACAAAATGTATGGCCGTAACACCAGATATGAAAAATGCCATCGCCGTTCTTATATAGGCAAGAACTGTTCTCTTGTTTGCTAAAATTGTTCTATCTATGGCCAACCAATCTCGTAAAATTAATTGATCTCTAGTAAAGTTTGAATATGGCCTTTTTTTAGAATTCACACTCATTTTTTATATTCCATTTACTTATAAAAGTATTACTCTACCTGTCTCATTATAAAAAATATCCAGATCAGAACGCTTGTCAGTATCTTTAAAGTTTGCCGTTAAAAACTTTTTCAAAAGAAAATATTCCTCAACACCAGTACAATGGCACACTCCTAATTGGGAAAGTGCGTATCCTTTCAGTATTTGGGCCATCTTCTCTATTTTATCTTTCCTATTCCCAATTAAATGAGTCCCGCCTAAGATAAATTTTATTGGTAAATCAAAAAATAAATTTGCAGTATAACAAATATTACTAACACCTCGATGAGAGCAACCAGTTATTATCGATAACTTATTTCTTTTTCGTATTAGTAAAAATTGCTCATCTTCAAAATTATCTTGAACAAAGCATTTATCTTTTTTGATGGTCAAATCATGAAAATGGGTATCCCATTTATTTTTAATAGCAATCTTTGGTACTAAAAAAATATTTTTAGATATTTTAACCAATTCGTCTTTGAAATAAGAATAAATTCTTCCTTTCAGAATCGCTGGTTTAATTTTAGGCATACCCACATATTTACTACCATTATGATATCTTGGTAAAAAAGCAGATTGATTTATATATATTTTTGCTTTTTTATTTATCTTTAAAAAAGATGGCAAACCACCTGTATGGTCATAATGACCATGGCTGATTACCAAGTGGTCAACCTGTGATAAATCAATCTTTAAATGTTTGGCATTGCTTAGAAGTAAATCGCTTTGACCAGTATCAAATAATATCTTTGTACCATCGTCATCTTCAATGAAGATCGACAGACCATGTTCTGATTTTAAATGACTTTTATAAACAAGATTTTCTACTAAAGTTATAATCTTCATTTGTTTATTCAGTTGTTCAATCGTTTATTAATGTCCATGATGATGACTGCAAGCGGATTCCATTCCCATCTCACTAAGTAATCCTTTCTTATATGCATCTACAACATCTTTTATCGATGAGTATCCATTACTTTTATAAACTTTAATATTTTGAGCGTGCAGCTTGCTTAATGCTCCACCACCTATACCACCAACTATAATTCCATCAATCTGTTCCCCTGAAAGGGCCGCTAAAGGTTGGCACATTCCATGAGAGTGATGTTGATTGGTATTGGTAATGGCCTTACAGTTAAGCGTATCTGTATCTACTATCATAAAGAATGGAGCAGAACCAAAGTGTGCGCAGATAGTACTATCAATTTCTTTGCTTTCATTTACTGGTAAACATAATTTCATTCGTAACTCCTTTTTTAAATCCCAATATTGGAATTAAGTTTTATAATAATCTAAGTTTTCTTTATATCACTCATTTTCAGATGTGATTTTATTATTGCCATTAGGTTTATTAATCATAATAGATAAAATTTGATCATCAGTAGATATCATTCCAGGTGATGCTATCTTCCCTAAATTTCTTAAAGTCACATCAATGTTATGGCCAAGCACTCCATTTGTTGCAGGAATTTTGATTTTTGAAGAGGCCAAAATCGCAGCATGATAGGCAGAAGTAACTGAACAAACTGCTTTAACCGAACAGCCGACTTTAGCACCATCGCAGATAATTCCAGTAACACTCGCAACCATAATATCAATCGCAGAGCTAAGTTCATCCATCATTTCATCTAAATCTTTATCTGATAATACTGCGTGATTGTTTCTTCGATAAAACATGAGGTATGTTAAGGCAGCGGCCAAACCTATCCCTGCACATACTACACAACCACACATCGCCGAGAGGGTTCCGGTGTGGGCCTTAGTTATAGATGTTGTAAGATGTCCTAGTGCCAATGCCTCACAAAGAATAGTTTCAGGAATCTGGTATAATTCAAAATAAGTCTTTAAAGGAAGGGTTATAGTTAAACCTTGATTGCCAGATCCAGCAGAAGTCATTACTGGCATATCAAATCCTGACATTCGAGCATCAACGGCCGCTGCAACCGCAGTAATGGCCTGATTAAGAAAAGTGTTCTCCACTAAATCCTGACTCGCATCTTTAATATTTTTCTCACACTCTTTAAACAATTCCCTGTAGGCCGGACCAATTTTTAATATGCCCCTGGAACTAGTAATCGCACTTTCCAACATCTTCCAGTTGACATTCATTCCTTCTAACAAATGCTTTTTGCACTCTAAAGAAAGTTGCGGCAGTAATGAAACAATTTCTTTGTATGGTATTAATGCCAATTCATGTCGTAGATCAATAAGCGGATTTTGATTACTGCGAATACTTTGGTTAGCATCAATATTTTGATCTATTTTTTTCTCTTCTTTTTCTATAGGATAATTTGCTGAATTAGATTTAATATCTGGAAGTAATGTTTTTCCATTTTTTTCCAATCTAAAAAGGTTATCATGACTATCTTTTATTAAGGACAAAACATTAGTACCATTTTCACCAATAACAAGTGCTTCTACAGATAGTCCATGTGAGGTATAATCAATTTCAATAGATACTTTCCCTGAGTTCACCAAAGACTTGGCAGTAATAAAATGATCTTGGTTGATATTGGATAGAATATTAAGATCAGGTGTGATTTTACTTTTATTTTCTTTTGCTAGAACTGCTCCAAGTGCAGCGGCCAGAGGAACGCCATGATTGTAATCCGTTCCTGGTATACCAACTTCCATGGCATTTTTAAAAAGATTAATTGATGGTTTGATGATTAATTTTTTAACATGCTCATCATGCAATTCACGACAAGCGTACAGTGATGCCAAAGCAATAGTTACTGGTTCTGTGCAACCAGTGGCCACCTTCACATCTTCAATTAATAATTTTTCAATTAAATTCTTTTTATCTTCTAATGAATTATTCAAAAATGATCCTATACTATTACTCTTTTATTCCAATTCTTTTACCGTTTCTACAGGTTCTGCTACCGAAGGTTCTATTTTGATGGCCTTGTTATTAACTAAAGCATCAACAACTTTTTTCCTGGCCGATTCAATAATTCTTCCAAAGGTTTGCCTTGATATCTTCATTTTGCTTGCAGCATCCGCTTGATACAAGCAATCCAAATCAGAAAGTTTTAATGCTTGAAGCTCATCTGCATATAGAATCACTGATTCCAGCTCTGATAAAGGTATTCCTCTCGGCTTAAAATAGTTTGCGTCAATTTCACAACAAATATGTCTACATTTTTTTGGTCTCATAATTAAGTAGATATGAGCATAGGCCCATATCTAAGTCAAGTACCATTTTAAAAATTAAAGCACTAAATCTACTCCATTCTAGATTCCCAGAAGTGTTTCTGACAGTATTTGTCTCGCCATTTTCTTAAGACGTTGTTTGGAATATTGTTTTAAATAAACATGTAACAAATATAAAAGATCATCTTCAATATAAGTTTTATAAGTATGATCAAAAAGATTATTCCATTCTGGATATTTCTTTTTGTTCCAACTAGCACCACCTTTTTTTATTTTTTCTATATTCTCTAAATCAAAAACCCAGTTGGGATGTTCTACATTACTTATCATTTCTTTATCACTTTTTTCAAAACCATTTTTTTTACGTTGTTCAAAATCAATTCTTACGCCGTCTAAATCTCTATAATATATCTTCCCCGTAAACATGCCTTTTTCATCAACTTCAAAGAGCGTATTTTGTTGATGTGCCTCAAAAAGCATTCCATGTTTTATGGCCGCAAAAGCAAAACTTTCGATTATGGGTCTTAAAATTCTTTCTCTAACAAAATCATCTAAAGGTAGACCACTGGCCTTATAATTTAGTTCAAAAATTGAAAGATCATCAGTTTGTTTTTCTTTTCGCTTCTGATCTTTTTCTAAAAGTGAAAAAAACGGGACTAATGATTTTTTCTTTGTAACAACATCTTCTGGAATTTCTCGAATAATCACTCCGTATGGAGTATCTTTCGTTGCTGAATAAATGGCCATGCTTTCTTTTAAATATGAAAGATGATGTTGGTCCATTTCTTGTTTAGGAATTTTTGATAAAAGATTAGAGACAAGAGTCGCTCGTTGCATTTGTAATTGATATAAAGATTTTATTCCGCCGGCCAGAGAAAGTGGCAGCGATACCTTGATCATGAATTGATCAAAAAAAAATGATCTTGGAGATGCTGAAGGTCTCATGCAAACATCACTATGTTCAAAATCTTTAACAATATCTGCGAACTGATCTTTTGCCAGAGGATGAACAAAAAAACGATAATATTTTTTACCATCTTTTGTTCTTGCAAAATCTTCCATAGAATAAATACGATCACTGTTTAAATAAACATGAACTCTATCTTCTGGTAACCAAAACTCCCACAATACCCCCTCATTTCGTAATCTATTTAAGTCTGATCTTGATGGTAGTGGAGCAAAGTGAGTTTCATCATTAACCATTCCATTAAAATCAATTTCTAGTTTTGGCCAATCGTAAGAAGATATAATTGATTTTTCTTCACTGGCCGCAATTTTATTTGATAATTGACTTGCAAATATTAATGAAGTTAAGAAGGAAAAAAGAAAAATAATGTGAGTAATGTTTCTAAAATATTTTAAATAGCTTCTGATCATGAGTATCCCCCTAAATTTTAGATCTGAATTTGCATTTTAAATTTATTTAAATATATCTATATATATTATGACTCCTAAGTCTATCTTTGCAAAGAGAACTATTTTTTCGCGTCAAATACAATGTATTTTGCCGTAACACGTTTTTTAAAAAAATATTATCTTGAGATAATGAATAACTTAAGTTAAAAATGTATAGTTAATTTGTTCTGTTACTTATTTACATATTTGTAGATGGGTTAGAAGGAAGAGGAGTGAAACTCTCCCGCTGCTCCGCAGCCGTAATGGGAACGAAAGTCCATTCACTTGTTGATTTACGAGTGAAAAACCACTGGAAAAGATAACTCTCTGGGAAGGTGGACGAGTAGGTAGTAAAGTAATGGCCCTAAGCCGGAATACCAATCCATTGAAATCTCGCGAGGGTATTCATGAAAAAGCAGCTATTATTATCCATTCAATTTTATCTCTTCAATCAAAAAAGCATTTTTTTAATTGCTAAATTCTAAAGATGAACACATTTCAATAGGAATTATATTTCTTATTGGCGAGATGTTTATTTGTTTTAACTGGTTTAAAAAAATGTATTTATTTCATTAATTTTTTTTTAATCATTAAGGAGAAAAGGTATGCACATTATGGAAGGATTTTTACCAGCAAAACATGCTGCTCTTTGGAGTTTAGCTTCACTCCCATTTATTGCTTTTGGATTACATTCAATAAAAAAACAAGTAAAAAATAAACCTGAAGTAAAAATGATTTTAGGAGTTTCAGCAGCGTTTACTTTTGTTTTATCGGCCCTAAAAATGCCGTCAGTAACTGGAAGTTGTTCTCATCCAACTGGAACAGGACTTGGAACTATACTTTTCGGACCACTTTCCATGGCACCTATTGGAGCGATTGTTCTACTCTTTCAAGCATTACTCTTGGCCCATGGTGGTCTTACCACTCTTGGGGCCAATATCTTTTCTATGGCCATAATGGGGCCACTTACAGCAGCACTCATATATAAATTAGGAAAAATATTTAAATTACCTTTGGGACTAAATGTTTTTTTAGCAACATCCTTGGCCGATTTAGTGACCTATGTGACAACTTCCATTCAATTATCATTGGCATTTCCAGATCCGATTGGAGGTTTTACTGCTTCTTTTGCAAAATTTGCCACAGTATTTGCCATTACTCAAATTCCATTAGCAATAAGCGAAGGGTTATTAACAGTAATTATATTTAATATGCTAGTTCGTTATAATTCATTTGAATTAAAAGAAATCGGCATTTTAGTAAATGAAGATAGATTGGAGGTTAGGTAATGAAAACTGGTAGAATAAATTTCATAAATCAACATAAAAATATTTTAATGTTACTAACTGTACTTTTACTTGTGATTGCTCCTCTTATTTTAGTTAAACGTCCACCAGCAGATAATACTGGTCGTGAAGTAGAAATATTTGCAGGAGCTGATGATAAGGCAAAATCAGTAATTACGGAAATATCTCCAGATTACAAACCTTGGTTTTCACCAATTATGGAACCACCAAGTGGTGAAATTGGATCACTACTTTTTGCTTTACAAGCAGCTTTGGGTGCTGGATTTATTGGTTACTTTTTTGGAGTAAATATAACCAAAAGAAAATTTAAAGAAAATAAAATATAAACCATGAACCTTTAAGTTAAAATAGGAATATTTTAATGATTTCAAATTCAATGAAATTAATAAGCGATCAATCATATAATAGTTCATGGAGGTTTATACATCCAATGGAAAAAATAATATTTGTTTCCCTTGCAATGTTATCTTCTTTGATTGCTAAATCACCATATCCTCCATTAATAGTCGCTTTGATTACAACAATTATCGCCATTACCTTGGCAAAAATAAAGTTAGGCCTTTTGGGAAAATTATTAACTGTCCCCTTAGGTTTTGTTTTAATTGGTTCTCTAACTATATTGCTAACTTTTAGCAAAACCGATACGGATATAGTGGCCCATCAAATTATTCCCTTGATAAAAGTTACAAAACATTATCAAATCTCACTGTTCTATCCAGGAATCTTTTTAGTAATTAAAATAATAGCAAATTTTTTAGGTTGTGCGACTTCATTGTTATTATTAATTCTTACTACACCAATTACTGATATTATCTATTTTTTAAAAATTATAAAGATTCCAAATCTCTTATTGGAATTATTGATTCTCTCTTATCGAGCGATCTTTATCTTACTCGACACATGTTCGAAAATATATACGGCACAAAGTTCACGCCTTGGATATAATGGAGTTATCTCTTCTTTTCGTTCATTTGCATCACTTACATTTGGAATTTTAACTAAATCATTAAAGCGAACCCATACTTCTTGGTTATGTATGCTTTCTCGCGGATATCAAGATGAAATAGATTTGCTTTCGTTTGATCATAGGGTTTCGATTCGTAACCTAATTATAGCAACAAGTATTGGATTACTCTTTTTGTTTTTATCCATAAAAACGTTACCTATCAGTTTTGGAGCTTAATGATGAATGATTTTATACTTGAGACTAACGAGGTTAGTTATTCTTATTCTGATAAAATATTGGCCTTAGATAAAGTAACGGTACAGTTTTCTAAAGGGAAACGTCATGTAATTCTAGGTTCTAATGGTGCCGGAAAATCGACACTATTTATGTTATTAAATGGACTTTTTCGTCCTTCCTCTGGAAATATAATCTTTAAAGGCAAACCAATTACATACAATTCAAAAGCACTTAGAGAAATACGCACAAGCATAGGCGTATTATTTCAAGACCCTGATTCACAACTTATTTCGGCATCAGTTAGAGAAGATATTTCATTTGGACCAATGAATTTAAAACTTGATAAAAAAACAGTCAAAGAACGAGTTGATTATGCTCTAGAAATAACTGGAACAAATAATTTGGCCGATCGACCAGTTCACTCTTTAAGTTATGGTCAAAAAAAAAGTGTTTGTATCGCAGGTATTATGGCGATGAAACCGGAAATTTTAATATTGGACGAACCTTGTGCAGGTCTAGATCAATTGGCCAATCAACGCTTTTTATCTCTATTGGAAAAGTTAATGATTCAAGAAGAATTAACAATAATATTTTCAACTCATGATATAGATTTGGCCTACAGATGGGCCGATGACATGTATCTCTTTAACGATGGGAAAGTAGTCGCTAGTTGTAGTAGTTCTAATTTTGCCGATGAATTTCCAAAGTTTAGTGATTATGGTTTTGTTCCACCACAATTAATTGAATTATACCAACATCTAAAAGAAGTTGGAGTTATATCACAAAGAGACCAGCATCCTCGTTCTTTAAGTGAACTTATACAACTGATAGAAAGCAGTTCCTCTTATGCTTTATCTAATCATTTAAAATTATTATCTGATTTAATCGAGAGATAAATATATGCGCTTATTTTTTTTGTATATTTCATATTTTATTTGTTTCACTACTATGTGGAGTATTACAACATTGTTTGCTTCAACCTTTGAAATTATTAATCCTTGCGAAGATAAAATTTACTTAAAAGAAACTATCCAGATTGAATCAAAAATATCAGTTGGTTCTTTATCTATAGATTTATTTAATAAATGGGAAATTCCATATAAGGGAAACAAGCATAATATCCTTTCCATACTTAACACTCCAACTGAATTTGATTCTTATGAGATAATTTCCGATCGTAGTATGCGTATTTATGGTTGGTGTTATCAGGTTAATAACCAACTTTCAAATAAATTAGCAAATGATTACATTTTAGAACCAAGTCAAAACTATTCAATCAGATGGTACTATGGTTTTGCCCACTATTTGAATGGGACATGGATTTCTTTTTGTGAACCATTATTTAATTATCCCAAGCAATTCTTTTGCGGGAGATGATAATTGATAATTGAGCAACATCTAAAAAACAATCATTACTATAATCACCTTTCTGAGTTTTTTGTGGCCCACTCTGATTTAATTTCTCAGTTATCAATTTGGGTTATAGATTCGATTTTTTTATTTGGAAAATTATTTCCCAACAAAGTACCCAAACATACTGGTGACGGGGCATTCATGATATTAAACTACATTGGCATTGTCTCAATACCCTTCCAAATAAGAAGCATGATAAAAAACATTCAAGATACATTGTTTTCCTACAACAGAAAAAAATCTGAACGAATATTAGTGGTAATCCTGGCCAGTTCCTTAAGTGGAATATGCACCCTAATTGGAATTATTGACATTATGGTCATGTCCTTGGCCGCCACTTTAATCACATTTGGGGGTAGTAAATTTAGTTATCTCCCGCCAAAAATATTTGCAATTCTAATCCCTATAAATTCTGTGGTCATCTTTTTTCTAATTTTACTGGAAATATATCGTGTTCTAATGAATAAACATATTTTAAAGAAAATTAATTCGGAGTTTCTTAATGCTACTTTAAACCAGTTGGCAACTCAAATAATCATTACCACACTTGCAAGAACAACTATAGTTTCCAATCAATCTGATAATCAAGGCAAATGCCCTATAACCTCTTCTGCTATAAATCTTGCAATTAAAATAAGAACTCAAATGGATGTTAATACCTGGAAAAGATGTCAACAAACTATCACTTTTCTGAATTTAAACAATAATATTCAATTAACAGATTATATTCTTGGACCCATAAAAAATGATATTGCTATTGGAAATACTGATAATATCAGCAATCTAGCATTAAGAGCACTTGGATATTTTTGTATGTTTATTTCAAGGACACATCCAAATAGTTTGCAACAGGCCTTGGCATATTGGAGTATGTCCACACTATATGGAATAAAAAACTCTATTATTAAAATTTTCCAAGCATTGCAACGAAGACGCATGCTATTGCTTACGACAACTGAATAAAAAAACAAAGGGAGATTCACAAAGATGATTTCAACTATTTTAAAACGAGATGGAAGTATAGAAGATTTCTCCATTAATAAAATAGTCTACGCAATAATGAAAGCAGCAGTTAGTTGTGATGGACATGATCTTAAACGGGCAGAAGAATTAGGTCGACAAGTTATGGCGTTGATTGAAAAAAAATATATTTCTAACATTCCAGATGTGGAAGGAGTGCAAGATATTGTAGAAAAAATACTAATAGAAAATGGACATGCCAAAACTGCCAAGGCATATATTTTATATCGAGAGAAAAGACGAGATCAGCGTGAGATTAAAGCACTAATCAATGCAACTGGTGATATGTTTTCAAATTATTTGGGTGAAAAAGATTGGCATATTCAGGAAAATGCCAATACCCAAAAAAGTGTTAATGGATTAAATAATTATGTTAGGGAAAGTTTTACTAAAAAATATTGGCTTTATAAAATATATCCCCCAGAAGTTAGACATGCTCACGAAAATGGTGATGGACACATTCATGACTTAGGTTTTTTTGGTCCCTATTGTGCTGGTTGGGATCTGCGGCAACTTTTACTTGATGGTTTTGGGGGAGTAAGAGGTAAAGTAGAAAGTTTACCAGCGAAACACCTAGGGTCCTTTTTAGGACAAATTATCAATTCAACTTTTACTACTCAAGGTGAAACAGCGGGTGCTCAGGCCTGGTCTAGTTTTGATACATATTGTGCTCCCTTTATTTACTATGATGGACTTAATTTTTCACAAGTAAAACAACGTATTCAAGAGTTCATCTTTAATATCAATGTTCCTACTCGTGTTGGTTTTCAGTGTCCATTCTCCAATCTAACATTTGACATTACAGTTCCTTCAACTCTTAAAGATCAGGCGGTAATTATTGGAGGTAAGGCACAAGATAAAAAATATGGTGATTTCCAAAAAGAGATGGATATCTTTAATCATGCTTTTTGTGAGGTAATGTTGGAAGGAGATGCTAAGGGAAGAGTTTTTACCTTCCCTATTCCTACTATCAATGTAACTAAGAATTTTAATTGGGATAATACTGTAATTGATGATTTTATGAAAATTACATGTAAGTATGGCATTCCATATTTTGCAAATTATGTAACCTCTGATCTTTCTCCAGAAGATGCTATTTCTATGTGCTGTCGATTAAGAATCGATACTGGCGAATTAAGAAAACGGGGAGGAGGTCTGTTTGGAAGCAATCCACTTACTGGTTCTATCGGTGTTTTTACTATTAATCTTCCCAAAATAGGTTATCTTTCAAAAAACTGGGATGAGTTTAAAGAACGTTTACACAGTATTGCAACAATCGCAAAAACTTCATTGGAGATTAAAAGAAAAATTATTGAACAGCAATCACAAGCAGGACTTTATCCATACTCAACTCATTATTTACGTTACTCAAAAGATAGATATGGAAAGTACTGGTACAACCATTTTAGCACAATAGGAGTGATTGGAATGAACGAAGCACTTCTTAATTTTATGGGTAAAGATATTACCTCCCGTGAAGGACAGGAAATGGCCATAAAAACAATGAAGTACTTACGAGAATTGTTAACTCAATTTCAAATTGAGACTGGCCACTTCTACAACTTAGAAGCAACACCTGCGGAAAGCACATCCTATAGGTTAGCACAAATTGATAAACACAAATTTCCAGATATTATTACCGCAGGTGATACAATTCCATATTATACCAACTCCACCCAACTGCCAGTTGAATATACTGATGACATTTACCAAATGTTGGAATTGCAAGATAAGTTGCAATTACTTTATACAGGGGGAACTGTTCAACATATCTACTTAGGAGAGAGAATTCATGATATTAATATCTGTAAAAATTTAATAAAAAAAATATTTAACAACTACCAAATCCCCTACATATCCATAACTCCTACCTTTAGTGTCTGCAAAGATCATGGATATATAAATGGAGAAATCTACCACTGTCCTGAATGTCAGCAAGAAACTGAAGTGTGGTCAAGAGTAACCGGATATTTGCGTCCGGTTTCCAATTATAATAAAGGCAAGAAAGAGGAACATTTTCAGCGTAAAAATTTTGTTTTGTCATCAATATTAAACTGACTTTTTTAAATTTAAAACACAAGGAGAATATCATGCATAGAGGTCTTTTAATTGTTTTTTTATTGTTCGCTTTATTACCCTCTACTATTAAATCGGCATTTTCTTCTTGCTCTCAATTTTCAAATAGAAATGTTGATGCTGTATATGGAAGTGGCGATAGCGAGGCCATGATTATTCTAAGTTTTAATGATTCATATGACTTTAATTTTATCTATCGTTTTAATAAATCTTCAACTGGAAAGGAGGCCATCAAGCATATTTGTCAAAACAATGCAAAATTCCATTGTTACTTCAGTCATGGAAATAGTGTTTTACATGCAATTGGGTTTGATCAAAATGGTGATGGTTTTAATTCTGACAATGATCATTTTCCTCATAATGATATTTATTTATCTGGTTGGCATGATAATGGATATTGGAGTTATTGGATTTTAAATCAACCCCTATCTGATAATGAAGAAGG
This sequence comes from Oligoflexia bacterium, assembly GCA_015232355.1. GTDB lineage: Bacteria > Bdellovibrionota > Bacteriovoracia > Bacteriovoracales > Bacteriovoracaceae > JADFZW01. The sequence continues at coordinate 24,491 of JADFZW010000049.1, forward strand.
ACAGTGGAAATTTTCTTCACTTGGTTTTGAAAAAAGAAAATTAAAAAATTGCGATATGGATGCTTGGTTCTGGTTTGACAACTTTATTGAAAGAAGACCATCTTTTTAACAAAAATTATGACGAAATTATAATTTATGCAAATAGCAGGTATTGAAAAAAATTCTTTTGTTGATTACCCAGGTAAAATTGCGGCCGTAATATTTACTTACGGTTGTAATCTCAACTGTGGATACTGCCACAATCGTAGTCTATTACTATCTTCAGAGAGATTTCAAACTGAAATTGATGATAAGAAAATTTTTGATTTTTTAAAAGATAGAAAGAAATTCATAGAGGGAGTTGTGATTAGTGGTGGAGAGCCTACAATCTGGCCAGACTTATTAGAATTTATTTTACAAATAAAAAGAATTGGATACCCCATAAAATTAGATACCAACGGAACAAATCCAAAACTATTACAACAGTTAATTGACAATAAAATTATTGATTACGTGGCCATGGATGTTAAAGCACCTTTGGAAAAATACTCTGCGATTTGCAACTCAAATGTGAATTTAAATGATTTAGAGAGAAGCATCGAAATTCTACTAAGTGGAAAAATAGACTATGAGTTCAGAACAACCCTAATCCCAGAATTAACAAAAGAAGATCTTTTTTTAATCGCCAAAGAAATAAAATATTGCAAAAAATATGTTTTACAAATATATCGCAGCGACAATCGTAACAAATATAATGAGCATGACATAAATATTTATCAATTTACAAAGGTATTGTCAGAAGAAATAACAATTCACGAAGCTAGAGAGTCTATCACACGGAAATGAATGATCATATTATTAGGAGTAAGACTATGAATATAAAAATAATTGTTTTGTTGATCTTATTAGTGTTTATTCAATATCCACTTTCATTAAAAAGTGCTTCTACTGTGGATGAAAATATCTATGAAATAGGGCCAATTTTAATACAAGTAGAACGTATAGAGTTACCTTTAAAAAACGTGGCCGGTGCATTCTCACTTATAGAGGGAAGTGATATTTCAAAATCAGCTCAACCCTCATTTTCATCATTACTTTCCAGCTCTCCTAGTCTACAAACTGCTAGCACTGGTAGTTCTGCTCAGCAAACTTCAATATATTTGCGGGGAATAGATGGTGGTCATCTATTGGTATTGTATAATGGTGTAGATTTGGGAGATGCCAGCACAATACAAAGATCCGCGGCCATAAATAACATAAATGCTAATAACATAGAACGAATAGAAATTTTACGTGGTAATCAAAGCACTCTTTACGGTGCCGATGCAATCGGTGGAGTAATTAATATTGTTCCAAAAGATGGAAAAGAAATCAAACTTGAAAATGCTGTTCCATTAATTAATTTTAATATTGGATATGGTAGTAGAAATACAGTGAAGGTACAAGAAAACATAAACAAAAATGGTAAATTTAAGGATAGTTCTGTAATTAATGGAGAATATAATTCTAATATAAGTGTAGAACATAATTCAACAGATGGACTCCCTTTGGCCGGATCAAAAGAAGAATCAAAAAAGGCCAAAACATACGGACACCAAGATACTTCTCTCGCTTGTCTTTTAAATTACCAGCGTCCAAATAAAAAAACTAATTATGAATTTACTGGTCGATTTTTTAGTGCCAACACAGATCTTCCTCGTCACGGAGGTGTTGGCGGTGATGATCCAAATTATGAGGAGAAAGACAAAGAGTATTTGGTGCAGTTTAAAATTAAAACGATAGTAGAAGAGGTTTTTCCTTTTAAATTATCACCATCTTTAACTATATCTCAGAATCAAAACACTCGAAATTATCATAATGCCCCTGACGATAACGATAGAACCGATTATAGTGGAAAATTTTTAGGTAAACTCACAAAAATAAATGAGCAAAATACTCTTTATCTTCACAAGGATCATACTTTAGTTGCTGGATTTGATTTTAAACAAGAAGCTGCTGATTCAAGTGAGAATTTTAATGGGATCACCAGTAATTCCGAATTACAACATGCTAATACTTCAAGTGTTTATTTATGGGAAAAGTATTACCCAAATAAAGAGCAATTACCACTTTCATTAAATGGTGGCATTCGCATTGATCATCATAAGTTTTTTGGTACAACTTTTACTTATAAATTAAGCGGAGAATATTTACTTTGGTCTAATAATTCAGCAAATTCTATTTCAGATATTTCATTACAAGCAGCACATGGAACTGGTTTTAAATCACCAACACTGTACCAACTTTTCTCAAGCTATGGAGACCGTAATTTAAAACCTGAAAAAAGCGATGATTATGAATTTGGAATTCGCAGTACAATTAACAAAAAACATATAGGGGAATTAAATTTTTTTCAAAACAACTTAAAACAATTAATTGAATATGAATTTGCAAACAATAAATTCAAAAACCGTGGGAAAACACGTACTCGCGGAATTGAGTTCATTTGGCAATCACCATTATGGCCCCAAGCAAATTTAAATGCCAATTATACATATTTAGAAGCAAAGGATTTAGAACAAAATCAGGATCTTTTACGTCGGGCCACTCACAAAATTTCATCAAAAATTGATATTCTTTTGGCCAATAAATTAACGCTGGCAACGGAAGCAACTTATGTCGGCAATAGAGAAGATTTAGATCCAATAAATTTTACAAGAATCAAATTACCATCATATTTTTTATTTAACTTAAAATTTAAATATGATATTTCAAGTGATCTTAAGACCCTGCTGCAAATTAATAACATTTTTGATAAGAGTTATGAGGAAGTGGCAGGATATGGAACTGAGGGCCGCTCATTTTATGCAGCTATTGATTTTAATTGGTAATCTTTAACGGACTGATAAAACAATCCATGAATATTAAAAAAAAACATTTGGTAGCATTGGCGGCGTCTATCACCTTTCATATTTGTCTCTTAATTGTTTGGAATATATTTAATTCAAATTATTACTTTACATTGAAACAAAAACAAGGTTTTTTCAACCAAAGAGACTTTAAAGACAGAAGAAAAATTATCATATCTACATTCAAAGTGAAAAAAGACATTAATAAAAAAAATTTTAAAAAAACAGTTCCTAGGCAAAAAAATGATTACAAAGATAATATTCTACCAACAAAACCTGATGAGCATTCCTCCACTATAGAGACAATTCCCGCATATAAGGAAAATATCATTACAAATATAACTGCTCCTGATGAACAACAGGCAAACCAAAAAGAAATATTAACCAACTATTTTGCTGAAATTGGAAAAACAATTGAATATCAGTTAAACAAGGAAAAAAGCATTTTAAAGTTATCAAGTCCTATTTCAATTAAACTTAATATTATTATTTCTAAAACAGGAGAACTCACATCTATCAATATTGTGAAAACTAGCAATAATGTAATAGATGATAAAATTATCGAGATAATAAAGAAAGTACGTAATTTTCAGGCATTTCCTATCGGAATCAATTATCCTAATCTGAATATTGTTATACCAATAACCATCTATCGGTAGTGGAATATTTTTTCTGTCCAAGCAATTGCGTTACAACTTTTTATAAGTTAAAAAAGGAGATGTTTGGATGGAGAATTTTTTGATGAGTATTATTAAATTTGAATTGAATGTACCAGAGGCA
>JADFZW010000004.1 GCA_015232355.1 Oligoflexia bacterium
GGAAAAAGTAGATAATTAAAGTCAAAAAATTATTTCTATGCTTGAGTGAAAAACATAACGACAAAGTCGGTGAAAAATAAACCACTGACAAAATCGCTGGAAGACAACACATCACTGTTTCCATCACTGTTCCTGTTCCTTAAGATTTAAACTTTATTTTGGTTTTGCAATTATATTTGTATTTTGTTGATTTAATATTTGTTTTTTTTCTTTTTCAATCATTTCTCTGGCCATTCGTTGAGAATCTGCTTTTGCTTTAGCAAGTGCAGCTTCTCTTTCTGCTTTCATCTTTGCTTCCTTTTCCGCTTTTTCTCTTGCAAGTGCAACTTCTCTTTCTGCTCTCATTTTTGCTTCCTTTTCCACTTTTTCTCTTGCAAGTACAGCTTCTCTTTCTGCTTTCATCTTTGATTCTCTTGCATCCATATTTTTTGATACATTTGAGCTAGCATCTTTAACAGAAATTTTATCAATTACTCTGTTCACATTATTATTGATTTTTGTATTATCATTAACAGTTGTGTTGTTTTTAATATCATTATCTACTCGTTTTCCAATATTCACTTTCATTGGTTCTTTCATTGGTTCTTTCATTGGTTCTTTCATTGGTTCTTTCATTGGTTCTTTCATTGGTTCTTTTATTGATTCTTTCAATTGTTCTTTTTGATCATTTGCTAATATATTTTTTGAAATGCTTTCAAATTTATTTTCTTTAGGTATTGGTAATGGAGCAGGCACTGGTACAGTTGTTTGAACAGGAGATAATGTTTGTTCACCCTTAAATACATTTTCTTTGATGTTTTCTTTGATGTTTTCTTTGATATCTTCCTTAACATTTTGTGATGAAACATTAACATTCTTATTAATTATATTTTCTTTTGGTTTATTTTCTAAATTATATTTATCCTTGTATTCAATTTTAATTTGCTTAATCTCTTCCTTATTCAAAGTACGAACATTAGGTCCTTGATTATTTTGTCCCTGCATTTTCCCAATTTGCATTCCTCTAACAATGACTGATCTATCTTGTAAAATTGTATTTACATTACTAAAAAAATTACGATCAATCTTCACACGCGCTAGGAATGGATTAATTTTGGCCATAGCAACTTCACCACTAAAAGTTAATAATGATGTTTTATCATTTTTAAGATCATATTCAACTTGAAATTCTGTTCCTCTAACTCCCATAGCAGCGTTGTTGGTTATTACAATAAATTTACTACCTAGTTGATCGCTATTTTTATTTTTCACAACTTTTGTTTGTATCAATCCATTTAACACTTTTATTACCCCGCCATTTTTTACAGCTAAACTGGATATTTTAAGTTGGGAATTACTTGCAATATTAATTATAGTATCATCAATTAATTTTAATCTCACAAAACTCTTCTCTGCTGTTGCAACAGTACATCCTTCCTCAACACTTTCATCTTTATAAATCGCCCTTGTTTCTTGTATTGTTTTACTGTTTCTACTTTCGTTTGCACACTTAGCATATGCTGAACCTTTTAAAAGTATTATCTTTGCACTTCCTTTTTCATTCAAAAGATTATTTATAGAATGATTTGAAGAAGAAAGATCATTGTTCGCAAAAGCAACAGCACATATCAATAAAGTAAAAATAAACGTAAAAATAAAAATAAAAATAAACGATGAATTCATTACACTTTCCTTTTTACTAAATTATTTATTAGCAATAATGCAATAACATACTCTTTCAGTCGCATATAGAACTACATACATTTTATCGGATAGAAATTGCTATAAATGAGATATTTTTCCCTAAATTGCTCAATAAGTGTATACAATATAAAATTTGTTTATATCTCCATCAAAAAGAGGATTTCAAATATTGTTTAAAATAATAAATAAACTATACATATTTTTTATAATCACTCTATTGCTTAACTTTTTTATAATAAATATATTTATTATAAAAAATATTTATTCATTAGACATTGATGAAAGTATTGAGGCAACAATCATAAAAATATCCGACAATAAAAAAAGATTTGTAATAAATAAAGGTCTTGAGGATGGAATTGCGGAAGGAGAAATAGTAAAGGGTTTTGTAAATGATAAATATATTTGTTGGGCGGTAGCAGTGGAGGTGCGAGAGGATTTGTCTGAATGGGTAATGGAAAGAGCAAACAACTTAGAGCATGTAGGTGAAAATGTAAATATCTCACTATACTCAATCTATGGCCAAAAAAAACCCAGTGTAAGTAATTTGTATAAATTGAAAAAAAAATCAATCTTAAATAAGATGATGGATGAGGCAAAAGAAAAGTACATACAAAAGGAAAGAGAAAAATTAGAATTAGAAAAAAAATTATTATATGAAGAATATCCTGTAAAAGAATATAAAAAATTTAATTATCCAGATATGAGTTTTTCTTTAAATATCTCTCCAATATCCATCAGATCACCAAATAATGAGCAGACCATAAGTTATGGTCTTGATGTAAAAAATTTAGAACGAGAAAAATACGTTTTTGATGGCCAATACAAATATAGTACACTATCGTATACCATCAATGCTAATCATGATAAATATACAAGTAGCAATACATACAGTACAAACATCTTTGATATAAAAAACAAATGGGGGAAATTTGATTATTCTTCTCTATATCAATACAAAAAACAACTAAGTGGGATATTTTACTATACACGCTATCAACTAAGTATAGGACCTTTGGGTATCAAATATCGTTTCAAACCATTTGCAAAAGTTACAGAATTAACTGCAGCACTAATTCCCTTGATGGAATTCTACTCAGCAGATAGTAAAGAATATATAAATCAATACAGTTACAATGTAATAGAAACTAAAGATACATATATGAGATTTGCTTTTAATTCTGACTTAAAGATGACACTCTCGGAACATTTAAAATTAGAAAATGTTTTGTTTTGGAAACCATATTATGATATAGGAAAAACTACACCAGATTTTTCTAATGTCGATTTCAGCAACAATCTATCGTTAAAGTATGAGATATATCCTGATGTATCAATCTCCTACGTAAATAACCTTAGTTGGGATATTCGAAAAAAGAGAAATCTCAAAGAAGCATCCACAGAATGGGAAAATGGCATATATGCTTACTATACCTTTAATGTTAAAAAGTAGTTTTTTATTTTTTTTATTACTGAAAACAACAGTGCAACTTTATTTGAATATTAGAAACTGCAAATATGTATTAAAAAAAAGAGATCGTGTACCAGATAAATTTAATACTAAAATTGGATTACAAGATCATCAAAAAGCACAAGATTATACTGTTGCCAATTTAACCACCGGAAGATTTTTTCTATTAATAGATGTAGCATTACTTCTCTTTTGGACCTTAGGTGGAGGAATAAAATATTTAGATAATTATTTATTTACCTTCAGTTACTTTTCAATTCAAAATATTATTTGTCATGGAGTAATGCTTTATCTTGTTTTTTCTTTTATTAATATGCTGTTATCACTACCAGAGGAGATTTACAGCACATTTGTGATTGAAGAAAAATTTGGCTTTAATCGCACTACCATTAAAACATTCATAATAGATCATTTGAAGGGAATAGCACTCATGCTAATAATTGGCATCCCCTTACTCGCATCCTTACTCTGGATAATGATGAAATTAGGACAATTTTGGTGGTTGTATGCATGGATATTTTTAACCTTGGTTCAATTAATTATGATGTGGATTTATCCTGTACTCATTGCTCCTTGGTTTAATAAGTTTTCTCCTATGCCAGATGGTGCTCACAAGGATGAGGTTATAAAACTCTTAAACAAGACTGGATTTAATTATAAAGGACTCTTTGTAATGGATGCTTCCAAGAGAAGCAATCATGGTAATGCTTACTTCACTGGATGGGGGAAAAATCGTCGGATAGTTTTCTTTGATACTCTCCTTAGCACCCTCGAACCCCAAGAGGTCGTAGCAGTATTGGCACATGAATTAGGACACTTTAAATATAAACATATTCTAAAGGGAATGTTAATGTCCATCGTTTTAAGTTTATTGGGCCTTTATATTCTTGGAGTTGTGGCCAATGCTGAATGGTTTTACTCTGCTATGAATGTCACTTCTTTTTTTAATGATGGATTAAGTAATGGACTAAGCAATGGATTGTTATGGCCTAACCATTTTTACTATCTTGCGCTTATAACTTTTTCTTTAATCGTACCCTGCTATACTTTTTTTATTACACCTATCTTTGCTTGGCACTCACGAAAAAATGAATTTATGGCCGACAGATTTGCGGCCGAAAATGCCGATGCTAATATGCTAATTTCTGCTTTAATAAAAATGTATAAGGAAAATGCCTCCACACTTACTCCTGATCCTCTCTATGCTAAATTCTATTATTCTCACCCAGATGCTCTCGCGCGCGTAGAATTCTTAGAAAGCTTAGGAACGAGAACTTAATATAGTCCTCCACATAGGTTATTTTGAACATTTACATGATTTCAAATCATCAGCTAAGTTTTTTTCTAAGTCATTTAAAAGTACAGAAGCATTAGGAATCTCTTTTACATTTGCTGATGAAACCTTAACAATAAAATCACAATATGCTTTCATTTTATTATTAGTTAACTTATTACACTCATCTACACTCGAACCTATATATTTGGGTAATATCTTTTTTTTACAATACTCTTTCATATCACCTGGCTCCAAATAATTATTTCCACCTGACTTCATATTTCTAGGCGGTAGATAATTTGCATATAATTCAATCAACATTTTAAACTTATCTTTAGTATCACTTAAATCTTTTTGTTTAAAACTAATCTTGCTACAAACTTGTTTCTCTAATGCTGAATAAGCATAACTCTCTTTTCTTGAGTTTAACCACGGTTGCATTAAAGAAAATTCCTTTGTACATAAATCCCTCTCTTCTATATCAACAAAACTCCATGCTTTTTTAATACAACCAATACATTTATTTCTTATTTCCTCGATTGATTTATTTAAAATTTCTGCTCTAATTTGGTCACACATTTTTTGATCAAAATATATTACTGAACTGTTGCTATCTCGTTTTTCTTTTCTTTTTTTAAGCAGTGGACCTAATTGTTCCTTAATATTTTTTTTAACATTATCTTTTAACGGCCTCTTAATTATTTTTTTCGTTTTAGCATCACGAAAGTGCAAAGTAATATTATCTTTATTATATACAAGTGCAGGTAATTTATTTTTATCCTGTAATTTATCAGGCATTAAAAATATATTACATTCCCCTATAGAATCGACATCATTTGAAAAACAAGCTTCATTATCAACAACACTATTAATTTCATCTCTTATTTTATATTGAAGTTTAGAATCTTGATTTTCATATAAATTATCATAGGCCAAATCTCCTAATTCCTTCGATATTATTAAACCTAAAGAATATAAATCTCCCTTTTGTAACTCCTCTATTGTAAATGGACCTTGAAACAAAGATGGATGATTTATACCTTTAGAACCCCTTAAAACATTCAATCTAATATCTCCCTCTTTAACTGTTTCACCAAAATCTCCAATGGCCGCACAATCATTTTTATCAATAAAAATATTATCTTGCTTAATATCCCTATGAGCGTATCCGGCCTGATGTAATGTTTTTAAACCACGAAGAGCATCCCTAAGATAACAAGCTGCTTTTCCATCTCCTGATTTAAAATCATCCTTGTTCAATTTCAAGGAACCTTTTTCATATAACTTAGAAATAAACACAGCTCTAGTTTCATTTTCTCCTTTTTGATTTTTCTCTACAAAAATACTTTGTTTTTTATCTATTACTAATTCTTCATATTCAACACTTGGTTTCTGAACATCTAAGTTCATTATCTTCGAAAGAAAATCATCATGAAACTTCATTTCAAATGCTATTTCTGAACTAGAAAATGGTGTCTTCTTTCCATTACCTACAGAATGAGTTAAAACGACTGCATATGCGTTTATTAGATCGGATTTTTCTTTATTTTGAAAATTTCCTTTAACAGTAACAGAAGTCATGCACTTTTTAATTTCATTAAATGAGATTCCCTTCCTGAGATATTTAAATGAACCGCTTTCTTCACTCATCTCACTTCTGTTACTTGCTTTTTCAAATGCAGTACTAATATATACATCATCATTAAAAAATATTGCTGTATATGGAGGGATCTTATGTATAAAACTTTGATTATTTTTTAACTTCGTCATCGGGCCATCAATTTGTTCACTTAATTCTGCAACTAGATTTATGGCCTTAGCAATACTATTACTCCGCTCATCAGAATGCTCATTCCCCATCTGAGAAAACAAAGCATTTAATGCTAACTTAACACAATCATCGTCTTTTTTTACTCTATTTGCTACTTGAGCTTTTTCATTTTTTTCAACTTTTTCTAATTTTTCAAGTTTTTCTATCAAAGGATTAAATTTTTCTTCTTGCTCTTTTGGCAATATCTCTTGCAGATATCTTCTACAATCAAATACATCACCGCTTTGCTTTTCCAACTCAATTTTCTTTTTTTCTAGCAAAAATTTCTTAAACTTCTTTATTGGACAAAGATTTGAAAGTAGTGGTGTAATATCTACATATTTATTAGAAAATTTTAAAACTTGTATATCCTTATCATCATCAACATTTTTATTATAATTATTAAATAATTCCCCATACTTTTTTAAATCAATTGCATCTACTTGATCAGTACTTTCATCACTATCTTTACCGTATTCGATTGGTTTATTTAATAAATAACCACCTCTTACTTGCTTTTTATTAATCACAGATATGTTTTTATTCCCATTCCCATTGTCATCCACTACTTCAATATCTTTAATCCACATTCTAGGATTTCCTAAAGTATTTGCTTTCTTACCTACGGCCATATGCCATTTTAATTTAGTAGGATTTTTATTAGGCGGAATAATTACTTCGGCATTAAAAGTATATACTGTTGCGGCCCCTAACAATGGATGATTAAATGGATAACTCTCATTTTCCTTTTCAAATTTAGGAATAAAAGTATCCTTTTCATCACACTCTTTTTTGAATTCATTAACGATATCCTCATCACACTTTTTCTTTAGACTTTTCATTGGAGGAACATAACAATCATATTTTTCCAAAGGACCTCCAGAATAAATTTGCGGTTTTAAATCTTCACAATTATAACCACAAACCTTTCTGGATTTATCCACACAACAAGCATTAACAGTATGATAAATTTTATTATGATTTAAACTATTTAATGACAATTTTTCAATCGCCTTACAATTGGCCTGACAATCTAGTGCATATTTTGGAAGATTTTTTTCGAACTCTCTAGATATAGCTGTTTCAGAAGTATAATCCTTACCATTATTGCTGAAACTTTTTGCATAATGAGTTTCAGTAACATTCGGAGCAACTCTCCAAGTTCCTTGACTTAACGACATGTACAGCAAAATAGGGTCATACTTATTTTCACTCTCTCTCTTTTTATAAGCAATCATTTCTATATGATCACCACCAATACCATTTATCAACTGTGAAAAACAATATTCACCATTTGCTGCAACCGTTTTACATTCGAGACCTGGAATATTTTCTAATTCATGTTTTCCTAATCTATTCGCTTCTGAAGCAAGCAAAGTAACATTACTTTCATGAAAAATAATTACAAAAAAAATAATCTTAACTAAAAAATAAAAATGTCTATTCATCTTTTATCCTTTCTTTGATCATCTTCAATCAATTCTAAATTCTATAATATTTGTTTACACAAATAAAAAAAATAAGAAGTACTTCTCTTCTCGACATTTTCTTATTTTAATTAAATCAAATTAAATTAATTTATATTTTCTTTTGTGTTAAAGATAATTCCTGAATTTCTTACATTCACGAAATAGTTTGGCCTTTTAGGATTTTGTTCGAAATATTTTCTTAATCGATTAATAAAGATATCGAGTGTTCTAGTCTCCATTTGCTCGTTATATCCCCATCCATCTGATAAGAGTTGTTTTCTAGAGATCAACTTATTTGGTGTATTAATAAAAATTTTAAGTAACTTCATCTCTTGCTCTGTTAGACGAAACTCTCCCTTTTCTGTTTTCGCCCAATAGGAATCCAAAAATATTTTATTGCTTCCAAATTCAAAACACTCTCCGAGATGATCACCATCACGCCCATCACACTCTTTATCACTCTCGATTTTTTCCTGCTCTAAATACCAATCTGCCTTTTTAAGAAGAGACTTCACCCTCTGAATCAGTTCCTCTAAGTGAAATGGCTTTGTCAAATAATCATCTGCACCTAATGAAAAACCATGAACTTTATCCAAAACCTGATTCTTGGCCGATAAAATTAGAATCGGTATTTTTTCATTTTCTTCTCTTATTAACTCTAAAACTTCCAATCCACTGATTTTAGGTATCATCAGATCCAAAATAATCAAATCAGGATTAAAGGATTTCCACTTTGAAATCGCAATCTCTCCATCCAACGCTCGATCAATCAGAAGGCCCTCAAGTTCTAAATTAAAAGATAATCCTTCCGCTATATGAGGTTCATCTTCCACAATTAAAATTTTCTTAGCACGCAAATTTTCATTTCCATTTTCATCATTCATCATGATTCTCCTATAATCTTACCCTCTACCTTGCCCTCTATAAAAACAGAGCAATCTTTTATAAAAAGGATTTATTGGAAACGATATCTTAAATTCCGATCCCATCTGAGCACCCAAACTCTTAACAACAATTTCACCCTTATGAATTTTAACAATCTGCTGAGAGATGTATAACCCAAGCCCTGATCCCTTCATAACTCCACTGCTACTCATAGTACCTGCTGGTTGATAGAACTTTTTAAAAATATGTTTCATATCGTTTTTATGAATCCCAATTCCATTATCTTTAAAAATAATATTTAAATAATGTTCATCCTTTGCTCTTGATATAATAATTTTTACCAACACCTCCTTTTGTTGATTGTACTTAAAGGCATTGGCCAGTAAATTCATTAGCAACATTTCAAATAATGATTTATTAATTGGATATTTTATAGGTGCATATGCCTCATATGCCTCATACACCTCACTCAACACCTCAATCTTTCCATTTTGAAATATATGATTGTTGGCATTTACAAAATCCACAATAAACTGTTCAATATTTACCTGTTCCATGCTGTACTTTTTACTTCTATTTTCTAAAGCACCAGCTTCTAAAATTTGATTCACATGATCGGCAAGTCGTTTCGTATCCTTTAACATGAATTTAATAAACTCTAATTGCTTTTCCCGCTTCAATTCATGACGAACAAAAGTCTCCAGATATAATTTAATAGAGGCCAATGGAGTTTTCAATTCGTGAGTAAAACTATTAATAAAATGTTCCTGTAAATTGTAAAGCTGAATACTCTTTTGATAATAGATAAAAATCAAAGCTAATCCTGCAAGAATAATCCCTATTAGAATTGAAGATATCAAAACAATAACCCACGAGCGTGGAGCAAAGATAATATTTTCACTTAAGTGAAATTTAACCATGAACTCGCTTAGATCATTGGCCACCCGAAAATACCAATTTAAAAATAAAAATTGAGACGTACAAAGTGTAATCAAGGAAAAAATAAAAATTGCAATTGGACTAAAAATTATAAATGGTCTCTTCATTTATTTTTACTTACCTTACTTACCTTATAGGTATTCGTTTGTTACCCCAATCTGCTGGAAGTTTATCAAAAAAACCGGCCACCACCTCTCCACACTTTGCACAGACACTCTTACCTTCAACATTTTCCTTTATTTTCCAAAACTTTTTATCCACAACATATCCCTCTCTCTCTATTAGCACCTCTGAGCACTGATGACAAATTGTGGTACTGTTATTTTTACATCTAACATTTCCCAAATAAACATATCGCAGTCCCTTGAGAAGAGCGATCTCCTTGGCCCGCAAAAGTAACTTAAGTGGAGTTGCGGGAACATCATCCATATGCCAATCAGGATGAAATGCCGAAAAGTGCAAAGGGATATGCTCTCCTAAATTACTCACAATCCACTCGCACATTGCATGTATATCACTCTCTCTATCATTAACCCCAGGAATTAATAGATTGGTAATCTCCAACCAAACATTCGTTTCCTCTCTTATATATTTAAGCGTATCTAGAACACTCTCTAATTTAGCGCCAATAACCTTAGAATAAAAATCACTGTTAAATCCCTTCAAATCAACATTAGCAGCATCCATTAATTTAAAAAAATCCTCTCGAGGTTTTGCATTTATAAAACCTGCCGTTACCGCCACCGAATGAATTCCACTTGCACGCGCTACCTCTGCAATATCTTTTGCATATTCAATAAAAACAGTTGGCTCATTATAGGTATAAGCGATACTCTTAAGTCCATAATTTTCTGCAACGGCCACAACATCAGCAGCAGTCGCCTTCGCACTCATCATACTTAGATCTTTACTCCTACTTATGCTCCAATTCTGACAAAATTTGCATAACAAATTACATCCGATTGTACCGATAGAGAGCACTCCGCTTCCAGGATAAAAATGATAAAGTGGTTTTTTCTCGATCGGATCAATACACATTCCGCTGCTAACACCATAAGCAAATGAGCGCAACTCACCACCTATCACTCCTCTAACAAAACAAACACCATGTCCACCCTCTCTAATTTCGCACTCTCTTGGACAAAGTTTGCAAACAACTAATTGCTTTTCATTCCTATTATTATTATTATCATCACTACTATTACTTATTTCCCAATATGACGCTTTTTTATTCATAATTATTATCCATTTAATTTTAAAAAAAGGGGAAGGAGAATGCCCAATCTATCTAACTTTCATAATTTTTCCACTGGTCATTTAGAAGTTATCTCTGGTCCAATGTTTTCTGGCAAAACAGAGGAACTCATTCGTAGAGTAAGAAGAGCACAAATTGCTAGAGTGAAAGTGCAAGTATTTCGACCTACAATCGACAATCGCTATGATGACAGAGATGTTGTCAGCCATTCGGCACAATCTATAGAAGCAATTCCTGTAAAAAATTCCAGTGATATCTGGCATAGAATAAAGGACTCCACTCGAATTGTCGCGATAGATGAAGTACAATTTTTTGATAATGAGATAATTAAAGTAATAACAAAGTTAACCAACAGAGGTCATAGACTTATTTGTGCAGGACTTGATTTAGATTATCGTGCAAAACCATTTGGGCCGATACCAACTCTACTCGCTATGGCCGATGAGATAGTTAAAGTGCATGCTATATGCACTATTTGCGGAGGAATTGCTACAAGATCGCAAAGAGTAGTTAAGTCAAACGATCAAGTTTTAGTTGGCGCCATGGAAGCATACGAAGCTAGATGCCGCGCTCACTTCGAATACAATGAAGCAGACGAAGAGGAAGAGGAAAAGATAAAGGTAGAAAATGTGAGTGCAATGAGTGCAATAGGAAATAATCTAAATCTTAATTAGTTCATTATTAGTTCATTCATAAAACTTCTAAATCTAAGTGTTGCCTAAAATCAAAATTAAATATATTAATTTAACAATTAAGTTTTATTAATTAATTTTTATTAATTAATTTATATTAATTTCGATAGACGTTAAAAAGGAGCGCTTCGATTATGAGCGAACAAACGTATAACCAAATCAAAGTTTTAATCTCTGAAAAAGAGATTGATGACAAAATTACTGCTATGGCCAGAGAGATCAATGAAACTTACAAAGATACTCTCCCTGTAATTGTTTGCGTACTCAAAGGGTCATTTATCTTTTGCTCTAATCTAGTTAAAAAATTAAATCTACCGCTACTTGAAATTGAGTTTCTTGCTGTATCCTCTTATGGAAATGAAATCGTTACTTCAGGCAAAGTAAATTTAACTATGCCTTTAACAGGATCAATCGAAGGCAAAGATGTTTTATTAGTTGAAGATATTGTAGATACGGGAATTACATCTAAATTTTTAATCAACTATATCAAGGAACATAATCCTAAATCTATCAAATTTGCTTCTCTTCTCTGCAAGCCAGAAAAACTGCAAGATCACATCAACATAGATTATCTTGGTTTTAATATCGAAGATAAATTTGTCATTGGGTATGGACTTGATTATCATGGAAAATATCGTACTCTTCCATATATTGGTTACTTTTAATTAATAAAAAATAAACAGCAGGGGCCGATGAAAAATCAAATGAAAAACCAAATGAAAACACCAATGAATATCGTAGACGAAAAGAGTGTTCGTGTTGACCTTCTAGGAGGCACTATCGATATTTGGCCACTCAACATTATTATCCCTGATGTTATAACAATAAACCTCGCTACCTCCTTAAAAGTGCGAGTTGAAATTGAAGAGACAGATTTTGATGGAATTGAAATTGATTCTAAAGATTACAATTCCTGCACTAAAATCCCCTCTAGTGATTTAACAAAAGAAAATATTTATATCCAAAGAAAATTTGCAGCGCTAACTTTTATAATCCAACTTTTAGATTATTTTAAATTAAACAAAAATCTAAAAATAACTACTGCATCCTCTATTCCCGCCGGCTCAGGATTAGGTGGCTCATCAGCATTAGGAATTGCACTCTTTTCTTCACTCTGCAAATACACAAACAAGAGCAAACAAAATAAACAACATGATATCAAAATAGTTCAAGATATTGAGGCAAATGCTCTCGATATGGGACCAACTGGTTATCAAGATTATTATCCAGCTCTTTATGGTGGTATCTTAGGACTGAAATCCTCTCCTGGAAATATCGATGTAGAACAACTCTACACTCCAGAGCTAAAACAATATCTCGAAGAAAATATCTCTTTAATCTATTCAGGTGAGACCAGATATTCAGCACTAAACAATTGGGAAGTATTTAAAAAGTTTTTTGATAAAGATAGTTCTGCCAATAGTTCTGTAAGAAAGCAATTACATCAAATATCCGCTCACTCATATGAGGGATATCAAGCAATCAAAGATAAGGATTATGAGAAACTCAAAGATTCAATAATCAAAGAGGGTGAAGTACGAAAAGAACTTTGCCCCACTATCGTCACTAAACAAATGTCCTCTCTGTTATCTGAATTAAAAAAACAAAGTCAAAAGAGCAACAAAGAGATTGGTATTAAAGTATGTGGGGCCGGTGGAGGCGGATGTTTTTTACTTGTACATAAAAAAAATGATCTCCCATTAATTATGGATAAGATTAAAGAATTTTCAATGAAAGCTATGGAATTTAAAATTATGAATCCTCTACTCTAAATTAGATATTAGACATGGAAAGAAAAAAAGTTGCAGGAATAGCTCTGTGTAGCGGTAAAAATGAAAAGATGTTTTTATGCTTGTTCGAATACTTTGGCATAGATGATCGCTGGTTTCTAACTAATGTATTGGAGCTAAATGATGATAGCGATAATAAAGAAGATTTGCTTACCATTATTAATGAACACTCCTTAAAAAATATTGTAGTCGATTTCCCTCTCACACTACCCGCTTGCCAAAATTGCACTCTAAAATGTCCTGGACATCAACAATGTATTGATCCCAATATTTTGTTCATCAGAAAAGAGATCAATACTCTACTCACAACCGACAAAGAAAAGCGCAGTAATCATCCTAAACAATATGAAAATGATAGAGTAAATGACAACTTAGTAGATGTTCATCGAAATTATTTAAACAAAAAGAGCAGTGACTATCTTCTCTCTAAACCATTTAAACGAAGAATCACCAAAGGCGTGACCCCATATTGGAATCGCAGTATCGATTTTTATATTTGGCTTAACTACTATGATCCAATGTTAAATCTTTTCAATTTAGTCTATGATTCTTTTTCCAACTCATCCCTAATGAAACAATTTAGATATCTCTATTGGAAAAAATTTTATCCCCACGATCTCTTCATCTTTGAATCCAATATTCATCTAATACTAATCGAGATGCTTCGAAATAAAATTATCTCTCAAATTGATCTTAAAAAAATAAATAGCGCAAATATTAACGATGCCAATTTGGCCCGAGAGCACGTTATTGATAGCATTAGCTCTAATACCAATATCTTCATCTATGAAACAGACAAAGAATTACTCATAAAAAATCCAAAAGCATTTCAATCTTTTATTCTGGGAATCGCTGGCCGTTACATCACCAGCAATCGAATTGCCAAATTACCAGAGTGGACTAATAATCATCTATGTAATTTCATCATCCCTCAACTTAATTAACCATAGTGCATAGTAACTTGCTATTTGTATTAAAGAGTTTCATATTCATTTAATTGTGTATTCCTTTGGAATATTCATCAATTTTCTTTTTTCTTTTTACTTTTTACTACGGAGGAACAATTATGACCGCTCAAGCTTTCATCTTCAAGTTAAATGCTTTATTTGCTGTATTAACAGTTAACGCTGTCGTTTATGTGCTCTCTCTTTTTTTCTTTACATCTTTTACTCTTATCAATCCATCATTTGCTGCCAATCCACAATTGAAAGATTTATCTGCCAAGAGTATTAATCCAGATGCATCAGTTGAAATGACTTTTCACGATGAGAAACCAGCATTCTATTTAGATGCTAAAATTTTAAACAGTGGAAATATTCAAGGGTATTCAGATTTTATATATAAAGAAGATTTAGCAACTGATTATCCAATTTTTAATGGCATCATTCAAAAAATTGATCAATTTGGAATTATGAAAGCAGCTGGTGATCGTTTAAATGTAAATAAATTAGTTTATCTACTTCCAAAAGTTAAAGCGATCCAATTTAACAGAGAACTTGTAAATGATGCTAAATATGTTAGTGCCACTAATAAGGGCGTTTATGTACTCGATCCGCTCTATGGACCAAACAATGTTCGCATTCAAAAAGATATTCCTGTACTCTCAGATGTTATTAATGAATACAATGTAAAAGAATTTAGCATAAATAGAAAAGAGATTGACCAATCTTTAATTGATATTTTAAACAAAACTTTACATCCAGAACTTGTTGCTGCCGATAGAACTAATGTCTCCGAACAAGTTGATACTAATTACCCATTACTTACAAAATCTATTTCAATCTCTCAGTACTATGATTTACCAGATGGCAGTGGAGTTTTATTTGTTAGTCACTCTATCTCCTCAGTTGATTTTTATGAACTCGGAAGAATTGCCCGTGCCATAGCAGAGAGAATTCCAAGAAGCACAAGAATAAACACCTTTATTGATGAAAGTGTTGATTCAGTAGAACGCAATCGTTATTACTTCAAATAAAATAAAATAAAATAAAACAAAACAAAACAAAATCAATTACCCAACAAAGGAGTAAATCTATGTTAAAATCTCTTGCATTTTTATTTGTCCTACTTCTTCTATCACTATCTTTTTTGAATGGATGTAAATCCAAACCACAAGATTTTGTAGACAAAGCTAACTGGTATGCTGATCACCTTCCTGGAATGGAAATTCCTCATTTGAAACTTATTAAAACAACAGCGGCCAATCCATATAGCACTTTTGCTGTAATTCAAGAATTAGATGGCGGAACATACATAGCCTGCAACTTTGCTAATTATAAGAAAGGAACAATTCTTATAAATAATTATTTTGATAGTTTAAAAGAGGATGTAGATATTTTCTACGATCTAACTCCAGTAGGCGATGGCACATTTACTAATAGCTCTGGATTAATTTTTGAAGAGACAATGGGAAGTAGCAAAGATTTAGAAACAATGGGATATCTACTTGAAGATTTAAAAATTCAAAAAATGGGTCAAGCATTCTCTAGCAATTTGAGCTTAAGCGAAGAAAGAGGAATTGAAGTGGCCAAACTTATCACTCATTGGAATCATATAAAAACACGTAGAGCGATTACTGATTCCGATTATAATTCCTTTTCCAATAAATTACTTGGTTTCAACATTCAAGATGCCACAAACGCATACCAAGCACTACAGGCCAGTGGTGACAAAACAAAGTTAGAAGCATTCTTCAAAAAAGCTGCAACTACAAATCAAACCACTCCTGAAAATATCGAACGCATATTCAAAGAAATGGTTGAATCATACTAACTATTCGCTCTAATTATAAGCGGTAAGTAAATCTTAATTATACTCCCTTTTAAGTAGGTACTTTCTACTTCGATTCTTCCTTTATGCTCTGTTATTATATTATAAGCAACCATTAATCCAAGTCCTGTACCCTCGCCTATTGGTTTAGTGGTAAAAAAAGGATCAAATATTTTTTTTAAATCTACTTCTTTAATACCAATACCATTATCTTGAACAGTAATGATTAACTCTTTTTCAGTTTCAATATGGCCATTTATTAGAATACTACCTTTATATTTCTCCTCTATCATTTCTTTTGAATTTAATAACTCTTTCTCCTTTATGGCATCAACAGCATTCAAAATAATATTAACAAAAACTTGTTCTATCCCCACACTTTGTGCATAAATAAGCGCTGGTCGCTGATCATTATCCTTAGCATATCCTTTTTCTATAGTACAAAGATGTTTATGCTTATGTCTTGTAAGAGAAATTGCTTTTTCAATTAGTTCATAAACATTTATCTCTTCTTTTCCTAAACTATTTCCATCAGCATTTCTTGCAGCACTATCACTATTAGGTGAATGAGCAAAGCTCTTCAAATCACTTACTATCTTTTTTATTCGCTCAGTTCCTTCAATAGAATCAGTAATTGTAGAAGGTATATCCTCATATGCTTTTTGTATTAAAGTATCTTTTTCATTATTTTTATTTTGTTTGATGTAATCATAGATAATCTCATTAATTTTTTTCCAATATCGCTCTAATAGTTGTAAATTTACCCGAATAACCGAATTAGGATTATTAATTTCGTGGGCCACTCCGGCAGCAATCACACCTAATGAAGCTAATCGATCTGCATGTGCTAACATTTTATTTTGTTTTTCAACTAAAGAATCACTCTCTTTTATAATATCCTTACTACATTGAATTAATGCTTTACCTTGTGATTTTGCAGAATTTGAATAAAATTCAAAAATTTTTTCCTTATATTTTAATTCCTGTTTTACTTTTATCCTAGTTATGGTGTTTTTTATTAAATGGATTAATTCTTTTTCAGAAATATTTTCTGACATTACATAAAGACCATAATTTTCATAACACCAAGAACGAATATTTTCATTCTTTAGTTCCCTCTCACTTAAAGTAATGATTATTTCTGAATCCTCAAATTGTTGACAATTTAATTGCCATTCACTTACAGATGGATAATCTAGAATAACCACTGAAATGGAGGTAGTTGATGATTTCGCTACGGTCACCATTAATTCTAATAGTTCTTTTTTATCTCTAATTTGATAGGTATTTATACTGTTGTTATAAAGATAGTTACCTATCTTTGAAATAGTTGGTCCAGAATTAATAACAACTGAATTGGTATATTTATTTTGGTGTAAAAACTGCAACCTACATTTATTTACTACTTCTTCAACAACTTCTATAAATTCTTTGCTATTAAATGGCTTAGGAATGGTGGCCGATATTCCAATATCTGCAACTTCACACAAATATTTTTTTGTATCAATTCCTGAACAAACGATTATCTCTATATCTGGATACATCTCTCTCGCTTTTTGAGAAAATTCAATTCCGCTCTTAAATGGCATTTTAATATCAGTAATAATCACATCTACTTTATTTTTTTGTAATATAAGTAATCCCTCATCCCCATTATTAGAGGTGAGTATTTTGTAATTATTTTTTGATAATAATTTTTTAATAATACAAACAATTTCAACTTCGTCATCTTGTATAAGAATAGTTGGTAAATAGTAACTCATACATTTGATCTCCTAAATATTTATTTCCTCACGATCATTACATTCCTTACATTCCTTACATTCCTTACGCTAACGAACGCGACTAATCATTCAAATCTTATGGCCTTAAAATATTATTATTTGCTATAATTAATTATAAGGAATTTTTAGTAATGTGGGTGATATTTTTTGCGATATCTTTAAATAGAGGATATTTTTACGATGTTTTTAAAAATTATTCTTAAAATGGCAGTTCGAAATTTACTCCGTAATAAGCGCAGAAGTATCGCAATTGTTACTACTATCGGATTAGGTGTATGCGCTCTCTTTTTGTACCAAGGTTTTAATACTGGAGTAATGGGTACATATAAGTTTAATACTATTAGATCACGTTATGGCCATGGGCAAATCAATACCAAAGATTATCGTAACAAAGTTTATGAAAAACCATGGGAACATTGGATTGATAATTATAGTGATGTTGAACGAGAGTTATTAAGTGATTCTCGAATACAATACATTTTCCCTAGAGTTGAATTCTATGCCATGATTACCAATAGAAAAATTAATGTCACCGCCAGAGGACAAGGAGTTATTGCGGAAAATGAAAGTCGTTTCTTTTCCGCCTTACATCTTACCAATGGTGAGAACTTATCTACTCAACCAGATGGACTTTTAATTGGTTATGGTTTGGCCCGCGCACTTGATGTTAAAGCAGGATCTCGTGTAACTGTTATGGCCACAACCATTTTTGGAAGTTTAAATGCAATTGATTTTGATGTAGTCGGAGTTTTTCGTTCGGGAACACAAGAATTTGATAATACAATTTTTCGCATACCATTAAAACAAGCACACATTCTTCTTGATACCAATAAAATTGAAAGCGTTTCACTCGGATTAAAAGATGATGATTATTGGGAAGATGTTATAAACGATTTCATGCCTAAATTTAAAAATTTGGAAGCAACCTCTTTTGCTGTACTAGATAAAGTCTTCTATCAAAATGGAACAGATTTTTTAAGAGCACAATTTAATGTTGTAAGAATTATTATTTTATCAATTGTAATATTAGGAATATTCAACACCATCTCCACCTCTATTTTTGAACGAAAACAAGAGATAGGAAATTTGCGGGCCAATGGTGAATCCACCAGAGATATTATTTATTTACTAGTAACAGAAGGAATGGTGATAGGAGCAGTAAGTGCAATCATTGGTCTTCTCTTAGCAGTATTCATTGTTAAATTTATATTATTTAATGGAATCATTATGCCGGCCAGTCCAGGATTCACTCATGATTTTCGTGTGCCTATAACGTTAATGCCTTTCGATGCGCTTGAAACTTTTTTACTTGGAACATTGGCCGCAACTGTGGGAACATACTTTGCAGCACTAAAAGTTAACAAAACAACTATCGCCAAACTTCTACGCTCTTATTAAATCTTGAACTTCTCTTTGATGATATCAATAAAAATAGTTAATTTATTTTCCAGTTCGTTTAATGACTGGATTGATTCATCATAAAGACTATTTGAACTATCATTTGCTTTTGTCTCTCCAACTTTTTCTAATTCATAAGCAAGATTATAGAGTTCTGGACATTCGAAGCTAGCGATAATACCAGCAAAAGTATGACCAATTTGCATAACAGTTTGATTATCATTTGATTTTAAAGCAGTTTTTAAAATGTTCATTCTTTCTGGAAAATTTTCAATAAATATCTTTAATACATTTGTAATAATCTCACTCTTTCCCGAGAAATTATTAAACATCTTTCCAAAATCAATAGATAGTATTGAATTTGAGTTTGAATTTGAATTTAGCTGTTGTAATAACGACAAATCATCTTTAATCGAAAGATCTAGTGATTCTAATGGTTTTATTTTTACTGATAGATATTTATTAAGTATATTTTCTATACTTTGTTGATTAATGGGTTTAGAAACTAGTTGAGAAAAATACTTTGATTCAACTTTTTTGCAGAAATCTTTTTCACTATGAGCTGTTAATGCTACTATCGGAAGCTCTTTATAGGCATCTATCGCTCTAATTTTAGCAGCAGTTTCTCCACCACTCATTTTGGGCATTTCAAAATCTAAAAATATTATTTGATATTTTTTTTCATTTAACTCTAATTTGCTTAATGCTTCTTCTCCACTCTCAACTAAATCCAATTGATCATCATTTATTCCAATTCCTTTAAATATGGCCTTATAAATAAATCTTGCCTCTTCATCATC
Organism: Oligoflexia bacterium; assembly: GCA_015232355.1. Lineage (GTDB taxonomy): Bacteria > Bdellovibrionota > Bacteriovoracia > Bacteriovoracales > Bacteriovoracaceae > JADFZW01. Next base: position 20,022 of record JADFZW010000004.1, read on the forward strand.
GTCAGCAATTAAAATATTAAATTCAGCACTTACTCCTCTGGCCCTGGTGGCCGCCGCTCCGACTACCTCTATATCTTTAAGTCTTTTAATTCCATTAAGTGCTTCTTTTATTGCTTTACTATTAAATGGTTTAGGCATAAATCCAATTATATTTTTTGATTTAATTATTTTTAGAGCACTTTCTTTATCATCATTACTAGCAATGATTATTGGAGTTTTTGGAAATTTTAAATTTAGTTGCTCTATTAAACGATACCCATCCATCACAGGCATTGATAATTCTGTGATAACCGCATCGGTTTTGTATTTACGAATCATATATAAAGCTTCAATGCCATTTCTGGCCATAATTGGATGAAGACCAGCAAATTCAACTTCGTTAGCAATAATTCTTCTCACATCATCTTCGTTATCTACTATTAAAACAACTTTTTTATTGTCGATTGAGTTTGATGCTTTTGTCGCTTTTATTCCTAGTAAACAATCAATAGTGTCTTGCAATTGATTACTACTTGCAGGTTTTTGAATATAATCATTTGTTAGATGATAGATATCGTTAATTAGATCTTTATCTCCAGAGTGACTGTAGATTAAAACAGGAAATGTTTTTAAAGATAACTGATCAATGGTTTTTAATAATTGATAACCATTCATAATTGGCATATCAAGATCAAGTAGTAATAGGTCAGGTTTTTTTTCTTTAATTTTATTAAGGGCAACTAATCCATTTTCTGCTAAATCAACAATATATCCTGCATTTTCTAAAATGGCCTTACAACTAGTACGAGTTTCTATGGCATCGTCAACTACTAAAATCTTAAATCCACCACGTTTATGTTCAATTACGTTTTGAGTGATCGGTAGAATAAAATTAAAAGTAGTTCCTTCATTTACAATGGACTCTACCCAAATATTTCCACCATGTAATTCACAAATTTTTTTAGCGATACTTAAACCAAGACCTGTACCAATCTTCTCATCCTCTTCTCTTGCTTGTTTAAAACGAACAAATAACTCTTTTATTTTCTCTTGTGATATTCCTATTCCATTATCTATTACCGAAATCTTTACAAAGTCTTTTATTAAATCACTCTTTCGTTTTCCTTCAAAATAAGATGTCTTAATCTCGATTGTTCCTGCAAGAGGTATATATTTTAGAGCGTTGGATATTAGATTAGAAATAACTTGAGAAATTCTTCCATAGTCAGCATAGATTTCAAAATCTTTTTCAAAACTAACTTTGATATTGGTCTCTTTTTCATCACATTTAAATTTAAAAGCATCAATACAATCTTCAATAACTTTACTTAAGGAAAACATTTGATAGTTCAGAGTGACTTTGCCCTCTATGCGCGCTTGATCTAATAAATTAATAATCAAATCTAAAGCTACCTCTGAAGCACGTTTTGATCTATCAATAAAACTTATTGTCTCGGCATCGAATTCTAAAGCATGCTTTTGCTTTAAAATTTCCATTGAGGTTTTTATTACAGAAAGAGGATTTTTTAGATCATGTGAAACAATTGCTAAAAATTCCTCTTTCTGTTTTTCCTGTTCTTCTAATTTTTTTTCTAATTCACTTTTCATTCGTTTTGCTTTTCATTCATCAAAGCTACTGTTGCTTGGTAGCTTGATCCATAATCTTACTAAAACTTCCATCAGTTTTCATGGCCTTCAAACCATCAGAGTATTTTTGTGCCAACATTTTTCCATCAGCATCTCCTTGAAATGCAAAATAAACATCTTGATCTGAAATAGGCATTTTCGGATCATAGGTAACTTGATCTTTGGCTGCCGCAAGCTCAACTGCTTTTAAACCCGTTTTCTCCTCTACAATAAATGCATCCAATGAACTAGCAGATAATTTTTTAATATTAATAATATCATTTGGAGAAAATAATATACTATATGATTTATTTTCTGTGACTGATTTAGCATAAGGATATCCTTCAGTTAAACCAACTTTTTTTCCTTTTAGTTTATCTAATGTATTTAGCATATCGCCAGCTTTGCGATAAAAAGCAAAATCTTTTTTGATATAAATTGACTCTGATTTTGAAAATGCTACAGGAATTAAAACGTCTAACCCAGGAAAAAATCCATCAAGCTTTTTATCAACAAAATTCTTAACTGTCTCTGGTGGTGGTGCTATTACAATTTCTATTTCTACACCTTGTTTTTTAGCTATTTCATGTGCTAACTCAACAAATACTCCCTTATCCTTACTCACAACCATTAAAGGAATTGGATATGATCCAATTTTATATACTTTAGCAATTACACTATTAATTAAAAATAAATTTAAAGAAAATAAAAAAAGAACTAATGAAAAATTCACATGAAATCTTGATTTCAAAAAATTCCTACTCTTCATTTCATACTCCTTGTTAATTATAAACATTCTATTATAAACATAAACATTCCATATTGTCTAAAACCATACTCACTTACAATTCTACACACTTTTTTTTATTAGAAAAAATTTTTTTAATAAAATAATTTTTTTATTAAGAATAATCTCATTTTTACGAAAAGCATCTGTCATCTCTAGTAGACATGTTGAAAATATCAATTAATGATACTCAACTTTACCCGAAGAAGGATAAATAAATGATTTCTATCATTAAAAGAAGTATTAAAAACAGAGTAACATTTTATCTTTTAGCTACAACAATAGTAAGTTTGCTAATTTCTAGTATCACTAGTTATATGATTTTTAAGAAAACATTAATCTCCAACAAGATTGATAATCTTTTGGCCATAAGAGATAGTAAAATAATAGAAGTTATTTCAACTGGCGGTGAATTCACTCAACTAATAACTAATCTTTCTTATAGTAAATTAGTTCAAGATATGGTTACCTCTCTAGAAACTATATCGTATAGTTTAGGTCTGGATTTAGAGAGCGATAATGATCTAGAAAACAATAGCACCTACCAAAATGAGACTAAAAAATTTGAAGATATTTATCAGGAATTATTTGAGCAGTATCGATTAAAAAATATCTATATCGTTATGAATAATGGTTCCCTACTCTCTCAAGCAAAAAAAGATATTTATCTAGGAAAAAACTTATTAAAAGGAAAATTAAAGGATTCAACTTTAGCAAATGTCTACAGGTCCGCTAAAGATGGAATTTATTTTTCTGATATCTCCTATTCGAATGAAATTTCTCAAGTAACTGGCTATTTGGCCATCCCACTTATTTCTAAATATCAAAGTGATATTTATAAAAAAAATGACAAAATGGGAGTAATAATAGCAGAACTACATTGGTATACTATCAATCGTATTTCTGAGTTTAAAACAGGTTTAGGTGAAAGTGGTCAAATCTATATCGTTGGTAAAGATCAACTTTTGCGAACAGATATATTACATAGCAAAGAGACACACTCCTTTCAAAATTCGCAAAAAGATAAAATCTCTATAAATATTCTAAATATTTTAGAAAAAGAAAATGGCACTGATTTTAGATTAAATCATTTAAACACACGAGTTCTAACTTCTGTTAGACAATTTAATTTTCTAGATAAAGATTGGATAATGGTGGTTGAAATATCTGAAAAAGAGATTTTCTCAAGCATAAATACACTTAAAAATTTCATGCTCTCTTTATTTGTTATTTTAACAATTATTATTACAATACTTGGTTTCTATCTGGGCAATAGCTTAGGTGGCCCTATAAAGAAAATGGCACAAGCAAGTTTTCAAATTGCCAACGGAAATATGAGCATTGTAACTGATGTAAGTAATTCAAAAAATGATAACAACAATTCCTCAAATGCTCATCAACAAAAAGATGAAATTGGAGAATGCTTTAGTTCAATCAATACTGTAGTAACTGTTTTATTAGAGGTACAAAAAGATTTAGAAATCTTCACCAATTATGCAATCAATGGTCAACTTGATCATCGATTAGATGATCACAAATATCATGGAAGTTATCAAAAAATTATAAATGGAGTAAATAGTGTTTTAAATGAAATTACTCGTCCAATAGAGGAACTAGTATTCGTACTAAAAAATATCTCTGAAGGAAATCTTACTAGTGAAATGAATGGTAATTATAATGGTGATTACGTCATTTTAAAAGACTCGATTAATAACACACTTGCCTCCTTAAACTCAGTTATGAAACAATTCAAATCAGTATTAAGTGAACTCTCTTCACTAGTAGAAGCATTTGCAACTATCAACAAAACTTTAATTACCGGAATCGGACAACAATCAACTTCCATTGAAGAGATTTCATCAATGACAACTGAAATTACCGCTCAAGTACAAAAGACCTCTGAAAATGCAATCGCATCTGAAAAACTAAATATCCAACTGGTAGATAAAATTAAAAGTTGTAATGAAAAAATGAAAATTCTTGCTTCCGCAATTGAAGATATAAGCAACTCCAGTAAAAATATCTCCTCCATAATAAAAATAATTGACGACATCACAGTACAGACAAATCTTTTGGCGATAAACGCCTCTGTTGAAGCTGCTCGTGCTGGAAAACATGGAAAAGGATTTGCTGTAGTGGCCGAAGAAGTTCGTAATTTAGCATCTAAAAGTGCTTTGAATGCTAAGGAAACTTCCAGTTTAGTAGAAGGATCTCTTTCCAAAATAGCTATGGGAATGGATTTGGCCCGTTCAACAGCTGAAGATTTAAATTCAGTAGTCAATGGAATGGAAACAAATACTAATTTGACCGCACTAATTGGACAAGCATCTATTGAACAAAGACATGGTATCGAAGAAATCAATAAGGGAGTGAAAATGATTGAAAAAGTTGTGAAAGAAAATTATAAAAACGTAGAGGACTCACAAACATTAATGGAAAAGCTCGTTTCTCAATCTCAAAGTCTCTCTGAAACCATTGAGAAATTTAAATTAAGTGCATAATCCTAAAAAGCCAATATCGGCCTGATCTATTCTCGTTACCTATTCTCTATCCATTTGCCAACATTGCATTGGTTGTCCTTGGTTCATAGAGTATTTCGTCGTACATTCATCAAGACTACTTCTTGCATCCGCAGTGATAGTCATTTTAAGCGCAGGTTTTTTAGCTACACCTTTTCTTTTCGCTTTTCTTTTTAATCCTTGATCACCTCCTTCTCCACCTCCTTCTTCACCTCCTCCAAGATTACCAGTTGCAATTCCTTGCATAGTTGCACCTGCAGCTGCATCCTCAGCTGCTATAGTTGTACAATCCCAAGTCTCACCCTCAGCAAAAGCAATAGTTGGAGCACTTTGAGTTAGTGATGGTGTATATCCATTAACCTCAGTATATCCAAAAAGTAAGCTATCAAATGCTTTCTTGCTCAAGGTATCTCCATCCCAACCCTCAGTGAGTTCAGCATCTCCAACCCAACAATCAGCGGCACCGTCAGTACAATTTTGTGCTTCTGCTACAGTAACACTACCTCCAGATGAGGTCGTCTTAACTTTAGTGGCGAAATTTGCTTTAAAACTTGCTTCTCCTACACCCAAAGTTGCTACATTTCCTGGTTCAGAGTTAATCAATTGAACGATAGAAAATAGAGTGTTATCTTGAATATTAGCAAAACTATATGACCCCCAACTACCATTACCCTCAAAGTGTTGGAAAGCATCTACTTTAAATAAATCTGCATATTCATCAATTACTACCTTTCCATAAGCAGTGCTACCATCAGTATCCCATGTACCAGTGTGATAGTTGGTATTTGTTAATCGTTTATTTAAAAATTCACCTTCTGATGAAACAACACCTTCTACTCTAAACTCATTTTTATATGTATTTACATAACTACCAAATGCAAATCCAAATATCAGTTTAATATTCATTTCAACATTGCTGTTACTATCAATTGTTGTATGAATGTAATCCACCTGAGCTGCTGGTGTTCCTGGAATCATACTCGAGCAATCAAGTGTTTCAAATTCAGTAATTGCTCCTTCATCATTTTTTACTAATTTAAACTTCATTAAATAATCAGGATTATCAATATCAGTTGAATACATTTTAACATAGTTATATCTACCAGTTGTATCGAATTCTTCAGTCAATCCAAACTCTTCATAATTATCAACGATGGCACCAATAAAACATTTTATCATATCGGGAGTAACTGCATTTTGATATACCTCTCTGATCATACTTAATACCTCGCAAGCACCTCTACTTTTATCAGTGGCCGAATCAATTGTAGTGAAGGTAATATCTTTTAGTAACTTTCCAGTAGTAGCAACTTTTGGATTTAGATTTTTTCTAGCAAATAATCTATCGGCAGTATAACTTGCAGTTACTGGAGATGTAACATTGGGTAAGTTAGCAGCACTAGAGATAGGACCACTTGTAGATGATGATCCTGAACCACTACTTGCACCTGAAGCTGCACCACCAAGAGCAGAAGGAGCAGAAGTAATGTCTCCAGAGCATCCAGCTAATGAGAATACTATCACCGTAACTAGTAAAAAGATAAATGATATGAATAAAATATTTAATAGTTTTTCCTGAATAAATTTCACAAGTCCCCCCAATAAGTTAAAAAACTTTATTATTTTAGTCTTAATGTTTTTTTATCTTTTTTAATTATAACTTAAATAAAAATAAAAGCAATTTAGTCAAGTGCCACGCCACTTTCGGGACATGATAGGCCAAACCATAAACTAAGGATCGAGAACTAACTACATTCGCTGAGCATACTCAAAATAGCATGTCACTTATTTTCGGCAGAGATAAAATTTTTTATTTATAAATAAAAAGCAATTAAAAAATAGTAAGTCATTGAAATTATCTAAGAATTTTTTTTCATAAAATGCATGTGATGATTCCTCTACTTTATAATCACATGTTTAGAGTAAGATTTATTTTATGTTATGGAACTTTGGAAAGTAAACAACAAGGCCAAATAAAAAATCACAACTCTTATACCAGGATTACATAAGAGAATACTAAATCAAAAGGATGATATATTATGAAAGCGAAAAAAAATACATTAACAATTTTAACATTACTATCATTACTATCATTTTTATTATCATTATCATTTTCAACAAATATTTGGGCCAATAATCTAAAATTGATTAGATTATTATCTATGTTTAATAACAAGTTGAATGGTATTGCTCCTCAAGCTTTATATTCCTCAAATTTTGCTAAAAATAATTCATGCTCTTTTCAAAATGAGATTAGTAGTAATGAGACTGATCTATCTAGTATATGTACATTATCTTCGTCATCGTCATCATCATCATCATCATCATCATCTTTCCCTAATTATTTTAAAATGCTACCTAAAGATATAATGATTCAAAAAATCGAATTGGCCGCCAATAATATTTTAGATAAAATACAAATACCTTACTACCTTAATGGCCAATTAAAAACTGATGGATTCTTTAAAGAATTATCATCAATATCAAAAGATAATACCCTTTTAGTTAATGGAAATATCTCTCAAAGTATTCTGGGATATATTTATAATGTCTTACATGAAAAATTTAACCAAAAAAAAGATATTAAAGATATCAAAGATACTGATGTTCAAGCTGTACTAGATACTCTAGCTAATCAAAAAGAAATGATTCCAGCACTAGACATCTTTGCCGCCACAGACAATGCTTTGGAAATTGATATTTTAATAGTTGGTAACAACACCACCTCTACCTCTGAAGACAAAAAATTACTTCAAAATAAAATTGTACAGTTTATAAATTCAGCACAAAACAATCTTGCAAAAGATTCTTTTTATAATAAAAAATCTATCACTTCATTTTTTCCAGTAGCTAATGTTTCGTGGTCTTCTAATAATAGTAATGACAATCAAAATATTGGAAATGAATTAACTGGAACAACTTTTGCTATTACTACAAATAAATCATCTAATCATAGCAAAAAAACACAGGAGCTTTTAAGTAAATATATCGATGGAGAATATGATGTTATTATAAACGAAAGCAACAATACAAATCACAATCAAGATGATTATGTTGTAGAAGCACTTAGACCATTAATAGAATCACCATTTTTAAATTTATCTACTAAGAGTGAAAAAGCTATTACTGATAAATTATCATCTATGTCTGAAGAAGCAAAAAAAGAATTTTCAGCAAATAATTTTGATCAAGGTTTTCGAAAAATTTTAAAGAGCGCAAGATTTTTAGCTGGAAACAATAGATTTCATCAAACCAATAATAATACAAATAATAATACAAATAATAATACAAATAGCAATACACATAACAAGCTTTGTTCAGCAGTGGCCACACTATCTACAAACATACAAAAGAGAACAAAAGATCTTATGCCACCTTTACCAAAATTTATGCTCCAATCATCTCATAATATGGAGGTAGAACTTGATCCTAAATTAAAAAAATTAATAATTCCCTTTGATAAATTCAAATCATTATATACTAACAATGGAAAAATTTATCATGGTACATCCAAAGTTAATACAGCATTGAATATGATTTGTAAAAAAGGAGTTTATCCAAGCTGTAAAGGTCAAGGAGTTTCACAATTTGGTCCTGGTTTTTATGTTACTAAAGATTTTAACGAGGCACTAAGCTATGCCAATGGCCAAAACAATCAAGAAGAAAAAAGAACTGATGGTGCTATTCTTGAATTTGAATTCAATGATAATTTCAATCCTCTAATTTTAGATCTATCAAATGTCGAAAGTTCTCCTGAATTTGCATCAATGAAAGAAGATGCTAGTAAAAATAATTTATCTTTAGTTGAATTCATAATACAAACGTATAAACCTGATATCATATTCAACACACATGTGATCGTTCAAAATATTAAAACAATAAAATTTCCTAAAAATCTTAATGATCTCATTAGATTTTACGAGGAAAAATCTCTTTCAATACTAAAAAATTTCATGAAACATATTAAAGCTTCTCTACCATATGAACTAAAATTACAAGCAGAGATTCGACCTGTATTTTCCATCTTAGCTAAATTACAAGAACTATATACTATAGGATCTCTCTTAGATCCAAGCATCTCTAAAAATGCAAACAATGAGTTAAAAAATGCTTTTATATTATTAACAGAGCAAATCATTACTGAAAATGAATCAAACAAAAATGTAGATAATGATCTTCACAGTTTAATCATAAGCGGAACTTACTTAAAAGATCATATTAAATTTGAAGGATTGCTAACCTCATTAAGAAAAAAAATAGAAGATAACAATACAAGAGAAATGGTCAAGAAAAAGAAAAAATTTCACGAAGATGATTAGATTTTTACAACTTATTGATTAAACGGAGAAAAAAATATGTATCCCAAGAATATTTTAATAATTTATTTCATACCTACTATTTTAATTTTACAACTGATCTTAGTAGTAAATTCTTTTGCTATTGATGTTTGTGCTGTCTTCGCAGAAAAATCGCCAAATAGTACAACTATTAATTATTTTGTTTTTAAAGGATCATTTGAAGATCTAATGAACAAAAATTACAAGGGCAAAGAATGTTATGATTTAAATCAAAGGAAGACAGTAATTGGTTGTATAAAAAATTGTATTGGATCATGCTATGACTATGTAAAAGAAACAGTTGGTTTAAAAGAAACACCTAATATAATCTTTTCTTCTCCTGGAATGAGAGTAGCATATGATTACTATTTTCAATTAATAAAAGATAGCAATAGAAAATGTATTACCCCCGTAATGTATGATAAAAATAAAAACAAAAGCGAGCAAATTCTTCCATGTATTGGAGAAAAAAGATTAATAAATTCCACTCAAATAGAAAATTTAAACACAAAATGGGAAAAAATATTATCCTATCTAAATAACAATGATGAAAATGATAAGAATGATGATATTAATTATTTTAATTTAAGTATTGATGAAAGATCTCATCTTTTAAGTAAAATCAATGCCTATGCTAAAGATTTAAAAATAGATTCCTCAAATGATTTATCTCTAAAACTAAAATTAAAAGAACAAGTCATGAATTTAGTTTTATCTGCAGATTATGATGATTTAAAATCAATTAAAAATAAAATTCAAAAATATCGCAATAAAACTAATAAAAGAAATTTGCTTAAAAAAACTAAAAATTCCAAACACAATCATCACAATTCTCAGCAAAAAAACAGCAAGCAAAATAGATCTTATTTAGAACAATTTGCAGGTAAGCTAAACTATATGCAACTTACTTTAAGAAAAAACTATAGCAAATTAACTGATCACTATTTAGATTACGATGATAATAATGACATTCAAAAGCTTGAGGATAAAATTTATGAGAGTAAATGCTATTATTATGATCTAAAACAAGTAAAAAATGATTCAGGAGAATTAGAGGATACTTTAGTAGAAGTCACTTCCAAAAAATTTGATATCGAAGTTTGCAAGTCCACTGAAAAAGGAAATAAGAGCAAAAATAAAGATGTATTATATTATCTTCACGGATTAACCTCTGGTGCTTCTTCATGGAGTGATCATCATTCACTACGAATGATGAGAAATTTTTGGCGTATGAAAGGAATTGATCAACCCACAGTACTCTCTGTTTCTGTAGGTAAGATGTCCTCTTTTTATGAGCCAGGCAAGCTCGATTGTTTTGTAAAATCAATTCCACTCTTAGAAAAGAAATTATTAATTGATAATGATAAAAATCCATTTAAGGCCGAGCATAGATTAGCTATGGGAATATCTTTAGGCGGGGCCAATCTTACAATAGCAATGATGGAACACCCAAATCTGTTTGATAAAGTATATATTGAATCTGCAGGACTTTATGATATCTCTCCTTTTGCTAGCGAATCTCAAATTGATAGCCATATTAAAAAAATTAAAGCATGGAAACCAATAGTAAAGCAATTGGTACTAAGAATTGCTAAGGGAAAAGTTCAAAATGAAGAAAACTTCGAAAAACATAATGTCTTTGAAATGGCCAAAAATACGCAAATAAAATTTCCAGAGACTATGCTAATGGTAGGTGCAAAAGATGAATTAGGAGTAACAGAGGAGATGAAAAAGATTTACAAATATTTAAAAAGAAATAAAGAGAACAAGGTTGAATTAGTAATTATAGACGAATTCTTCGGTAGGGTTCAATTTCCATACAATTTTTACACTTATCTTGCAGCTGGCATGGGTGGCGCTGGACACACAGTTAATATGCCTGAGAAAATTAGCAAACATTTTTATAAATAAAAAACTTCTTTAAACTTTTTAGGCCATAAGCTTCGTTAAATTTCTAGCTGCTAAAAAATATGCAATAGGAATTGGTAAAATATAAAATAAATTGTATGAACAAGATGAAACGATACTGATTACAAATAAAAGTGATAAAACCACTCCTGACCAACTCAAAGTCTTTAAGTATGATTTCGCCCAATTTTTTTTATTATAAAATCCCCAGTAATGTAAGGAGTGAAATAAAATAAAAAATACCACCATTACTACAATCATCATCTTGCTCATAACTAAAGTTTTATCCATTAACATTTGAACCATCTCTGGGGAAAACTCTTTTATTTTTTCCTTAAATATTTCCATTAAGAGTATTTTTTCAATCATTGGCCTTAAATTATTGTACAAACTATAATAAATATACACAAAGATCAAAATATCACTTAAAGCACACAATATGATGGTTTCCGTTCGTAATTTTTGATCCCTCTTAATCTTCATCATCTCTTCGCTCGTTCCTCTTTTTACTCCTTCTTCTTTTACTCCTTCTTGCATAATCATAATCATCTGCGCATCCTCTCCTTCTGTAACTCTCTTTGCATATTTCTCTTATCATCCTTTTCTAAATTGTCTTGGCGTTTATCGTAGAGTTTTTTTCCCTTTGCTACTGCCAATTCCACCTTCACTAAAGCATCTTTGAAGTAAACTGCCAGTGGGATAACCGATGCTCCTTGTGCTTTAGTCATTTGAAAAATCTTTTTTATCTCTCGCTTATGAAGTAGCAACTTTCGCTTACGATCCTCTTTATGATTGGCCCTATTACCAAATTCATATTGGGAGATGAGCATATTAACAATATATGCTTCTAGCTTATCTCCATCAATTACGATAAATGACTCATTAATCGAAACCTTCCCCTCACGTAAACTCTTTATCTCTGTTCCTTGAAATACTACTCCCGCTTCAAATTTTTCCAGTAAAAGATAGTCGTAAGTTGCACGCTTATTTCTAGTAATTATTTTTATTGGCATAAATTTTTATAACCCTTATACAAACTTATAACTTGCTTTAAATCTAAATCCTCAGCTCGCATTCTATGATCCAACTGTAACTCGTTTAATAATGCTACTAAATCTACACTACTATTAAAGCTCTTTAAAACCGTTAATATCTGCTTTCGTTTATATTTAAACAACTCTCTTAAAAAATTTTCATAGCTATCAATTTCTTTAAGTGGCAACAAAGGCATTTGACTTTGTTCACACCCTTCCTCTCTTCTCACCATTGATAGCACAATGGATTCCACTTTGGGTTTTGGCCAAAAACTATTTTTTGAAACATGATTTAAAACTTTAATATCCAAATATGGAGATGAAAGTCCATGTAGTCTATTCATCTCACCACTTCCTAAAATTTTTTCTCCTACCTCTAACTGAAACATCAATGTCATATACTTTATATGAGATGATTTCAAAAATTTCACAAACAGCGGTGCACTTATATTATAGGGTAAATTTGAGACAAGCCAAACGCTTTGAAGATTTTTTTCTTCTATAAATTTATTCCAATCAATTTCCAAGGCATCTGCAATAATAATTTGTTCATCGGTAACATATTTCTTTAAATATTCAATTAGTGAAAGGTCCTTTTCCACTACCAAATATGTAACTGCAAGAGCAGCTAGGCCCTTGGTTAAAGCACCCTGGCCAGGACCAACTTCGATTATCGCCTTAGCAACTCCCTTAAAATCATTAGTAATCCTATCTTGGATTTTTTGATCTCTCAAAAAATGTTGCCCTAAAGATTTTTTTGGTTTTCTACACTCTTTATTTTTATTTTTATTTTTATCAGGAAATAAAATCTTTCTTTTCAATGAAACGCCCTTTAGCATCTATCTCTAACGACTGTGGATAGGGAGTTGCTTGTTGATAATTTCTTAAAGCATAATTGGCCACCATCGCGCCATTATCTGTACAATACTTTGGTAAAACAAAATGAACTCTATCTTGACCAAAACTCTCATTAAAAATTTTTCTTAAGTAACCATTGGCCGCCACTCCACCACCGACTACAATTGGCAACAACTTTTCACCATCAATTACATCTTCGACCATCTTCAAAGCTACATGCAATTTCTCCTCTAGTGCCATCACAATTGAACGCTGATAGGAAGCACATAGATCCTTCAAATCCTGACTATATGGCCCCGTTGAAGATTGAGGAAGAATTGAGGGATTTTCTAATAGAAAATTTTTTATCGATGTCTTAGTTCCTGAGTAACTTAAATTTGCACTATTTTTCCCTCGGAGTCCAATTGGAAAATCATAGCGCAAAGGATTTCCTTCCTTGGCCAAATCATCAATCAATCTTCCAGATGGATATGGAAGTCCCATCAATCTGCCACCCTTATCGAAAGCTTCACCAGCAGCATCGTCTATTGTACTTCCTAAAACGCAAAAATCGAGAGAGGATTTTACTAAAAAATATATTGAGTGTCCGCCACTAACCAACACTCCAAGGTAGGGATAGCAAACTCTATCGTGAAGGTGAATTGCTTCTAGATGAGCATATAGATGATTTACAGAAAATATTGGTTTTTCTAGAAGAAGAGATAGAGTTTTTGCAACATTAAGTCCAGTAAGTAAAGGACCTAGCAGTCCTGGATAGGTAGTAACTGCAATAAGATCTATTTCACTAATCTTTTCATTCGAAAAATCAGCATCCTTTAAAACCTCTCGCAAGAGAGGCATTATTTTTTCCATATGATTACGGGCCGCTACTTCTGGAACTACTCCTCCAAAGTGGGCCAAAACTTTTTCGTGATTAAATGATAGGTGGGACAAAATTTGAGGAGAAAAAAAATCTTCCTTATCTCCTTTTATTATGGCCATAGAGGTATCATCACAACTAGTCTCTATACCCAATACAGTTATTCTATTACTCATTATCTTTATCTTTATCTTTATCTTTTACTTTTTTATCCTTCTTTTGATGAGCTTTCTTCGCTTTAGCCTTTTCCCTCTCCTTCTCCTTTTCTTCTGCCTTTAACATATCTCTTATCTTATCGAGTGCTGCCAACACATCCTCAATATATTTTTTTTGTTCTCCTAACTCTTTTTCCAAAATCAGATTTTTTTGCTTTTGCTCCTCTAGAATGGAAAAGATCTCATCTATCCTCTTGGTCAACATGGTAATTTTCTCATCACTTTTTTTCTCTTGTTGAGATAAGCGATATTTAAGATCTTCAGTAGCACCATTGTTTTTATTAATGAGCGATTCGAGCTCGGAAATTTTTATTGAGTGATTAGAAACTAGTCGTCCAGACTCTGACATGCGCACATCACTTTGACCAACTTTACTATTTATCTCTTCCAACATCTTTTCACGTCTCAAATCTTCTGTTGATTTGCAACCGACCAAGAACAATAATCCTAGTAACAAAAATAAAATACTATTCTTCATACTCATACTCATACTCATTTTCATTAAATCCAATTTAATTCATTGTTGATTGTCTTATAGAGACGAACTCTGCCCTCTCAGAAAATTGCTTTGAAAGTATTGCGTACTGTTTTGCTTTAGCAAAGTACTTCCTTTTGTATGCTGACTTTGCTTTCATAAAATATACCTCTGCCTTTCGGTAGAGGTTTGGTGCTAATGTATTAGCCTTCGCTTGCTTAGCGGCCATAAATGCTGCTTGGGCCATGCTCAACTCCAACTTTGGTTTGGCCATAGTAAAGGCACAACCACCAGTAAGTGATATAAGTAGTGCAAGCGATAGTAGCGACATTAAAAAAGTAAAAAAAACCGCCCGCCTCTTATTTTTATTAAATATAAGAAGACGGACGGTCTCTATAGTAAACATAATAAATGCAATAAATTTTTTAATACCGTTATTTTTTTTACTTTTCAATAACGACGAAGTTTCCTCTTCTATTCTTTGACCAAGCACTCTCTTCATGTCCCATCTCTACTGGTTTTTCTTTTCCATAAGAAACAGTTGAAAGACGCTCATTAGTTACTCCATTGGCAATTAAATAATCCTTAACTGACTTTGCTCTCTTCTCACCTAATGCCAAGTTGTACTGAACACTACCTCTCTCATCACAATGTCCTTCAATCTGTACTTTTATTTTATCATTCTGTTTCAAGAAAGCAGTATTATTCTTTAAAATTTCCTCTGTTTCTGATGTAATAACCGATGAATCAAATGGGAAATAGACTGTCTTTAATTCGCCAGCTTTATTTGAGTCAGAATCACCGGCCAACTCAACTTTTGTACCACTGTTAGCAACCTTATTATCCGCTGCTGATTGCGCTACATCCTTATTCTTTTGAGAAGCACAACTAACTAACGATAGTGCCAACACAACAACAAAAAAACTACTGATAAACTTAAAAATCGACTTCATTAACAACTCCTTAAAAATCTTAAAATACTAAAAAACTAAAATAATAAAATAATAAAAATTTTAATAAATAAAAAACAAAGACTAAAATCTCAAATCAAATATTCATTAACGATATAGTATTTAAATCTTTTTATACCCTTTTAAAAGAATTTAAAATAAATTTAATAAAAAAAATTTTAAATTATTTTGTTGTTGAGCATTCTACTCCACTAACTACCACACTAACCACCACAATAATTACTTCATCAACTTCTCAACATTTTCTAAAATCAAGCGAGCATTACCTCTTATCTGCGTTAGAATAGAATTCATTCGCTGATTACAATTATCTTTAAATAATTGGTCATTAATATTTTTAAGATTTATTCTAACATTAAGCGCGGCACCCTCAGCGGCCGCAAGCATACAGTGAGCACCAACACCAACATCTGAAGCACAATTTGGATTACCCTTTATACTCACATAATCTAACAGCGGATATATCTCTAATGATTTTTCCAAGACACTTAAAGGAATTAAAGTTGCTTCCTTATTAGCAGCATCGATTGCACTCTTGCGCTCTCTCTTTTGTTCATCATTATTTTGAGGCATCTTCATGGCCGCCATTACCTTATTGAAAGCATCTGTATCGCTATCAATGGCCTTAATAAAAAATGCTTTTAACTCTTGCCCCTTAATGCCGATCTCTTCCATCTTACTCCAATGCTCTCTAAATTGTGGTTTACCATGAGTAAGATTTGTAACCATCGCTGCAAGTGCCGCCGAGAGTGATCCGCAAAGAGCGGCGACCGATCCACCACCTGGTGCTGGCGCATCTGATGCTAGGGTATCAGCAAACTCATCAACTCTTTGTTGTACTAACAAACCCTTTGTCTCTATAAAATTATATTCAATAATCTTTTTATTATAATCGAAAGGAACAACATCATTTAATCCTAAAGAGATAATTGCATTTTGTAGTAACTCTTTTTCTGATAGCGCGGCCGAGAGACCTTGCTTTTGCAAAAAATATTTTCCCGCATCCAACAATACTTGTAGTGGAACTAAACCAACAATCTCCGAACCAGTTATTCTAACTCCTCTCTCATGCGCCTGTTTTAAAACCTCATCAAATACCACATGCAGAGGTGTCTCATCTGTATCTTTCAAGTTCATTGTGATTTGTGCGCGATTATACTCTGGAATTACCCACGCCATCGCATTACAATTTTTAAAAGTGCCTGGCACATTTACCGCTGTTCCATCAGCATTTCGAACAATATCACCATCAGGATAATTAACTCTCTTTGAGCGTCCAGATTCTCTAATATTAAATGCAATATCTTGGGCCCACTTTTTATTACTAGAATTTACATTTATATTGTAAGCAACCAAACACTTTCTCGCTCCAATTGCACAAGCACCAAACTTTGGATCAAGTTTGTTTGGGCCAAAATCTGCTTTCCACTCTAATTTTCCCTCTCGATCCTTCAATCCCTCATACTCGCCCTTTCTAACATTTGCTAAATTTTTCCACTCTGCTTTGCTTGCAGCATGCTCATATAAGTAGCACCACACTCCCAACTCTTCACCCACTCTCCTCGCTAATCTCTTGGCCAAATCAGTACACTCTTCCATGGTAACTCCACTTATAGGAACAAATGGACAGACATCAACTGCACCCATTCGTGGGTGTTCACCTTTATGTGTACGCATATCAATCATCTCTTTTGTTACTTTAAATAATTGATAAGCAGCCTCTAATGTATCTTCTGGCGAACCTGCGAAAGTTATCACTGTTCTATTTGTCGCAAATCCTGGTTCAACATCAAGAAGTTTTACTCCTGGTACTTTTAAAACACTATTCGCAATTGTGTTATATACTTCGGGATTCACTCCATTTGAAATGTTTGGTACACATTCAACTATTTTCCTTACAGACATAAATATAATCTCCACTTAATAATTTAATTCGTGTAAAAAAGTAAAACGAAAGTGAGTAATAAAGTCAAGAAATAAAGTCAGGAGAGATCGCAATGAAAAAAATATCTGGCACCCACATTAGTAACACTATAATAGAAGAACTTCGTTTAGAAGTTCTCGCTCTAAAAGAAAAAAATATAATTCCCACACTGGCAGTAGTGTTAGTTGGAGATGATCCTGCTTCCAAGATATATGTAAATAACAAAAAAAAAGCATGTGCAAAAATCGGAATTAAATCCGAAGAGATAATTTTAAGTGCAGATATCTCACAACAAGAATTACTTAATGTCATAGATAAGTTGAATAATGATATTTCAGTTCATGGAATTTTATGTCAACTACCACTTCCCTCTCATATAAATGAAAAAATTATTGTTGAAAGAATTGATCCTAATAAAGATATTGACGGCATTCACCCTCTAAATCTTGGCCGCCTCTGCATGGGAAATGCAGGAACACCAGGAACACCTATACAATCATTTTTTTATCCATGCACACCACTTGGTGTTTTAGAAATTTTAAAACGCTCCAACATTAAAATCGCTGGCTCACATATAGTTGTGGTTGGACGTGGCCCTACTATTGGTCGCCCACTCTCCATTATGCTCTCTCTCAAAGGAATGGATGCAACAGTTACCATTTGTCATTCTAAGAGTGCAAATATAAAAGAGATAACCAAAATGGCCGATATTCTTATCGCGGCCATTGGTGTTCCCAAATTTATTACTAGAGATTTTGTAAAAGAGGGTGCAGTGGTCATTGATGTTGGTATTAATCGTTCGAGCGATAATCGTTCAAACGATAAAATAGTTGGTGATGTTGACTATGATGATGTTTATGAAAAAGTTAGCGCCATAACACCTGTACCAGGTGGAGTTGGTCCAATGACAGTGGCAATGCTAATGTACAACACTGTACGAGCTTGTGAAAAAAAATTCCCACTCTGATTTTAGATCAAATTCTACGTTATACTTATCTTCATGATGATAGGTTTAATAAATCGTGGTATTTCAAATACTGTACTATTTACTCTAATTATTGTTGGTGTCTTATGGACACATCAAAAAATTATAAATCTCTGTACCTTCGATACTGATACAATTTCTCCAGTTTCTCAAGTTTCTCAAGTTTCTCAAGTAACTCCAGTCACTCAAATTGCTCCAGTTGTTCCTGTTACTGTCCAACCAGAAGAGAGAGTTCTGGCAATTCCGGTCGCTCCGGCCCTTCCAGTTGTAAAAGAAGAAACAACAACAGCTATAAATGAGAACACATTCGGAGATATGGAAGAGAGATTAATAACTATAATAAGTGCTATGGAAAATATGGAAAAAAATTTTTCAACTACAGTTTTATCAATGATCAGTGGACTTGATATTAATAATTTCGAAAAAACATATAAGTCAACTATTCTCCCCATAATGCAAAGTCTATTCTTCATCGAAGAATCACCCTCCACAGAATCCACAGAATCAATAGAATCCACAGAATCAAAAGAGAGTGAAGAAAAAATAAGTGAATCACTAAAACAAGAGCATCAACAACTCTCAATTGCCGGAAAAAAAGTTATCGATAATGTTGAATCCTTAATAGTAGATGCAAAAAAAAATCAAAATATTAATCAACAAACAAAAGAAATATTAATAAAAAAAATGTCTAATATCACTAAAGAACCACTTATTCTTTTTAAAAGTAAGTTGGATAGCTTAAAAATTATTCATCAACAATCTACTACACCATAATTTTTTATAAACACGTCATTTTGTTTTTTTCTTTTAAATATGTACATTTACGTGTTAATAGGTTTATATATCTCTAAAATTAACGGAGAACTTTATCTATGAACATTCATGAATATCAAGCAAAAAAATTGATGAGTGATTTTGGAATTGGCGTATCTAAGGGAATAATGGTCACATCTGTTGATGAAGCAATTAAAGCAGCAAAAGCAATTGGTGGAGATCGCTTTGTAGTAAAAGCACAAATACATGCAGGCGGAAGAGGGAAAGCTGGCGGAGTAAAGTTGGCAACATCTTTTGTGGAAGTTGAACAACATGCTAAAAATATCTTGGGAATGAATCTTGTAACCTACCAAACAGGACCATCTGGAAAAATTGTAAAAAAACTTTTAGTCGAACAAGCAATAGATATCGAACATGAATATTATGTTGCTATCGTTTTAGATAGAAATAGTGGAAAGATAAATATGCTTTGTTCATCCGAGGGTGGCGTAGAGATAGAAAAAGTTGCGAAGGAAACACCTGAAAAAATAATCAAAGTAGTTATCGATCCATCAATTGGCTTTTCTCCTTTTATGGCCAGAAAATTAACTTATGGAATTGGACTTAAAAGTGAAGAGGCCATTAAAGATGCTATGAAAACCTTTGAAGGACTCTATAAACTCTACACTACTCTTGATTGTTCCATTGCTGAAATAAATCCTCTAGTTCTTACAAAACAACAAAGAGTAATCGCTCTCGATGCTAAAATAAATTTTGATGATAATGGATTATTCAGACATCCTGAGATCAATGACCTTCGTGATGAAAACGAAGAATCGGCAAGCGAGCTTGAAGCTTCCACTCATGGATTATCTTATATCTCTTTAGATGGAAATATTGGATGCTTAGTAAATGGCGCTGGTCTTGCGATGGCCACAATGGATATTATAAAGTTGCATGGTGGTTCACCTGCAAACTTTTTAGATGTAGGCGGTGGTGCTACAAAAGAAGCAGTTAAAAAGGGATGTTCGATCATCTTGTCAGATTCAAATGTTAAAGCAATTTTAATTAACATCTTCGGCGGTATCATGAGATGTGATGTAGTTGCAGAGGGAGTAACCGAAGCACTTAAAGAATCAAATAGAAAAGTACCTGTGGTAGTTCGCTTAGAGGGAACTAATGTGGCCCTTGGTAAAAAAATTATGAGCGAATCTGGACTTAAAATCATCAGTGCAAATGATCTTGAAGATGCAGCAATGAAAGTTGTGACTGTTGCAAAAGAAAAAGAAGAGGAGAAATAATTATGTCAATATTAGTAAGCAGAGAGACTAAACTTATTACTATTGGATATACTGGCAAACAAGGAACTTTTCACTCTATACAATCAAGAGACTATGGTACAAATTTTGTTGGTGGAGTTACTCCTGGAAAGGGAGGACGAATCCACGAAGGTCATCCAGTATTCAATACAGTTCACACAGCTGTAAATAAAACTGGTGCTAATGCCGCAATGATTTTTGTTCCTCCGGCCGCTGCTGCTGATTCTATTCTTGAGTGTATTGATAGTGAAATACCTCTCATTGTATGTATTACAGAGGGAATTCCTGTACAAGATATGATCAAAGTTAAAGATGTTTTAAAAAAATCAACCTCTTCTTCAAGGTTAATTGGTCCTAATTGCCCTGGAATAATTACACCTGGTGAATGTAAAATTGGAATTATGCCTGGACATATTCATATGCCTGGTAAAGTTGGAGTTATCTCTAGATCTGGTACGCTAACATACGAAGCTGTCTATCAACTTACTAAAAGAGAAATAGGTCAATCAACATGTATTGGTATTGGAGGAGATCCAATTATTGGAATGAATTTTATTGATCTACTCGACCTCTTCGAAAAAGATCCAGGAACTGAGAGTGTTATTATGATTGGAGAGATTGGAGGAAATGCAGAGACCGAAGCTGCACATTGGATTAAAAATCACATGACTAAGCCTGTGGTAAGTTTTATTGCTGGAGCATCAGCACCTACAGGAAAAAGAATGGGACATGCTGGTGCAATCATCTCAGGTGGTAATGATACTGCCGATTCAAAATTCAAAATACTTGAGGACTGCGGAGTGAATGTTGTTCGTTCACCTGCTAGGCTCGGAGAAGTTATGGAGAAACTACTCAAGTAAATCAAATTTAAGTTAAGTTAAGTTAAGTTAAGTTAATTCTAAGTTAAATAAAAAAAATGTTAAAGAAATTACTCAAGTAAATCAAAGCAAGGCCGATAAGTAGAGCGGAAGGGGGGTAGCTATTATGAAAAAAGAGAAAACGCTTTGTATAATTAAGCCAAATGCAGTTGCAGATAATAATATAGGAAACATCATTGCACGATATGAGAAGGAAAATTTAAAAATTGCGGCCATAAGAATGGCCCAACTTACTAAAGAACGTGCTGAAGGTTTTTATATCGAACATAAAGAGCGCCAATACTTTGGTTCTCTCGTAAACTTTATGACCTCTGGACCAGTGGTATTAATTGTTTTAGAGGGTGAGGATGCGATTCTTAAGAATAGAAAGATCATGGGTGCAACAAATCCTGCAGATGCTGAACCAAATACTTTAAGAAAATTGTACGCAAGATCACATCAAGCAAATGCTGTTCATGGTTCTGATTGCGTCTCATCAGCAGAGAGGGAAATTGCATACTTTTTTGCTGAGGATGAAATTTTTACCAGATTTTAATCTTATAATTTTTTATTTATTGTGATTTATCGCTCAGTGTATCTTTTTACTTGCCATATTTTGAATTTTCTGTCATTATGGCCCTTCGATAATTTTGTTTACGCCATCAAATTGCGGAGGTCTTTTATGTTTACCATTGGAGATTTTGCTGTATGCCCTGGACATGGGGTAGGACAGATCTGCGATATAGAAGAAAAAAAGATTGGTAATGAAAGCCAAACTTTTTATATCATCAAGCTCTCAGCTAATGGGCTTAAGATTATGGTTCCAGTTGAAAATAAAGTGGCCATAAGAAAGCTCGCCAATGAAAATGAAATTTCCACAGTCTTCACTCTTCTCTCTGATCATGCGGTAGAAGTTGATACTTCCACTTGGAATCGACGCTATCGCGAATACATGGAAAAAATCAAAACAGGATCTTTAATTGAAATAGCAGATGTACTTCGTTCACTATTCTTACTCAAAGACCGCAAGGGTTTGAGTTTTGGTGAACGTAAGATGTTAAATCATTGCAAAGAACTTCTAGTCCAAGAGATTTCACTTTCCAAAGGCAATGAAAAACATGTAGTTTCTAATCAGATAGAAGCGTGTTTTCACACTCTGTAATATCATATCGATTTTATCGATCGATAAAATAATCAATCAAATAATCAAATTAAATAATCAAGGAGAACTCACGTGTCAGAGTCAGTTTCAAAATCAAATTCAGTTGTTCGTACTCGATATGCTCCAAGCCCCACAGGTTATCTTCACGTTGGAGGTGCACGAACAGCACTCTACTGTTATCTTTGGGCCAAAAATCAGGGGGGAAAATTCATTTTAAGAATAGAAGATACCGATGCTGCTCGAAGTACCAGAGAATTCGAAAGTGCACAGATAGCAGATCTTCATTGGCTTGGAATTGATTACGACGAAGGTCCTGGCCAAGGCACAGACAAAGACAACGGTTCATTTGGGCCATACAGACAATCTGAACGCTTACATATCTACAAAGAAAAAGCAGAATGGTTGATAGGTAAGGGACAAGCATTCTACTGCTTTTGTACTGAAGAGGAATTAGAACGAAAAAAAGAAGAGGCAAATAGTAAAGAGTTGGCCCCTCACTATGATGGAACATGCAGAAAATTATCATTGGAGGAGGCAAAAAAACGTCTGGCCCAAGGAGAGCGCGCCACTGTTAGATTTAAAGTCTATAATAAATCATATGCATTTCGTGATCATGTTAGAGGAGATGTAGAATTCCCAGAGGGCATGGTAGGAGATTTTGTAATTTTACGCTCTGATGGTTTTCCTGTTTATAATTATTGTTGTGTAGTTGATGATTGGCTTATGCAAATCTCTCATGTGATGAGAGCTGAAGAGCATCTTCCAAATACTTTGCGCCAGTTGATGTTATATGAAGCATTCGGGGTAACTCCTCCAGAATTTGCTCACATGTCTTTACTCGTTGGTGATGATCGACAAAAATTATCCAAGCGCCATGGGGCCACTTCCGTTACATTTTATAAAGAGGAAGCATACTTAAAGGAGGCTATGGTAAATTATCTAGTACAACTTGGTTGGTCTCATCCAGAAGAAAAAGATATCTTTGATTTAGATGAATTAATTGCAAAATTTTCTATCGATCGCTTTTCCAAATCACCAGCAGTCTTTGATCTTCAAAAACTAAAGTGGTTTAATGGCCAATACTTAAGAAAAAAATCAAATGAAGAATTAGTTGCCGCCGCTTCTCCTTTCATTCCCCAAGATCACCCTTTTCATAAGCAAAAAGTTGAGTGGCAATTAAAGTGTTTAGGATTTTTTAAAAACTATATTGATTTCTACAAAGAATTCGCAAGTGCTATGGAGATTGTCTTCAATGATTCTATTGAAGATGATAAAGAGTTAAGAGATATATTAGCATTTGAAACTACTCCTACTATGTTTCAATATTTACAAAGTGAACTCTCTAAGATTGAGTCAACAGATTCTGTTGGCCACGATCTCTTTATATCAGAGGAACTTTTTGATCGCTGGTCAAATGAGATCAAAACAAATCTAAAAATCAAAGGTAAGAATTTATTTTTAGGTATGCGTGCACTACTTACAGGTAGAGGTCACGGTCTAGAGCTAAAATCACTGCTACCACTAACTCCAATTAAAATTATTAAATCACGTTTTGAAAAGATTAAAGGGTATCTACCATGAATATGAACAACGTAACAATTTATAGCACACTAACGAGAAAGAAAGAACGTTTAAATCCAATTACCGATGGAGAAATTAAATTCTACTCTTGCGGGCCAACTACTTATGATTTTTTACATGTGGGAAATGGTCGTGCTTTGGTTGTTGGCGACTTAATTCACAGAATATTAAAAAGTTTAGGTTACAAAGTAACTTTCGTTCGTAACTTTACTGATGTTGATGACAAAATAATTAATCGTGCAAAGGAGAAGGGTGTACCAGCTCTAGAGCACGCTGATATTTTTGTTAATGAATGTAAGAAAGATATGCACTCACTAATGATGATTGATCCTACATTCACCCCAAAGGTAAGTGAAACCATTCCTGAAATTATTGAAATGATCGAGAGATTAATTGCTAAGGGTTTCGCTTATGTTGTTAACGGTGAAGTCTTATATCACGTTCCGCGATTTGAAAGTTATGGAAAATTATCAAAAAAAGATTTAGAAAAATTACAACATGGTATTCGAGTAGAAGTAGATGATTATAAAAAACATCCTTCTGACTTTGTATTATGGAAACCGGCCAAAGGAGGAGAGGAAGAACCATCGTGGGATTCTCCATGGGGAAAGGGGCGCCCTGGTTGGCATATTGAATGCTCGGCCATGAGCTATAAATTTCTTGGCCCTGCAATAGATATTCATCATGGTGGAATTGATTTAATCTTTCCTCATCACGAAAATGAGATTGCTCAATCGGAAGCGGCCAATGGAGTAAACTTTTGCAGTTATTGGTGCCACAATGAATTTGTAAATTTTGGTACTGAAAAGATGAGTAAAAGCTTAGGTAACGTAGTTACCATTCGTAACTTCATCGAAAAATTTGGTGGAATTGTTTTAAGATATATCTTTGTCTCTTCTCACTATCGAACTAAATTAGATTGGAGTGATAAGATTATTCAAAAATCTATAGAAGAGTTGGAACGCATTCATCAATTTGTAATTGAGTTTGAGCAAATTAACATCAACATCAGTAAAGATAATAATAATAATAGCAGTAGCAGTAGCAGTAATAATGTTTTAGAAAAGATCAAACAAGAATTGGCCAATGACTTTAACACTCCAAAGGCACTGGCACATTTTTTCACTCTAATTAGAGATTTTAGAAGAGAAAGAGATGAAAAAGATCATAAAGATCATGCTTCCTTTTCAGCACAAGCACTCTCAGAAATTAAAGAGATAATTGATTTTGTAAATAACAGTATGGGAATCATTCATCCTAATCCTGCATCGTTATTAAATGAACTAAATCACGCAAAAAGAGAATTAACTGCAACTGCTGCCAATGCGACCACCGCTGCCGTCAATTCTATCGATGAACAAGAGATTCAAAAAATGATTGATGAACGAAATCTCGCCAAGAAAGAAAAGAATTGGGCCAAAGCAGATGAGATTAGAAATACTTTGAAACAAAATAAAATTATTTTAAAAGATAGTCCTGATGGAAAAACCACTTGGAGTTATGAACCATAACCTTAAATTAAAATTAAAATTTAAATTAAAATCCAACTTCAATGCCAGTGGTGATCAACCACGAGCAATTGAAACAATTTTAAAATCTTTCCAAGAGGGAAAAAAATTTCAAACGCTACTTGGAATAACTGGCTCTGGTAAAACCTTTACTATGGCCAATATAATAAATTCTCTACAAAAAAAAACATTAGTAATTGCTCCCAACAAAACTTTAGCAGCACAACTATTTGCAGAGTTTCGAGAATTTTTTCCTGAAAATGCAGTTGAATATTTTGTTTCATATTATGATTACTATCAACCAGAAGCATACATTCCTTCCACTGATACCTATATTGAAAAAGATTCTTCCATAAATGATGAGCTCGATAAATTACGGCACTCCACCACCTCCATGTTGCTAGAACGAGATGATGTGATTGTAATTGCATCAGTTAGTTCCATTTATGGAATTGGCTCTCCTGATGAATATGCCAGTCACAAAATAACTCTCTTTAAAAATGATACTCTTGATAGAGATGAACTCTTAAAACAATTAGTTTTTAATCAATACACAAGAAATGATTTTGATTTAGAGAGAGGAAATTTTCGAGTAAGAGGTGATGTGGTTGAGATCTTTGAAGCATCAGAAGATAGTAAAATAATCAGGGTCTCTTTTTTTGATAATCAAATTGAAAATATTTTCTTAGTTGATCCTTTACGTGGACATACTTTAAGTGAAATAAATAAAGTAACCATCTATCCCTCCTCTCACTACGTAGTAAGTGAAGCGCTTATGAGTAGGGCCACAAAAAATATTCGAAGTGAATTGCAACTGCAGCTACAGACATTGCAAGAGCAAAATAAGTTAGTTGAAAGACAACGTTTAGAACAAAGAACTCTTCTTGATTTGGAGATGATGGAGGAGATGGGACACTGTCCGGGAATTGAAAATTACTCTCGGCACTTCACTGACAGGGCCGCAGGCGAACCTCCTCCAACACTTATCGATTTTTTTAAAAATGATTTTTTAATAATCATCGATGAATCTCATATAACTATTCCTCAAATTAGAGGCATGCATGCTGGAGATCGCTCTCGTAAAGAGACATTAGTAAAGCATGGCTTTCGATTGCCAAGTGCACTTGATAATAGGCCACTAAAGTTTGAAGAATTTGAAAAGAAATTAGATCTGGCGATCTTTGTCTCTGCTACTCCTGCTGATTATGAGTTACAAAAGGTGGGTGGTGAGATTGTAGAATTAATCATTCGCCCCACTGGACTACTTGATCCTATAATCGAAATTAGAGATGCCAAAAATCAAATTGATGATTTATTAGAGGAGATTAAAGTCAGCGTAAAAAAGGGTCATCGTGTTTTGATAACTACATTAACAAAAAAATTAGCAGAAGAGATTACATCATTTTATCAAAGCGTAGGTCAGAAAGTACGATATTTACACTCGGATATTTCCACCATCGAACGAATGGAGATTATTAATGAACTTCGTAGCGGCGACTTTGATATCTTAGTTGGAATAAATTTACTCAGAGAGGGACTCGATCTTCCTGAAGTGGCCTTGATTGGAATATTAGATGCTGATAAGGAGGGATTCCTACGCTCCACTCGCTCACTTATTCAAACTATTGGTCGTGCCGCCAGAAATCAAGATGGACGAGTTATCTTGTACGCTTACAAAGAGACCAACAGTATCAAACAAGCAGTCAGTGAAACTAGAAGAAGAAGAAAAATTCAAGAGGAATACAATAAAGCAAACGGAATAACTCCTAAGACAATTCAAAAAAAGATTCATCAAGGAATCATGGAGATTTTACAAAAAAATAAATCGCCCACAATGTCCACGGCCACAAAACAAAGCAAAGAAACAGAACTAACTATTAAAGAAATTGATAGGAAAATAGTTGAGCTTAGAACTCAAATGAAAAAGTTGGCCAAAGAACTTCGCTTCGAGGAGGCGGCCAAATTAAGAGATAATATCAACAAATTAAATGAAGCTAAATTATTTCTGTAAAGTTAAGATATATCTAGTTAAGATATATCTATGGCCAAAAATATTTACAAAGTTATTTTTCTTATTATTGTGATTGCACTACTGTCGATGTCGCTGTCGATGTCGATGTCGATGAATGCCTTTAGTATGACAGCTACTAAAGAGTACACTGGTAGCTTTATCGTCACTATTTATGATCAATATATTCAAGTTGTCTCACCATCCTCAACAAGTGCAGGTGTAAGTGCAAGTACACCTGCACTTGCAGAGAACGCAGCTCTCTCAATATCCGTGATAGCTGATAATAAAACTTTAAGTAAACTCTTGGCCAAAATAGAGACTGAAGATAAAAAGACAATTGCCTATCTCAATGTACCCGCACAATCTGCAAAAAAAACAGATTTAAAAATTGCCAACAAAAATACAAAAATAATTTTCACTCCTCTGGCCCCTGCCTTTCAGGAAGTGAAATTGATTTTTGGGAGTATACCCTATGAAATTCCAGCAAGAAATACAAACACAAAATCAAATTCAGAACCAAAATGATAGGATCATCTTAGTTATCTCTGATCTTCATTTAGGTGCTGGTAATCTCATAAATGGACAAAAAAATCATTTGGAGGATTTTTACTTCGATCGTGAATTGCTGCAATTTTTAGAATACTACTCTAGTGCTGAATATGAAAATAGTAATATCGAATTAGTGATCAATGGCGATTTCTTAGATTTCCTGGCCACTCCTTTCGTCAAATTTTTTGATGATGAATTTTGGAGTGAACGCGCCTCAATTGAAAAACTAAAATTAATACTCAATGCTCACCCTCTAGTAATTAAAGAACTTGTAACATTTATATCAAAACCTAATAAAAAAGTTACTTATATCATCGGCAATCATGATGCTGAAATGATATTTAATCAAGTACGCGAACTATTTTTAGAGCAATTTCCTACACAATCTCGAGAGAAAATTCATTTTGTAATCTTCGATACACACTACAGTCCAGTTAAAGAAATTTTGATCAAGCATGGCCACCAATATGAACCGGCCCATTATAACAATCCCAAAAAATCTTTGATCAAAACTACCTCGAATGAAAACTTCTTTCTACCTCCATGGGGAACATACTACGTAACCAAAATAATAAATAAATTTAAAGCAGAGCGAGCATTTATTAATTCCATTAGACCTGTACGCACATTTATTATTCACGGATTATTATTTGATACTCTATTCACAATCAGATTTATTTTTGCCAACATCTACTATTTTTTTATGGTGATCTTTTTAAATTATTTTCGTAAAAAAAGAAATCTCTCTCTCCGCGAAGTCATTCGTCACAGTTGGAATGAGATCCAATTGTTTCAAGACTACGAAGAGATCACCAGAGATGAATTCTCCAAAAATCCCAATCTAAAAGTTTTAATAGTTGGACACACTCACATTCCAGGATATAGAACTTATATCAACGGCAACACCTTCATTAATACTGGCAGCTGGACTAAAATGTTCAATATGGATTTTACGAAGAGACAAGATGGTCGAAAATTAACCTACGCTTTAATTTCCATTCGAGAAGGGCCATGGCCACAATGTTCGATTGCACCAGAATTATTGGTATGGGAAGGACATCGCAATCTTCCATATAGTAATTTCTACTAAAATTTTTCTAACGTTTTGCTAATGTTTAAGTGAAATATAAGAACATATAACGCTAATATCTTCATAATCTTCATAATCTTCATAAAAGAAATAAATGTAATAAAAAAAAAATAGGGTATCAACTGCTTATACATAAAATATTATTTGAACATGTAGAAAAAATATCTGAATATAGTAAGTACAACTATCCACCAATAACAAGGAGTTCCTTTCAATGAATAGGAATGAACTACTTAAGGATATCTTAAGTAATGAGAAATTTTCTAATTGGAATTGTAAGGATGCCGAAGAACTTCTCACGAGGACTCTGGAGACAATAAAAGATGTAGTTAAAAGAGGTGAAGAGGTATCATTAGTTGGTTTTGGAACATTTGCAAAGATTACTCGAAGTGCTCGTACGGGCCATAATCCGAGTACTGGAGAAAAAATTTTAATCAAGGAGAAAGTAGTTCCCAGATTTAAAGCAAGTCAAGCATTCAAAGATTACTTGTAATATTACTTGTAATAAATTATTTGTAACAAAATTATCGTAGTGAAATCAGTGTACGATTGATTTCATTACTTTATCAATAAATTCTCTAGGAACCCATACTTCGATAAAGAAGTCACCTTTTGTAGAGGAGCATGGGACTACTACAGTATTGCCTCGACCAAAAAGTTTGTATGGTTTACCATCATAATTTATATCTGACTCAGGATAATTTTTCACTAATTGAGAACGTGGAGAAGTTGTATTTACAATTGGAACCGAATCAGTCATCTTTCCTTTCTTAACCAAAACGTATTTTGTTTGCCCCATTATAATATTCATAACTTCATTAATACCCTCAATAATTGATGTATCAGATTCCTGCACATCCTTATTAAATATTGACGATATAACATTTTTTATGGTCTCACGTTCGAATGAAATGGTTACAGTATAGAAAAAATTTTCACCAAAAACAGTCATGAATCCAGAACAATCTCTCGAAAAAGAAGTTTCTGTTGCCTTCTTTAAAAATACTTTTTTACGAAAAGATGGAGTATTAGATTGAATAAATAGTGTTCTAATGGTGGCATAAATAAATGCCTTCAAGAAATTAAGTTTTATCTCCTCTCCCTCTTTTTCTATCTCTTCTATAGTTGCAAGAAGTGATGGCATTGCCTTTACAAACTTAAACTCTGCTCTCTCAAAGACTTTTTGTAAATTCTCTGTAGGCGATACAAATATTAACTTTGAACCTATATCAAGCAATTGATAGTGTAGCACCGAAAAGATACTCATCCACTTATCAGAAAGATTATTTAAACGATAACAATTTATTACAATATTGATCGGCCTTAACATTAAATTTTTAACATTTTCAATAAACTCATCTGGAGGAATATCTGGAACATCGGCCAAGAAATCACACACAATATAATTTTTTCTATTTATTAAATTATAAAGTGGATATTTAATAATTAACTCATCCATAATTTATTTCTTAATTTCCATTTGCTATTTGCTATTTACTACTTACTTTCTTACTATCATTTATCTCTTTAAGATATAATATCACATTTTTGTGTTTACCAATTACAGCGTAGTCCCATGCTGATTTTCCAAATGAGTTTTTAATCCTCGGTTCAAAACCAATTCCTATAAGCATCTTTACACTCTCAATTGATCCCTTCGATGCCGCCATCATTAAGAGATCCATCCTCTTAAATGCTACATCTTTTTTAGCTCCCTTACTTAACAAGTAACTTGCTACCTCTACTTTATCGGCCATAACCGCTATACCTAAAGCATTATACCCAATAATATTTTTTACATCTATATCAGCACCTCTCGCAACTAACTCATCTACAATCTTTAAATGACCTTTATGAGCGGCCAACATCAAACTAGTATATCCTTTAAAATCTTTGGCATTTATATCTGTACCAAAATTTAACAATGAACGTACGGAATTTATGTCTCCCTTCATAGCAAAAACCATCAACAAAGTTTGACCATCTTTATTTCTTTTATGTACGTCTCTCTTTAATTGAGCTGCCAATTCCTCTTCTTTTTGTAGACTGATCTCAGCCTTAACCTTCTTAGGCACTAATACAGTAGTATTATCTAAATTTGCCTCTCCATCACCAGCAATAACTGTCACATCTCCATCTTCTACTCTTGCATCCGCACCTTCTCCTGATATCACCTTAGTTTCATCGGACAAATCATTATCTAAACCATGCCCTTTAACTAACTGACTCTCTCCTAAATTTTCCACACCACTACCACTAATTACAGTTTTTGAATTATCCTCTTCATTTTCTAATCCAGAGATAGTCATAAGGTCATTTACTCTCTCATCAACATATCCCTTCACTAATGTATTTTCCTTACCTGCATTAGCACAATTATCAGCATTTCCAGAAACTTTTACACTATCTGCTGTATCAGAAGAAACCTTACTCAAATCAGGATTAAAGATATCACTATCATCATCCATTTCTCCATTTTCAGCATCAATAAATGCCTTAATAAAATCAGCTCCACTATATCCTGAGTATTTATTTGAAATCTGCAGATCCTTCTCTTTAGCATCACCGTTTGGACCTTGTGATAGGATTGACATTGTAAGAGTGGTTAGTGCCTCTCCCATAGCACTTTTCCTCTTTAATTCTGCAGATACTTTTTTTTGATTGGATAATTTTGTTAAACTTAATTTTTCATAATTAGGAAGAAACATCGATGCATAAAAGGCAGCAGCATTTCCTTCCTTATCTTTAATATCTAAATCAGATCCAACATTAACTAATATATCAACAATTCCCTCTTTTTTATTTTTAAGCGCCAACAACAAAGCAGTGGTACCCATATCATTTTTCAAATTAACATTCGCTCCACTAACCACCAACAACTTAACTATCTCTAAATTTCCTCTTTCAGCGGCCATCATCAAAGGTGAATAACCTCTATTATCTACTACATTTAAATTCACACCCATGAGTATTAGTGTTTCCACCACATCCTTTTTTTGTGCTTTGGTGGCGGCAATTAAAGGAGTAACTCCACTGTCTTGATTGCGATAGTTTATTAGATTATTAACTTTTGAAATATACTCATAAACCTTAGCAACATCCCCCTGGTCAGCAATTGCTATAAGTTCCCTTCCCTCTTTGTCTAAATCAAATGCAGATTTTGTAATATCTTCTGACCCCATTACATCTCGCCTATTATATTAATTAATGAATCCTAAAAAAAAATAAAAAATATAAAATATAAAATAAAAAAAATTTAATCTTTGCTCCTTACTATATTTTATCAGTAAGTAAAAAATTTTTAAAAACAATATTAAAGTGGTTCATTTATTCCTAATGGCATTAGGAACAACATTCTCGATATCAATACTAATGCTGGTTACTACACTAATTGCCAATGCAGACACAATCGCACTGTACAAATTCAATATCATCAAAAATTATGGTGCTATAGTTATTTATTGATCGATCTGGACAAGCATTAATTTGAATATAAATAATAAACATGGTAGAAAAAATTCTAACTTAAACTAGGAGAACAATTATGAACAAAAAACTTGAAGATGCTTTAAATAAACAGATATCTGCGGAGATGAATTCATCCTATCTCTATCTTGCTATGGCCGCATATTTTGAGAGTATAAATCTCCCAGGTTTTGCTAACTGGATGGAGGTTCAAGCACAAGAAGAGATGGTTCATGCTATGAAATTTTACAAGTATATCTTTGATAGAAGTGGCCGAGTGGAATTAATGTCTATTGAAAAACCACCGCTAAAATGGAACTCTCCTTTAAATGCTTTTGATGAGACTTTAAAACATGAGAAAAAGATAACCAGTATGATCAACAATCTGGCCCTGCTGGCAATCGAAGAACGAGATCTAATCACTCATAATTTCATGCAATGGTTTTTAACAGAGCAAGTGGAAGAGGAAAAGACTGCCAATTCACTATTTGAAAAATTAAGAATGATTGAAAGCTCTACTGATGCACTATTTATAATTGATAAAGAATTGGCCACAAGAGTATTCACACCACCTGCTACCGCCACAACTACTGCGGCCACCAAAGCATAGTAGCATAATACAAAAAATGGATAAAAGGTAAATTTTGCCTTTTATCACTCTATTTATTTTGCTTGCATCTTATTACTGCTCTTATTCTTACTTCCCTTACTGCTCTTATAATAATCAATCAACTTTTTTAAGTTTATATTTTCAATTAATAGACTATCTTTCATTTCTTCTTCCGTAATTGGAGAAATAGGGTTTTTATTAAGCCAATCTTTGATCATTTTACGTTCATATGTATGTCCATCCTGAGCTACTACTGGATCTTTCATAACTTTATTAGATATTGGACAAATATACTCATTTTTTTTCTTGCTGTTATCATTTTTATTTTTATTGTTAGCATTCTTTTTATTCTCTAAATTGTCAGCATGGTAATTATCTATTAATTTTTTTAAATTCCAATTTTTAAAAAATTTATTACCGATCTTTTTTCCAGTAACCGGTGAAACATCTTTTTCTTTAAGCCATTTTTGAATATTCTCTAATTCATAGGTATATCCATCCTCTGCAATAACAGGATTTTTCATCAACTGATGAGATATAGGGCAAATATAAAGAAGATATGGCATCACTAATTTTTTTGCTTCATCTAACAAAATTGCTTTAGAATCTTTTAATACATCTTCTATCGAAGATTTAGGTTTTGAGAGGGTACATTCGTTTTGATTAGGCAAGTATGGTAAATAAGGTAAATAAGGTGAGTATGGAGAATATGGTGAATATGGAGAATATGGTGAATAAGGTGAATAAGGTGAATACATTAAGTATGGTAGATTAGGTATATACATTGATTCGTTATTAGATAGAAGAAATTTTTTTAATTCTTCCATATAAAAATTATCTGTTTCAACCATCGCAGGCCAATCATTTTTTGTAGGTTTATTATTTAAAACAAATTGCGAGACAGAGTGAAAATCTCTATCCTCTTTAAATTGTTTTTGAGCTTTTAACATTTTATCTCTTAGACCTTTTGTGGGCGAAAGCAGATCAAATATTGCAGGACCAACTTCTGTTGGATCTTTATGAACATCCCCTATTCCTATTTCTTTGTAAAATTTTGCATTATCTCGTTCATGTCCTCCTAAGATATCAAGTAATATCATTGGTCGTCCAATAACTGCTCCCTCTGTAGGAGATAAACCTCCACTCTTTACTATATATGTATCAGAAGCATTAATATATCCAAGCATGTCTTTATTATCTACAGTTTCTTCAATCTTTAATTTAAATAATGTTTTTTTGCTTCCATCACTTGCACAACAATATTTAATTTTCTCTTCTTCTGATAATTGCTCTGTTGATGAATCTTGATTGCATTTTTTTTCCGCCGTAATGAATTCTACCTGCATTTTTTCTAAGTTCTCTTTATTCTTTTTATTTCTAGCAGTAATAGCAATTAATTGTATCTCTCTTTCAGAATCTGTTTTTATTTTTGAACAATATGTATCACGTACAGATTTAACAATTGCAGGAAAATCTCCAATTCCTTCACCACCACCAGCAAGAGTTATCGTAACTAATTTCGAATCACTATCACTTTTAAGATTCTTCTTTTCAAGAAATGATTTTTTATCAAACTCATTTTTTTCGGCCAAAGGACTTATAGGAATTCCACTGCAAGATATTTGTTCTTTGACTACTCCTCCTTCCATAAAAAAAGGAATTAATCCTTTAGCTCCAACAAAAGTCATATCAATTTTAGATGATATTTGAGGAAATAATGGATTTTTATAATAATCAGTAAAAATCCATCCAGTTTTAACATTGGGAATTTTTCCTAATGCTTTCGCTTGAACTAATGCTAATGGAACAAGCCAATGAGCTCCAATAACAACATCTACTTTATCTTTTTCTAAATCTTCGATTAATTTTTTCAAATCAATGTTGCTTGGAAGTGATAGTGGACCTATTTTTGCTTGATTTTCTTTTATTAGATTATATTTTTTATCATACTCCTCAGGATTTTCTTTTATTAATTTAATATAGTCCTCTTCTTGTTTTAATCTTTCTTCAGGTGGAGTAAAACTATAATCATTAATATTTTTTATTTCAATATCTAAATCATTTACATCACACCCCGGTTGCTTTTGGCAATCTTCAATAATTTGCTTCTTAGTTGCTTCACATGCAGATGTATGTCCATTTTTAACTTCAACTCCCTTTGGTGCCGATCCTATGTAAAAAAGAACAATCTTTTTTTTAGCATACACACTTAATGGAAAAGAAATTAAGCTTATTAATATTAATAGTGTTGTTAAAATTTTCATTTACTCTCTCCTTATATTCGAAAATAATTGATATCTATTAATAATTAACGATTACCTATTACCGATTAAATGTTTCTATATTACCTATCGGTTATATCAATATTATTTTTTATCAATTTTTAATTAAGAAAATTAAATTAAATTAAATTAAATTTATTTATATCTTGTGCTAAATTGCTCAACTATACTCAACTATGGCCTATAAAATATTAATCTATAAAAAAAAGATGGATAATTGAAAGCTTGATTTGAAAATAGTATACTAGTAATTAGTCACTGGCGCGAAAGCGCCAGCGACTAATTAACAAAGAGGACTAATTAACAAAGAGGATTATGGATTACAAATTAAAAGGTAAATATAATGGATTTTCATTCATCCTGTTTCCAGGGGCCGGTAGTCCTTACAATCATTGGGATCAAAGTCATTTAAGTTCAAAAACACTACACCATTTAAACAAACCGAAAACCACAAAATTCATTAGTACTTTAAGCTCCATCTCTCAAGTTTTCATGTACAATCCCTATGAATACATTGAAATTTTTGGTTATAAGAAATTTGCCTCTGGAAAATTAAAATATCCCAGCAACAAACAGTTATTGATAAATACTCATTGTAGAAGACTCTATAAATTCATTAAAACAAAAAATGTAAATCTAAAACCACCCTATATTTTAATAGCTCACTCTATTGGTGGCTTTTATGCATTGGCATTTGCTAAGTTATTTCCCAAAGAAGTAAAAAAAATATTCTTAATTGATCCCACAAAACACACTGATGAGTTAAGAAATTTAACAAAGAAAGATTTTCAAATGCTATCCTACAATCATGATATGTTTGCAGACAAGAGCGATTCCTACACAAATGATATAATCACAGGCATGAGTGAATTTCTTGTTAAATTTAAGAAAAGTGAAAATCACAACTTTAAAGAATTTATTGATCATAAAGTACACAATTTTTTCTTCTCAAAGTTGCTCTATACTTGGGATATTTTAAGCTGGGATCATATTCCTAGAAAAATTGCTTCTCACATTCAACTCATCAGCATGTTCAATCTTCCCTCCAAAGATGATATTTCCCATCAAGATATTATTGATATGAACATGCTAACCAAAAAGTATGATCGTATTCTTAAAGAAAAAAATAAAAATTATCGCTCCTATTTTTTTAAAGATCGATCTCATTTTTTACATTGGTCTGATCCAGAAAAAGTTATAAAAATAATTACCAATAATTTATCAGATTCCACAATATTAGCAAACTAAAAAAGTACACTAATTATCCATCTTGAAAATAAGATAAAAATCAGTATTTTTTAATTCAAGTAATTCTACTTAAATACCGAAATATTCATCAACTAAATAATTAAGATAATATATAATATTATTTATTAACTACCAAATAATCAAAGGAGATTATTATGATTACAATCACAAAAAATTTATTTCTATTCTCATTATCTGCTATTTTATCACTGACATTAATTTTAGTTTTACCTACTACTATCTGTGCTCAAGATTATAAGGCCAGTTTAGCTCAAATGCCAGTCTATGCTGAAAGCAAAGATAAAGGCGTTTTAGTAGATCTAGTTAAAGCAATTTCAAAAGTTGCTGGAAAAAATATTGATTATGTAGTGGTACCCTTTCAGCGCTCAATGGATAGTGTAACCTCTAAAAAAGTTAATTTTCATATGCCACTTATAAAACTACCTAATCCACCAGCAGATCTTCCTTATGATTACTCTACAGAGACTATTTTTCATGTTAATTTCACTCTCTACGCTAGAAAGGGTGAAACTATTGATATGAAAAATATTGGAAATTATAAAATCGAAACCGATTTGGCCCACGTTCCATACTTTGATTTTAAAATTGCTTCAACTACAGATTTGGCCGCCAGCGTATCTAAAGTTGTAAATAAAAGAATTGATGGTTTAATTTTTGCTGATAATGCCATTGATCCAATAATTAAAGGATTACCTGATGCTGATAAAGCAAAAATTCAACGCCAACTCTACAAAGTATTTGATGTAAAAATAATTCTGCCTAAGGGTGAAAATGGAAAAGAGGTTGATCAATATTTATCAAAGCATATTAAAACTCTAAGAGATAGTGGTGAATTTGCGAAAATAATGAGCGCAATTGATGCTCCATTTGATAATTGGCAACCATAAAACATAAAAATAAAAAATAAAAAAACTAGAAACTATAAACCATAACTAATTATCAATGAAAGTTAGGATAAGCTATGGACACCACCAATAATATCAAAAAACAATCTAGCAAAAACTCAGTTATCAAGAATATAGTTGGACAGGTAACAAAAACCAGCGTGGCAGTAGCAATTATCTCCATTCTTATTGTAATTGGTCTTGATTATCTTAAATATAGATCACAACTAAATCTTCGTTTAGATGAGATTGAAAAATCATATTTAATTAGCATCTCCGATAGCATGTGGAATATGGCCAATGATCAGGTTAAAATGCAATTAAAGGGTATTAGTAATTTGCCTGACATAAAGTATGTGGAAATAGTAAATCCTGAAGGTAAGGTTTTATATTTTGATGGTGATAAAGGTAATGATATAAAAAAATATATTGAACGTGTCGCTGAAATTACAAAAATTGAAGGCAAAGACAAAAATATTTTGGGCAAATTACATGTCTACGCTACAATGGAGAATGCAATTTCTAAGATCTTATTACAAGCTATCTCTAGTTTTGCTGTAATCATTTTTTTAATTATTACATTAATAATTACCAATTTCTTGGCCATAAAAAAACAAATATGCGTTCATCTGGAAAAAATGGCAACTTATGCTCAAAATTTGGATATCAGTGATCCAGAAAAAAATCAACCATTGCAATTAGATAAAAAAATTATTCTCGGATCTAATTCTAATGATAAAAATGACGAATTAGATGAGGTTTGCATCGCAATTAATAAAATGCTCTCTAATATAAAATCCTCTCATCAAGAAAAATTAAAGCATTCATTACAGCTAGAACAAACAGTGAGCGAAAGAACTAAGCATATTGAAGAGGAAAAAAAGAGAACAGAAGATCTTCTTCTGAAAGTTAGAAATTTAATTGGCGTGGTTGATAACTCTTCTAAAAATGTCATGGATACAACTCAAAATGTCTCTTTAAGCTCTAATAAGCAAGTTTCATCCATTGAAGAGATCTCAGATGTAATGAAAGAGATTAGCTTGCATATCAATCAAAATGCTCTAAATTCAGACAAGGCCAGGAAATCTAGCTTCGAAATGAAAGAGAAGGCAACAAATGGTAATAATCAAATGATCGAACTTTGTAATTCCATGAATGAAGTCGTAATTTCCGCACAGAACATCAGCAAGATTATTAAAGTTATTGATGAAATTGCTTTTCAAACAAATCTGCTGGCCTTAAATGCTGCCGTTGAAGCGGCCAGAGCAGGAAAACATGGAAAGGGATTTGCTGTGGTAGCAGAAGAGGTTAGAAACTTAGCATCTCGTAGTGCTGATTCCGCCAGAGAGACGAAAGAATTAATTGATGATTCTCTAAATAAGATCAAAAGAAGTTCTGATATATCCAACGAAACTTCTAAAGTTTTTAAATTGATTGTAGATGGTGTATCTAGTGTAGCTGAATTAATAGATGCTATTGCTAAAGCATCTCAAGAGCAATCTATGGAGGCAGAAAAAGTAGGTAAAGGATTAAAAAAAGTAGAAGATATTTCCAAAAATAATCAACTAGTGGCCAATAGCACACTCACTGCTGCTCAAGAATTATCTGAACAATCAAATGGACTCTATAAAATTTTAAGTGCATGATATATAGATATGTACAATAGAATAAATGAATAAATAAATAGGGGGGAATTTATCATGCATACCTCTGTCAATTCCACTAACTCTTGTTGGAAAGATTTTGAAACTCTAGAAAGTCACATCTACAAACAACAAAAATTGTACCCGCAAGGAAGAGGAGTATTTTCAAACATCTTAAGAAGAATTGGAATTGCCTCTAAAATAATCGAATCCAAAGTTAGAAAGGCTGGCCTACTTGATATAAATGGTCAACAAGGAACTATTAATATTCAAGGTGAAGACCAGATGAAATTAGATTTACTTGCTAACAACATCATGAAAGCAGCCTTTAATTGGTGGCCTTCAATAGCAGGAATTTGCTCAGAAGAAGAAGAATCATTTATCACTTTTCCCAAACAACTTGATTATATTGGAGATAGATACATTATTTTTTTTGATCCTCTCGATGGCTCATCTAATATTGATACCAATGTTCCTATTGGTACAATTTTTTCTATCTATCGCTATGATGAACAACAAGAGAGTAGTATATTACAACCAGGATATCAGCAAAAGGCAGCTGGTTATATCATCTATGGTTCTAACACCATGTTTGTTTATACTACTGGTGGTGGAAGTGGTGTTCACGGTTTTACTTTGGATCCTGAAATTGGTGAATATGTGCTCTCTCATGAAAACATCACTATTCCACATAAATGCAGTTATTTTTCTGCTAACGAAACAAATTATCAATTTTGGTCAGAACCAACAAAAAAATTTGCTGATTTTCTACGTTTTGGAAATCCACTACTAGATATAAAATTTGCTGAAGTATCATCAGTATCATCACGCTACACTGGCACTTTAGTTAGTGATTTTCATCGCAATCTTTTAAAGGGTGGCATCTTTCTTTATCCTGAAGATGTACGAACAGGAAAAGGAAAATTAAGATTACTTTATGAGTGTGCACCAATGGCGATGATTGCTGAAGAGGCAGGAGGTTGGGCCACAACTGGTACTACTCGAATATTGGATCTGAAAGCAACTTCATTACATCAGCGAGTACCATTTGTTATTGGTAATAAAAATGCAGTTGAACTTTACACCTCAACCTACTCTACTTTTTCTCCACCATTCGCCACCAATTAGGTTGTGCTGAGATAATTTTAGAATTCATAGCTTTACTATTACTATTGCTATTACTCTTACTCTCCATCAACTCATTTGCTTTTTTTAATCCAAATAGACCTGGTTCACAATCAAAGGCCCAAATATTTTTTTTCTTAAAAGTTAACTTTCGTCCATTTGTAAGAGAATTACTCACGGCCCATTTTTGTACATCCTCAGGTAAGAAATCATTGCTAAAAGTAATAATAATCCCACCTGGCAATGACAATAGCGATGACATATCTTGAACAGATGGTGCAAAAACAGGAGACCTAGGAACAGATTCTGCAATTAATGATTTAACATTTACATTCTTATTAACTCTATAAATAATTGTTTTTTTCGATCCATATCCATGGCCATATCCATTCACTATTTTTGTATTCGCAGTTGTTTTCATGCGAGAAGTGCTAGAAGTGCTATTATTATTTGGAAATGCCGCCAAAAGATTATCCTTCAAATAAATTATTTTTTTTTCATTACCATCATACCAATAATAACTTTCATTATAATTTTCTGCCTTGAGAATTGATGTAAAAGAAAAATAAATTATTAGTATCAAAATTAAATAACTATTCTCGACCATAAAAAATTATACTCCAAGAATTTAATACTCCACTAGGATTTACTTCTTCTTCTCTAAAGATTGAATCCACTATTTTTAAAGTCCAAATACCACTACTTGATTCTTCTAAATGCCTAGCACTTCCAAAACGAAAAGTAGTACTCGCTCCAATAGTTGAACTATCTTTACAAGATTCCTCCAATGGATAGTCTTCCCCATTATTACAAAAATGTGGTTTACTAAAAATACTTGTAATTGGACTAGCAGAATTACTCAACTCTATTGTCAGATCCCCCCAATTTGCATGGGCCATATCAACATTAACTTCAATAAATTCTATCTTTGAAATTTGACTTGTACCCGCATCTACCGTAATCGAACTAGTAGTTCCAGTCTTATCTACATCTACAATTTGAAGTCCCAAATTAATACTACTACTGGCAGTATATGTTTTTAAAGTACCAACGTTACTCCAAGTATTGGCCGCTGCTACTGCTGCCTTTGCATCTACTACTCCAAAACCAAATTTATAATTAACTTTATATCCGGCCCCATTGCTCACCCAATTTGTATCTGTTGACTGAATCTTTCGAGCAGTTTGTGCTAAAATTAATTTTACATCTCTCCAAGTAAGTTTGGAATTTTGTTTTAGCATCAGTGCTACTACACCACTAACTATCGGAGTAGCTCCTGAAGTTCCCGTGAAAGTCTTGGTATAATTAACATCATCTAAATCACTTCCACTATTGGTATCTGTATTATATCCCCACTCATTTATTAAATCAGTAGTGGTCAAACTATTTTTCCCACCACTAGAAGGAGCACATATCCACAAATTAGAACCACTTTCACTATATGAAGCTTTCTCACCATTATCTGTAGTTGCACCAATGGCCATCACTCCATAAAAATTTGCTTGACCATCATAATCTGATCTATCGATCTCTGTTTCATCACTATTATTAGAACCATTATTAACACCATTGTTAGCACCATTACCTGCGGCCCAAACATAGACAACACCTTTTCCATTTCTTCCATAAGTCACACCTTCAGTTATGGCCGAAGTCCAAGTACTATTGGCAGTTGTAAACTTTCCAGTTCCATCGGTAGCACCCCAACTATTATTGCTAATACTAACTAAATCATAATTACGAGTCATGGCATCTGTTTCATCAGCATCAGTTCTTCCACCTAATGCTAACAAATTATATCCCACTACTTTCGCTCTAGGAGCAACACCTCTAACTCCAATACCATTACTATCTCTAGCGGCCGCAAGTCCGGCGACAGCGGTTCCATGTCCAGAACTACTCTCTTCAGGGGATGGATCATCTATACTATATAAGTAATTCCAACTTCTCCCACTATAAATGTTATCACTCAAATCAGGATGATTAATCTGTAATCCATCATCAATCACAGCGATAACAACATCATCTCCTTTGTTTCCACTATCCCACACTGAAGTGACATTAATATCTTCACCCACTAATAAATCTGTTAATTGACCTGTATTTTTCAAATGCCATTGATAACTGTAATAAGAATCACTACTCGCTGTTGCTGTAGCGGCCACGACTGCTAAACTTTGAGCACTGGCCGCCAGTTTAGTATTCGACTGCTTTGAACATGAATACAGAGATAGAAATAACAATAAAATTATAAAATCTGATAATATAAGTCTTTTCATATATGCTTATGCTTTTATGCTTTAGTAAATTATTTTTATTTATTAAATAATTTATTTAGTTCATTTTAACCTTTAATCGGAAAATCAATTAATTACTTTATCTCTTTATTTATTTACGCTAAATAAATTTTGTAAAAAAAATTCTTAAAAAAAATGCTTAATACTACCGACAAGTAAAATGATAATCACACAATAATAATATTAATATAATATAGGTAAGTATTATGAATTTATGTCTAAAAAAATTTATAGTTTTATTAAGTTATCTTTCTTTACTAAGCTATTTTACAAAAGCATTCTGTTCAACAGAAGTTAATCCTACATTTGGAGCAGAATTAACTTTCAAATCAAAAAAAAAAGAAGAAAA
This sequence comes from Oligoflexia bacterium, assembly GCA_015232355.1. GTDB lineage: Bacteria > Bdellovibrionota > Bacteriovoracia > Bacteriovoracales > Bacteriovoracaceae > JADFZW01. Next base: position 63,253 of record JADFZW010000004.1, read on the forward strand.
TCAAAAAGACATAATTGATAAAATAAAAAGAAAGCTTGAATCAAATAAAACACTACTCGATCTTTTTGAGATCTCCACTAATAAAACCAAAGATAAATTTAATGCAGATATATCCACAATGACCTTTAAACTTAAAAATGAAAGCAAAAAATTTCCAAAAAATGGTTTCACTCTTAGTTTTACTACGGATCCTAGTGTAATAGAAATTCCAACTTCACCATTAACTTTATCTCAGATGAATAATAAAAATATTCAGACAATTTTTTCAACATTATTTACAATCGCTGCTGAACTGAACATTCTACCAGATAAAAATAATGAGATAGGAGGAGGTCATATCCACATTGGAGTACAAGAATCATTTAAAGATAAACCTTGGGCCAGCATGTGTTTTCTAGCAGACCTTTATAATCATCGTTATTTTTTACTTTGTGGATTAAAAGGCAAGGTTAAATCCGCAAGTTATGTTCCTACAACATCTCAAATTGTAAATATTCTTCAAGCAAGTATTGACTGTTTAAACGCTAATAAGAATATTCCTAATAATATTATTATTCGTACAGAATCAACGACAAATTGTTTTGAAAAAATTTCAAATACGCAAGATACTGGATTTCATGATACAACTTTAAAGGAAAGACTTAGTACATTAGGTCCAAAAACAAAAAAGAAAAACGATGAAAAGAACGATAAGAAAAAAGATGAGGAAATACCATTTACAAATATTATTGGCAAGAATATGTCTATAAACATTGCTGGTGCCGCTGGATTTACTAGCTTAAATACTATAGAAGTAAGAGGAATCACACCTCAAGATAATCCTATCACTACGGCCGCTTTGTTTTCAGTATTCACAGAGGGAATTTTACATGCCAATGAAAAATGTTTTTCATTAGACGAAAGTATTTCTTATATCACTTCTTTAAGAAACAATATAAGTAAAAAAAGAGATTCTTCAAATGATGATGATGATGATGATGATGATGATGATGAATGTAATGATGAAGAAATAAGAAATGCAGCAATGGAAGCAAAAGAATTAGTGGATACTTTTAAGATGCCTGCTTTTGTTATGGACGCAGCATTGTCAAGAGAGGCAAAACTAGAATTCAGAACACTCAATGAAAATACTGACTGTAAAATAAATCCCATTAAAAGATTTGAAACCTTACAAAACGAAATTAAAAAAATTTTAAAAAAAATGTCTCCTGAAAAAATAAATTCTTCTGAGAAAAAAGAAACAAAGTTAACTAAAAAAAATAAAACACATCAGTCGACTAGAAAATTGCATTTTACTGACCCTAACAAAGTGCCATCAAAAAATAAATTAATTACTCAACTTAATAAGATAAAAAAAATTAACTTAACTTCAGATGAACTAAATTTATATAACGAACTCAATGAAAAAATCAAAGCATTTAATGGTGTATTACGAAGCTCAAACAATGAAAAAGATGCAAAAGATAATTATGATGAATATATAAAAAATAATTCAAAAAAAATAATTGAACTCTTAAATAAAGCTGAATCTAAATAATCCACTAAAAAAGATTATAGTCGTCTTCATCCTTAAAGAGAGAAAGGGAAGTTAATTTCAAAAATCACTCACACATAATTCACTTAGTATGAATATCTTTGTTTATAAATCTGATTCCTACTTTGAAATTTTTTTCTTTCTCTCTAACACGTACAGATCGTACTTCTCCTTCTATCGCAGATGACATCGGACTTCCACTAACTTCATCAATAACTATAATTGTTCCTTGTCTAAATTCATTCCACTTTAAACAAATAAATGCAAGTCCACCCTTGGAAAAATCTAACAATTGATAATATTGTGGTTCTGCACTGTCATCATTTTTCTTTTTAAGGCGAACAAACTTCTCCTCTTTTATTTGTTTACGAGCATTAGATCTTTTATCTTTATAATAGAGTTCCTCCTTCTCCTCTTTACTCAAATTAGCATTAGCTCCCACCTTTAATATCTCTGCGGAAGCTAAACGCTTATCTTTCTCATTAGCAGCAGAACTAACTCTATAAACCATCTCTCTATTCTTTTTTGCTTGGGCATCATTCTCATCATCTAAATCAATCTTCCAATCATTATCAGAAAATGTTTCTAACTCTTCTCTAATCATTGCAATATCTTGGGCCAAATAATTATCATTTATTTCTGTATCAAATCCAGGCACAGAAGAAGAAGAAGAAGATGATGATGATGATGATGATGATGATGAATCTTCATGCTTTTCATTTTCTTCATCCTCTTCTTTATATTTAGGATAATATCTAGTCATACTCTCAGGAACTTTTATCTTTAGTAACTTATCTTCTTGTTTTAGAATAGTAGATTTAAAAATTGCATAATCTTCTGGATAATGAATATATATTGGAAGTTGAGGATTAAATTTAAAGACCTCACTCTCCTCTGGCGAAAATATTTCAATCACATTATGTTCTTGATCTATTAACATCAAGGTCATTTTATTTGAAACAACTCTTGAATCACCATCAACACTTTCACCCTTTTGCCAAACAATCAGCTTATTACAACGCTTTTGATTTAAACTCAAGCTTTGAGTAATTTGGTTAATATCACATATAATTTGTTCTGCTTTAAGTTTATTTTTTGACATCAAAATAATTACCAGTTATCTCTTTAAAATATTTTTTTGTAAGGACTACTCCATTTTTTATCTTACACTTAAGCACAAATGGTACAAAATCAAAGGTCTCAAAACCCTTTTTAGCATCAACAAAATCTACAAAGTTATAATTAAAACTATAATGCTCTTTACTTGCTTCCACCCTAGTAACTGTCACCACAGGTATTCTTGTCTCTCTAGGAACTATAGTATCTTCATCCATTTTTCTTTGAATTTGAAAAATACACCAATCATGTTCATCATCTTTTGAAACATTACTTGGAAGTAGTCGGCCTGTCTGGAAAAACACCTCTGCCATTCGTTCAGCACTTGCTCCGCCCCCAGCTCCTTGTGACCCAGAATATTTAAAAGTAATATCCTTGTTTATTACCACTGAAATATTATTGGTATAATTTAACAATTTACTGTTATCATTTAACGATGGTAACAAAAAGAGTGCTTTTACTTGTTCATCTTCTAATTTCTCCCATCTACTCATAGTCATACACTGAACCTTAATATCTGGGGCCGAGAGTTTGATAAAAAGATTATCCTGATTTTCAGCAAAGATACTTTGAACCTCTATCTTCTTTTTTAGATCCTTAACTAACAAATACAAATTCTTTTTTTGATTCCAAATAAACATCTCAATATCTTGAAACTTTTGTTTTACTCCTGAACCCTCTCCCTTATTTTCAAAAGTAAATCGCTCAACAAATTTATCAATATTTTCTACCGCCACCTCTTGTTTAGCTTGAATTAAATTTATATTACATAAATAAGTATTATAAATATTTGCTAGTGATGCTGATGCTGATGCTGATGCTATTGATGTTATGGTAGCAAATATCAGTAAAATAAAAAAAATAAATAAATTACTAACCGACATAAATTAAATAACCTATATTTTCCTTTTATGATTTATATGATTGTTATGATTGTTATGATTTATAACAATAGTATTAGCATCTATTTCCTTTGATATCTTTTCCTTTTGACCTTTTCTCACCAAAGCAACAATTAAACTGGCCACTCCACTATCAGTTGCCAACCTAGCACCATAAACATCTTTATGTTTTTTAAATAATTCTAAATACGAATCAATTTGAGCAGTAGATGCTTCATAATCACTACTTAATGATGAATGTGATAAGTACATTAAATTCCCCGCCAAATCGCAATCTCCCTCTAAAAATGCCTGCCTCATCTTTAGCACTCTGATATTTTCGTTTAGTAAATGGCGAGCTCGCTTAAACAGAGTTTTATTTGCTAAAAATTTCTCATATTCAGCAATACGTTCTATTTGCAAATCCCGTAAGCTATTCACCTTCAAGAGAGCACAAATCTCCTCACACTCTCTTCTTCTACAAATATTTATCTCTCCACGTTTTGAATGACCACGTCCCATATTCATCACTAAAATTTCCATCTCCTTGGGAAGTTTAATCCTTTCAAATTCTAATGTCTTAGTATCGATAAAAAATGCTCTCTCATTATCATCATCTTCATCATCGGCAACATCAACTACATCTGGCGCATCACCAACACTTATCACTTCCGTTACATATTTATACTTATCGTACTTATCACAAGCAATGCTAACTACCATTGGATCTGCAATACTCGCCGACATTGAAAGAAATTCAATTTGCACTCTCAAAATTAACTTCGAAATAGTAAGATCAGAGAGATCCAATTTGAATGCTTGTTTCAATGCTCTCATCAGCGCCACCATTAGAACTACACCTGAGCAAAGTCCACTACTCAAAGGAACAAAGGATTCAATCTTTATCTCCATTCCAGCTAACTTAAAATTCTCTTTTCTCAAAATTTTGGTAACACCTTTAATGTAATCTCCCCAATTACCACTCAATTCTTCCTCTCCCAAATTATAAGAGATCACCGCTCCAAAAGCGTTGCTTCTGGCCACTACCAACAATGGTTTACCATTTTCTGAATTTGAATTTGATTGAGTTAACTTAACTGAGACAGTCGTGGATTCGGCCACAAGCGCTGATAAAACTAAACCTTGATTATAGTCTGTATGTCCCCCGATGATATTTGCCCTAGCATATGCTTTGGCAGTAAAAATATCCGAGTAATTCTTACTCATATTCCTCCCAAAATAGTTGCTATAAGTTAAGAATATGCTTAATCCGAATTATAGGCAATGGACTTTTTACTCTGAAATCATATACGATTATCTATGAGTATTATGAGTATTATTAGTGTTATGAGTATGAAGATACGTAGGAGATATTTTTATGTTAAAAATAAAAACCCATATTAAATTTTGGCCTCTTCTTTTATGCTGTCTATCGATACTCTTTTTCTCCTTTTATTTGATGATTAATTCATACACAGCGCAGTTTAATCTTGGAGAAGAGACTCTCTTTGATCAAATAATTAGTCGCTTAAACTCACTCTCTTTTATTCTTAAATCTTTATAGATGAATAATAATTTAAAAAAATATTTCATTTCACCTATTGTCACCATAACAAAAATAAGTGATTAATATTCATTATCCTTTTTATTATTTTATTTATAGATATCAGACTAAAATACCTGGATTACTGGATTATACATATGCCTATACCAAATAATAATAACCAACCCTGCTACTACGTTGTGAGCTATCGTGATCCTCAAACAAATAAAATACTCTCTCTTAAGGCCAAGACAATAAGAGATTCAAATGTTGGCTTAAGTTTCATATTTCTCTCTGATTTTATCTTTGATACTGATTCTTTAGTAATAAACCCAGTGGCAGAAGAGTTAAAAAATCGTTTCAGCAATACCAAAGGGCTACACCTATCGATATATAATATAATCTCAATTGAAGAGACAGGTGTTGAAAACAAAGGATTAAAATTTGAACAAGATCGTCTTAAAGTTTTAATTTTGCCCTCTGATAATACCACTACCACTCCTCATTAATGGCGAATGAATTTATGACAAAACTACTTCTAAAAATAACTATAATACTAACTCTAGCTCTAGCTCTAGCTCTAACATTATCTTTTGCAGTTTCAGCAAATCACATAAATATCATAAAAAAAGAGTCCTCATACCAACACTTAAAAAAAATTCTCTCCTCTCTTAAAAAACCAGTCTCACTTACTAAAACAGATGGTTCAATTGAGAAGGCCAAAGATTGGTTCACTATTATCGAATTAGCGCAAAATTACTATCTTTCCAATAAAATGGAGATGGAGTTTGGTGCACTCAAGGAGTATCAAATTCATCTTAGTTGGGCATTAGAACATGAGAGTGAAATTGATAAATTCTATAATACTAATTCAAAAAAACCCGCACCTCCCGCACCTCCCGCACCTAAAGAAGTTTTTATTTCAAAATTAACTGATGCCATTGTAAGTAACAAAACAGAGTTAAAGGAATTACTTAAACCCTACTTCTCCTCTATCAAAGTAGATCTCGCAAAAATCTGACTTATTCTTTGATAATCCTCACCAATGTTATTATGTTTTTGATATCCATTTAAAAGTATTTGCGATTTAGTAATTATTTCTTTTACTAGCAAATTTTTAAGATCACTATCTAACGATGAATCGCTTGAACTCTCTCGCAAAAAATCATCCATGGCCACCACTCTATAATAATCCATGGCCACATACTTTCTAGAGAGTTGATCTTGATGTCCACCATATTTGATAATGATGGGTTTATCTATAAATCCCACTTCAAATTTAGAGGTAATTCGAAGCCACAACTCATAATCTTCACAAACAATAAAATCCTCTCTAAAAACACTTACCTCTTTAAAAACATCTCTATGAATGGTAACCGCTGATGGACTTATCAAACAAAGCGGAAGGCATTTACTAAATATATTTCCCCCATACTTTTGATGTTTTTTCATTTGATTTACTCTAACACCATTTCTAATCCAAATCTCATTTCCATGAACAACTTTGATACTTGGATTTTTTAACAAATAATCAAATGTTAACTTTAATTTATTTTTGCTCCACTCATCGTCAGAGTCTAAAAAAGAGATCCACTCACCTTTGGCCAACTCCATACCTCTATTTCTGGCCCAGCTCACTCCATGATTTTCTTGAAAGTTGTGGTATTGAATTTTTTTTTCAGGATGTTTTTGAAGATATTTTGTAATTAGATCTTTTGTATTATCAGTAGAACCATCATCTACTATAATCACTTCAATTTCCACATTCACATTCACACCAACATCAACTTTCTGCTTTAAAACAGAATCAAGTGCTCGAATTAAAAGTTCTCCGCGATTATATGTTGGTATGATTACACTCACGCTCATACTCATATTAGAAACCATATTTTTTTACAATCCTTAGTGCTTTATCAATATCGCCCACATCTACATTCTGCAGACTAGAAAGCTGTTCAAGTTGCTCTAAATTTCTTACTCCACAAAGCGTAGAAGTAACTTCCAAATAAGATAAGTTATGATTTACCCCTAAACTTAATCCACTTAATCCGCTCATTTCACTTCTTATCTCTTCCATCGCTAAAATTTTTTTCTCTCTTAACTCTTTTGCTTTAGGATTTTTCCACCAAGGTGCCCAAGACCGAGCATCATATGAATCATATGATTCATATCTATCTCTATTAACTCTCCCACTAATAATTCCTTTATCCAATGTTCCCCATGCAAAAAATGGTATCTCTTTCTCTCGCAAATATAAAAATATCTCATCCACTACCACTCTATTAAAGATATTAAGTTCACTCTGTACAGCATCCACTCCACGCTTACCAACTATCTCTTCCGCCCGCTCTAAATCGACAATATTGGTGTTTGCAAGTCCAATATATTTAATTTTCCCACTCTCTTGGGCCCTAACCAAAACCTCCAAGGTAGAACGAATATCAAAATAATCATCAGGCCAATGAATCATATACAAATCGATATAATCACTTTGTAAATCTTTAAGGGATTGGTCCAACATCTCCTTTGCAATTTTGGGATCATTTGAGATGCGAATTCTCTTATTTTGATCATAGGTAACGCCACACTTAGAAATTATGAATACACTGTCACGTAAATTCTTAAATGCTTTTCCTATGCGTCTTTCTGAGAGAGTAAAACCATAAACAGGAGCTGTATCAAATACGTTTATTCCCGCATCAAAAGATCTCTTTAAAAGTTCGATGGCGCTTTGTTCATTTATTGCTCCAAAACCATAACCACCTCCCTCTCCACTAATTGCCGCTCCACCAAACCCAATGCGTGATAACTTTTTATTGGCAAATCTAGAAATTTTTTTTCTCTCAATCATAAATATTCACACTCAACTAAAAAATAATTTCAAATAAATTAAAATAAATTAAAATGATTAATTTACATCAGATACTTTACATCTTGCGTTTTATCAATTAGAAAAACAATTAGTTGCTAATTACATTTTTAAAAGAGGAAATACGATTATGTCAAAGGTATGCGATTTAACAGGCAAGCGAAGATTAGTTGGAAATAAGGTTTCTCACGCAAACAACAAAAAGAAAACCAAACAAGAAGTCAATCTACATACAAAAAGAGTTTTCGATCCAGATTCTGGTGAAACCATAAAATTAAAACTTTCTACTAGAGCAATAAGATCTCTTGATAAAATTGGTTCTCTCTCAAAATTCTTAAGAAAAAATAGTAGAAAATTATTTGCTGATTAATCTTTTAACTTTCTTTTAACTTTTTATTTCGTTGAAATTTTTTGTGCCGTCTGTGTTGCCGTCTGTGTTGTAAGAGCTTTTACTTTATCCACCAATTTTCTTATATCAGGTTTACAGATTGCCTCATTTGCTCCACACTTTAATGAATCAAACATCTCTTGGTTAACCTGTTCACTTTTGCTTCCACTTCCATTTCTATCTTCATTATCTAAAATTCTAATTATTGGTAGAATATCCTTATTAAATTTTGTTCTCATAAGCGAGATCACTTCCAAACTGCTCATCACTCTCACGTCTGGGCCCACAATTGCTAGAGAGAATTTATCTCCTTCTAATAAACTTAAAGCATGAAATCCCTCTGTAGTAGATGTAACTTTCAGCCCATTCAATTGAAGTGCGTCTCCAATACTCTTTTGAAACGACATTGCTGCAGAAACTATTAAGATATTTTTTCCCATATATATTTTTTTATCTATTATTTACGAACATATTCAACTGCTTCAATAATAAAGCCCCATTTAGTAATTGATACATCTGAAGTCATCTGAATTTTCACAGTATCACCTTGGATGTATTCGCTAACATAATTTTCACCAGTGTTGGTAATTGATTCAACTACCGCACCAGTTTTATTATCAATTACTTTTAAGAAATCATAATTTGCTTCTAGTTCATACTTCTTAACTAATACTCTTACAAATTTTGCATTTGGAACTGTAATTACTTTCTCAATATTTGCATTATCTGCATATGGATGTGCGCTCTCAAATGGAGCATCTAAATTCATTCTTATCCAATCACTTGGGTTTGGATCAGTATTAGGAGGTCTAGTATTAGTTAAAACGTTATAAGCATTTATTCTTCCTTTTGATTTTACTTTACTCTTATAAGCAGGAACAGGAACAGATGTAGCAAGTAATCTATCTCTTAAAACATCATGATTCATTCTACCCTCTTTAGATAATAATAAACCAACTATTCCTGACATATGAGGTGTGGCCATAGAAGTACCTGAGTAAGTTGCGTATTGGCCACTTCTAACAGTTGATAAAATTGCTTCGCCTGGAGATACTACATGAACTGTACGCTTGCCATAGCATGAAAAACTAGAAAGAGCATCGTTAACATTATGAGCGGCCACAGATACGATATTTGCACAGTCATAGGTTGCTGGGTATTGAGGAGAACTATCATTATCTGAACTAGAATTTCCTGCTGCTGCTACAAATACAATTCCCTTATCTTTTGCTCTATCAATAGCATCTTTTAATGTTTGAGTGAAACCGCCACCGCCCCAAGAGTTAGACATAATATCTACATTTAATTTAGTTGCATAATCAATCGCCTCAATCGCTGCTTCCAATGTTCCACTTCCATTAGCATCTAAAAATCTTATTGCTACAATCGAAGCATTGGCCATAACTCCCGCCACTCCAATTCCATTGTTATGAACAGCTGCGATTGTTCCAACAGTGTGTGTTCCATGATTGTGTTCATCCATTGGATCACCATCTTTAGAAGCAAAATCGTAACCGTAAATATCATCAATATAACCATTGCCATCATCATCTACACTTGGTTTACCATTTAATTCAGCAGTATTTACCCACATATTTGCTTTTAAATCTGGATGATTATAGTCAACTCCTGTATCGATAGATGCAATCTTAATTTTCCTATCACCTTTAGTAATCTCCCATGCTCTTAGAGCATCGATATCTGCACCAGCAACCCCTTTCATGAGTGATGGGCCTTCCGTAGATTCATCAGCAGGAGCATTGTTGCCTAAATTTTGTAGTCCCCACAATTTGTTAAACATTGGATCGTTTGGAATAGCATCAGCATATGGAGATGCATATGCATCTTGATTATGAAGTTCCGCTGCTCGAATCATTTGATTCTCATTAACATTAACAACATTAAACTTACCATTATCAACTAATGAAACAACATAGTTTGGTTCGGCAATTTCTATCATAGGAGAAGTATTTAATTTTTTCAAAACATCAAACATTGATTTATTTGCTAAAGTTTGTGCTAAATAAAGATTATTGTCTAAGCTGTTTATTTTTCTTTCTATTTTAATTCCAAATTTATTTTGCATTAAAAAAAGAGAATTTAGATTGAATTTTCCCTCTTTAACTTTAATGATTATCCCTTTTGATGGATAACTTAAACTCTTTTTTAACTCTTTATCTGACATTTGATTTTTAGCAACAGCAACACTAGAAAATAAAAAGATCAATAATCCTAAACTTAAAATAAATTTAAACATGTCTTTCTCCTAATTTTGTTCCAAAAATTTTTTTAAAAAACCTATAGTGATGGCCCTAATTTAAAGATTAATTTAAAAAGAAATAAAATCAACGTTAAGGAAGAATCTACCCGGTAAGATCGCCTGGTAGAATATGCCATATTCTTCACTTTTTTTAAAAAAAACTTACAATTAAAAACATATCTAAATATTTTTTATTAACGTTAACTATAATTACTTAGATATGCTTTAATATGCTTTACAAAAACAGTACTCACCCTATTGAAGTAAAAAAAATACCATTAAAAATTTGGACTTTGCGGGCCCATCTAGAATCCTTCATCAAAAAATATGTAAAAAATATCGAATACGATTACGTTACTCCAGATGAATTAACCGCTCTATTTAAACTTTACTTTAATGAATCTTTCTTGCTCGAACACTTTCCTAATCTATTACAAAATTTTTCTATTCCTCCAATCGTGAAAAAAAATCAATCTAGCGAAGAAGATGATGAAGGTGAAGATACCCTTCGCAAACAAAAAAACAAACAAATTGATGAACAAGAAAATGAGCAAGCAATTGCCAACGCCAGTATAGATAAAGACCAACCAAATAATGATCAAAATGATAACCAGGACAAATTCAAAGAAAATAAAAGTGAGTTAGATAACAAGCATAATAATAATAGAGATGATGATTATGATGATGATGATGACGATGATTTGTTAGTTATTCCTCTTCGTCCACCAATTGATAAGGAACATTTAGCGAGAGGAAAGACTTTTATCTCCGATATAACAATGAAAAGAATAAGTTTCTTTGGCACCAAAGGATATCTACCAGGACAAGCAATTATCATTGAGTTTGATGTCCCTAATAACTTTACCATTTCCGCAGAAGTTTTACATTGTGAAAACTACAATCTCCATAGCAGAATTATCAGTGAGAATAGACCCAAGCACAGAATTCATGCTACATTCCCCTTTGCCCGAAAAGGTGAACGTACTATGCTTAGAAATTTTATAAAATCAATTGAAACTCAAATTAAAAAATAAATTACAAGAAACGATGTTTTAAATTTATAACATCACGATATGGAATAACTCCGATGATTTTTTGATTATCATCTACTAATGGAATTGCTCGATACCCGTAGCGATTGAAATTATCATAAGCAGTTTTTAAAGTGTCTTGAGTACTGAAAGTAATTAGATCCGTGATCATTATATCTTCAATCTTCGCATCCTCATTTGCCTGCAACAGCTCCTTAATATCGATGACTCCTATTAAAGTTTTATTCTCATCTACCACATATAAATACATGACCACATCACACTCTTTGGCCAACAGACGAAAATCTCTTTCAATATTGCCTACCAAATCTCCAGGATTAATTGCAATAAATTTATTAGTGGCCAAATGTTGTATTGATTCTTCTTGTTGATCTAAAATGGCCGCAACTTTTTGTGCCAGCGGTTGCTCTAATAACTCTAAATAGGATTTTGCATCTGATGTTGGTAGCACAGATAAAACATCGGCCACCTGGCCAGGAGTCATATCCTCTAATAAGGAGACCACTTTCTCTTTTTTTAGAGCGGGAATTAATGTCCTCTGCACATTTGGATCAATCTCTTCTAGTGTATCCGCTGCTTGCTCTGGATCCAATTGTTCAAAGATCAACACTCGCTGTTCAGGATCCATCTCCTCTAAAACATCTGCTAAATCAACTGGTGGCATCTCATCTAATTTTTCCTTCAACACTTTCAATTTAACATTGCCGGAAAAGCGATCAATATGTTTAGGAAGAGATTGAATGTATGACCATGATACTGTTTGCTTACGAAATCTCTCAGTTAAGCTATCAACAAAATCTACAAAAAATTTAAGTCCTAATCTTCGCAAGAACCCGTAGCGGCCACAATCCACTTCAGTTACATATAATTTATTATTTCTTAAAACTAAAACAATATCGTAAACAACTTCAACTTCATTATCTTCAATATCTAATATCTTTTTATCTAAAACGTAATCTTTTAAGTAAAACAATTCACCCTTGGGTATAGCTTCATACTCGCTAAAATCAGCAGCACTTGCGCTTGCAACTGCTGCAGTAGTTGTAATCTTAATATCTTTTTCATGAAAATCGACAACTCTGTCCCAAGGAATATAGAGTGAAGGATGGCCAAAGGATCTCGATACCACCAAGTAATGTACCTCTGGAATTTTACTGGTCTCAAATATTAAGAGATCAGAAATCTTTCCTACTTTTTTTCCATTACTATCTAAGATAATCTTTCTATCTAAAATCTCACTTAAAAAAAATGTGTGATCTATGGCCATAGGAAACGCCCCAGATGATTAACTAGATAATGGTACAAAACTTATAAAAAAGAATTGCTAATAGAAATAAAACATAAAAACGTAGAAAAAGCAAAATCCATTTTTTGGTTGGAGTAAGTGTTACTTTAGGAGTAGCGTACTTACGATTTATCTCTTCGATCTTTTCTATTTGTTGATTTATAAAATGCCCTAAGCGCTCACTAAAGAATAGATCAATAAATCTCTTTGATATTTTCTTCATCTCTTAAATATACCTTTAAATAATATTTGGAAATAATGCACTCAAAGAATATAGTGTGGCCAAAACAATAATCGCTACCACAATTGACCCAGTAACAATGTTTTGACTTAATGTATTTTTATATTCTCCCATAACCTTTTCGTCATTCAACAGTAACATTAAAAATACCAACACTGCTGGAAGCAAAGTCACAGCAAAGACTTGAACAAAGAGTGTAATGGTAACTAGTGGAGCACCAGGAATTAAAACAACTAGTGCCGATGAAATTAAAATTATAAAATAGAAAAAATAAAACCAAGGAGCCTCTTTCACCTTATGATTAAGAGAGTGCGCCCAACCAAAGACTTCACCAAATGCCCATGAACTAGCAAGCGAAATACATATTGCTCCCAAGAGGCCAGCATTAAATAATCCTATTGCTAAAAATACTCCAATATATTTATTGTGTTTAATAAGCATGGCCACAGCTTGTTCCGCACTAGATATCTCTACACCCTTTAAAAGTGTGCCTGTCACAATCACAATGAATATGGCCACAATCACAGTAAAGGCAGCACCAATGATCGTATCCATCTGTCCCCAAATAATATCTTTTTCCTGCAATCCCTTATCTACGACTGAACTCTGTTGGAAGAAAACCATCCATGGAGCAATAGTTGTTCCTATGTTGGCCATCAAGATAAAAAAGAATTCATTCATTGATCCACTAGGAATGTGAGGGATCAGTCCCTCGTGCAAAATAATTTCGACAGAGGGTTTAACCATAAAGGCACATGGAATATAGACTAAATTGAGAGCACAAAATAGCAGAGCAATCTTTTCCCAAGTCCAATAGCGTCCGCGAACAATCATTATTCCCATAAAAGAGCATACTGCTATAACCGTAACTACAGGTGGAATTTTAAAAATACTTAGAGCGGAAGTCATACCGATAAATTCAGTAACAAGTGTAAGCCAATTAACAAACATTAAATCAAGAAGTGCAAACCATCCCCAATATGATCCGAATGATTCGAAGATTGCTTCTGCTAATCCCTTCTTAGTAACAGCACCTAAGCGCACAGTCATCTCTTGAACATAATAAGCAATTGGCAGTAGAAGCAGTAAAAACCAAATCAAGCTGTAACCATATTTGGCCCCTGTAGCTGCATAGGTTGTGATTCCGCCAGCATCATTATCCGCCAACATAACAATTATTCCAGGACCAGAGATAATAAAAAATATCCTGATCGCTTTTAAAGTCCTACGATAATGATAAAATAATTTTGCAAACCAATTCACTATTTACTCTCAGTAGCAATGGCAAATTTTTGGGCCCCAGCAGATTTTGCAATATCCATAATCTCAATCATTCTTCCTACAGTTGAAGTTGTATCTCCCTCGAAAATAACTTCATCTGTCTTCTCGTGTGCTAGTGCTTTTTGAATTATCTCTTTTAACATATTAGAATCCTCAACCTTTTTACCTTGAACAGATATGTGTGCTTTAGCATCCAAAGAGATTATAACAATATTACTCTCTTTCTTTTCTGTCTTAGATGAAGTCTTGGGTAACTCCACATCAAGTCCTGATTCTAATGTTATGGAAGAGGTTACCATAAACACTATTAGTAACACCAACATAATATCTATTAGCGGAGTCATATTTATCTCAGCTAAAATATTATCATGAGAGTTATCATGAGAACTATCATCATGAATTCTACCAATATTTGTGCTCACCTTGATTCTCCTCTTAGAATAATCATTTTAAAATACTATCGGCCAAATCATCTATTCTATTTTTAAATTCCGTACTAAGCACACTTATCTTAACCTGAAAGTAGTTATAAAAAATCACAGCAACAACTGCTACTAAAATACCGGCCGCTGTAGCTATCAATGCCTCTGCCAATCCTTGAGCTACCACTGAAAAACCACTCTTTCCTGTCTCAGAAATTGATTCAAAGGAACGAATAATTCCGGCAACTGTTCCAAATAATCCAATGAATGGGGCCATCGAACCAACTGTTCCTAAAATCCATAGAAACCTTTTTAGTCCGATTTGTGTCTCTACAAAACGTCTATGCACTTTCTTTTCCACCAAACTTTTTTCCAATGAAACATCCTCTAGTAATGCCATATGAGGAGCAGAGATAATATTTGCAGCACTCGCATAAAGTCCTCTCACCTCTTCAACTTTTCCCTGTTTAATTAATGGAACTGCCTTAGCATGTAACTTCAAATACTCTCTCTTAAATCTGCTAAGTCCCCACCATTTTTCAAATATCACCGCCCATGCTACAAGCGAACAAATGAGTAGTGGATACATTACAAATCCACCATCTTTAAATAAAGCTATTATTCCCATATTTTCTCTCCTTCTCTTGTTCAAATATAATTAAACATAAATAAATATAACACTAAATATGACACCCATAGGATATACTTAATCATTAAATCGGGCCATTATAAATTTATGTTTTCGAAAAACCTTATAACCATTAAAAAAATTAAAAATCCTATAAACCCTACCTATATGAAGCATTTTATCAAAACAAATAAGTCAGCTTGCTTGTTATTTATTTTAGTTTTGATTGTAATTTGCTTCTCACTTGTAAGCGAAATTTTTCAATCTCCAAAGATTGTCTCTACTAATAAAGCAATTAACTTCGTCAATCCTCTTCTTGATGATAACTTTACTTCCAATATTTCAGAGATAGAGATTACTAATCGACTTGGTAATTTTAAATTTGAGAGAACTGGTGTTGGCCCCATCACCTCTCCTAACGCTTTCGCTCTAACTTCACCAAAAAAAATTGCTGCCAATTCTCTTTTGCTAACAACGATTATCTCTGAACTAAAAAGTTTAACTATTAAAAAAAGCTATATAAAAGATCAAATCAATTGGGTTAATTTTTCACTAGATACTCCTTCCTTAAAGATAGTTTTCATAAGTACTAATACGAACAATGTTACAAAAAAAATCACATTCAATATGGGAGTCATCAATACTATCGACAGCAATACCTATGTAAATTTTAGTGATCAAGATTTAATCTTTCAAACTAACATTCTAAAAATTCCACTAGAGAGTTTTGGATCTGCCGATTTTATAGATAGTAAATTAATATCTTCTAAGGAATCTTCCTCTTCTAAACAGACGAACTAGCAAAAGCATATCCTGGTTACTAACATATCCTACGCAGAAGCAGAAGGAGTAGAAGGAGCAGAAGAAGGAGAAGAAAACTTCGATGGATCAATAAATACCTTTAAAAAATTTTCCAGAATAACTGCACTATGTTTCTTTGTACAATTAGGATCTGACAACATCTTTTTTAATGCCTCTGGTGCCTTTAATTGACCATCAACCATAATCTGTACAAAATCATCGGCCACACCTACAATTTGAGCTAAGGCCAATATCTTATGAGAGCGCAATCCAAATGGAAATCCCTCTCCATTTATACGCTCATGATGTTGTAATACAATTTGTTTAACAGCTTCTTGCACTTGAGGATATCCATCTAAAATCTTAACTCCATCCTCTGGATGTTTTCTATATACTTTAAGTTGTTCTTCATTCATTTTATTAGGAGACATCTCTCGCAAATCCCCTGTCTGCGTTGTTCGTCCTATATCGTGCATTAGCGCCGCCATTCCCACCGTCTCATTTACAATCTTTGATTCCCAAACAAATTGCTTAATCATCATACTAGAAAAAAGTGTAACCATATAAGAGTGAGCGTAGAGCGAATTATCCTTTTCAGCATAGGTTCTAAGCAATTTAAAAAGATCATTATTATTATGAATTACTTCATAGATATTTCCACAAAGTGCTTTTCCTTGATCAATCAACACTGGTCTTAATCCTTCAGTGTAAATTCCCTCAACACACACCTCAGCTAAATTCTTAATCATCCCCACTTTAGTTTCAGTGGCAATTCCCTTGTGTTGGACAGTCTTTTCAGAAATATAATTTTGTAAACGAATAAATTTGATTCGATCCTCTTTTTGAAAATATAGAAATTCTACTTTTTTTTCATTCTTATACTTATCAATTCTCTCTTTAGAAAAGGTATCTCCTGCATGTAAAATCTTTAAATATTTTCCATCCCGCACTTTAATAAAGACATCGAATTGAACTGATTTGGTTGAAAAAAATTCTTCAATTTTTACCTTCATAAATTGATCATCGCTCATATCAACATCAACTTCTGCTGAAACACCCTCTCTAGTTTTAGTACGCGATATAATCTCTTCGAAAGTTTGATGTCCCTCTAATGCTTGCTGCAAATCTCTTAACTGAAAAGGAGTAATAAAGATATTTACAATTCCTTGTTTTGCTAGCAACACCTTATCCAGACCATTTGTTTTTAATACTTCTTCATTACTCATGGTCAAAATAACTTTCATCGAGGGATGGTTGGTCTTGATAAATTTTAGCACTTGAATCCCTGGATGATCTTGGAGTTCTAGATTCAAAATTACTGCAAAAAATTTATGATTATAGAGCATTAGTTGAGATCTTTTCCCATTACTACAAGTCTCTACTTCATAGCAAAGCCCACTAAAAAAATCACCTGCTTCTTTTAGCCACTCACTATTTGGGTCTGCCAATAAAAGTTTTACTCCCATCTATTTTCCACCTATTTCCCACCAAAATAAAATGTCAAAAAAAGTAGACCGAAACACTTCTGCACTTTAATTTTATTATTTCTATTTATTTATATAGTAACAGAACACCGTCATAATATGGAAAAAAAATTGAATGCCAGTTAGAATTGTTGATATAGTTATAAAACTTTTCTATCCCATTAACTGACGGATATGACATCTTCTTAATCAGATCAGTTTGCTGGTTTAATTGCTGGTTTGATTGCTGGTTTGATAAATCGTTTAAAATATTCCCCTTCCAAAAAATATTGTCGACCACCACTATTGGGAAATCAGTGCTCATTCTATTCTCTATTCTTAAAAAAAAATCAAGATAACTAGATTTTTGTCCATCCATGAATAGCAGATCGATTTCTTCAACATTTAACTCTTCAATAGCTTTGAAAGCATCTCCTCGGTAATAATTTATCTTTAATAACCACTCTTGCGGCCAAGGCAAAGAATCGTAATACTTCCACAAACGCTCTTTTGTTTCTGTTAAGTAGATTGCTTCAATATTATTTTCAATATTATTAATAGACAGTAGGAACCAAAAAGCGCTCTGTCCATATCCAGAACCAAATTCAAAAATTTTTTTAGGTTGTTTTAATAGAGATAAAAATTGAAGAAACCTTCCCAAATCTTCTTTGATCGCTGGAAAATACTCACGATCTGAGATTGCTCTCATTTCATCATATAACTTTTTATATTGATCAGGAATTCTCATCCTGGCGTGATTTTCAGAGAACCTATGTAGCAAATCCCAGCAAGGTTTATACTTCACATTAGTGATTACTGATTACTTATTACTTAATTTCTTTGTGGATGGTGTGCTTTCTTTCGAACTTACAGTATTTTTTGAACTCTAAACGGTCAGGGGTTTTCTTCTTATTTTTAGTCGTTGAATAACGATTTACTCCTGGAACACCGCTTGTTGGACATGTTGTACATTGCAAATGAACTACTACTCTCAAACCCTTGGCCATAAAAAACTCCTAAAAAATTTAACAACTTTATAATTACCTGATTATCAAAAATACTCTCGCACTTCAATAAAAAAATTGCAATTTAAAATCAAATCCCTTATATTGAACCTTGATTTTTGTTTATTCATTTTATCATCAAAAAATTTAAAAGGGCAAATTATGAAAAAAGATATCCATCCTCCATATGAAGCAGTAACCGTGCACTGTGTTTGTGGTGCAACTTGGGCCACCAGATCAACAGCGACAAAGTTATCAAAGGTGGACATCTGTTCTGCATGTCATCCATTCTACTCTGGTAAACAAAAAGTTATGGACACAGAGGGAAGAATTGAAAAATTTAGAAAGAAATATGCTAAATTAGATAATCAAAAGTAAAAGTAACTATCTTTCCTTTATTAATTTCCATCCTACAAATTCTTTCACTATCTTTTTTATATTCGTACTTAAAAAATGGAGTCTCTAATAAAGTCCATTCTTTAGATTTTAGTTCATCTACTCTACTCTCAAAATTAACTATTCTCTCTAACATCAATACTTCATTCCAATTCATCCAAAAAATATTATCATCTATGGAATCACCGTAAAAATTAACAAAACAATTTTTAATACTCTCAATGATGTTGATATAATTAATCAGAGTGACATCACTAATATTGATAACTTTTGAAGGAACTGAGGATACTCCTCTAGATTCAATTATCAAATGTGAGATTGGTGATTTAAGCATCCTTCTTAACTTATTTAAGTCGCTTTCAATTAGCAGCGTCCCATGATGTAATACTCTATCTTTTAAAAATCTAAAGGCACTTCCTGAAATTTTTTTCCCTTCAAGTAATAAATCATCTCTTTCATTCAAGGAAATGTTTAACATAAAATCATTATTTAAAGCAGAACTAATCATTTGCAGATTTCGTCTTTTATCAAAAATCTTTTTAGAACAAATTATAGAAAAATTTAGATTTCCCAAATCATGAAATACAGTTCCACCTCCACTCTGCCTACGAACCAAATGCACACTTTCTTGCTGCATACTACATAGATCACACTCTAACCAAGGATTTTGAAAGCGTCCAATTACAACTGAATCAATATTTTTGTAAAAAAGTAAGATGATCTCTCTCTCTGGATTCATTGTACGAAGCAAATAATCTTCAAGCACAAGATTTTGATATGGCCCATTCGATTCAGAGATATGTATCAAAACTTCATATTTCATAAATAGCTTATCCTATAAATCTTTTTTGCTTCATCAATAATACTTTTTATTCTAAAGACAATCGTCTCTCCGGCCAATAATCTTTTTACTCTCTTTAAATCCTCTTTATTTTTTATATCTCGTTTAAGTAGTTGTACTCTTATAATCTCAGATGAAAATGAAGATGAAGATGAAGATGAAGATGAAGATGAAGATGAAATACAAAGATCAAATTGAATATCTCCCTTACTCTCTCCCACAAATCTTATCACTCTTCCTACTTTTTTTTCAGAATCGTAATCTCTCACAATATTGCATTCGCATTCACTATTTAAAACATAAAAATGAGCAATGAATGGCAAATATCTTCGATCTATGTTTACTAGCTGTGATAACCGTCCAATCTCCTCTGAAAATTCACCCTTAATAACTTGATGACACCACCCTTTTGTATTAAGCATCGGACAGATAGAGGAATTAGAGGAATTATTATGACTTTTATTATTACCAATACAAGGATAGATTAAAGTATATCCTTTGTTTCTCATTTTCTCTTTAACTGACGAGAGTTCATTAAAACTATTACTGGTTCCTGGAGTAAGGAAAGTAACAAACTTAGGTGACAATTCGTCGATGTATTGAAAAATGGTTGAACTACCAATCTCATCAAGACAATGTCCAACGAAAAACCATTTTGCTCTACCATTGTCTCCAATATTTTTACTTAGTTCCTTTGCTCTCCATTCTCCAAAGTGAACATACTCTTTAGATTGTGGGAAAAAATGATCTACACATTTTTGCGCTTGTTTTAACATCATCTTTGAGCAATCGATGGCATATATGCTTGGAGTTTTATTCTTACTAAAATAATCCAAATATGCCAAAGTGTAAGTTGCAGGTCCTGTTCCCAAATCAATAAAATCACAAGAGGATAAATCTATTTCAAACTTAGCAACATCTTTAACAACATGGTGTAAAAAATACATAATACGTTCAAATTTTATTATGTTTGTTGGAAGATAAAAAGAAGTGTAAGCACTAATCATTTGTGCTGACTCTCTATACTCGCCAATTTTCCCTCTGTTATTGGTAAAATTCTCATGTAATTTTTGTAAACTCTTTATTAATTCCGATTCTCCTCCCTCGAAATGATGAATCAAAATAGAATAGAGATCACTTAATTTGAAATTCATTGACATAGATTGTTACTTGCTCTAGAAATACATTCTTACGTTTACGTTTTAAGTTTTAAGTAAGGAATTATTAAATATGAAACTAAACCTCAAAATTTCAAACTTGGCAACCCAACTCTTTCCTATTCCACGTCCTATTCTACTTTTTATACTCTCATTACTTTTTGTTACTCTCTTTATTGGTTGCGACTCTTCAAAGTTTGATCAAAAGATGGCCAATAGAAATTCTAAAGCAAACAAAGCATCTTCAAAACCAGAAGACAACACTCCTCTAGCTCCTATTGCACCTATTGTTCCAGTTGCTCCAGTTGCTCCTGTTGCGCCAGTTGCTCCAGTCAATCCTCCTGCATTGGTTCCCATTCCTCCAACTGCTGTTACTCCTCAAACAACTCCAATGGCCCCTTATCAAGATTGGGCCATTTCAATAAATAAAAATTCTCTAAAGCTTCCATTTCTCCTTATGGCCACCGAAATTCAAGGTGCTCCTTTGCCTATTGGTGTAGGACTAAACAATAAAATTGTTTATTTTGAACGCAAAGGTAACTCAATATATCTATTCGAATATAACAATGGCAAAATGTTTACCACTTCACTTGATAACAAAATACTTTTAACGGAATTTTCTATTATTGAAGAGGATGAAAATAGAATTCACTTTGATTTTAAAAATGGTATGGATCAAATCTTTCATCTTGATTCCATCTACTTAAGGAGTGGAGCTGTTATCCCCAATGAAAATATTATAAAAATAACTAAAGGATTTATAAAAAAAATTGAATCTAAGGGAGAAAAACTAATTGTTAGTGAATCTATCCGAGCAGATTTTCCTTCTGGATACAAAAAAATAATAGAAGATGATTCAACTGATGTAAATACTCCAAATATTCGCAATCTAGCTATGGAGATAAAATTTGCTTTTATACCCTACAAACCAAATGCAATTTTTCCAATCAAAGAAAAAAATATTCTAAGCAATCTTTTCAATGCTTTTGAAAATTTTAATCCCTATTTCGAAACCAATCCTAAAATCGACTCTGATACTGGCACTATTAATAATTTGCTTATAAGACAAAATATTTTTAACAACAACATCATCACATATTATTTAAAAAAAGATGAAATCCCTGCAAAATACCTTGGAGCAATCAAAGATGGTATCAATTATTGGAATAAAGTATTTAATAAAGAGATAATAAAAATCGAGTTTTATACTAATGATAGTAATATTGAAATTGCTGATCCTGGATACAATATAATTAAGTGGATAAATTTTAGTGTTGGCCAGTTTGCATATACAAATTTAAGTGCTGATCCCATGACCGGAGAGATTTTAAACTCTACCATCTATATTCCCTCTAGCTTTGCCAGTAGAAGCGCCAATATTATCGAATCCATGCTAGCGCAAAAATCTAATCTTCGCGATCCAAGAGTTAGAGCTAGCATTGTAAGCAGATTCGTTCTCGATTCCATTCGAACAATCATTGCTCATGAAGTTGGTCACACTTTGGGAATTAGGCATAACTTTGCTGGAAACTTGTCTTCAAATATAACTCACCAAAACTACTCTGCAATCTTAGATGATTATTTAATGAATGATAATATTCCTTTAGATATTAAAATAACCTCCACCGTAATGGATTATCTAGCGACTAACGATTATGCTCTAATTGGTGCCCTCATTCGTAAATATAATAGTGTTTTAGATTATGATAAATTAGTTGTTAATATTGGATACTTAAATAATAAAGAAATCATTAAAGAAATTATTGATAATGAATTAAGCAGTATTTTTTACTGTGGAGATTTTGAAGTAAAAGATATTTTCTATAGTGATTGCAAAGCAAATGATCGCTTTGCTCATCCATTATCAAATATAAAGTATGATTTAGCTGAACAAACAAACAATTTAGCGTATGATTTTCTATTTAATTTTAGCTATCTTCGAAACCCTTCTGCTAATGATCGCACCAGTGCTATCGCTAAAACTCCATTTCATCCCCAAAGTGATGCCAATAAACTTATTTCTATAATTGCAAATTTTTTAAGAATTATCTCTGAAAAATCAGATTTTAATTTTTTAAAAGATGACAACCTAGAAGAATCCTCTATTATAAGTAATAAACGCAAAAATTTTCTACAGATTGGATTAAAAGATATTGATGGTTTTAAAAGCATCCTCTTTGAAAACTTCACTCCTAAAATAAATAATAAATACTCTCTACCCATAGTTGATATAATTCGCCTCAAAATCAAACAGGGTATTGAACAATCTTACAAAAATAACTGCAAAGAAAAAGAATTACAAAAACTAATGGGGATATTTGATAGCTATACTAAAGTTTTAGAGCAGGAATTGCTCTTTGCTTTTATACAAAATCTACCCTCAAACTCCTTAACTTTTACCTCTGAACAAGATGCTAACGATTTCTATACTGGCCTTGGCCAATTTTGTGAAAAAATATTATTTGCTAAACATGCCACCCCTTTAGCTTATAGTTATTTTGAATACTATTTTAAATCTAATTTACGAAAAGAGATTATAAAATTACTAAATTTTTCTTTTTACCCTTTAAATAAATCTCTGCAAACCTCCACTATTAAACGAGTACAAGAACTCTTTCAAAATGAGCTGACAATAAAAAATGAAATGTTAAATGATGGCAGATATTCACACGAGATCAAACAAAAAATTAATGATCAAATATTATTTGATCGAGAATTATCATCACGACTTTGATTCTGATTCCACTATGACCTTCTTTAAAGTAACCACCACTTCATCCATACTTACAAATGGTTTAGATAAAATATCCTTTGCTCCTCTCTCTATAACTGTCTTCATCTCCACCTCCTCTCTGGCATGACCACTAATAAAAACTACTGGAGTTGTTGGCCAAAAATTTTGAGTAGCAAAGAGAATATCTAGACCATTCACGTTTGGCATATTTAAATCTGTAACTACTAAATCATATTTTTTCTTCTCAATTCTCTTTAATGCCTCTTGAGAATCACTTAAAGTTGTTACTTCGAATTCTTCGCTCAAAAAATCTGCTAATACTTCACAAATAACCTCTTCATCATCGATAATGATTATTGATGGTTTTTGCTTCTTCTTCTCTTCTTTGAGAGTATTTGTAAATATAGTGGGTGCTACCGCTGCTGTAATTCTTTGAACATCTTCTTCTTTTAATCTTTGATCAAATAAAGACTCCTCTTCAATTGGTAGACCAGGCAGCCATATCTCAAAACGCACACCCTCTCCTTCTTTATTAATCAAGGCGATATTTCCACCCATCTTATCAATCACTCCAAAGGTAACCGACATTCCCAATCCAGTTCCTTTACCAATATCTTTAGTGGTAAAAAATGGATCAAAAGCATGCTCTTCAACATGTGGACTCATTCCTCCAGCATTATCTTCAATAATTATTCTTACTCCATCATTGTAAGTAAGTGTGACAATTTTTATATTTTTTGTACCTTTATACTTTCGTTCTTTCAACGAACTCTCAAAAGCATCTAAAGAATTCATCAGTAAATTTCCCAAAGCAATCTCCACTTGCTTGCTTTCACACCAAACTAATGGAATATTTTCATCTAAATCTAACATCATCTCCACATCATTTTTTTTCAATCCATCAAAATATTTAGAGTATATTTTCTTTATCGATACATTGATGTTTACGTGTCTTCTATCTTTTATTGATGTTGAATCACGACTGAACTGTCGTAATTGATCAATTATTTTCTTTATTCTGTTAGAGGATGCTATTATTTTATTAATTCTATCAATAGTTTTATCTACATTTCGTGGATCATTTAAAATATTTTCTGCCAAACCTATTATTCCTGCTAAAGGATTATTTAATTCATGGGCCACTCCACCTGTTAACACCCCAATCGATGCTAACTTAGACATATTAGCATTTTGTCTTTGAGTTAATTCTTTTTGTTTATCACGATGACACTCTTCAATCGCTGTATGAATTGTCTTTAAGAATTTATCTTTGGTTACAGATCCTTTAACTAGATAATCATTGGCGCCCTTTTTAATACTTTCAACTGCCACCTCTTCTGAACTATGTCCAGTAAACATTACAATTGGTAAGAATTGATACTTATTCTCTACACGAATCTTTTCTACTACTACTGATCCCAAAAGATCTGGTAAGCGATAATCAAGTAAAATACAATCAATTTTTTCACTCTTTAAAATCTTTAACCCTTGAATTCCTGACTGTGCTTCAAAAACATTTATAAGGTATTTATCATCATTTTTAAGATAATGTTTGTATACAGCACGAGTTGAAACACTATCGTCAACTATTAATAAATTTAATTCAGTTTTTTTAGTCATAATTGTTCTCCAATTAAATTGTTCTGCAATAAAAAAAGAAATTACTAGTAAAATGCTTTGGTAATTAATCCTTTCATTATAATTATACTTTCAATTGATACGAAATTTAAATACTAGAAAAATTTAAATAAATTTTTAAATATAAATATATAGGATCCGAAGTGTACAACTCAAATGAGCATGTTATAATTAAATTGCTTAATATTACGTTTTTATGCATATTTTTTGGAGGCATTCTTCATGAAGAAAATTATAGTTACATTGATACTGACATTAACATTCTCAATATCTTCTCATAGTGGTGATATACCTCTGCAAATTAGTATCACTCCATTATCAACAACTACACCTTATTATATTGTAGATAAAAAAATTCATATCTTCTCTGAATTTATTGTAACAAATCTAGACAGATCTCCTGTACAAATAAGCAAAGTTTCACTTTTAGCATTAAATAACAAACACACCCTATATAAGCAAGAATTCAAAGATAAACAAATTAACAAAATTTTTGCTAACTTTGGTAGCGATTACTTAAAAGAACAAACACCAATTTTAAATGTTGGAACAAGTGCAATAATCTTTCTTGAGACAGTTATGGATTATAAAAAGATTATTCCTGACAAAATAAGTTGTTATTTTGATTTATTTCAAAATGATTTCAATCGAGCGATTGTTGTCAAAACTGATCCAGTTAATATCATCAAAACAAAATCAATTACCATTGCACCTCCTGTCTCCGGAAAAAATTGGATCTCTGTCAACGGTCCTTCTAATAATTCACTTCACAGAAGATTAGTAATGGCAATCAATGGTAAACTATCTATTCCAGAAAAGTTTGCTGTTGATTGGGTAAAAATTGATGATAGCAAAGAAAATATTTTTAAAAATGATGGAAAATCCAATAGCGATTATTTTAGTTATGATCAACAGATTTTGGCAGTTGCTGATGGAACAGTTGTTGCTTTAAAAGATGGCATTCAAGATAATAAAATTTCAACTAATAATAATAATTTAAATATCGATCCAAACAATGCATCTGGAAATTTTATTACTATAAAAATTGCTAAAGATTTATATGCTAATTATGCTCATTTAAGAGAAGGAAGTATTAGGGTAAAACTTAACAGTAAAGTTCATAAGGGACAAGTTATAGGATTACTTGGAAACTCTGGAAATTCAACGGCTCCACATCTCCACTTTCAACTATCATCTTCTGCCGATTTTTATTCTCCTAACTCCAAATCAATCTCTTATAAAATAAATAATTTTATAAAACATAACTATGGACTTGATGAAAGTAAAAAAATTAAAATCCTTTCATCATCAAAAATTAGCAATGAAACTGTAATTGAAAATACTATTATTGATTTCTAATGGCTACTCTTCCCATTGTAAATGGAATTTACAACAATCATTAGCAACTATATCAATTCTTTGATAGATATTTTTAGCACCACACATTTCTATAACATCAACAGTAGTAAATGAATATCTTGTTAGTAACATAGGATCGTTAAATAAATTTGCTGGATATTGAAAAGTAATAACAGCACTAAATTTATTACCACCCTTTTGAATATCACTAGAAGTAAATGTTGTTCCTCTGCGCATTGCCCCCCATCTTTTTGTAGCTCCAACTACTGCCAACGATGGTTTTACAACATAAAGTATAATCTTCAAAAATGGTTTTTTTAATAAAATACCCAAAACATTTGCTCTATACCAGTTTAAAAATTCTTGATCTGTAGAAAACTTTTTAGTTCTAATAATTAACATTAGTACATTGCCGATTACTTCACTAACCCATTTTACATTTTTCTTTTCTCCTAGTAACATTTTAAAAAATGGATCAATAGATTCATCGACTAATAGATCTGGAAAAAGTTTTCCAATGTGAGGATAAATTTCAGAGTCTAGTACACAATCTGGATAACTGTTAATTGCATTTGGTAATTTTTTTAAATAAGTTGATATACGTGGGAATTTACTTTCGTCAATAACTATTGATGGTTTTGATAAATCCATTATTTTTTTATCCTTTTATATTTTATGTTAAACTAAGAAAACTACTTCAAATCTTCAATTATCTTCACAAATCCTTCTAATGGACGCTTAAAATTTCCTCTATTATATTTATAATTAAAATCTTGAACAATTTCTCTGATCTTTTCATCATCGATCTTATGATCATAGCAATATAATTTATTAACTAAATTTTCAGCAATTATAAAAAGACAACAAATTTGTGGGATCTGAGATGCATCCAATCCTCGCGGATATCCTTGTCCATCAGAGGTTTCATGATGATGTAAAACTAAAGTGGCAGCATCAGGAGGAATATCTTTTATCTGCTCTACTAAATAATAACCCTCTTGTGGATGTTTTTTTAATTTATCAATTTCTTTCCAAGAAAAATTTTTATGATCAATTTCATCTAATCGACCAATTTGAGCAAGTCGTTCATTATCTAAAGCAACATCATGAAGAATAGAGGCCATACTAAGTTTTTGAAGTGTAGCGGTTGTGGCCCAAGACATCTTTAAGGCCATTAAATTAGTTATATATGAAAGCATTAACGAGTGATCATAGATATAATTTTTTTTATTGGATAATGAAAATTTCTCCATGATAACCTTCAAGTGAGGATATTTTTTAACGGTTTGAATATTAGAGACAATCACCTCGTTAAGTGTTTTAACGGTAGCATTATCCATATTCAAATTATGAATTAGATCATGAAGAACAATAATTCCCTCCAATTCCCCTTTAATATCATCAACAATAGATGTTTTTGGAGTTTTATATTTTGCATTGACTGTTCCTGAAATAAATTCACTAAAGGCATAATAGTCATCTTTTTTAATATATAAATATCTTACTCCCTTTGAAACAAACTTTTGCACAAACTCTTGATTGTAAAGTTCATTAGCATTAATAACTTTTACAATTTTACTTGGAGATAACTTCAAATAGGCATTAGCACATATGTAGTTATGTTCACAAAAAATATTGATATCCACTTTATTAAAGTCATTAATCTTTTCCTTAGATAATTCTGAAATGGTGGTCTCTATTACTTCAGTATAAAGTGCCTCCATACTAGTACTATCCTCTTTTTCTATTTGAATATATTTGTTATATATGTTTAGTTGGTAAAAATCTCTATTTGGTATTTCTCCATTTTTTTTAAAAGCAAACCAAAGTATAGTAATATCTCTTAGATCATTTTTTATTATAGTAAAGAGTTCTTGAGCATTGTTGTATTTAATATCGTGACCAATAATCAAAACATCAATGTAATCCTTTTCTAACTCTGCTGAAATTAATTGAACATCAAATGGTTTAACTTTGATTTGACGATTAGATGATATCTTTGGAATTGTAGTTTGTGCATCATTACTTACAATCATAATTTTCATAATTTTTTTCATCCATGGTGTAAATTGTATAAAGTAAAATCACTAGCGTTTTCACGCTAGCGATTAATTAAATTATAGCAATTAAAATGATAAGCAACTTTTTGAAGGAAATTTTTTCTATACAGCAATTTAACTTAAAGTTGACTTAACTTTATTGTTGATAATTTTATTTTTAACCATTTTTATACAGTATCAAAATGGTTACATTTTTTTTAAATTTTGAGATACTGTTAAAATAAGAAGACTATAGATAATAGGGAGGAACATCATATCTTTTCAGCAGAAATATTTAACAAATATATTTTAGATCAAAATCTAGATCAGATGAGAGATTATCTGCGAAAAGGTTACGACCTATCATCACAAGATAAGATGGGGATGCCTGCGCTAGTATTTGCTTCCGTACTTGGATCTATCGAGATAGTAGATATACTTATCGCTTGTGGTGCCAATGTAAATGTAAAGAATAAACTTGGACAAACAGCTCTAATGATCGCTTCTAAAAATGGTTATCTAGATATAATCGATCTACTTCATATTAATGGTGCTGATATAGATGAAAGAGATTCAAATGGTTCTACTGCTATAATGTATGCTATTGCAGATACTCAACTAGATGTTGTAAAATCTCTAATCAGCAAAAATGCTAATCTTGAAATCCAAGATAAGGATGGTCGCAGTGCTCTTCTCTTTGCTCTTCACAGTCTAGAACCAGTAGAGCTTGAATCACTTAATATACTAGAAAAAGATTTGGCCAAAGCAAGAGAGGCAAATGATGTTGAGTTAGAAAAAATCAACGAGTTAAAACTTAAGCGTGAGAAGCGAAAAATAGAACTTAATGAAAAAATACTAGCAATCACCAAAGGAATAACGGAAAAAGGTGTAAATCTAAATCTTCAAGATGATGAACAAAAAACTGCTTGCATGTACGCTATAGAAAAAAAACAAATTAATATCGTAGAAGATTTTATAAGCAAAGGAGTAGATTTAACTATTAAAGATAAATCTGGAATGACCGCCATTGATAAAGCGAAAAATTGTGGAATTAGTTCACTATCACAATTAGTAAATATATCCAATTCACAATCAATTGATATTGGAGATCCCCTTGCAGGAAATGCAGGATTAGATATTGATCCAAGTACCACAGATATAAGCAATCGAACATTTGGCGATCCTAATAAGAGAAATGAAAAAAATCAAACGCCACTAATGATTGCTTCTTATAATGGAGATGCAAAACTTGTAAATGATTTAATCTTCCAAGGAGCAGATGTTAATTTGAAGGATTCGAAAGGTTATACTGCTTTAATGTTTGCCTCTTCTAAAGGAAATGTAGAAGTAATTGAACTTCTAATGCGACAAAGAGTTTTTCTCGATCAAAAAACCGTTGATGGATATACTGCTCTCTATTTGGCGATAATTGCAAATCACGCTAGTGTATCTAAAATACTCTATGAAAGAGGTGCAAGAACATCAATAAATTATGATGGGAAAAATCTTCTATCGTTGGCAGCAATGTATGGTGCTGTAGACTCAGTTAGATTTTTAGTTAAAAAGGGAATGAATCCATACACCAAAGATGTTAGCGGAAAAACAGCAATGGACTATGCTGTTCAATACAAGCGAAAAAAAGTAATGTTATTGTTAAAACAACTGGGTAAACATTCAAAAGAATAAAATATACAAGACTGAATAGAAAGATATGAATAGCAAGATTTACAAAAAAACCAAACATAACGATTTTATCTTAATCCACTTAATTGGTTCTGAATTACCTCAATCAGTTCCAGAAGAGTTTATTGATTGGGTAAAAGAAATTTTGCAAAGTCCATTTCATGTAATCGTAAATTGTTTTGTGCCTGAATATGTGCCGATGACTTGGTTTGGTCTCTTTTCAATATTAACTTCACAATTAAATGATACTGATAAAAAATTTTCCCTCATCTATGTCTCTCCCAAACTAATTGAAAGTTGTTCCCATACCGATTTTAAAGTCTTTCAAATCAAGAGTAGTTTGCGAGAAGCAATTGCTGATTTATATAATGCTCGCACTACTAAAACTCCAATGACAACCATGCGTGCATTTGTAAAATCAATTATAAGTACTCTATTTATCCAAGTTAATACCCCATTGATTAGACAAAAAGCATATGTAAAAAGAAAAGCAAGCGATGTTGCCAAACTAAATGGTGATATCTCCGGATGGGTTTTAGTACAATCCGAAGAGTACTTTTATTATTTAGCTATTAGTTGTAGTGAACAGACTTTTTTAAAATTAATGTCAGCAATGCTTGCTGAAGATTATTTTGAAATATCAAAAGAGATAATTAATGGATTACCTGAAATCGTCAATATAGTTTTGGGTCAAGTAAAAAAAACCTTAGCATCAGCATCTAAAATATCATACTCAATTCCTCAAGTTCATCGTGGCCATCAAGCTCCAAATAAGGAGATTACCTTTAAAGATCAAAAAATCACCTCTTTTAAGGGAGGGGAAACTATCGTTATTCCATTTCAATCAAATAAAGGTGAAGTTTACATCGAATTGTGGTACTTGAAAGAATATGAAGAGTATTTATTACGATAGGATTTTATGTTTAAAATTTATTTTGCTTTAACTATTTCCATTGCCAGTATATCTATGGCCGGAAGTTTAGTGCGACTTTGTGGAGCACATCCATTTATAATCGCTTTTTATCGACTACTGTTTGCACTAATTCTGCTCTTTCCAATTTTTCTTCCCAAATTTTTAAAATCATATAAAAGTATTCCTGCTAAAATATATTTTAAAATTGCTTTAATGGGAATCTTCTTTGTTCTTCACTTCTATGGTTGGTTTTATGCTATCTATATGA
This sequence comes from Oligoflexia bacterium, assembly GCA_015232355.1. GTDB lineage: Bacteria > Bdellovibrionota > Bacteriovoracia > Bacteriovoracales > Bacteriovoracaceae > JADFZW01. The sequence continues at coordinate 95,049 of JADFZW010000004.1, forward strand.
CCAAAGTAGCAAATGCAACTATTGCTTTTGCTACCAATCCCATTTTTATCGCTTTAGGAGCATATCTCTTCTTAAAAGAAAAACTCGATAAATTTATTTGGATCTCCATTATTATGGGAATAATCGGAGTAACCGTTTTAGGATCTGAGGATCTTTCACTCTCTCCAAAATCTTTTTATGGTGATTTATTATCTGTTATTGCAGGAATGATTTTTGCTACCTATTTTTTAATTGGTAAAAGTTTACGAGATAACTCCTCTAATAATGCTAATAATGTTAATATAGATAACACTGTTCTAATGTATCTGGTTTACTTCTTTGCTTTAATTGTTGCATCTATCGTAGTCTTTGTTGCTAAATCACCAATATTGGAAATTAATCAGAGAGAATTTTATACTTTAGTTGCACTAACCATCTTTCCCACCATTTTAGGACACGCACTACTTATTTATGCATTAAAGGAGATGAAAGCATCTATAGTTTCGGCCGCAACTTTTGTTGAACCAATAGTTGCAGGAATTGCAGCTTATTTTCTATTTGCAGAACCATTTACCGTAAAAATTGCTATTGGATATATACTAATTATATCTGGACTCTCTCTTCTTATCTTTAGTAATAAAAAATAACTAGTTACTATTTATTGGTTATTGATCATTCGTCCTTTTTTATTCTTGGAACCTTAATTGTAAAAGTTGTTCCTATATTAAGAGTAGAATTTACTTTAATATCACCTTTCATTTTATCAACAATTGATCTTACAATATCTAATCCAAGACCTGTACCCTTACCTACACCTTTAGTAGTAAAAAACTTTTTAAAGAGTTTTTTTAAATTCTCATCCGTAATACCTTGACCATTATCACTTACATCTACCAAAATATAATCATCTTCTACTTTCGTTCTCAGTGTTATTTTTTTATTCTCTCTTCCATCCATTGCATCCTTAGCATTTGAAAGTAAATTTATTATAACCTGTTGTAGTTGACCTACATTACCCATAACTTCCACATTGGGATCTTTCATATCAAATTCTGTCATTAGTTCGATATGTTCTTTCTTATAAAGAAATGATACCAAATCAATTGAACCCTGAATGGTTTCATGTAACTTAATCGGTACAGTATGATCTTCATCCATTCTCACATAGGTCTTTAATCCTATTACTATTTTTTTAATCGCTTCACATGCATGCTCTAATTTTAAAAAGGTTTTTTCATAATATTCATCTGTCTTATTTTTTTTAGGAAATTCAGTTCGTAACATCTGAATATATCCATTTAAAATAGTTAGCGGATTATTTATTTCATGGGCCACTCCAGCAGTAATCATCCCAATAGATGCTAATTTATCAGTTTGTAATAGTTGACGATGGGCCTCTTGCAATTCAACAAATTGATTTTTTAGCTCTAAATATTGTTTTACAACCATATTATTATTTTCTCGCAGACGATGATCGAAAGTTAAGGCAACATTATATAATGCTTCTGGTGAACTCTTTATAAATGAATCAAATGTCTGTGAATGCAATTCAAAGACTTCTGCATTTTCAATCACGCTAGCAGAGGCATTTCTTGTCTTCTTTTCTAGTAAAGACATCTCACCAAAATAATCACCAGCTTTCAATGTGGCCAAAACAACTTCACTTTTAGTGATTTTAATCTTTCCTGAATTAATAAAAAACATTGATTCCGAGATACTCTCTTCGCTACAAATTATCTCATTTGCCTCAAATGAATATAACTTTATTTCTTTAGCAATTAACTCCAGTTTATGATCGGAAAGTTGATTAATTAGAGCAAATTTTTTTAATAATGACCAATCAAAATTTTTTATCTCTTTAGGCATAATCTATCCTTTATTTAAGGAGCAGTTAAAAATTTGTATGAATTTTTGATATCTATACTCATGTATAATTTTATTCTACTTTCCAATTATATTCAAATAATTATTTATTTCTTATCTTCTGTCATATAATATTTTCTAATGTTGAGAGCAAAGCATTTTCTGGTCAAAAATTTTCACATTTATTTAATACTTTTTTTCTTTGGATTCTTTCCAATCACATCTCAGACTATACTTTTTAGAGAGTTTCTCTGCTCATATAATGGTAATGAACTTGGCATTTCTGTTTTTTATTTTTCTTGGTTATTTTGGATATTAATTGGAACGCTAATTCCAAAACTAATTTTAAAATTAATACAAACAAAACACTCGGAAAAATTTCCTATTAGTTCACTTCTTGCACTTTATATTCCTCTATTCATATTTCAATGGTGGTTAGTAATAAATATCAAATCTTTTGCTGGTATCTTTGGCCACCAACTCTTTCCTACCGATACACTTATTATTTGTACTTTATTATTTAATATACCATTAAGCATTTTTAACGGAATAATGTTTCCAATAATAAATAGTAGCGTAACTAAAAATCTCGAAGGACAAAAAGGCCAAAACAATTTTTCAACAACAAACATAACATGGATATTTGAGGCATTTGGTGCCTTCGCTGCTGGAATTTTATCCACATCTTTTTATTTATTAGATTTGCATAATTTCCATATTTTCATTCTTAGTTCCATTGGACTCTTATTTGCAATATTTTTGTATAACTTTAGAACAAAAAACAAAATTGAAAATTTTATTTTCTCAATTTCTCTTCCACTTGTAATTTTAATATTCGTTTTTTATATTAGCAGCACAATCTCATCCAAAGATTTTTTTATCTATAAAAAAAATCTTATTGCAAGTAATGCAACTTTTGTTGATTCCTTTAGTAATAATTCAGGAGAAACATTTACTGCCAAAATGGATGGTAAATTTCTCGTTTTCCACAATGGTCAACTGATTGAAACTATCCCTAACGATGACAATAAGATTTATCAACTTTTAATGATGGTAATGATGGTAAATCATCAAGCAATAAATAAAAAAATCTTAATTATTGGGGAAAATGCCTCACTTGCATCTGAACTTAAAAATAATGATATCTATCTATACTCACCTATCGATAAATACTACTCAAATATCTCTACAGTTTCAAATTTCAAGAACCTCAATATCCATATAATTGATAAACCTTTAACTCAATTTTTAAGTACTACAAAAGAGAGCTTTGATGTTGTTTTGATTTTAAGTGGTGATCCTATCACTACACTGCAAAGTAATCTATTATCAGATGATTTCTTGAAAATACTAAAAAATCATTTGAATAACAATGCTATCGTACTAACTAAGTATACTGGTATAGAAAATTACCAAGATAAAGAGTTGATCGCTCTAGGCAGAGTAATCTATAAAACATTTAAACAAAATTTTCAAAATGTATTAATAAAACCAGGACGAGAGACAATTTTACTTTCCAGCGATTCCTTCTATCCAACTGATGATGCCCTCACATTATCTAATCGTTTAAACTCTATTAACATATCTAAAAATATCTTTTTTACTCTTTTTCCAAGAGATCGAATAGATGAATTACAAAAACTCTATAATGATAACAACAATCAACATTATCCCTATATAAATACAAAAGAAAAACCTATCTCTTACTCTCTTTCTTTGCTTTTACTTAGTAAATACTCCTCGACCACCTCTCAAAATTTAAATCTTGGAAAACTTTTCGATAAACTTGTGGCCATAGATTTCAAGCTAGTTGCTCTAAATATTATCATCTTTTTTATAATACTTTTAATCTTTTACTTTCGAGAATTTCACAATCATCAATATTTAAAAACAAACTCTAGTTCTCATTTCTCTTCTGATCTTTTTAGTGAAAAGCTAATTATCTTTATCAGTGGTTTTGCAGCAATGTCACTTAACATCTCTTTGCTCTACTACTTTAGCGCCAATTTTTATTCAATCTCAACTTATATTGGACTCTTAACTGCTACATTTATGTTTGCAATCGCATTTGCTCCTCTATCTTTCGAAGCTCTCAAGCGACACTATAGATTCAATAATTCTGCCACTCTCTTACTATTTACCCAACTTATTCTAGCAATATTCTCCTTTTCCATCTCATTTTTTATAATTGATGTTAATCATCCAATTTACTTTATTCTACTAACCTTTATTGTAGGATCCCTTTGTGGAATTTTAATATTTATTGCCAATAATTTAATTCAAAATAAAAACAAAAATTCTTTTATCAATGCTATTTATTTTACTTCTTCAGATTATTTTGGAAGTATAATTGGCGCAAGTATTACTGGCCTTTTTTTTATTCCATTTATTGGACCTAAATCAACTTTAATTATAATCTCACTCATTTTACTCACTCCTCTTCCTTTTATTTTTGCAATTATTTTTAATAACAAAGATAATCATAACCAGAAGCAACCATCTAATCTGAAAATTTTTTCTTATTTTATTATTTGGGTAGTGCTGGCCCTCTCTATAAGCTGTTATCAACTAAAAAAATTCTCGCAACAACAACAACAAAATAGCAATTTACTTAATAGTCTTAATAGTAAAGATTATGTTTCAAATATTTCAGGTTATGGGGGGCCAATAAATCTTTTACTAGAAATCGACTCTCAAGGCACACTACTAAGCTATAAAGTGCTCGAACATAATGAGAGCGACAACTATTTTTCTAAAGCACTAGAATGGTTTAATTCCCTTATCGGAAAAAAAATATTAAGTGTTGATATCAATACTGTTCAAAATATTGATGCCATCACAGGAGCTACTATTTCTTCTAAAGCACTACTGGCAACTGCACAAATCACCGCCCAAAAATCTTTATCCTCAAATATTACAAAAAAACAAAATTTGAATTTAAATGCTCAAATAATATATTTGTTAATCGCAACCATAATCTCTTTATTTTTAATGTTTAATAAAAATATCAAAATAAGAATCATATTCATTATTTTAAATCTTGCAATCGGAGGAATAATTCTCAATATTCCCTACTCCAGTGAACAAATTTCAAATTTATTATTTATAAATATTCCCTCAACTCATCTATCTATAGTCTTTATTTTAGGATTTTTAATTCCATCATTAGTATTTATTTTTGGAAATTTTTATTGCGGACAAATGTGTCCACTAGGATTATTACAAGAGTTGCTGGAAATATCTCTACGTAAACCACTACTAAAACATTTTAAATTATCTTCTAACGATTTTAATATCGATCACCCAAACATTCATCATATTTATAAGAATATCAAATATTTCTTTTTCTTATTTATAGCTCTAACTATATTAATAACCCAAGATAAAAATATTTTAAAATTAGACCCTCTACTTTCTATTTTTTCTCTATCTCTACCAACACTTTTAATAATCATTATTTCATTAAGTTTACTTTTATCAATTTTCTTTCCAAGATTTTGGTGTATCTATTTTTGTCCTAGCGGTGGATTTCTTAACATAATTGCATCTATTAAACCTTTAAATAAGCTATTCCCCAAAAAAATTTATTCTCGTTGTATCTATACAGTTAAAAATATAAAACAATTAGGTTGCATTGAATGTAATCGTTGTTGGATGGATTCAGGTTCTACTGCCAGTAATAAAGAAAAATTTATTATTAATACTTTATTTCATATCTCAGTATTAAGCATTCTGCTGCTTCTCTTAGTCCATATATATAATCTTAATTTCCAATCTAATAAACAAATATCAACTACCGCAGTTAAATTACACCAAGATCTGCAAATGCGAACAATAGATAAACAAAAAATAAAAATACTAATTAAAGAAAATAAACTCTCCTCTCAAAAAGCACTTTACTGGAGCACACACTAAAAATTATTTATAAGAATCTTCGGCAAATTCGTGGTCAACCACACAGTAATAAAAAAACTTAAAGAAAAAAAATCAAATATCCGACAGGATTAAATAGGAATATACAGGAGATTTATATTATGACAAAAAACTCTATAAAACTACTTGTTATTGATGAAGATCAAACTTATTTGGAAAATGTAAAGGCATCATTGGCCAATGAGTTTTATTTACGTACTGAAAAGAGCGCTAAAGAGTCACTTGTTCTTTTAAAAAGTTTTGTTCCCGATGTAGTACTTTTAAGTTGTGAATTAAGAGACACATCCTATTTTGAATTTCTTAAAGAATTAAATAAAATAAATTCTTATATCTTAAAGCTTGTAACCTCCAAAGATTTTAAAAATATCGAAGATGTAGTGGATTCAATTAATTCAGGACATATCCACTACTATTTTAGAAGACCATTAAATTACCAAGCATTAAAAAAAATCATCTATAACAAATTTAAATCCTATGGTGGCCAATACGCTTATGCTGCCCAGGCGGAAGGTGGTAGTTACAATTACGACAATTATATATTTTCACCCGAAGAGTATAATAGCGCTTATAAAAAACTAGCAACTATTATTGATACCGCTAAAGAAGCAGAAAAGATAAAGCATGAAGCAGAAATTCAACTGGCATCAGTTGATGATATAAAAAACGACTGTATCAATCAAATAAAAAAAGTAGTAAGTGAAGGTAAAAAATTTAAAGATGAGGTTTTAAACTTAAAGAGTACCATCGAAGACTTAAAAAATAAAGATGAAGAACGCATCCAATTTAAAAAACAATTAGATGAATTAAATCAAGAAAAAGATATACTGGATCGTTCTTATCAAAATATACAAACAAAATTAAATGATCAAGCAAAAATTACTGCAGAAGAGAAGAAAAAATTACAAAATGAAGTTGATAAATTTAAGGAAAATTATAAGGAGACTTTAAAACAAAAAGAGGATTTAAAAAATATTTTAGATGAGATTGAATCATCCATTAATTCTTCTACAGTTAATGAACCCATTCTAAATATAAGTAAAGAACAACAAGATGTTGAAGGTAAAAAATCGATTTTAATTGTTGATGATGAAAATGAGATAAGACAAGCAATTAGTAACAATCTCTCAACTTCTTACACTGTATATTCAGCAGAGAGTGCAGATAAGGGTCTTGAGGAATTTAAGAATCATCCAGATATCGGAGTAATTATCTCCGATCATAAGATGCCAAGAAAATCCGGACTTGAATTTGCAGAAGAAGTGAGACGTATTGATTCTTTTGTACCAATACTACTTTTAACAGGACATCAAGAGCATGAGAAAGTGATCGCCGCCATGAATGCTGGTTTTATTAATAAGTATTTTCAAAAACCATATCCAAGCAAAAAACTAAAAGAAGAGGCGGAAAGCGCTATGGACAGCTATCGCAATCGTCTTACTGAAAAGACTATTGTAAAAGGCAGTGCAGGTAGTTTAGATCGAATAAAGAATTTGTGTGCAAATTTAGAAAATTTAAAATTAATAAATAATACACTTAAAGATCAAAACAAAGAATTTGAAGAAAAAACTCAAAAAATGCTTAACTCTACTAATGAACTCAAAAATAAAATTATGGAACTAGAAACTTCCGTTCCTAAAGAAAGAGAGAAAATGCAAGCACAAATGAAGGTTACTCTTGAAAATTTCGAACGAGATATGAAAGAAAAAAGTGAGCGTATGTTGGCCAATTTAGAGGAACAAAAAAATATATTAACAGAAGAAAATCGTAAAGAAGTTGAAAGAATTAATGGTGAATTAAAGGCCGAGAAGGAGCGTGCTCAAAAAGAACAAGAACAATTTAAAAAAGAAATGGAGAACATGCAAAGAGATTTTGAAGAGAAAAAAAGCAAACAGCAACAACAATTAAAAGATGAACGAGAAAAGATGATAAAAGATGCAGAAGCAGAGGTAAAAAAATTACAAGATGAAATGAATACAATGAAAATAAACTTAGAGCAAGCATTTAAAAAAGAGATGGAAGAAAAGAAAAAATTTATTGAACAAGAACTTGTTAAATTAGAAGAGCAAAAGAAAAAAGCGGAAAATGATATTGTTCAAATTAAAGCGGCCGCTACTTTCGAACTTGATCAACTAAAAGCTGATGTAGCAAGAAAAGAACAAGAGGTAAATAATCAACTAGCAAAATCAAAGCGAATTGTTCAAGAAAGCGAAGAACAAATTAATCTATTAAAAAAACAAAATAAAGAATTAGCTGATGAATTTACCAAGATTATGTACGAACGAGAAAAACTCTTAAAAGAGTGTAAAGAGATTCAAACCACTTTGGATTTGACTACTCAATCGAGAGAAGCAATTCAAGATGAGTTAGCACAACTTAAAGCAGCAAGATAAATCCATTTTAATCATAAATCTATTTCAATAGACCTACACATCACTATTTACAAGCTCAATTATAATATCTGATAATAATAAATATAAACCTCTAAATAAAACATCTAAACTTTATGATGGAGAATTACCTTATGATAGATTTATGTTATACAACTTCAATTAAGGAATTTTCAGAAATATTTAATATGTCTCCACAAGAGATCCATGATTTTTTTAGTGATAACCAACTAGAACAAACCAGAATTGGAAATTCAATCAGGGTCACTCCTGAAACTTTTGAGTTAGCACTTAAAGCAAAAAATATAAAAAAAAGTAAAATGATATTAACCTCTTCTTGTGTAAAAGGAGGTGTAGGAAAGACTACACTTACCCATGGATTATCCGCTAAAATATCTTGTTTAGGCCATAAAACATTAATGATTGATCTTGATCAACAAGCTAACCTTACTTCAAGCTTTGGTATTGATTCATCAATGGGAAGCATACCCTCTATTCTTGATGTTTATCGTGGACATTTTCAAGGTAAGAAAATTTCTATTACAGATGCAATTGTAAACATCACCTCTCATCTTGCAATTATTCCTGCAAATTTAGAGATGGCATCCTTTGAATCAGAATTTTCCAGTAAAACTGAAAATGTGGGAACTTTTTTTAAAAAATTACTTAAACCAATTCAAGAACAATTTGATATTATTTGGTTTGATTGTCCGCCAGCACTTGGTAAAATAACTAGTGCTGCTCAAGCATCTTCCAATTTAATTATTATTCCAATTAACTCTGATAAATTTTCCATTGATGGATTGGATCTAACAATTGATAGTATTGTTACTTTACATAAAAATTTTGAAGTTAATCCTGAAGTAAAAATTGTTGTCAATAAATTCGATTCCAGACAAAAATTAGGTTTTCAAATTGTCTCTTACATTTCACAAAACGAATATAAAGATTATCTCTCCAATAATTATATCTCTGTTTCAAAGCAAATTGATAATTGTATTGCTTCTAAGACTAATATTTGGGATCCACGTTTTAAGGGACCGGCCCAAGATGATCTTAAAAATTTATCATTAGAGATTGTTGGAGCAGATAAATGGGTAGCAGTAGAGCTCTCACTTTCAGAAAATAACGATTTAAATAATAATCTAAACAATAATCTAAACAACAATCTAACTCAACAATCTGATAATAGTTTTATTGGAGTTACTCATGTCTAAAAATAAAACAAAAGGAATCAGCGGATTACTTCAAAGTCAAAAGAATCATAAATTTAAAGATACCTCTTTTATTTGGTGTGAACAAAACAAGGCAAAAGAAATATCCGAAACAATCGAGACAAGAGAAGCAAAAGAAGTAAAAGAAACAAAAGAAACAAAAACAATAAACAATGAAGAGATGTCGATATCATTTTCAAATACTTCACCAATTACTGATATCTCAATTACTAATTTCAATCATCCTATTCCCGCTAATGAAGTAGAAATTAAAACAAAGCTAGAACATAGTTGGAGTAAAATTGGTGAAAAATTACAACAAAAAAAAATGCTTTCCTAAGGGCCAGGCCAGAAATTGAAAAAATTAGGAACAATGTATGTATCAAAAAATGACTTTCGATGAATATCTAGATTTTTTAGGGGAATATTGGGAAATTTTTGGTCCTATTCCAGCAAGAATTCCTAAAAATGATCTTTTTATAAATATCAAAATTTAATCTTTATTTTTAAGATACGTTAATCTAGATTTAATATCAAACAAAGATCCCTTAATCTCCTCGATGGAATCATGATAAATAGACATCTTTTTCTTTAAGGTGGAATTTTTTTCTTCGGTATCAACTACACGACCTTTAGTTTCACTTAACAAATTGGCAACTCTTTTTTTCTTTTTCACCATCTTAGGAAAAGATGATTCCATTTGATTTAGAATTTCCGTTATCTGTTTTTCTTTACAAGACATATCTTTGATTAAACCTAAGAGATCTGAATTATAATCCCATAAAGTAATTGAACTAGATTTTAATGTCTCTAACTCTTTATTAAATTCATTTAGCTGTCTTTGTACTTCCGGAATCTTTTCATTCATCGAAACAATTTCATTTTCCTTTGATTGTACCTGTTTTTTAAGATAGCGTTCTTCTCCTTTTAATTTGTTATTTTCAGAGGAGATAAAGTCCAAATTAGTTTTTAGCTCTGAATTTTGTCGATTTAAATAGGCCAATCTTTCTGTATTGTCTATAAAGCGAATAACTCTTAACGAAAGTAAATCAGATAAAATCAGATGTGCTTCACTGGGTTCTAGAGTGAAATAATGTGCAATCTCTTCAACATTTTTTAAACCATCGATGTAATGTAAAAATTGTTCTTTAACTATATCACCTTTAACAGGTGTAATATCTACAACCAATGGATATTTGGCCTTCATTTGATCCCAGCTATGAAGTAATTTTTCCTTTATGGTCGTCGGTTGCGCCTGAGACTGCGATGAAGATTGATTATTCATTTTTTAGCTCCTTGATAAAGGAAGCTTCTTTTTCTTTTGCGCTTTTCACCTCGTTACTATCAAAGTCCATTACATAGGAATCTAACTTACTCTTTAAAATTTCTAACTCCCGTTTTAGATCTTCAATCTCTTCTTTCTTTAAATCTACTAAATTGTTTAATACATTTAAATTTTGTATTAATTTTTGATTATTCTCTATAGCTTGATTGTATCTTTCTTTATATTTATCTCTTTCCTCTACTACCAGATTTAATTTTTTCTCTGTTTCGCCAATAATTGGAGAGCTATTTTCAAATTCAGCTAACTTTTTTTCAAAACCCTTATTTTCATTATTAAGTTTAGATATTACTTGCTTACAATCATGCAGTTCACCTCTTAACGTATGATTAAGTTTGAGGGTATCTCTAAAATTACTATCTAGCTCCTTAATAGTTGAAAGCATCTCATTTACATGATCTTTAAATTCAGTTTCCGTTGAATTAAGAAAATCAGATAATCGCAATTCAGAAATTTTATCCAGCTGTTCTTTTATCTTACTTTTATCTACTTTACTGGCCCTGCTAAAAAAATTAAAAGATGATGTTTTCACTTCTGATTGATTTTTAAGATTGTTTTCATTTTCCACGTAATTATTCCTAGATAGAGATAGATGTAGGTATAGATATAGATTTTAAATCACTATAAAATTCAATTTTACTTTTTTTAATTTTATCATTTAATTCTGCTAGCAAAGATTCCAACAATTGTTCATTGTCTTCTAATTTTTTCTCTAAGGTTTTTCCTTGTTTTAATGCTTGATTTAATAATGAATCTAAATGAAGCAATAAATCCTCAGAGTAATTTGTTTCACCTTTAACAAATTCATAACTTTTCTTAACGTAAGAGATACGTGCCAGTAATTTTCCGAGTAATAAATGTTTTTCCTCGCACATTTTAGAAAGTTTTGTTTTCTCTCCTTGAAGAAAATTTATTTCCATCGCTAATCTATTACATTCAATTTGTGTAGTGGTTAGCTGACTTTGTAAATCCTTCAAGTTGTTACTTCTTTCTAAATATACTGGTAATATTTGCTCATATTTTTTACGAAGATCCTTGTTGATCTCTACTAAGTTAGTATTGGCAGCTGAGCATTTTTCCACTTCCGCTACCATTTGTTTATTTATTACATGTATAGAACTAACCTTTTCAAAAAGCTCTTTTTTTTCTTTTAATTTGTTATACTCATTTAAAATAATTTTTATTTCTAAAATTTTTACAAGTCCCACATTAATAACTTGAGACAATTCAAGCGGACTTACTTTTAAAAAATCATCAACACTTGATATGCCCTTCTCTTTTAATAATTTCAATTCACCATCTTGAGTAGAGGAAAATATTTTTAAAAGAAGTTGTAAATGGTTTGCATTGTTTGTTGCACTTTGTGACTGTAGTAAGGAAAAATCATCTTCAAAATGAAATTCGTTAGAAACAACTTGTTCTACAAGTAACATTATCTGATCATGGATTGATTCATTTATATTATCAATTTCAGGAATTAAGGATTGAATTGAAAGAGGTTCTGAGGAATCTAATACTTTTTTTACTTTAAGAATCTGCTCTACCAGCGGACCATTCTTATTAAGCTTGGCAATCTTTAATATATCATCAACAACATTTTCATAATCATCTTTTATTACTTCAAGAGGAGCATTACTCTTTAATTGTTGAAGAACTCTCTTTAGCGGTACTACTCGCCCATTGCCATTATTACCTCTATCTAATAATATCTCATCTCTCTCTAACTCTTGTTGTTTTTCTAAATTAGTATTATTCATTTATTCATCTGTACCTGTTGTTGGAGCAGTTGTTGCAACAATTGTTGGATCAGTTGTGGCCATTCCATGCTTTTTCTTTAAGTACCAATCTTTAAAAGACGAGATCTCATGAGCACGTTCTACTTCATTTGCATTAACATTAAAATTAAACTCACCACCAATAATTTTTGTAATGGCATCAATTACTTTTTGGCGAATCTCTAGATCATTGGTATTTAAGCTTCTCGATAATGGAATAACCGCCGCCTCATCTCTGATATTTGAAAGCGATGCTATCGCACTTAAACGAACTCTCTTATCCACATCCGAAATTGCTTGTAATAATGAAGGAACTGCTTCTTTGGCATCCAACCAACCTAAAAACATAGCACTGGAATTTCTAACTTCTGCATTTTCATCTTGTAAAGTTGCAATCAATATTGGGATGGATTCAGCTCGTCCTGTCTTATAAAGCCCTCTAGCACAAGCAGTTCTTATTAAAGCATATTCATGTTTTATAAAATTTTTACAAATTGTAAAAATTTCAGAATCATCTAACTGTATTAGGGTATTGATAACTTCTGCTTGAAGTTGATCATTTTTAATTTTGAGTGCCTCTTTTAAAATAGGAGCTACACTTTTGTTTCCAATTTTCCCTAATTGGCAAACTGCCAATCTTCTAATATCAATCTCTTTATCTAGAAGATCATTTAAAACTTTTTGAAAAATAATTGCATCCGATTTAAGAGAGAATTTTTCCTTTCTTATACAAGTTGCAATTAATTGCTGAATTTTCTTATCCACACCTTGATAAATTTCTTGACCTCTATTATCGAATGCTATCTCTGATAATGGAATATTTTGTTTTTCCAATTCAATTGCTTCCGATAAGTACTTATTTAAAGCATTAAACTCTTTCTCATATTTTTCAATCTGCAAAGTTATCTCTTGAACTTCCTTATTTTCAAAAATACTTTGAGAATCACCATTATTTTGGTTATTTTGGTTATTTTGGTTATTCGAACCAATTTTTCCCATTTCTAAATATAAATTCTCAATTTGATTTCTCAGCTCATCCATCCGCGCTTTTACTTCTGATTTATTTAAACCAAATTTTTTTCTCAATCCTCCAGTAAATAATCCTGCAATCTTACTTTGTGATTCATTTTTTTTAGAGACCGAAGTTTTCTCATATTTATCTGGTTTATCTGGTTTATCAGATCTAGTGAGAATTTGCTTGGTAAGTGTTCCAACATATCCAGCAGACTTACCAGCGGATTTAACTACATACAAACTACCATTTAACAAAATATTCCCTGCACTCGAGAGAAAGTTATATTTTCCCATAAAAATTTTCTTCTATCTTGGTATAATAATTGATCAAGTTGTTAATTAACTATTTTTAACTATTCATCGCCTCAGAGTATCCATCTTTAAATGAATTCTTGATTTGAGATCCTATATTTTTCATGGAATCGATAATCTCTCGACCACACTCAGTCTTTCTAATCAAGTAAACTCCACCTGCAACAATCAATATACCACCCAATACTCCACCTGCTATTTTTAACGCAACCATTTTTACCTCCAATTTTTTTTAATTAAAAATATTTTTTATCCTCTTTGATCATCTTTGTTCACACAAAAAAAATCACAACATCACACTTGTAATAAATATATAACATAAGATTAACTTTTTGAATACTCTGACAAAATAAAAGCAATTTTCCTTAACTGTTTAGAATTTTCAGATTGATTATCAAAAGCAATAAATGGAATTGTCTTATTTACAGAAGCAAAGATTTCCTGACTAAAATGTATCTTTCCTAAAGTAGAAGCATCAATGTTAAAAAATTCTTTAGTTAACTTTACTAGTCCGTTAATCACCGATAGATCTTTCTCCTCTTGAACCATATTGGCCAAAATCCAAAATCGTTGTTCGCTAATTGATAAATCAAATCTTCTTTTTAGCGGATGATCATCGGATAATTTTTTAAGAGCTGAAATCAATCTAAATGGATCATTATCAACGTGACGTAAACATACTACCATCTCAGGAACACTCTTTAATTTTTGCAAGAATGCCTCTTTTATAAATCCATAGGCATTTTGAAGTGATGTATATTGAGGTGTAACCACCATGATTTTTTCATCGGCCAAATTAAACAAATCAATCATCCCATCTGCCATTCCGGCGGCCAAATCTATTACAACAAAATCAGCTGGAATTTTTTTTATCTCTTCTAGAAAACGCTTCTTCTTTGCTGGGGCCAGCTCAATTTTATTATTTCCACCACAGATCAACCTTAGATTTTTATATTTAGTTTCAATTACCAAACTATTCAAGTCAATCTCTTGATTGAAGTAATTTTCTATCGATTTCTCAATTTTAGAGATGCCTAAAAGAATATGAGTGTTTGCATTTTCATAATCAGCATCGATGATAACAACTCGAATAGCACCTTGTTTGTCGTTAGCAACACAACTACACAGATTAGTTTGTGTTAAAGCAAGTGCCAAATTAACTGCAACAATTGTTTTGCCAACACCACCTTTAGCACCACCAATGGCCAATATTCGACTAATAAATCACTCTCCTATTACTTAAACCTATTGCTTAAACCTATTGCTTAAATTCAAGAGCTAGTCCCACTACAACTTCATCTTGTCTTACAACCCTAACAATATTTCCAGTTAAAGATAATTTGCTATCAGAGGGTACATCTACCAGATTAAATTCAAAATTTTTTTTACTTAAAAGTAAATTTACAACCCTTTCATCTAATCCTTGAGAATTTTCTATTAGCAAACCTCTAGGGGAAATATTACTAATCGAATATATTTTATTCTCAAATTCAAAGCCAGAGCATGGGACTATAAATCTTGGATCTCGTCTGCGATCAATACTATCATTCTTTTCCTGCATACACTAATGCCCCTCTAGCAGTTGCTCTTAAAGGATCTGTTGCTATTTTCGTTTCTGATATCTCAATTGGAAGTTCCACTTGTCGTAACATCTTATCAAATTTCATTTTAAATCCATTAGGAATGCAAGTACCACCGGCCAAAACTAATGGAATTGGTTTATTAAGTTTTGGAAGATTTGAGCTCATGGAAAATGTTGATGATAAAATATTAACTACTTTTGAAATTAAATCATCATAATAAATATTGAATGCTTGTTCCATATTATTACGAGGACTTCTAGAAAGATCTAGGGACTCTTCTTTTATCACTCTTACTCTGGTTACTGCTTCATTTACCACTCTTGAAACATTGGTATCAATGTGATCTCCACCGTGATGTAATCCAAAAACAACTACTGGAACTGATAAGAATGAAAAACAAACATTGGTCATTCCAGCTCCGATACAAACTCCAATACCAGTAAAATCCTCTTGTGCTAATTCTGATAAAACAACGGCCAGTCCTTCGTTAACACTTGAAGCATTATATCCCACTCCTATAAAATATTTTTTCAAAATTGCTTCATGAAAAATAAGATCTGCTTCTGCTCCTATTTTAGGTGCTGGAACTGAAAAGCAAAGTCTTCTTCCTAATTCATCTGGTTTTTTAACAACTAATCCGATGATCTCTTTAATCATGGATATAGCGTTTGGTTCATCTGCTTTTATTAATCCATTTTGCATTGGACGTGACAATTCACCATTAAACATATTAGCAAAGCTTTGAGCATGAAAACCAAAGACCACTATATGATCTTTGTTTTTTATATAATTCATTTTATTTCTATCTAATAAATCTTGAACTAAGGGTGCATAAGGTAGAGTAAAAAATGCATTTAATTCAGTTTGAGTAACCTCTTTATTTTCAATAGAGGTAGTTGCACTAACAATTCTACTAGTTCCAATATCAACACCTACACATTTTTTGGCCACTGTACTTTTCTTGCTTAATTCAGAAGGACTAAGCACTTCCTCAGCAGAATTTTTTAATCCTTTGGCCCTTTCATGTAATTGTTCATTATTTCCTGGTTGATTCTTTGGATCTTTTGGATCTGTATTAAATATTGCTTTTAAAGCATCATTATCATTTTTGCCTTCCATGTTTTTTCCCCTCTCCTTATGTTCTAAAATAATATAATATTATTTTTTTATTTTTGTTCTTTTTGCTCCCTTGGGTCTTTCATTTCAAACTTTGATACATCAATAATAGTTAGATTATCATCTTTGAAATCAGATTTAGTAAGTTCAATAATCTCCTTTCCTAAATTCATATAAAATTCTCGTTTAATATTATCATCTATTGCTGTACTACCCTCTGCTTCTGATAGTAATAAATCTTTGACCTTTATTCGCCCTGTTTTACTATTTAAATTATTTAAATTTAAATTAAACTTGAAATCACTCTTGAGGTAAGTTGATAAAAAATTTTTTTGAAAAGCGATACCAACTTTATATCCTTTATCGACAACAGTACCAACAAATTTTCCAAATCGATTTACCATGGTTGTGCCTATCTTTGATAGGTATTCAATATCATATTGCAAAGAAATAGAATCTAATTTATCAGTTAATTTGTTCATGATTACCCTTTTACTATTGTTTGTTTTTTTACAACCCCATACAAAGTATCATACATTGGGGATTTTTCGATGTAAATGCTCTGCAGATTATATCCGCTAGTAATTAGTGATGCCTTAATAATATTACCAAACAAATGTGCTCCACCTCCTGTGATATGAAGAAGCTCAATTGCTTTAGAGTTATTGCTAAAATAAAAAGTTATAAAATCGACAATCGCTGCCTTTAAATCTTTGCTTAAATCCCATCTAAAATTCTCTGTTAAAGCAGATATATCAAAATTATGTTTCACCTTTAAGTTGTTACATTCAATTTCAATCTCTTCACACTCTAGTTCAATTTGTTTAATCATCCAAAGATAATTAATATTTTCAATCTCTTTTTCCAAAAATAACTTGATCATTTTTTTGTAATAAGAAAACATCCCCAGTTCTAATGATCTGAAATGTTGAAGTCCATTTAGTGGATCAATTATGTACATTTTACTACTACTATGTCCGATATCCACAACCAATGTTTGGGGCAAATTATCAAATTTATCTTTTAGTAGTGATGATATACCATCGCTGGCCCATATTAATTGAAATTTTATATTTACTCTCTTAGCGATAACTCGTTTGTCCACTCCTCGATATGCTTTGGTAATGAATAAAGTATTATGATTATGAATAATATCTTTAAAAAGATTTTCCTTCGCTACTGAATCAACAACTATAAAAAGTGCCACATCCTCCGTATCGATAGTATAATCAAAGATTACTTTGTTAAGAATTAATCTTGATATTTGTATTTGTTGACTAATATTGTTTGTATTATATAGATGATCAACATTCACTTTCTCCATACAATCATATCCAACTTGATAGAAATGATCGTTATATTCATAGTGAATCTGCTGCTGATGATTTTGAGCATCCAACTCTTTTTGAACTTCTGGTATTTCTGGTACTTCACAAGTTATGGTTGGAAAAAAAGTTCTTCCGAAATACTGCCACTCATTTAATTTCGAAGAAAAGTCCAATACCCATACTTTTGTATAAAACTCGCCAGCATCAACAAAAATCTTTTTCAAGGATTACTCTACCTGCTTTTTTGCTTTTAAAATTTAATAACCTTATTCGATTTTCCCTTTCGTAATTCTTTAAAATTTTTCCTTGTCTTATTCTCAGCAGGATTTGCAGGAACCTCCACCAGATCAATTGCATCTTTAGGATAATAAGAGCTAAGGTCATCATCTTTACTATTAGTACTACCACTACCACTAGCAAGCGCTGCCGAGACACCTTTTAACTCTCTTATCAATGACTTCAACTCTCTTATCTCTTTAATCACCGAAGAATCACCTCCGCCTCCGCCACCACTGCCGCTGCCACTAAATAAGTTGCCCCTTTCTTCTAAGAGACAATCTAAATAATCCATTTTATCTCTGGTAGTTTCGTAAAGACGACCGGTAATAATCGTTTCAATTAAATTTTGAAAAGTGGTTAAAGGGTCACGCCCCTTTCTCTTGCTCTTATCTAAAAGTTTTAAATACATTTTGAGAATTAATTTTAAGACCTCTTTAGATGCTTCTGGATGATTTCTAACAATATCACCAAGTAGATCTCTTAATTCCTGATCAACAACTAAATAATACCTTCCATTTAATGCTTCTTCCATGATCCCCTTCCTTTATATTATTTAAATATTAAATATTATTCTTGTACTGTATCTTGAATAATTTCCTTAATACTAAAATTTTGATCAACATCTTCACCCAATTCAACTGCAATATGATCTCTGGCCAACAACATAAATCCCACACAATTAATATATCTAGGATCAAGACCTAGTGTTTGCGGATTAATTACTTTTTGTTCTAAAATCTCATTTGACCATCCAAAAAAGGAACCAATTTCATTTTTAATTGTATCAAAGAGAAGATGAGCTCCACCTCCTATTATAAGATAATAATCAAGAGTATGACCTTTTTGAGATAGTACAGAAACATCATTAGAAACTTGTTGTACAATACTTTTGGCCATTAACTGACACTCTTTTTGTAAGTACTTAGTAAAATCATAAACCCCAACTCCCGGAACTTCAATTTTATAATCTTTAAGCGGTAATTTTTCCATTATCCTTTGCTCAGGAATTTTAAATTTTTGTTCACTTGATTCAAAAATAATTCTCGAAATATTTTTAGTAATCGTATGAATACCGGCAGTGAATGAGTCAGATAAATTAATTTCTGCTTCATTTTCAATAATTGGAAGTTTAATCCATGTTCCGTGGCCGATATCAATTACATATGTATTATATACATTCATATTATACTTACTAAAAAGTAATGTAGTATAAGCACCATATGCTTGATACTGCATAACTGAGAAGACCAATTCATACTCGACTTCTTTGATTTCATTTAAAGCAACATTTTTTGCTTTAATCCGAAGATATTTTTTACCATCTCTTTGAATTAAGTTCTCACCCATATAAGAGAAAAATTTTTCAATAATATTTTCCCCATGACGAACAGTAATTCCAAAACCCAATCCAATTTTAGTAATTGGTTTTCCCTTTTTCTCCATCTCTTGGCCCATTAAAAAAAGACCTGCTTTGGTGGCCAAGAAGGCATCATCATAATCTCTGATTAATCCCTTATCTGTAAACCAATTAGACTTATCAGAATTTCTAGTCATCGCTCCTACGTATCTCCATGAACTTCTGGATTCATCAAAAATTGCTAGATTTCTCGCCCATCTGCCATCTTTGGATCTATTCATTAATCGCCAACTCTCTTCCATCTTATCAGTTAGAGAATCACCCACCACAGAAGAAAAAATTACGATAGTATCATCACAACAAAATTTACAAGATGAAGTTCCGAGTTCTCCTCCAATGGAGGTGCAATTTTTTAATGAATCGTTCATGTTTTAACCCTTATTATTATAATTATTACTATTATTATTATCATTAATATTAAATTCTTTATTAACAAAATCAGAAGTAACTGTGGTAAATCCGGAGAGCGAAGCAGAAGCACAAACACTATCCATTATTTTTATCGCCTTACCAGGGTAATATTGATTGGGAAGTATTTGATTTGATATCTCTATACATTTAAAGAGTGCTTGATCATTTATTACTACCTGGTGATGTTTTTCGTAAATGTTTTTAATACCCTTTAAGATAACAAATGTATCTTGCTGATTTGGCTCTTTAATATCGATTATTTGAAATCTACGCGAAAGTGCTTTGTCTGGTTTAATATATTTATCATATTCTTCATAGGTGGTGGCACCAATGCAAGGAAATTCTCCTCTCGAAAGCGCTGGCTTTAAAATATTTTCTGCACCAGTTGAACCCTCTGTTCTTCCCATTCCCAGCAAAGTATGAATTTCATCTATAAAAATAATTACTTTCTTGGAATTTTCTTTAACCTCCTCTAACAATCCATCTAAACGTTTTTCAAATTCCCCTCTGTATTTTGTATCTGAAATTATTAAATTTAGATTAAGAGATATTACTCTTTTTTGCGACAACTGCGCTGGAACTTTGCCATTTATAATCATGGCCGCCAATCCCTCTACAATCGCCGTTTTACCCACTCCTGATTTTCCAACCAACAATGGATTATTAGTTTCCATTCTAGATAAAACTTTCAAACACTCCATAATCTCAAATTCACGTCCCACCACAGGACGGATCTTATTTTCTAAAACTAACTTTGATAAATCACTTCCAAACTTTTCCAGATAGAATAACTTTTTTTTACAACTATTACTCTTTATGATTTCAAAGATTGGAGAAATTTCAGCAGGAAGATCTGTAGTAGGTGCTAATATCGTCAAATAACTTTGGCAACTTTTCAAAGCATTCGGCATGGATTTTATCAAAGAGATTAATTCAGCATAATCGGAACTTGAGATATTATCTCTGGCCAGATAGTAATGAAAATCTTCTAGTATATAGAAAATATTTTTCTTTGATTGATGTTTTATAAATTTAAGAAGATCAAATGGTGAAAGCAAACTACTAGTAAAAAGCTCATCATTAAAGTGATATCTATGAGAATAATTATCACCACTAGCTCCAATTACTCTTGGCCCTTCGGCATAAGTCCATAAAACTGGAATTAAGTCATGACTAGTTGATAGCTTCGCCATCTCCTCTATTAGCTTGTGTGAATCGGAGTATGCGTAGGAAGCAATAAGAAGCTGATTACTAAATGGTAATGATGATGGTAATGATGATGATGGTGATGATGGCACTTGTTCTTCGTTCTCTTGAGTGTAAGTGTGACCGATCTCCGAACTAACATGATCAACAACTGCAGCTGCAGAAACATCAACATCAACATCATTTGGCGCAAATTCAAACCATTTAAAACTAAATTTTTTCAAGATACTCTTTTGCTCAATCTTCTCCAAAGATAAAAATTGATCAGTAAAATGAACAAAGATATCAAACTCATATGGACGAGGAATATCCTTAAATTCAATTTGAATTGGTTGGGAATATGACTTATATGATTTTTTATTTTTATCGACGTTTATAACACCTCTAACATTTATTATAAGATAACTTTTTTCAAAATAAATATCATTAGAGTCTAGTGGATTGTAAAAGACTAATTTAAAGTGATTTGAAATGTTATTTTCAATTAACAAAAGGACATCTTCGCATAAGTTATCTATAAAATTAAAACTTCCAGGCAAAATATTACAGTACTGATTTACTCTTGTTATATCAGATGAGATATATTCACAGAGAACCTCTTTACTTAATGCCACCGCTTCTAATTTTATTGGATATTTTTTTTTTGATAAAAACATGATCACATTATATCCAAACTGTTCTAAATTTGTTAAGGCAAAATAAGTTTAATTTAGTTTTGCAAACTCAAACACTCAACTATTAACTATTTATTTTAAACAATAATACTTAAGTAGTTTTTTCTATAGTATTTTAATTGACTATTCTCTCGAGCATTATTAACTTGATTTAGTCGGGAATAAAAAATAAAACAATCAAAATATATATGAAAGAAAAAAATGCGACACCAAAGCATCACCTTTTGAATGTGCTTACATCAGCACCCAGTATTCTATTACTGATAACTTTTTTTATCTTATTAGTAATTGCACTCTGGAATGATCATAGAATAAGCACTCAAGCAAAATTGCAAGGAGATGTAAATAATAGAGATATTCAAAAAATAGTTACACCAAAATTAATGGCGAATACAATTAGCGCTAACAATATTCCATCGGCACCATCAATTAGAGATATTCAAAAAATACGTAATAGTAATAAAGATAATGTAGTTGTGGCCACCACAGCTACTTCATTTAAAATAATAGACTCAAAAATGGGCGGGAAACACACCTGTGTATGCCCTTTAAGTAAAATGATCATATTACATAAAGAGGATTGCAATGATAAATGTCCTCACTGTCATAAAAATTTAATGGACGCAGTTTTTACAGCAAATTCTAATTTTACAGGAGCAAAGTAATGTCAGTAAAAAGAAAATTTCATTTAGTCTTTGGACTCGCACTTCTCTTCCTAGGACTATATGGTGTATATGATGAAATTTTTAATGTCGTCGATCTTATTAAAGGTGCAATTCAACCTGTAACAATCTTTGCTGGAGGTTTTTTGCTATTCTTAGGAATGCAACATGATGGAAAAATGAAAAATCTATTCTTGGGTGGTGGTGCTGCCACTCTTGTAATTGGACTTTATGGTCTTTACGATGAATGGTACACCTTCATAGATATGGTAATGGGAATTTTACCTCTATTTTGTATTCTTGCAGGTGGATTATCACTCATTGCTGGAATTAAACGATTAAAGGCTTAAGTTCATATTTTTTTAGTTTAGAAGGAGTTATTATTATGATCCAAGTTGTATTAGGAATTTTTTTAATTGCATTCGGCCTATGGGGATTATTCGATTCATGGAATTATGTCCTTGATTTTTTCAATGGATTTCTTCCCATTATCATGACCATAGTTGGAATTTTTTCGATTGCTCTTTATGTAGTAGGACCAGAAAACCTTAAGAAAAAGGATGAAGTATAATGGAAAACACAGAAAAAATGGAAAATGTAGGAAACACAGGCAACACAGGAAAAAAAGCTCTACCAGAAGCTGAATTCGATGTAGATTTTATTTTTCACTCCATCTATCTATTACTAGGAAGATGGTTTCATAAAGTTTTAGTATTCTATGAAACTCTTTTTAACTTAAGTGATAAAGATAAACATAAGATATATGAAAATCTAGCTGTTCATTATCGTAAAAAAGGTAATCTTGAGAAAGCAATTAATGCAATTAAAAAAGCATTAAAAGAATCCTCTGGAGAAGATGATTGTGGTTTATTAAAACAACTTGCAGATCTCTATTACATGAATAGCGATTTTGATAGCGCTAGAAATACCTATAAGAAAATTCTTAAGAAGAAACCTGATAATATCGATTCCATGATACGAATTGCAGAGATATATCTCAGAGAAGATAATATTGATGAAGCATTAACACTCTATCAAAAAGCTCATGAGTTGGGTGTTAAGAAACATGAAGTTCTTTATAAGCTGGGAATTATTTATGATAAAAAAGGCGACATTGATAAAGCAATTGAGATGATGAAACAAGCAATCGAGCTTAATGCAAATGAAATTAAGTACCATCAACATCTTGCTTTAGTATATGAATCTGCTGATCGCCACAAAGAAGCTATTCCACACTTTAAAAAAGCAATGGAACTAGAGTTTAATCAAAAAAATAATCCATTCTAAACATTAACGAAGTCAACGGAGAACATCAGTGGCGGAACAAACAACTAGTACGCTTATCAATCAAATGTATGGCCAGAGTAGTAATGGAAATGAAAAAACTACTAATGAGAAGATCTCTCTTTGGGATAAAATTTTACGCTATATTCGTAAAAGCTCCAGAATATTTAGTAGTATGAATCGAGAACAGT
Organism: Oligoflexia bacterium; assembly: GCA_015232355.1. GTDB lineage: Bacteria > Bdellovibrionota > Bacteriovoracia > Bacteriovoracales > Bacteriovoracaceae > JADFZW01. Next base: position 119,019 of record JADFZW010000004.1, read on the forward strand.
ATCGCCAATTTAGACTGGGACTTATTATTTCCATGGTAGTGCTCACGATTGTAATCATAGATGGAATCTATTATTACAATAAGTTTATCTTTCAAATCTCTAATATCCTATCTTCGGCCAGTAAAGTTGAAACTATTCTTGAAAGAAAAAGAAATCTCTCTGTAAACTTATCAAAAATTGTTACAGATTATGCCTTGTATGAAGAACGAGTCTTTGGAGAAGTTGCAAATGCAAGACAAATATTTGCCATTGGAAAAACACAAGATAGAACTGGTCAATTCCCTCTTACAAAAACAAATTCCAATTCTATAACTGCACCTGCATCCGCAGCTGCAACTGCTCCAAAATATTCTACTGGAGAATTACTCTCTAAACTTTTTGCCCTCTCAGAACAGTATCCTGATCTAAAAGTACACCAAAATTTATTAAAGTTTATCGACGCCTTGGTAGAGAGTGAAAAAGCTTTATCTGATGCTCGCGCAGAATATAATTCTTTTGTTAATGTCTATCGTGCTAGTGTAAAAATGTTTCCTGGTAATTTTTATAATCTATTTTTTAACTTCAAACTCTATCCATTTTTTGAGGCATCAGATGAAGTCAGACAGTTTTGGAAAGTACCTTACTAGTCCTATAGAATTTAGCAAGCAATGGTTTGCACATCTTGCATTTGTTGGTATTATTTGCACTCTTATTTTACTCTATTCTGACTATAACTTAGCAACTGGCTCAGGCAATTTATGTCTGATTCTATTCTTATTGGCCAACACCTACATTCCAGCAAAACGCTTACGTTTTATTTACAACTTCAGAAATGTAGAGGAGTTTTTTCAAGTCTTTCTCTACTTTCATTGTATTGTTAATATCTTTGCATTTTCACTAGCATGTGTTCATGCCTACTTAACAAATTGGGTGAACATTTGGCTTGAGATTACTCTGCTTCTTATGGGTTGGCTTACCTTTGGTGGTTTCTTGTTAAAATTTAATTATAACTCTACTATCAAGAGATGGATTTACTTTCTTCACAGTCAACAGATTATCTTCTATATTATGTTATTTGCTCTCCTCAAAGGACACTATGTGATTTAGGTTAGTGGTCTTTAGTAGTGAATTTCTTTTTTTTACTTTAAAATCACTTGTCCAATCTTGTAAATTTTTTTCAGGATCAATATGATTGACCAAAGAAAGCAAAACAATCAAACATTACCATCATCATCGCTATCATTATCACTATCGCCATCGCCATTTAAAAAATTTCTTCTACTTTTTTCAATCCTTCTTATAATGTCATTAATTATAATAAATAGATTCCATTATTATCATAAAACAAAAATTGATAATACATTAATTACTATCTTAGAACATAAGGTTGAGATAATTGAGCATTTGTTTCAAGACATTAAAAACCAGGCCAACAATTTAGCAACAAGATCGCACTTAAATAAAACAATTAATTCCTATATAAATAATGTAAATATAAAAAAATTAAAAGACTTAAAAGAAAAAAATAAAAGAGAGCAAGTAATCGTAGAACAACTTCACATCTGGTTACAAAATACTAACTTTTCAAATATATTATTATATTCTATTGACGGGAATTACCTCGCAGGGGTCGAGGCCAGGGCCGGTGCCGGACAAAATTCCGATATAGATAATAGCAAACATCCAATCATCTTTAAGAGTGAATTTCAAAAAACCATTAATGAAAATAAAATTGTTTTTGCTGATCTTAAGCAAATGGATTTGAATCACAAAATACATATATGTATGGGCCTTTTTATTCCCGTTAGAGATGTATTAGATTTTAAAGCTATTAAAAAGAACACCTCTTATAGCTCAAAAGTTACAGCAGTGTTATTTGCGGCCATCGATCCATTCAGCTACTTTTTTCCAGCAATTCAAAGTTGGCCACTACCAAGTAATACAGCAGAGTCACTAATTTTTAGACAAGAAGGAGATAGCGTACGTTTCTTAAATGGTCTAAAGCATATCTCAACCGGCCCTCTTTCTCTACTACTTCCAATAGAGAAGAATAAAGATGTTCCAGCGATTAAAGCTGTTTTAGGTGAAACTAAAACTATAATAAATGGGTTTGATTATCGAGGAGTAAAAGTTTTAGCATTCGCCAAAAAGATTCCTGGTACTCCTTGGTTTATACTTAGTAAAGATGACTATTGGGAACTCTACACCTCTCTTTATATAGAAATTGCTTTAATAATTATGATTTTAATTATTTCCATAATAGCAATTATCTATTTACTTAACTTTTATTCTAGGAAGCGTGAACATACTCTTTTAATAGAGCGTTTACAGAGCGAAAAATCACATCAAAATCTTTTTAATAATATGAGTGAGGGAATATCTACTAATCAATTAATTTTAGATGATACCGGTAAAGCAGTAGACTACAAAATAATAAATTGTAACTCTTCATTTCTACAGTTAATACAAAAATCAGAACTACCTTCTAATTTATCTGCTTCACAAGTTTATAACATTTCACCACCACCCTTTTTAGAGCAGTTTACAAACTTGATCCAAAAAAAGAATATCTCCTTATCAAAATTTGAAAAGTATAGTCCAATTTTAAAAAAATATTTGCGCGTATCTACTTACCTAGAAGAGGTCGATAATAAATTTACTACCATTTATGAGGATATCACCTATAGAAAACAATCAGAGGATTTGCTTTTTTCAGAGAAAGAACGCTTGCTGGTAACTTTGAGAAGTATTGGCGATGGAGTTATTGTTACAGACGATAATGGTAATATTACTTTGATGAACAAAGTTTCAGAGGAGTTAACAGGATGGTCTTTAGAAGATGCTTATGGAAAAGCACTTCCACAAGTCTTTCAAATTATAAATGAACGAACTGGAGTCAAATGTGAAAATCCAGTAGATAAGGTTTTACAAACAGGACGTATCATTGGTCTGGCCAATCATACTGCTTTAATTGCTAAAGATAAAACTCTACGAGTGATCGCTGATAGTGGTGCTCCTATAAGGGCCTCCGATGGAAAAATTGTAGGCGTGGTTCTTGTCTTTAGAGATATTACCAATGAACAAAAAATTGAAGAGCGATTAAGGAAAAGTGAGCGCCTCGATTCACTTGGAATTTTAGCAGGTGGAATCGCTCACGACTTTAATAATCTTTTATCTGGTTTATTTGGTTATATCGATGTTGCTAAAACATTTTGTCAGCAGAAACAATGTGATGAAGCAGTTAAGTATCTCAACAATTCACTTCGAGTCTTCTCCAGAGCAAAAGATTTAACTGGCCAACTCTTAACATTCGCTAAAGGTGGCAGTCCTATAAAGAGAGTACAATCCTTAATTCCATTAATTCAACATGCCTCAAGTTTTATGTTATCGGGCTCATCTATTGGAACCACTCTAAAAATAGCAGAGGATCTTTGGCCCGCTGAAATTGATGGTAATCAAATTGGCCAAGTTTTAGATAATATAGTTTTAAATGCCAGACAAGCAATGCCTCTTGGTGGTCATCTACAAATCAGCGCACTCAATACAAAATATACAACCGCCAGCAATACTCTACCTCACCTACCTCACGATCTAGAGATTGGTAATTATGTAGAGATAATAATTTCTGACAATGGAACAGGAATATCAGAGGAACATTTAGCTAAAATTTTTGATCCCTTTTTTACTACCAAACAACAAGGTAGTGGTTTAGGATTGGCCACAGCTCACTCTATAATAACTAAACATAATGGTATTATCGATGTTAAATCTACATTGGGAAAAGGAACAACTTTTACTATCTATTTACCAGCAATTCCAGAGGCCATTCCAACTGTCTTTTCTCCAACATCAGCATTTCCTTCTCTTGATCTTAAGAGTGTTTGTAAAGTTTTAGTAATGGATGATGAAGAAGATATTTGCAATATCTGCAAGACAATACTTACCAAAGCAGGATGTGAAGTAGAAATATCTTTAAAAGGAGAAGATGCTCTTCTTAAAATAAAAGCGGCCATTAACTCTAACAATATTTTTAATGTTATTATTTTAGATTTAACAATAGAAAATGGTCTTGGTGGTCTTGAAATTATAAAAGATATTCGAGCACTTGATAGTAATGTTGTTGTCATCGCTAGCAGTGGATACTCTGATGCTCCAGTTATTTCTACACCAAAAAATTTCGGTTTCAATGATGCTATCACAAAACCATTCACAAAAATCGAGCTAATCAACCTCATTAAGAAAAATCTATAAAGATTGTTTTATATAAATTATTTTATAATCCTTTTTCTCTCTCTTTTTTTATAACCTCAAGATCTTTTGATATCATATACATTTTATAACCAAGGTATCCGATTGCCACAGTTGCAAGCAAAGGTAAAAAACCCGTACCAAACATTGCACCACTGCCTACCTTACAACATCCGGCCAAAGCGTTACACCCACCCATCATCCCACCTCCAGCACCTAATCCTCCTCCTGCTCCTCCTATACAAACTCCATTTCCTAAGGCCACTGTTTTCACACCAACTAAATTTGGACAATTTGCAATCATCTTTAAAATCTCCTTTAAACAATATCCCTATTATCTATTGTAACTTAATTAAAAGTAACTCCTATTTGTGTCCACAGCAATGCCTATATATTACATATTTATTACATACAGAATGAGTATTGGGTATTAATTGGTAGAACTTGATCACTACTAAAGAATGCTAATATATATAGTGTTTGGGGGAAAGAGAGTGTGAGATTTATATATGAAAACATTTAGTGTAAAAGAAAATAAAAACTTTATCGGACGTGATTTCGAATTATCCAAACTTAAAGATGATTATCTATTGTGATGATGATCGTCTTTATTATTATAAGAGAGAAAAATATTAGTATCAGTGGTATTTGCTTTACTGGCCTTTTTCCAAACATATATCTCTTTCATGATATCTTTATCTAGGGCCAATTGAGTATTTCTTCCTTGAATAACAAAAGTCGGATACCTTTGTAAAATTTTTATCGATGAATTAGGCAATATTTGAAAATTAAGTAGCTTTTGTAATCTAGAATCAGAGTTTGTATTAATGTAAGCAACTTTATAAGTTTCATCAATTTCTCCCTCTGCTAAAGACATAACTGCACTATGGATGGAATCTTGATGATTTTTACAACAATCACCTTCGGGAATTTTAATTCCATGAGGACATAGTTTAGGGTGCCCCAATAGAGTGCAGATGCTATCTACAATCTCCGGAATTAAAACATGTTCAAATTCACATGCTTTGCTTTCTATTTCATCAAGTTTCATTCCTAAAACATCAGTTAATAATCTTTCGGCCAGTCGGTGAGATCTCACAACTTGCCTTGCATGCGAATTACCTTTGGCCGTCATTTTAATAATTTCATTATTAACTGTTATGTATTCTAACTTTTCTAAATCTCGAATAACTTCAACGCCAAAGGTACCTAAGTCATGTTGAGCGAAACCACTAATATTGGCCTCACCATGACGTTCAAGTAAGTGCCAAATAATTTCTAAACATTCTTCAATATCATGTCTTTTCATATTATATTTTACTCGATAATTTATAGAGCCAGTTTACTGCTCCACCAGTTAATATAGCTGCAACAAGAATAATTACTCTCATCACTATCGCCTGTTTTAATTTTATCTGTTTAATTATGGCCATAAGGTTAGCAAAGCAAGGCCCTAGCGTAGTTATTATAATTAAACTAACTATTATTTGTAGATGAGATAAAGAATTACTTGCACTCAAATTTAATAATTGAACTGCTCCTGCTTCATGTTTTACTAGACATAAGAGAAAAGCATCAACTGTTTGAATGGGAAGTGATAAAAATGAAACTACAATTGGTGTTAAAGCTTTTTTAATAATTATAAGAGCATGAGTTTGATCAAGAACAAAGAGTAGAAAAGCTCCAATCATAAAAAGTGGAGGAATCTCTTTTAAAAACCACTTCATTCGATAATAAAGTTTCAAAAAAATATCTTGAAATTTTGGAATTCTAATCGGAGGAATTTCCAATATAAAATCAGTACGAATATCATCTTTTAAAATTTTATTTAAAATAATGCCGGCACAAAACTCTGCGATTACTAAACTAGTAAATACAATCACAAAAGCACTAAAAGAACTGGAGGCCAAAATTCCCAATATTAATCCCATTTGAGGAGAGCAAGGAATGGCAAAAGCAATTAAGAAGATCGCAATATATCTCTCTTTTTTAGAAGATAAGATTTGAGTTGTTAATGTGGCCATAGTTTTACAACCAAAAGCAAGCATCAAAGGTAATATAGATTGGCCGCTAAGACCTAATTTTTTTGTAAATCTTGAAACTAAAATACAGACATTGGTAAAATATCCTGAATCTTCCATCATATTTAAAATTAAAAAAAACATACAGAGGATAGGAAGAGCAGTGGCCAAAGCGTTACCTAGTCCTGTAGAAAGAATCCCATATTCACCCACCAAAAAATCTCGAAGTATTTTATGTTCAATATTTTGACCTATCAATTGGTAGAGAGGATGAAAGATATAATTTTCTAAAAAACTTACCATTGTGTTTGCGGCCAACTGACCTACAAGAAGGTAAGTGAGATACATTACAAGCGCCAGGATTGGCCAGCCCCAAATAGGATGACGAGAATATCGACCAATTTTTTCTTGAATATTGCTGGCGCTAATTTGAGATTCTTTAATAATATTTTCAGCAATTTCATCTACCCAATTTAATCTGGCGATTGTTATTTGATTAAAAAAATTATAATTAAGATTATTTTTATATCTAATAATCCTTTCTTTTACTTTTTTTATTACCTGCTCTCCATAGGTATCTTTAACAAGTAATTCTACACTCAAATCTTCAAGTAAAAGCAGAATTTTCATAGAGGTACTTAGAGTAGAGTGTGAGTGTGAGTGTGAGTGTGAAGTTAAAACTTCATCAATAACATTTATTCCATGTTTGATGGTATCATTATATTTCACCAAAGATTCTCTAAAATTTCTTTGCTGAGGATTTTTTTTAAGTGCTATCAAAATCTCTTTAGCTAAATCTGCAAATCCTTTTCCCTCTGGAGCTATTGATTCAACAGTGGGAATTCCAGTTAGTTGCTCTAATTTTTTTGAATCAAGCCATATTCCTTTTTTATGAGTTTCATCAATAAAGTTTAATACTAAAATCATTGGAGTATTTAGTTCGAGCAGTTGAGCAGTTAAGAAAAGCGATTTTTCAATCTTATTTGAATTCAGAGATTGAATAATTAAATCTGGTGACTCCTTAATGATCATGTTTCTAACTGAAATTTCATCCTCTGAAGTTGTCACAAGAGTATTTAATCCCGGACTATCAATAAGTTCAAATTTTTCATCATTTATTTGTAGAGTAGTTCTTATGGGTTCAATAGTTGTATATGGGTAATTAGCTACAATCGAATATTTTTTTTGACCTTTTATAGAGTAAACCTTACTTAGTTTATTAAATAGAATGCTTTTGCCTGAATTGGGATCGCCTACTATAATAACTTTTTTACTCATAACTACCTATAACCCGTGAGAGATGATCAATAATTCTATATCAATAATTCTATAAAGGATTTGTGGATTTTATTATGAACTAAAAAAATCAAAAGTCTAAGTCAAAAAACCAGAATATATCAGTCAAGTATACTGCTCAAGCACTGCTCAAACACTACTCAAACACTACTCAAACATTTCATGCAAATAAGTTTTTAAATTAATAGGTTTATTTGTAAGTCCTAATTTTTTTCTTATTCTCTCTTTGTGCAATTGAACTGTAGATACAGCAATATTTAAAAAATCAGCAATCTCTTTTGCTTGATGGCCACTTCTTATCAGTTGACCGATTTTTGTTTCCATTGGAGATAGTTTTAATTTGAATGAATTAGTCTTGCGATAATAATCAGAATATAGAAAACTTAAATTCTTTTCCAACAACTCCAATAGCTCTAATTTTGCATTATCATGTAATAAATTTTTCTTAATCCTTTGTAATATTGGTTTTATATTTTTTTCTACATTAAGATTTATATTATCTTTCAGTGCTATCTTTTCTTCTTCAATATGTGATAAAACTTTTTTCAAGACGCAATTTGTTTCTTCTAGTTCAAGGTTTGCTTTTTTTATTTTTTCTTCGGCACTCTTTCTCTCAGAAATATCTTTAAAGTCTTCCACCACACCAATCAAAACACCCTTGTCATCCACAAAAGGAGTTGCAGTAATAATACAAGGGACAAAAGAACCATCACATCTACTCTTTAATACTTCTGCCTCAAAACGCTTTTCTCCATTTATTATTTTAGTTATTGGACAATCATCGGTATGGCATAATGGACCTTTGAAAATTTCAAAACATTTTTTCCCTTTAACATCCTCTCTTTTTACTTTGGCCAGATCTAGAAACGTATCATTTACCCTCAGAGTATTAAAATTTTTATCGATCACTCTCATACCATCAGCAGAAGTATTGAAAATTTGCATCAATTCCATCTCTAATACTTTTTGACGATTAACTTGCTTATTAAGAGCAGAAATTATTTTAATTAACTCACTTTTTGTTTTCTTTTCCATTTATTTATTTCAAAAAAGTTTTTCTCTTTAATACAAATATATTTTTAACAATTTCATCATCTAGTGCCAGCTCTGTATTTTCAAATTTAATACAAAAAGCTGGCGAGGTCATATGAACAGTTACTATCACACCAGGATTTAAACCAAAGGAGATTAATTGATGAAGTTGAGCATGATTATCTGGCCTAATGTAAGCTACTTTCCCACTCTCCCCAGGTAACAACTCACTAAGCCCCATTAAAACTCGCTCTACTTTATCAATCATCGTTCCACAACACTTTCCACGAGGAATAGGATCTCCATTGGGACAAACATCAGGATGCCCGAGTAAAGTACAGATGGACTCTTCTACCTCAGGAAGAAGTGTATGCTCTATTTTACAGGCCAATTCCTCCATTTGAGAGTTTCGTAATTTTAAAATGGAATGTAGTAAAACCTTGGCCAAACGTTGTCTTCTAATAATTTTTTCAGTAAATATTCTTCCCTCTTTAGAAAAAAGAATTCTCTTTCCATCTCTAACAATCAATCCCTTGGAATCAATGTACTCTATATCAGTTTCAGAAAAATCAACTACACACTTTTGACGAATAGATTCTATGGAAGATTCCTTTCTCTCCGCCATAACCCAAATTGCCTCTAAAATTTCCTCATGTTTTTCACTAAGATTATTCATATTCATATTCATATTCATCTAATTCTCTCCCTCGCTTATTCCCTTACATAAATGTAATTCCAAATATATGACAAGTATGATTTACAGCACTACTAATAATTATCGCCCAAATCATAACTAGCGATACAATAGCGAGTGCAATCTTTGGCCCACGTTCCTTAACCACAACTATAAATGTGTTAAGGCACGGTAATAAAAATGTCATCGCTAAAAGATTTACCACTAATTGTAAATTAGTATAAACTCCACCTGATGCAATTAAATGTTTTAATTCAGTAGCACCATTTTCTTTTCTAATCATGGTCTTGATAAAAACTTGAATACTCTTTTCAGGAAGCCCCATCAGATTACCTACAACAGGTTTTAATAAATTTTCTAAAATTGCCAGTCCACCACTTCTTTGAAATAGAAACAAAACTACAGAAGCAAAAATAAAAATAGGTATCGCCTCTTTCATAAAGAAATACACTCTCAATGCTGCTCTTTTTATTACAGACCACATATGAGGAATACGCATCGGAGTAATCTCCAACAGAAGTGGCGTTCGCTTACCAAATAATAATTTATTGGCAAAGTAACCGGCAACCAAAACTTGCAAACTCAAAGTTCCAAAAACTGCCAAAGTTGCAGTAAAGGGCATTCTTCCTAAAATTATAAACATCAATCCTAAAACAGGTGCGCAGGGAAAACCAAGTAGAAGTAAAAATGTGGCCAAAGTTCTCTCTTTCTTTGTATCCAACATCCGAGTAGTTAATACCGCCATAGTTACACAAGATAGGCCCATAATCAAAGGTACTACCCCCTTTCCATTTAAACCAATCTTTTGAAGTACTTTATCGAGGAGAAAAGAGAGTCGGGGCAAATATCCTGAATCTTCCAATACACCAAAAAAAATATAAAAACAAAAAAGCACTGGCAATACTAACCCTAATGCTAAAAAAACTCCTGCTGGTAAAATTCCAAAATCAGCATCCATAAACATATCACGAATGAATGGACTTGGAAGAAAACTAAATAATTTATTACAAAAAGGAATAATAATTCCGCTAAAAAATTTATCATTGATCATATCAACAACATAAGTGGCGCTAAATACTCCAATGAAAATATACATAACATAAATCACTACTATGGCAATAGGTACACCAGTCTTTACCTGCATACACCAATGGCCCAATCTTTCAGTAAAAACACTCTTTTTCACCTCTCGAAGTTGTTGTACTTCCTTTAAGATCTCCTCCGCTTTTTTATTAAAGAGATTAGTAATTAAAATATTATATGGAGTATTCTCGCTCTTTTGGTACTCGAACCGTAGATCTTTTAATTGATTTAAAACTTCTTCGCCAAAAATATTTTTTATATAATTTTCCGCACTCTTATCTGCAACTAACAACAGTAATGCTATCCCTCTGTAATTATAATTCGCTTCTTTTATTTCATCTTTCAATTCATCTTTCAGTTCATACTGTGATAACAATTTTTCTGTAATTCTTATAAACTCTTCTATCTTTTGCGGATATTTAATTAGTTTATTTGGAATACGCATGGATGTGGTTAATTTTGCTTTAATCTCTTTTATTCCCACTCCCTCAGTTGCGATGGAAGAGCAAACATCAACGCCTAATATCTCTGAGAGCCGTTTAAGATCAATTTCAATTCCTCGACTATCAATTTCATCCATCATATTTAAATTAAAAAGCATTGGTACTGAGTACTCAGCATATTGAATTGCCAACGCCAACGAGCGCTTCAAATTCTTCGCATCCGCAACTAATAGCGCTCCTTCAATACGATCATTTTCCAGGCCAATATTTTTAATTTTCTTTATTCGATCAAATGAGAGAAAAAAATCTCGCGAGACTCTCTCATCTTCATTATGAGTAAAGATAGAGCAAGTACCAGGTGTATCGAATGCTGCCAGCCCATCTATTCCTTTAATAGCGCCAGCAGAAATTGAAACCGTGGTTCCAGGATAATTAACACTCTTCGTATCCGTTCCACACATCTTTGCAAATATTGTGCTTTTGCCAACACACATATTTCCAACAATTGCTACTCCACGCATACGAGAATTTGCATCTTGTTCTCTTGTTGCATCTCTTGTTGTATTTCTCATTTTACCTTTTAAAATAAGTAGGACTTTGTTATATTCAACTCAATTATTAAACATATACATATATTAGGATGATGATAGATGCTCTCAACACAAAATTCAACACTATCTCGATTCTCTTTTTATTTTTATCTTTATTTTTCTATTCTTATTTTGTCTATTTCTACTTTTTCTACTTTATATGTAAAATATGCAAATGCTGATTTAATCACCATTCTCAATGTCTCCTATGATCCCACTCGTGAATTTTACAAAGAGTTCAATACTCAATTTGAAAAATACTGGGAGGAAAACCAAAAGAAGAAAGGAATAAATCAAAAAGTTGTAATTAATCAATCTCACGGTGGCTCTGGAGTGCAGGCAAGAGCAATAATGTCTGGTCTAGAGGCAGATGTTGCAACTCTGGCCCTAGCATATGATATTGATGCCATCAATTCAGATGCCATCAATTCAAAGTCACAATCACAGTCTCAACCAAAACTTTTAGATAGTAATTGGCAAAAACGTCTTCCTTATAACAGTTGCCCGTACACATCAACGATAATTTTTTTAGTACGCAAAGGCAATCCCAAGAATATACGTGATTGGGACGATCTAATCAAAAATAATGTTGAAGTTATTATGCCCAATCCAAAGACCTCTGGGGCCGCTCGTTGGAATTATTTAGCAGCATGGGGATATGCTTTAAATTATAAATTAGCAAAATTAGGAGGAGATCTAACAAAAATCTCTCAACCACAATTTGCACCCCAAGTTTTAGAGGCAGAAAAATATGCTAAAACTTTTATTACTTCACTCTATAAACAAGTCTCTGTCTTAGATACTGGCGCTCGTGGCTCGACTACCACGTTTATAAATCGTAATATTGGTGATGTTTTAGTTACATGGGAAAATGAGGTTCTCTTGGCGTTTTATAATTTAAACTCAGATAAGTCAGACAAGTCAGGCAAGTCAGATAAGTTTGAAATTGTAATTCCATCAATTAGTATTTCCGCCGAACCTCCAGTTGCTGTTATTGATAAAGTTGTAGATAAGAGAGGAACAAGAGCAGTAGCGGAAGCTTATTTAAAATATCTCTATAGTCCCACAGGACAAACTTTGGCCGCTAAACATTTTTATCGTCCAATTAATAACGACTATGTAACTGAGAAAAAATATCTGCAAAAATTTTCAAAGATAAAACTCTTTTCATTAAATGATGTCTTTGGTGATTGGAATAAAGCACACAAAATTCATTTTGCAGACAAAGGAATTTTTGATCAAATCTATCAACCCCAAAAAAAATAAACTAAAAAAAAATAAATTAAAATGGTAAAAAAATTTAAAGAGTTTAGTGCTATTCCAGGGTTCTCACTAACTCTCGGCATATCTTTAATGTATCTATGCTTGCTAGTCTTTTTACCTCTGGCCGCCTTAACCATTAAGGCCAGTGAAATAGGAATTGATGGATTTATTCAAGAGGTTTTAGATGCCAGAGTTTTAACATCATTTAAACTTACCTTTGGTTGCTCTCTCTTGGCGGCCATCATTAATACAATATTTGGAACTATTGTCGCCTGGTTTTTAGTGCGTATTCGTATTCCTCTTCTTATAAAAAAATTTCTGGATTCAATTATCGATCTTCCTCTAGCACTACCAACTGCTGTAAGTGGTATGGCCTTAACCACTTTGTATACAGAATCAGGATGGATTGGAAAATTTTTAAAAGATACTTTTAATATGAAAGTTGCCTTTACTCCACTAGGAATTGTAGTAGCGATGATCTTTATTGGAATCCCATTCGTAGTTCGCACCGTGGGGCCAGTATTATCATCTATTGAAGATGAACTTGAAGAGGCTGCACTCTCTCTTGGCGCTAACAGGTGGCAAATTTTTATTAAAATTATCGCACCAACAATTTTCCCCTCAGTGATCACTGGTTTCACATTAGCATTCGCTCGCGCACTAGGAGAGTACGGCACGGTTATTTTTATAGCTGGCAATATGCCTATGAAAACAGAGATCGCTGCACTATTAATTTATACTAAGTTAGAACAATTTAATTTTGTCTCTGCTACCGCAATTGCAATGACCATGTTACTTTTTTCTTTTATACTTTTACTTATTATAAATTTATTTCAATCTTGGGTAAGTAAGAGAGCAATGGGTACACAAGGTGATTCATAAAAATCCTCCAATTAATTCAGTCAATATAATCAATGTAATCAATGTAATTATATCTATAATCGCTATCGCATTTTTATTTATATTTTTAATTCTTCCTCTAGCAATTATTCTCATTGAAGGTTTTAATAGTGGTTTGTCCATTTGGTGGGATAGTATTAAAAATGAAGAGACACTCTCAGCACTCTACCTAACATTAATTGTTGCAGTAATTGTAGTTCCAATAAATCTCATCTTTGGAGTTTTAGTATCTTGGTCCTTAACAAAATTTAAATTTAAAGGTCGAAACCTAATAATCACTTTAATCGATTTACCATTTGCCATATCACCAACTATCTCTGGATTAATGTATGTATTGTTGTTTGGTATCTATGGTTGGTTTGGTCCACTTCTAATCAAATACAACTTCAAAATAATTTACGCTATACCAGGTATAATACTAGTCACACTATTTGTAACTCTTCCATTTATTGCTCGTGAATTAATTCCGCTGATGACCGAGCAAGGAACAGAAGAAGAGTTAGCGGCCATAAGTTTAGGCGCCAATGGATGGCAAACATTTTGGAAAATCACTCTACCAAATATTAAATTAGGATTACTCTGTGGAATAATATTATGTATCGCTCGAACCATTGGAGAATTTGGAGCGGTTTCAGTAGTCTCAGGCCACATTCGAGGTGCCACCAACACTCTTCCACTACAAGTAGAAATTCTCTATAACGAATATAATTTTTCTGCTGCCTTTGCCATCAGTTCACTCTTTGTAGCAGTAGCAATATTAACTCTTATTTTTAAACATATTATAAATTATGAATATAATCGTAAAAAATATTAGTAAGACCTTTGGAACCTTCAAGGCATTAGACAATATTAATTTTGAGTTACCACAAAATCAACTGATCGCTCTTCTTGGCCCCTCTGGTTCTGGTAAAACCACTCTACTACGAATTATGGCCGGTCTGGAAGAACCAGATGTAGATGTCACTATCAAAACAAATAATCACCATCAGCAAGTCAGCTTTAATGGAATAAATATTTTAAATCAACCTCCCGGTAAAAGACAGATTGGATTTGTATTCCAACATTTTGCTTTGTTTAGACATATGAGTGTCTTTGACAATATTGCATTTGGTTTACAAGTAAAACCCAAAAAATTAAGGCCCAGCAAAGATGAGATTAAGAAAAAAGTAAATGAACTTTTACAACTCATAAAACTTGAAAATATGAGTAATCGTTATCCATCCACTCTATCGGGTGGTCAACGTCAAAGAGTTGCTCTGGCCCGAGCTTTAGCTATAGAACCACAAATTTTATTATTAGATGAACCCTTTGGATCATTAGATGCAAAAGTTAGAACTGAGATGAGAAGGTGGCTTCGAAATTTGCATGATGCTTTGAAGATAACTGGCATTCTTGTTACTCATGATCAAGAGGAGGCTTTGGAAGTTGCTGATACTGTAATAATCATGAATCAAGGTAAAATAGAGCAAATCGGTACTCCTAATCAGGTTTTTCACTCTCCTGCTAGTGAGTTTGTTATGCGCTTTCTAGGTGAAGTAAATGTCTTTCAAGAGAGAATAATGGTAAGGCCCCATGAACTAGGTATTCACTTAAGTCCTGATCCTGATCCTGTGAACACCACTAACTCCCTTATCTCTGCTCGTATAACAAAGATTTTAACTGCTGGTCCATTTGTTAAGATTGAATTATTAGATAATAATGAACAACTAATTAAAGTTCATATGTCTCATGAAGAGTATCGCAGTAGTAATTACAAACCAAATGCAAATGTATATGTCTCTGTCTCCTGCAATTTACAAAACTCAAACTCAAACTCAAGCTATCATTAGGCACTTTTTCTCATCTCATATAACAACACTTCTTTTTGTGACTCTTTCCACTCTTCAATAAATCTCATAGCTTTTTCTTTTTCAGCTTTTAGTTCTTTATCCATTTCAATTTTTTTTATTTCTTTATATTCATCTAACTCTCTACATATGGCCACTTGATAAACAGCTACATCTGTTAATGATCCTTTTTTCAAAATTTCTTTAAACTCTAGATCCAACTTCTCTTTATATTTTAAATACTCTATTTTGAGATTTTCTTTAATAGTTAAAATTTCCGCATCTAAACTTTTCTTCTTTTGTAGCAGTATATCTTTTTCATCTTCCATCTCCTGCTGAAGTAACATCTTTTGCTTAAGTAATTTATTATAAACATAGATAAAATATAAACTTATTACAATTATTATCGAAAACAATAAAAACAACATAGCATTTCTCCAATCAAATATTTTATTTTGGGAATTAATATTAACAGTAGTATCCTTTGATATTTTCAAAAATGTTTTTGCTTTTTCTGATTTTTCTGGTTTTGCTACTGGAAGTGATTTTAATTCCTTAAATAAAGGAACCTGTTGTAGTACATTTTCTATTTCTTTTTCTACCTCATCAGTCATCCCTAAATCAGAATTACTTGAGGTAAGGTAGTGAGCTCCAGAAGTGATCGCTAGATTTTTCAAATAAGCTGATTTATAAGTAACATCCCAAAGAAATAATTTGTTCTTGAAAATATTTTTCAATTGAGATGCTTTCTCGTTAATATATGAAACATTTCTATTATTAATAAATGTTCCAACATTTTCATAGATAAAATCCAAATTTTTTCCTAATTTACTTAACTTATCATACTGGATAATTAAATCTTTGTAGCGATAATCACTTTTAATCCGTTCACTTAAAAGTCCATCTTTCTTATCAAAAATTTTAAGTAGATCATCAAATATAAAAAGCACCAATTCCACTGATTGCAAATTCTGTTTTTCTAAAAGGTATTTAAAGGGTCTTTCTAAGTCAGCAACCGCTGAAGCAACCGCTGAAGTACTCTTTATATTCTTAGATCTTTTTAGTATCTTTTCTAACAAACTCACATCATAATTTATCTCTTCTTGCATTTGATTATCATAAACATAGATCTTCTCATCATACCCTATCAAGGTAATTTTATAGGATGTATTTATGGTTTTTGTAAAAATTTTCGACCATATTAGTGGAATTACTTTAGAATAATCATATGCTTTATTTAAGGATGATTGATTAAAAAATATTATAATCTCTTTTGAATTACTATATGCCCATGTTGAATAGAATAAACCCACACAAACAACAATTATCAATAGTAGTAATTTTTTCATCTTATTCATTTTCTAATCCTTAAAAATGTTTTTAGATATCTCTTAATTAAATCTCATCATCATGATTTGATTTAAAATCTAATCGGATTTTATTTTTATAACTTTAGAAAAAAAATAATTAATTATTTAATTTTTTTACGGATACGTCGATAGATAGTCATAGATAAATGATCAATAGATGAGTGAATTTGACAAGCATTGGAGGATATTCATGGAAAATAGTAGAGTTGTAATTTTAGCATGTGTATTAGCAAAATTTATAGGTAGACTTGCTGGTTCATTTGAATGTTTTCTTTTTTCTAAAACAGATGAAGTAAATGGTTACGATCAACTACTATATGATGATCTAAATGATCATCTAGCATTAGAAAAAACAACAATAGAAAAAAGTGAACCCGAAACAAAATTAGAATCAGAAGTAAAACCAGAAGTAAAACAAGAAGAAAAACAAGAAAGA
This sequence comes from Oligoflexia bacterium, assembly GCA_015232355.1. Lineage (GTDB taxonomy): Bacteria > Bdellovibrionota > Bacteriovoracia > Bacteriovoracales > Bacteriovoracaceae > JADFZW01. Next base: position 136,200 of record JADFZW010000004.1, read on the forward strand.
GATTTGCAAATGGAGATTCATACTGATATACAGATTGCTGAGTCCTCCATTAATATTATTTCAAATCCAGATCCAAATCCAAATCCAGCTCCAGTTTTAGTTTCGAATTTAGGTTCAAGTCCGATTACAACTTCAGAGCATAAAACAAATTCTATTAAACCTAGCTGGAAAGCAAGAGCAAGGGATAAAGTTAAGCTTAAAGAAAAAACTAAAGATAAAGATGTAGATATTGAAAAAGAAAAAGAAAAAGAAAAAGAAAAAGCTTTAGATAGTATCAATTCAAATACAAAACTAAAACTTATTGGAAATGAGTTATCCTCTGTTAAGGAAGAGTATAACACATTTTGCGAAAAAGATTTGCCAAAAAAACGAATGCCTGCAGCGTGAAGGAGTATTCATATAAAATAAAATAAAATAAAATAAAATAATGAGGAAATGCTATTATGGATAAAGAAAATAAAAATAATTTGCACCTAGTAAATGACAGTGATCCAGAAAAAAAAGATATTGGCAAATATCTTTTAAATAATTATATCTTCTATGTAGATAAATTATTTAAACAATCAAAAATTAGTATCGATAATATCTTAAATAATAAGAAACTAACAACCAATCCATCTAATCCTATTCAAGATAAAGATAATAATAAGGATTTAAAAGAACTTTTGATCATAGGGCAAACTCTAAAAGATGATCTCGCAAAAAATCCATCAGGAAATGCTGCCAATGAACTATATCAAATAACTCACATAACAAGCTTAAATAATTGTGAACAGATAATTAAAAGAAATTCTTTTTATATCTTTGCTCAAAAACTCTTTATATCTCTTCATCAATCATCTCGGGAGTATTTTATTTCATCGATGAAGCAATTATGTGGTTATAGTCCAAAAAAAATTGAACACTCCGAGTACATTTTTTTAAAAATACTAAACTTATTAACCTTTATCGTCTCATCTTATACTACTGGTTATGGTGTAAATCATCTTTTACAAAATAATAAACTTGCAATACTATCTACCTTTAATGGCAATGAAGGAGAGATTCCAAGAATTATTACTTCTCTTATTTGTGGATGTTTGCTTTCACTTGTTATTTTTCACTTAAAATCATCTCTCTTTAAAGGGATCTTATCGATAGGAAAAATTTGGTCTGGAATAACTACAACTTATAAAAAACATCCATCAAAAATAATATTTGCTACACTAATGCTTTCCCTTTCTTTAAAGACAAATTATGATGGTGGAGTAGCGCTAATATCAAAGTCAGAATATATCCACGAACAATATCAACTTATTAATCGTCAAGCGGCCGCTGCTTATAATTTCGATTCAACAACACTTACACCATCTACTATAACTTCATCCTCTATGAACTCGTTTAATCAATCAATTTTAATTCTTAAACAAAATGCGAAAGAAATAATTACTAGATTTAAACAATTTCCTATTGAAGAAGATGATGGTATCGCTTCCAGTGGATTTTCGGGACAAGGGTCTCGCTATCGAGGAAAATATTTTGTAATTGAAGGCGGTTATAATAAAATCTCCAATGCAATAGTGGCAACCAATGCTAAAAATTTAGATCTAGCTCAAGAGATAGATGGAATTATTCAATCCAGTGATATAGATTTTAAAATTTCACTTGAAACAAAAATCAATCGTTTGATTGCTGATTATGAAAATTCAATTAGCTTACAAAAAAAAGAAGTAGCAGCAAAATTATTAGAATTAAATAAAATGATAACAAAAATGGATGGCATTCTACCACGCTTTTTAGGTCTATCATTTGTTGAGTATTATGATTTAAATCGTATTGTAAAAGAGATGGCCAAAAGTTTTCTTTTAAATGCAAAACAATACGATGAGACTGTTACTAAGTTAAAATCAATGATTGATCAATATATTCAAGTTTTAAGCAGAATTGATCGTTCTGGAAAAGCTCGTGCTAAAAATTATAAGGTTTCGGTTTCATTCCCTCAAATGAATGTTTCAGAAGTTTTAGCATTAACCAAAGGATTACCAGAGGTCAAGTACATGTCTTTTGAAGAACTGATTGGTCTATTAAACAATAAATATGGTTTAATGTGGGCACAAGTAGTGATGTTATGTATTTTAATTATGTCAGTATTAATTGATTTGGCAGATGTAGTATTTTTAAGTCCATCGTTGGCCAGCAGAGGTCGTAAGGAATTAGAGATGATTCCTGCCAAAGAAGATGAATTAAATGAATGGGAAGAAAAATTTCTAAGACAGTGTTATATGTTTTTGTATGACGATGATGTGGCCCATATCCATAATCAGTTAATACCCACTCAAAGCGTGATTTTGATAGATGCCTTTTATCAATTACTAGAAGAGGTAAATCCACAAGTAATTGATCCTCTAGATAAGAGTTTGGGAACTCATTTATGGGATTATCTAAAAAGTGATTTTAGAGCTCTACATGCTCATACTGCAAATCGTTTTAATGAAAGAGTGAAAGCAATTGAAATAATTAATAAAAATGCAAATTATTATTTAAATCGCTATCTTGATATTATTTTTCCATCACTGGCCGAAATTATTAAGCAAAGTGATTTTACTTTTGAAGAAATTGATAGACGAGTTCAAAATCAACAAAAAAAATCACTAGATAGAATTCTTACACGAGTAGAATATTTATCGCTTGAAGCTGATGTGCCCTCTTTGTATTCCTATTACAAAACAAATCGCTTACTCAATAAATTAATTAAAATGGATAACAAAATTACAAAACAATTATCACAACTATCACAATCTTCACAATCTTCACAATCTTCACAATCAAAGAAAAACAAACAAGATAAACTTAGCTATAATAAAGATATGGATTTTAATAGTACTGTTCGTGTTGAAAGCATGAAAAGAGTGCAAGCTAATATTAAACAAGAACTATCAAAAATTTCAGTAGAATTAGAAGATCTCAAAATCAGAGCTAAAAATTATTTGGTTGCAGATAATGTTGAATTAAGTACACTTACAATATGGAGAAAAATGATAAAATCATTTATTAGTAATTACTATAGTTTCAGAAATGAAGAAGGAGTTGTTAGTAAAATTGTTTCTAGAAGAAAATGGTTATCGATGATGGGTCACAGAATTGATCGTCCTCAACAACAACTTAAAACCCAAGAGAATAATATATATGCTAAAGTTGCATAAATAAAATAAAATAAAATAAAATAAAATAAAACAAGAGATCAGATTCACTTTAAAGTATGGAGATAAAATAAATATGTTAAACTTAAATATTTTTGAAATGATTGACTATAAAGAAAACCTTGATCGCCTGATAGCTTGCTTTGATACCACTGTGGGAAAATTCGAAGTGGAGTTATTTGCAAAAGAGTGCCCAATAACTGTTTGGAATTTTGTTAATCTGGCAGAGGGAAGACAAAAAAGTGTCAGAAAAGGAAATTACTATGATGGTCTTAAATTTCATCGAGTGATTAAAAATTTTATGATCCAAGGAGGTTGTCCTGATGGAACAGGTACAGGAACTCCTGGTTATCATTTTACCAATGAATGTAGGCCTGAATTAAGACATGATGTAAAAGGAACATTCTCTATGGCCAATGCTGGCCCAGATACTAATGGCTCTCAATTTTTTATTACTTTAGTTCCACTTCTTCATCTGGATGGAAGGCACACTGTTTTTGGTCGAGTTTGTAAGGGAATGGATGTAATTGATCGCATGACCGAAATACCTATGGGAATGTATGATCGTCCAGAAAAAGATATCATCATTAACAAACTTACAATCAATCGTTAAATAAGATAGAGGATCAATAAATGGATGACAAAGAAGAGGGAAAAGAAGAGGAAAAAGAAATCGAGTACAAGCAAATACAAATTCTCGATCTATTACCTAATCAAGTGCTAAATTTTGATATTTTTATCTATCTACCAACAAATAATAAATATGTTAAATATATTAATGCTAACGATGCCATGGATTTTGATCAATTACAGCGTTTGAAATTTAAAAAAATTAATGAACTATTTATCAAAAAAGATGATTTGGAAAAATATAATCGCTATGTTAGCTCTAATGTAAGAGCACTATTAAATACCGGAAACGAGGAATCTAAGCATAAAGCAGTGAAAGTCGCTGCTGAATTAATTATCAACTCGATCGATACATTAAGTAGTGATAGTGATATTTTAGAGTGGAATAACAATTGTGTTGAATTAATCAAGACAGTTATTGATGATATTGTTCAAACTGATGATATTAGCACTGCCTTTAATAAAATTTCTGACTTACTCTCTAAAGAACCAACACTTGCTAATCACTCTTTGATTGTTAGTTCCTTAGGAGTAATTTTTGCCATGTCACTTGGTAACAGTGCCCCTCGAACATTGACCGAAATTGCTTATGGTGGATTAGTACATGATATCGGACTAAGTGAACTTCCAGCAAAAGTATCTGAAAAATATTTTAACTGTGAAGAGATGACTTTAGCAGAAAAAGCACTCTTAAAAGAACATCCAAAAAAAGGCGTAATCTTATTGCAAAAAAATATTAAATCAAAAAACATCACCGACAATGTTTTGAAAATTGTATTTGAACATCATGAAAATGTTTGTGGTAAAGGTTATCCTCTTGGACTTTCTTATGATGATCTCTCCTACTTACCTAAAATAATTTCTATTGCAGATAAAGTTTCCTTTAAAATGTCCAGTATTAAGAAGGAAGATATTAGTTTAAAATATATTATTTTAAAATTAAAAGAAGAACAAGGTGAAAAGGAAATTTTAGATAAAAAAATGATAAAAATTTTATTGGAAAGTATTTCTCATGGAAAATCAAAATAAAAATATAAATAAAGATTTAAATAAAGATATAAATTCAAATGAATTACTCGAACGAATTGAAATCTTAGAGCATGAACTTCAAGAAACTGCAAACTCCTTTGATACATTAATTGAAATTCTTACTGAAATTGCCACCACAGACAGTGTTGAAAATATGTTCAAAGGATTACTTTCAATTTTAAATAATCGTTTTCACTTTATAAAAAGTTTATTTATTACTTATGAACATGAGACTTTTAAAGTTATGGCCAATGCTGGATTCAAAGAAGATAGCATTACAAATAAATTAACTTTCAAAACATCCAAACAATCAAATAATTCACTTGCTTGGTGTATTTATAATTTAAAATCCTTTATGACTATTAAAAATTTGTTCACTGATCCTCGTTTTAATAAAGATGAATTTTTCGAACAGGATTTTGCAGCTAGTGCAATCGCATTCTATTTAGAACAAGATAAAATTTCTGGAGTTTTTATCTTTTATTTAGAACTTGAAAATTCTAAATATCTTCGCCACATTTCAAATAACCTAGATATGCTATTTAGTGTACTATCTCCTCATCTGGCAAAATTCGTATCTCATTTGCAAGCAGTAAAAGATAAACAAATAATTCAAGAACAACTAATTCAGAGTGGAAAACTGGCATCTCTGGGTATGATGGTTGCTGGTATTGCTCATGAATTAAATAATCCACTCTTTGCAATTATGGCCTTGGCACAAAATATCCAGATGAAACCACAAGCAGAAAAAGTCCCCCTTTGGGCCATGCAAATAGTACAAAGTACTGAACGAATGGACAAAGTAATCAAGCACTTAAAAATCTTTTCTCGTAAATCTGATGAGCTTAGTTTTAAAAAAATTAATATTCATGATCCAATTTTAGAAGCACATAATCTGCTGGCCCCTCTGTTAAAACAAGAAAATATAAGTATTGAATTAAAATTTAAATTTGCAACAACCATATCAGAACTTAAATGTTTTGGTGATGCTGTTCAATTAGAGAGTGTTTTTCAAAATTTAATATCTAATTCTAAAGATGCCTTTGAAAATATTAAAGATAATAGAAAAAAGCAGATAACAATAGAAACTCAACTCCAAGAAGACAACATAATAAAAATCATCTACATTGATAATGCTGGAGGAATGCCTCAAGAGATAATGGATAAGATATTTGATCCATTTTTTACAACTAAAGGTGTTGGCAAAGGAACCGGACTTGGAATGAGCCTCTCTTATGAAATCATCAAACAACACTCAGGAAAAATATTCGTCAAATCCACTGTGGGCGAGGGTACAACCTTTGAGATTTTTTTAAGCTGCTTTCTTTGATTGCTCATAGATCTTCAATTCATCTTTTAACAGCTTTGAAAGTTCTATAAGATTGATTGGTTTCGATTTAAATTGGTGAATCTTACCTAGCTCCACTGCAGCCTGTGCAGCTTTTTCATCAGAAAATCCAGTAAGCAAAATTCTACGAATTGATTCATCTTTTTCTACAACAGCTTTCAAAACTTCATAACCTTGAATACCAGGCATACGCATATCACAAATTATTATATCAAATTGCTCTCTTGCAATTTTAGTCAATGCCTCTTCACCTGATACCGCTGTTATTATATTATAGTCATCTTCAAAAGCACCACTTAAGGCACTAATGATAACATCCTCATCATCTACTAACATTAAGGTGTATCTCTTACTCATTTCTCTCATATAATATTTCTCCATTTTCGTCGATCTAATCTAATCTAATCTAATCTAATCTAATCTAGATATCGTCAATTTCAAAAAAAACTTTAGTAAATAAAACTAGAAAAAACTAAATTAGTTAGTCACTGGCGCGAAACCGAAGGTTTCGGCCTCGACGTATCCTGAAGGACGAAGTCCGAAGGATCTCTCTCGAATGAAGGAGATCCCTCACCTACGGTTCGGGACACATCGCTGGCACTTTCGCGCCAGCGACTAGTTATGAGGTAGTATGGCAGGGCCTTTAAAAACAGATAAGACTGTTTTAAAAATTGGTTTAGATAATGATAATTTTCATAGGTGAAAAATAGATTTTTTAGAGTGAAAAGATCAACTTATTATTGGATTTTGTTGTATATAAATGATAGATTTCATGAATAAAAAAAGAGAAATCAACCCAAGATAAACTACCTCATACTACTCGTACATTTGAAAAATATAAACCTCTACATATTGTTTTAAAAACAACACTAAAAATTTCACTGCAGGAAAAAGATGCTTTTCTTCAAATAAAAAAATTAATTCTTGAGATTGAAAAGAGATATTTTGTAAATGTGTTTCAATATTACATCAACAATAATCATGCACATTTGTTTGTTTTGGCCCCATCCATTTGCTATCTAAAATCTAAGCTAGCATTATTTATAAATCAACGACTAAAACGGCGTGGAGTCTTCTGGGATGATCGGTTTTTCTCTTCTGTAAAAAAGAGTGCCAGAGAAATTATTAGGACCATACATTACATCAGCAATCAAGTGAAAAACATGAATCCATTTGGAAATATCTATTCATCACTTAATGAGCATACTTCTTATCCATATAATATACCTAAAATTATTTTAAATTCTATTGGAACAGGTAATTCACAAGAAAAATTAAAGAAGGTAATCACAAAAGGGACTTTGCCATACAATACTTACAAACATATAGTAGATAAAAATAAATATATGCAACTCTCTTTGTTTTAATTTGCAAACTATATTACTGGGGCGTTTGTGGTAGCGTGCGATTTAATTATCTCACCTATGCCAAATCTGACAAATCTTATTATCAGTCTGTTCATTTCGTTAACATTTATTCATGAAGTAATACGTTGGTCCCAGATGTGGCGTGAACTTTTTTCACTTGTTAGTTATCATAGGTATTCCTATATTCCTATTACGTTAAGACATAAAAATGTTTGAACATTTTTATAAATCGAAAAAATGCAATCAGCAGGCCAAAATGATTTTTTTCAAGTAGAGTCGTTGCGATACCAATTAAAATTAAATTAAGGTAAGTGATTATTAGTGACTATACAAAGTATTTTATTAATATATGATGAATTCAAAATATAAGATAAGCTAAACTTACATAAAGCTTATTTAAACAAACCAAAGGAATAATTATGATCAAGATCAATAGGAAAAATTTAATTTGTTCTCTAATTTTTTTTACAACATTAACACTAACATTAACATTATTAGGAACCTCTACTCTCTTTGCTCAACCACTTTATATTCCACTTCCAGCACCAGTAAGCGAATCAACAACAGCTCTACATTATAAACCAAACTTTATGAATAAAAATGAAAAAATCAAATATCTAATCTCTCGAGGAATTCGTAACTATGATACAAATTTATCTAATTACTCCCTAACTCCTCGACAACCATATTTAAATAGTAATAGTCACCTAATGTTTGTATCTCCAATGGTTATAGCTTTAGAATCTCCATGTTTTAGTGAAAATGGATGTGCATTGTATGAATCCTCTAATAAATTCTTTGATAGTTTAGGTGTTAGTGGAGAAGGCGGAGTCGCTATCCAATTTGCAATTACTAATGGAAAAAATTATATTCTTGATTGTTTAGTATTTGGATCAAATGCAACTTTTCGTTTATATATCGGCACTACAAAGGAAAAACAGACCTTTCAATTTACCACTCAAACTCCTACACACATTACCTATCTCTATCAATCAAAAGCAAATGGAAAAGATTATATAGGATTAACAGGAGATAGTAGCAATGGATCTTGGGGATTTTATGGTTGCACTATCACAAATGTAAATTAAAATTTTATTATCAATTTTGTACAAAGGGCCCTAATTAATTCAAGCTGCAGGCATTCGTTTTTTTGGCAAATCTTGCTCGCAAAAAGTGTTATTCTCTTCCTTCACTGATGATACTTCATTTTTTATCAATTTCAACTTTGCTTTATCTCTATTCTTAGCTTTATCTCTTGCTCTTGCTTTCCATCCAGATTTAATAGAGGTCGATTTATGCTCTAAAACTGGAGATGGGGATGGAGATGGAGATGGAGATGGAACATTTACTGATTCTGATCCAACTTTTTCAATTGAAACTTGTTTTAATTGAAAATCACCACAGAGTAATTTATCATATCCCTTCGTTTTATTTCCTATAGAAAAAAAAACGTTTCCAAATGAACCAATAAGTTTACCCGTCAGTTTGGCCAAAACACATGCTATAGTTACAACTCTATTTTTTCCCATGAATCTCCTCCCATATATTTCAACTCATCATTTTTTGGAAGACTTATAGATATCATTTTTAGATATCGACAATTTTTGAAAAAACTTTAAAGAAAAAAATTAAAATGTTACCAGACGCCAGATCAAGGCGAATTGCCTCAGAATATCTGTTACCGAAATTAAAAAAGTTGAGTAATTTGATTATGAAGTTGTGGTTGGTTGCCTCATTCCCTCCATCTTGGATAAAATTAGAAAAAAACTGCAAAATTAAATTATTATCTTATCCAAGAAGAAAGGAAGAAAGTGCCACCCGACTTTTTCGAGACTAATCTAATCAATTAAACAATTAGTAAAAAAGTCGGCCGGCACTTTTTTCTTGAACTTAGAAGAAAAATGTTAAACTGAAACCATTGCTAAATAGATTAATGCTTTCGTTGAAAATTAGTGTCACAAATTCTATTTTATGATAACATTTTATAAAATATTAACATTCTATAGAGGATTATTATGATTATTAAAAAATATTTTTGTTATGTTTTAACGATCATTTTTATTCAAAGTTTTTTTAATGCAATCAATATTTTTGCATTAGAATATCAACTCTTTGAGAATAATAAACCAGGTGTATTTTCAAAAGATTATAATTTCTATTTAAAACAAATTAAAAAACATTTTGTAACCCAAAAATTAAAAGAACCTATTACTATTGTTTTTAGTAATGGTGATAAAAAAATTATCGATGGTTTTTTGGGATCAGGAACTCAATCTTTTGTATTATCATCAGGAAATGAGGCCATCCGCATACCTATAAAGAATGAATTACAATATCAAAAGGAATTAAATAACTACCATAATGCTTGGACAGAAATGGCCAAATCAACAAATAAAGATAAATTCCTCCTAAAATTATATAAACATATTGATAATGAATATACTGTTGTTGAAAAATTAAACATTAAATTTGATTATCAAAAATATCTTGATCTAAATAATGATTGTTTGGCCATTGATAATAATTTTGACGAAAGTGATTATGACAAAGAATTTTTTAAAGAAGGAGAGTGTAGTTATTGCAAGTTATTAGAACAAAATAAAAAATTAATAGAATTAGCAAAGTCATTATCTGAATTTACAGTGATTAGTGATTTAATAGCACAAAATTTAGTCTATGTGGAAAATCCTATCGGAACTTTTAGATGGATACTTGCAGATTTTGGATTACCGGTAACTTTTTATGATCCACTCAAAGATAAAATAAATTCATTCAGTGTTTTTTCAAAAATAAAGATTCCCATCAAAGGATTATTGGCATTGGAGACAAATATTAAACAAGCGGTAGAAGAAGAGAGGAAATCCAAACATCAATTAGACAAACAAGAATGTACCAAGAATGTAATCAGCACAATACATAATACAATTTTTGACGTAATGAAACTTATAGAATCAATTTGTGAGGTTGAAAAGAAATATTCAAAGTGAACCCATGGTGAAGAAAGTGCCACCCGACTTTTTCGAGACTAATCTAATCGATTAAACAATTAGTAAAAAAGTCGGGTGGCACTTTCTGCATTTTGTGCATTTATCTCTTTACTTGTGCATTTTGTGCATTTATTATTTTTAGTAAAAAAACAATAAAGATATTTGATAATTAAAAGCAATAAAAGGAATATATGAAAAAGAAAAACATCTCTATCGTTTATCCAGAAAAAGAATCTAAAATTTTGGAATTCAAAGAAATGTTAGGAGATTTGAATAAAATTATTCGCACATGTACTGCTTTTGCAAATGGTGTTGGCGGTGAGATCATAATTGGAGTAGAAGATAAGAGTAGAAAAATAGTTGGAGTAAGTACTAACGATGAAAAAATTTTTTACCAATCAATTGCAAACAAGATATATGATTGTATAGTTCCAACAATTGTTCCTGAAATATATGAAAAAAACTTTTCCAATAAAAATGTTCTCATTATTCGCATCCACCCTGGTTCTAAAAAACCCTATTTCGTAAAACAAGAGGGAACACCCAAAGGTGTTTATATAAGAATTGGTCCACACACTCGCAATGCTGATGAAGTTTATATTAGAGAATTGATTGACTCCAACTTCAATGCCACATATGATGCCAGGATTGTAAATACTGACACCCACAATGTGAATATTGAAAATATAATTGATTATTCTCTGTTAAAAGAAATTTATATTGGAACAAAAATAACTAAATCATTTTTAGAACGAGAGGAAATTTGTAAAAAAAATCAATTAGGTCAACTTCTTCCAACTAACGCTGCTGTCTTGATGTTTAGTAAAAACCCACAAAATTTCATATCAGAATCAGTAGTACTCTGTACACATTTTAAAGGCATTAGCGGACGTGATGTAATTCAAACAAGAGAAATAAGCGGTGGAATCCCTTTGATCGTTCATGAGACTATTTCTCTATTGGCCAGTTGGACTGAAAGAAATTATACTCTTAATATAACTACTAATAATACTAATAATAATATTAAGGGACGATATCAAGGAAAACATTTAATCCCTCTCTTGTGCTTAAGAGAGGCACTTATAAATGCTCTCATTCATCGAAAATATTTCATTCCAGGACCAGTAAAAATTGCCCTCTATGATGATCGTTTGGAAATTTTTAGTCCAGGTGCATTTCCAAGCACTATTACTCCTGAAAATATAGGTGATGGTAGCACATACTTAAGAAATCCTCTGCTTGCTAAATTTGCAAGAAAATTTCACTTAATTGAAAAATTGGGTTCTGGTATTAAAATAATTTTCGATGAATGTGCCAAAGCAAAGTTAACACCTCCACAATTTAGAGAGGATGGTGATTTTGTAAAGATAATATTTTCTTTCCATCATCATGAAACAAAAGATCTAACAATTGATGAAATCATTCTTAAATTATTAAAAGCAAACAACCACAATGTAAAACCTGAAGATGTACAAAAATTAACAACTGTATCAAGAAATACCATTAGCAATGCTTTTAAGCGTCTTCTGGATAAAAAACAAATCACTCGCTATGGAAAGGGACGAGGTGTTTATTATAAGTTACGATTATGCGGCCCTAAATAACTTACTAACTAACCAATGATGAAAGTGCCACCCGACTTTTTCGAGACTAATCTAATCAATTAAACAATTAGTAAAAGAGTCGGCCGGCACCTTTTTTGTAGAACTTTTGGGGATAATAAAAATGAATGCAAAAAAAAAGAATGTGCTAAATTTAACAATTATTAATTTACTTTTTATTGAGATAATATTTTTCAATTACAACATATCCTATGCACAAATTAAGTATCCCGAAATAAAAGGCGTTGATGATATATTTTTAACAGAGTTCAAAAGACTATCTCCTATTCAAGGATATTTAGCTTTAGAAACAAATCTGATAAATAATATTCGTTTTAATAAAATAGATAGTTTTGGTCCAGAAAAAGCAGTTTCCAATCTATCAGGACATTCAAACAAAACATTAACTATTGTATGTCATCCTCAGATTAGAGGAGAACAACGTAAAAACGATTGTCCGCAAGATTTTACCAGTGCTTTAATTCAACATCTATTCCCTTCTCCTGCTGGTCTTAATCTTGTGGCCAACACTAGAGTTGATAAGACAAATCCAGTGGAAAAATTAGGAAGAGATCCAGTCTCTTTGGGGCAATTGTTAGGGTTAATATCAAAGGTTAAGGATGAAACAATAAAGAATGAAAACAAAAGAGCAAATTTAAAACTACAAATTATCGATATTATATGCAAATTAAAAGAAACAACTTATACCCAAAATGGTGAAAATGACAAAAATATTGATACTGAAAATACCATTATTTGCAATAGTAAAATGCAATTTTCTAATGGAATGATTGGAATAAATACTACTAATAATACCAATGACATTTATTCAGACTTATTAGAACAAGTAAAAAAAATTGAAGATCGATTAAACAAAATGGTTGAAGGAAATGATCAAAGTAATTCTGAGAAGGATAAGAAATCTCAAGATAAGAAGTCTCAAAAAACTCAATGTAAGGAAAACAGCAATAAATGGAAAGAAGCAGAACCATTTGCGGATGCACTTATTGGTACTTTAAAGGAATCATTTGAAAATAGTCCAAATATATATCCGGAAAATATTGCTGAAAAGGCATTACTTGCATTTTTTTGGGAGAGAGCTAAAAGTAAAGGAGATATCTTACAATTGGCCAAGAGTATGCCTTATGCAATTATAACAGAATATTTACCTTTAATAACATCAGAAGTTCCCGACAAGATAAATCCTAACAAAACCCCACAAAAGGCGCAAAACGCAGGTCCTGACCGTGAAATAAGGAGTGAAGTAAGCGCCAATAATTTGTACCTAAAACAAGAACAAAAAAAATGGATTGATGATGCTTACACTGAAGAAACTTTCCTTAAAGAGTGTAACCAAGAATCCTTTGATAAAAAACAAGAGTTTGCTTTACCAATATTTTGTATAGAGCATTTGAAAATAAGATCATCCAATTTACCTCCTGTAGTGAAACATACGAAGGGAGAATATAAAAAAAGTGACGGTTTATTAGAAACTTTCCCTGATTGTGTAGAAACATCAATTAGAAATTTTTTTGATATAGTATTTTATAATAAAGAAAAGGGAATTATTGATTATAAGATTTTCGAAGAGGTGGTTAAAAAATTTAATTTAAATCCTTTTTTTAAAGAAGGATCAAAACAATCAAAGGATGGAAAATCTAAAGAAGCAAAAGACAAGGGTTTAGTGGCATTTTATAAACGTAATTTTGATAACACAGAAATAGCGACCGATAAAGCTCATTATGATTGGAGCAGAAGAGTTGCAAATAAACTTAAACATGATAAACCCATAGTGTATAATGTATTAGAAAAACAATGTAATATCAGTTCAGGTGTATCAAATACTATGAAAGTTTTTGAGACACTTTTAGGTGATGATCAGGGCGAGGATTCTTTAAACGCCTTAGAGCGGAAAGCAAATTCAACAGAAGATGAGAATGAAAAATTTAAATATCTATCTTTAAAATGGGATCGCTTATGTAAGCTATTTTCTAGAGAAAATTTTAAACTTGATTGGAAAACAGGAGATATTTATTCACAAAATAATTCAAACTCAAACTCAAGTCTAAATAAAACAATTAACAAAGATAAAGATATTTTCTTGGACTTTTCAATAAATGGGACGCCAACTTTTAAATGGTCGATTAAAACTGGACATTCTGAAGTTGAGACACTGGGGAGCTTTAAATCAAATTTTTTTGAAGACATCAATCTTTGCAATTCAATGGTGCTCAAGGATGCAAACAATAAAACATCAGTGTTGAATTTGATATTGGCAAGACATTTTAATAGTTATAAATTTCAAGAAATATTAGAGTGTATCAAAAGTTTTAATCCTGCAGAAAAAATCAATGCCATCAAAGAATTATTTTTTTCGAATATGTTTAATAAAAAGATCTTTCAAAATCCTACGCAAGAGGAATCATTAAAAATTGACGACATAATAGAATCGTTTTTGAATATAAATTCAAACAGTACTTCAAATAATGATTCAAAAGATCTGTGGCCTTATGCTATCAAACTTCAAAAATTATTTTCGGATAATTCAGAGAGTCTCCATAAAATTCAAAAAGTATTATATGGGTTTTTTTTAAAAAACAAAGATGTAGATGCAAATGCAAATATGAGATTCAAAGATTATTGGGGTTCGATATGCGGTGATAAGAAACTAAATTTATATTACTATATTGCTCATAAAACTGTTGATGAATTTAAAAGCATCATCACTGCTTGTCCAATAGAAAAAAGAAAGAATTTAATTCAAAATGCCCTTTCATATTTAATTGGTAACAGTGATTTAGTATCCGCAAGAAATAGCGAGACTAGTCAGGACAATCAAATTGTATTAAAAAAACTGGATTTGTTAGAGGAGATCCATCCACAGATTTTTACTCAAATAAATTTAAGTGATATCTCTGATGAAGAAAAAAAATATATTGTAAAAAATATATATGATTTAAAAATAGAAAAGTTGTTTCCTTTTGCAATGACTTTAGGCCAAGAGATGCTTAAAAAAGATCCAAACAATATATATGTAGTGATGAATGGATTTTTTGAATATTACTTAAATGCCAATGAGAATTCAAAACCAAAATTAAAAAGCATTTGGAAAACTTTTTGTGAAAAAATTCCCACAGAATCATTATCAAAATATTTATTCAATGGCCACTTTGAAATTGAAGTTCTTAAGTTGATTGTAGAAAATTGCCCTCAAACAGTTACAAATAAAGCAATTGCATCCTCGAAAGATAGAGAGAATCTTTTGTTTTCAATAATACCAATAGATGGGCATGGAGAGTATCCAAGAAATGTGAAAGAGGAAAAAGTAGATTATTTAATTGAAAAGTATCCATGGTTATTAAATGAAAAAAATTCTAACGCTGATACTTTTATTAGTTCCGTAGTGATTAACAAAAATATTAAAAATAAATGGGAATATGTTGATCGTTTCTATTCAAAGTATAAGGATCGACTAGAATTAGATGCAGACAAAAAAGATCTTCTAGATTTATATTTAACAATTTATAAAAATGATAATGTATCAAAAGTAAAAGAGATTTTAGAGAGAAATCCAAAATATTTGGATGAGAAAAATAAATCATCTAAAACTGAAGATACAAGTAGAAAAATAAATAAAGATAGAGATAGGGATAGAGATGTTGATAGAGGAAAAAGTATTTTGTATCTTGCAATTGAAAAAGGTCGGTCAAGTATTGTTGAATTTATGACTGAAATAAATAATAAGTTAATTACATTATCTAGCGCTACTAATGCAATTAAAAATGGCATGTGTGAGCAGGTGGAAAATTGGCAAAAAAAATTTCCCGATAAATTTAACACAATGGAAAGTTATACAAGTACATTCTTAGAGGCAGTTGCCTCTAATTGTGATCTTAACTTACTACAGTCACTAATAAATAAATATGAAGAAAACAAGATTGATATAAAAAATACATTCGGAATTGATCTTAAAAAAATAATCTATTACGCAATAACATCTCAACCTGACCAAAAAAATAAGGACACCAATTATGCTAACAAAAGAATTTTGTGGATTGAAAAGGTTATGTATTTGATGAAAAAATACTCTAAAGATTTAAAAGGAGAGATAAATATAACTAGATATATTGGATCATCACCAGAATTTGCAGACATGCAAGCAACGATTATGGGTACAAATGAAAAAGAAATTCAATCTTTGTATAACGAACTTATTAAAGAGTAGAGAGAAAAAAAGGAGGCCGGCACTTTTTTTACCATTTTATTCTTGCTAATTAAGTCCATATACAGCAATATGATTGCTGTATATGGACTAAGCTCAAGTAAGCTTAAGCTCAAGAACGAAAACCTAAACAAGGGACACGCACATGGAATTTAAACGAATCATCGATCCTATTGCATTTATAACAAAACGTTCCTACTTTCTTTTTGGCCCACGTTCGACAGGAAAGACATATTCGATAAAAAAAAATTTACCTAAATATAAAAATTGTTTATACGTCAATCTACTCTCAGCTGATACTTATCTTCGCCTCAGTAATGAACCAGGACTTTTATCACAAATGATTGCTAATCATAAAATGGTAGTCATCGATGAAGTTCAACGATTACCAATCCTATTGAACGAAGTTCATAATATTATAGAAGAAAAAAAAGTAAAATTTCTTTTAACTGGTTCTAGTGCTCGTCGATTAAAAAGAGAGGATGCAAATCTTTTAGGAGGCCGTGCTGGAAGTATTCACTTTTTTCCACTTAAGTTTATGGAGATTAATAATTTTGATCTTGAAAAATATTTACTCTATGGAGGAATCCCCAGAGTATATGATTCTGATGAACCAGAGGTTGAACTTGATTCCTATGTTAACCTTTATTTAGAGCAAGAAATAAAGTTAGAATGTAATCTTCGCGCCCTTTTGCCCTTTAATCGATTTATTAAATCAGCAGCATTAAATAATGGAGAGCTACTAAATTTTTCTAACGTTGCTTCAGACTCGGAAGTAAGTGCTTCCACTGTTCGAGAGTATTATAGTGTTTTAGAAGATACCTTGATGGGATTTATGTTAGAACCATGGACAGAATCAAAAAAGCGCAAAGCAATTCAAACTGCAAAATTTTATTTCTTTGATCCTGGAGTCTGTCACTATATTTTAGGAAGTAAACATCTTGATCGAAATTCTAATATGTGGGGAAAAGCATTCGAGCAATTTATTTGTTTGGAACTTAAAGCATACCTCTCTTACTATCAACGAAGAAAAAAATTATTTTTTTGGAGAAGTATTAATAAGCAAGAAGTAGATTTTATAATTGGAAATGATGTGGCCATAGAAGTTAAATCCACTAAGAAAATAGAACAAAAACATCTTCTAGGACTGCGAGCACTTAAAGAGGAAAAGATAATTAAAGATTTTTATATAATATCAGACGACAAAATAGAGCGAGTTAGCGAGGAAGGATTTAAAATAATTCATTGGAAGAAATTTTTACAAAAATTATGGAGTGGCGAAATTTGCTAACCAAGTAAACAAAATACTATTAAGCTGCAGACATTTAAAAATATTTCTCAAAAGAGAAAAAAAGAAAAAAAAAGAAAAATAAGTGCCACCCGACTTTTTCGAGACTAATCTAATCAATTAAACAATTAGTAAAAAAAGTCGGCCGGTACTTTTAACTTTTCTAACCAATAAACAATCCTTCGATTCGCACTCGAAGATGATCCTTTTCTTTATAGAGTGTATTGATTAGACCTGAGTGACGCCATTGAAGCATACAAAATCTTGGTAAAAAATAGTGGCGCATTCCAATTTTAATTTCCATTTTAGATTCTTTGATAAGCCCTTCGTATGCAGTAGTATTATAGTAACCAATGTTTATGCCCTTCTCTCTGGCCAACATTGGACCAACAATACACCATACGACTACTCCATTGAAATAATCTGGTTCTTCAACTATCACTCCTGCATGAGTTACTGGACAACCACAAGAGATCCAACCTGGACGTCCATAGATCACATCGCCTTTTTTTAATTTTAATTTTTCTACATTGGAGGGGTTAAATAAAATAATTGTCTCTCTTGGACCACTCTCTCCAGGATATTTATCTAAAATAAAATCATATTCCCGACCAAGATGATCGATCCACTTATTTTTATCACTTATTTTTTGTTCATTTTGGTTTTTCAATGTGAGATTACTGTTAGAACTACTGCTACTGCTACTGCTACTATTACCATCCAAGTGAATACATCTTTCAATTAGATTTGGTTCCTGTAATAAAACATTTGAAAAATCACTACAACTCTTACTTCCACATATACCACAATCCTTTCCAGGTAATTTAAATTCACTCATCATATTTCTCCTCTATTCTCCTCTATTCTCCTCTATAAAATATATCGCTTTCTAATGGCCTAAGTACTCCAAAATGAGATTCTTTTCCAATCTCTTTTTTTCCTACACATATTGTACAAGTTCCGATTGGAGGATTACCTCTAAGTTGTGATGGTTCTTTTATCTCCTCCATCTTATCTATAATCCTCATAATATAATCAATATTAATTCCATGTAATGCATTTGTTTCTATCACTGGAACTTGAGCAGCGTTATAGATATTTGCACGAAAAACTTCTCTCTCTGCTTGAGAAATTAAATCAATTTTAGTCACCACTGCTACATCTGCTAAAGTTAACATTGGTCCAATTTTACGAGGAAGATTGGCCCCGCTAGTTGCTTCTAATACAACCATTCCTAATGAATGTTCAATATAAGGTGAACATCGCAGACACAGTCCTGCAGTTTCCACTAACAAAATTTCAGAGTTATTATTTTGCGCCCATGTAATGGCATCACCTAATACAATTACATTACAATGATCGGGGCATAGATCACCAGAGTAAATTTTCTTAGTAGGAATATTAAATTCACTGGCAAATAGCTGGTCCTCATCTGCAAATTGAACATCGATTTTCAAATAAGAGGGGACACAATTTTTTTTCAAAAGTTTTTTTATTACCTGTTTTAAAACAGTGGTCTTGCCACTTGTTGGAGGACCGGCACATACAATTACTTTCATTATTATAATCCTTCTTGAATAGATAAGTATTAATTTAATTCCTTGTGAATATTTTGAATATTTTGAGCATTTTGAGCATTTTGAACATTTTGAACATTCTGGACATTATGGATATTGTGAAAATCAGGAACATCACTAAAATCTTGATTCTTATCACTCCCACTCCCACTACCATCTATTGTAGACAAACAGTGTACAATTTTTGAGCGAATAAATTGAGGATTGATATATTGTCCGTCTCTAATAAGCATTCTAAGTTCAAGCATTAAATCATCAATGTTTTTTATGGTTAAGACTGCCTTCTTTTCATTCTCATTAGTAGTGATCAGATTTTGAATGGCCCCATTTTTCATTATCACTCTAAAATCAGAGAGCAGAGTAATCCTTGGATCATGGGTAACAAAGATAAATATTTTTTTATAATTTCTTAAAAGCTCTAGTGCTCTCGTTCGATGTATTCCTGCATTTTCAATCTCATCTAATAATATGATTGGCGAATTACCTATTACTACAGCATCTGAAATTAATAACGACCTTGTTTGTCCTCCAGAAAGTGCAGTCATCGAACCATCTTTATTAATTGGTTCACCAGTTAACTTGTTGGCAAAATCAAGCGTCTCCTCTACAACAGCATCATTGTTAGAGTGTCCATTTCTAATTTTAGCATGAATACTTAAAAATTTATATACCGGCAAATCCGATAAAAAATTTGTATGTTGAGTGATATAGGAGACAGGATTTTTCGATGGATCTTCAATATATTCAGATGGAGGAAGAGCATCGTTAATTAAAACTCTTCTATTAGAGGGCGTATTTCTATTAGCAAAAAGTGCGATATCATTTATTAAATTTGTTTTTCCAGATCCGGTTGGACCAACAATACTTACAACTTGACCCATCTTTAATTCAATATTATCTATTTTGTCTTCATTATCTCCAAATTTTCCTACTCCACTTTGAATTGTAATCTTTTTTATCTCTTCCATAGATATTTTCCTTTTTATATTTATATTTAAATATCCAATTATTTAGTTATTTAGTTATTTAATTATTTAATTATTTAATTATTTAATTATTTAATTATTTAATTATTTAATTATGATTTTCACATCAAGGCATTAAACAGTAATTTTATCGCTACAAAAACTAAAGTAACAGCAAGAATTTTTTGAATCATATTTGAAGATATTTGCTGAGATAACTCTGCTCCTACTCTGGCACCAATTATAGATCCTAAAGCAATAGGCATCATGAAATCCACTTGCACATTTCCCAAATATAAAAACATCAGTGTTCCCAAAAATGAAGAGACACATAAGATGAGATGTGAAGTTCCTAGTGCTATATGCACTGGCATTTTCAACATAATAATAAGAAAGGGAACATGGATTATTCCTCCACCAATGCCAAAAAGATTTGATAAAAAACCTATTACAATCGTGCCTATAAAACCAAGTGGTACATTAACAGCGTACTCTTCCTCAACTTCTTCTTTTACTTCATTCTTTTTATTGAAAGATTTTTTTTCCTTCTTAAAATAGAGTGTATATGAAACCAACAGTAACATTAATGTTAAACAAATTGAAAAAAATGAGTGCGTGTATCTTTGTACAATAAAAGGTCCAAGCAAAGCACCTGGGATCGTTGCAAGCGAGAGTTTCTTTGCTAATTCAAAATCCATCTGCTTTTTAAAGTAGTATATAGTAGCGCCGGCCAATGTGTTAAAGAAAATAATTCCTATTGATGTACCAATGGCATCTTGTGGAATAAAATTAAACGCCAACATCAAGAATGGCACATGGATAAAACCTCCGCCCACTCCCAACATTGTTCCACATGTTCCAACAAGTGTTCCAAATAAAAAAAGGAAAAAAAATTGTAAAATAAACATCTGACTTTTAACTTCTAGCTTACATTCACTTCGGTTAAGAAAATGCAATTATTCATACACATTTTCAGACAATTTCCACATCCAACACATTTTTCTTCATCAACAATACAATGTCCACCCAAAAAAGATTTTTTATAGACAATTACTTTTTTGCGACAATTCAAGTAGCAGTTTCTGCAACCCAAACAATCTTTTTTACTGATGACTGCTTTTCTCTTTTTCTTGGTTGTAGTAAGTTTCACGTTCACGTTCACGTTGTCCGCGTTCATCATTATTTGCTTCCATTGTTGTACTTGCTGTATTTATTGATTCTGTTGCTGCGGTAGATGCTTTGCTGTTTAGATCGTTTTCGATATCAATAATATCTTGTAGATTCTTTTTTAATTTTTCTACTTTTGCTACCATTGATTTTAATTCTTCATCATCATAGATATTATTTTTTTGAAGATGAACAAAGGCACGCTCACCCAATTCGCTATACAATCTACTTAAGTCATCAACAATTCTTAACTTTAAATCTGTGCCTGCAACCGTATTTGATCTCGATGATTCATCGTCAGAATTACTCCTTCCAATTAAATCATTGAATATCTCTTCCATATCCCTAAATGTCTTTCCAGTGAACTTGGCAATATCTTTTATAATAGTGTTAAACTCCATAATTTTAAATCTCTCCTCTTTTTATTCTTTTTATTCTTATTCTTCTTATTTGTTAAGACTGCTGACTATTATCTCTTCTATCAATTACTGACTTACATGAATTGCAATACCATATCTCTTTTTTTGAACCGATCATAACAATACCAATAATCAAAAACAAGATACCTAAAATAATTCCTCCGATGCTAATCGATAACATAATACCCAAAATAGTAGATAAAATGCCCACCGTCTTATTATACTTGAGAACTTTCACAACCTCCATACGACCATTGCACAGGTTACAAGGAATCGTTGAAAAATTTTCCATTCTATTACCCCTCCATGAAAATCTTTTTCAATTGTTATTTTTTTATTTTTTTATTTTTTTATTTTCTTATTTAGGATCTTTCGGCGTCACGCACGCCTTTAATTAATCCAGTAGCTCCACCAACTACTCCAGCAACTTTAGTTATCAAAAGAGCAGGCACTACAACTTCTAACACAGAGGCGGCGGCTATCGCTCCAAAGACTCCTACTAAAACACCAACTCCTGCACCTATGGTAGTTTTGCCTCCGACTTTTACAACATTCACCATCGTCTTTTTTGTAGCTGCAGATGAATTAAGGTTATTTGATTTGCGAATATTAGTATTAGCACTGGCACTAGTGCTAGTATATGTGTGAGTATGATTTACATATGTAGGTTTTGCTTTTTCTTCTTTTGCTAGATTTCTATAAGCTTCAATCTCACTTGCATAATCATAGTTCATATTATTAGGTTTAATTTTTTCTGTTTTTTCTGTTTGTTCTATTTGTTGATTTGTTAACATAACATTATCTCCTTCTGTTCTGTTCTGTTCTGTTCTGTTCTGTTTTATTCTTAGTTTTAAAAAATGGTATTGAACCTCCAACAACACCCGCAGAAATTTTTACTGCCATCGCATGAGCAACAGCATGAAAACCTAAAACAGGTGCAGCAGCAACCGCCAAGGTTGATGCTAAAACACACGTTCCTCCATAAAATACAGATTTCACCACTTTTTCATTCTCAACATCAATGATCTCTTTTTTTGAAACTGCAGCTTCTGCTAATTTTTTATTCGGCAAGATTTCTTTAATTTTTCTTTGAAATTTTGAAATTGCACTTGAATTAGAATTAACAGATGCAAGATGCTTTAAATGCATCTTACACAGTTCCGGACTATAATTTCTGAACTCACAATCATCGCAGATACTCATCTTATAAACCCCCTTACCTTGTTATTATGAGAACTATTATTCTACTGTATAATAAACAAAACAAGAATATAAATTGTCGAAACCAACAATTGAAAATACATCATTGGTAATCCAATTTTTGAGTAATTAAAATAGTTGATAATATTGTTTTGTTTTCTTCGGGCCGTTGAACCTGGACCTAACAAAGTTACATCCAATATCCCAATCGATCCTGCACACACACCAAGTGATAGCGCCCAAATAGCTGAGTGTTCAATACTTAAAACCTTAATGGAGTTATTTGTAATATTATCTATATTTAAACTCATAAATAATGGAAGAAAGAGAGCAGCAGTTGGACCTGCTCCAAAAATCATTGTAATAAAAGAAGCAGACCACATCAAAAGTAAACATTTGATGATATTATTATCAAAGGAAATTTGCGAAATAATATTTGATATAGTTGTTAAAAGCCCAGATGCCTCAATCCCTCCAAGGAAAGCAAAAATTAGAATATAAAATAGCGTATCATCATATCTTATCTTTTTTATAATCTGCTTTTTATCTATACCGCAAATACAAAATAAAATAAATCCAGCGACTAGTGTAGATAATCCGGGATCAAGCGAAGTAAAAAATATATCAGTGCTGGCCAATGCCAATACTACTACTATTGAAAAAATAAGTGCTAGGTGGTGTTCAATTTTAAAGGATGGCGAATATACTTCCGGTGGATATACTTCGGATAACAAAACGCCACTCTCTTTGGAATTAATGTTAAAATCTACTCGCTTATAAAAATAGATAAACATCACGCTTAAGTTTACTAAACATATCGGCATTAAATATTTTATAAACATGTCTAATGGAATATGCAACCTAGTAGCTATGATAATATTTGGAAAATCACCCATCATAGTGGATGTTCCTCCCAAATTAGTAGCGATAATTTCACCAATTATAAAGGGGACGCTATTTAGTTTTAAATTGTTAGTTAAATTCAAAGTAATCGGAACAACTAAAAAAATTGCAATAAAGCTATTCATAAATAGCGAAAAGATATAAGTGGAGATACATAAAACAATAAATAAAGCAAAATGACTATTTCCAAATTTTTGCATTAATTTTAAAGCAATTATCTCAAAACATTTTGTCTCTGCAATTATGATGGAGATTAAACTCATTCCAAAGAGCAAAGAGACCGAGCTGACATTAATTTTTTGAAAAGCATAACTAGCATTATAGAAACCAATAAATTGTCCAATTAAAATAATTGCTCCGGTTGCCAACAACATAATGACAACTCTTTGAGATATGCCTCTGTAGAGTAAAAAAAAGGTTACTAACAAAACTTTGATGGTTACAATTTGTGCGGCAAAAATTTTAAATCCGCTACTATCTTGGCCTAGAAGTTTTTTAGGAATAATATAATGTGGTAAGTATAGATAGCTAATACACCAAATAAGAAGTGTTGAAAAAATCAAATAGAAGATGTATTGATCATTTCTTAAAATATCCAAAATTTTAAGTATAAAAGATCTTTCTTCTGCCTCAATTGTTGTATTTGTATTTGTAGTTGTAGTTGTTTCTGTTTCTATTTTCATACGCTGTATTCTACATTTACATGAGATACTTCACTATTAACCTCAAACACCTTCTCTTTAATTTTTTCTGCCGCTTGATTAAGATGAGAAACCGTATCATGTTTATCCATCTTAATTTCAACATCTACAAAAATACTTTGACCATTTAAGCGTGCACGAACTTTCGTTAATTTAAAGGCCAGTCCAAGAGTAGAAATTCCCGTAAGTGCACTTCTAATTTTTTGAATTTGATATTCTGGAATTGATTTATCCATTAAGCAGGTTACTGCCTCTATAAATAACTTTGAGCAAGTAAAGATCACAAATGCAAGTACCATCAATGCTACAATTTTATCTGCACCAATATATCCAAAAATTGTGGCCAAAACACCTAGGAAAACGACAACAAGTGAGATGGAATCGGTCCTAAAGACCCAAGCATTAGATAAGATAGTATTATTTTCAAAGTGCTGGCCAACACATTGGTGATAATAAAATCCCATCTCATCAATTAGAATACAAATGATAATTACAGGTATGATGGTGTAAGAAGGTGCTATTATTCCTATTCCAGTAGTAATTCCAGACATATTAAAAATTAAACTCTTCAGATTTATAAAAAACAAATAAAGTGATAGCAAAATAAGCGCACCACTCGACATTGCAGCGGAGATATATTCGATTTTTCCATAACCATAGGGATAATTTTGATTGGCGGGTTTGCCTCCCCACTTTTTAAAAATATACATGGAAATGGAATTTATCAAACTTGCAGATGAGTGAATCGCACTGGCCAGAAGTCCTGTTGAATTACCAAAAATTCCCACTACAACTTTTGTTATAATTAATAAAATTGTCCCTGATACCTGAAGGTATTCGACATAACTTTTACATTTCAAACATTTATTTTGTACTTCCATCACTTAGACGCCATCTTTTTTAAAATTTTTATCTCCTTTAATAATTGCCTCTGCTTTTTAAGAGCGTTGTAGGTTGACCAAACATAACCGATTATTCCTGCTATCATCATAAGAAAAATGAGTCTAATTCTAATTGGATTTCCAAAAAATATTTGAAGATCAACGTGATCTGAGTTTTGAATAAAAAATATTGTCGCCAAAATACTTAAAATAATAATTGTAATAGGTCTATTTATGTATTTCATAATCTATAATCTCACACCATTATTGTTGGTATTGTTGGTATTGTTGGTATTATAATAAATTTTCATAACATTTTTACAATATGGACATCTCGGTCTTCCTTGATTATCCCACAAAGGTGCTTCAATACTTCCACACACAGGACAGATATAACCTTTAATATCAAATAAAAAACTAAGCTCTCTACTATTTAAGGCAATCATGTGAGTTTTCGGATCATGTGGACATCCCACATGAACCTCTTGCCCACATATGGGACAACGGAAAAGATCTTTTTTATTGGTCGCCTCCAAAGGAACATTACATCTTGAACAGATGGTAACATACCCCTTACCACTATTATCACCTGGACAATATGCTTTCGTTAAAGAATTAAGCAGCGGTTTTATCTTATATTCATTCATTGTTAGATCTTTATGAATTTGATACACCTTCGCCACTCGCTGAGTATCCATTATTTTTTTTGTAGTATCAATATCTTTGCTTACATTAATTTTATTTCTATTAGCAAAAAAAATCATAGTAACAACAGATGAGATAATAATAAAAGCAATCACAACAATAATAGTTCTACCACTACTACTGATGTTTTCATTACTACTGTTATTATTATTACTATTATTATCTACGTTATCCATACTCTACTTAATATTTGTATTTGGACAATTATTATTCGCACATATTTGTACTGCTTCGTTAAATTCCACTCTATTTATATTCATCACTCCACCACATTCACTACAGTGAGGAACACCATTTTGATCAAAGTTTGGAAGACCAGTATGTCCACATTGAGAACATACATATTGTCCACCAGAGATATATTGTCCTTGATTTGCATTTTGATTTGGGTTTAGATTTGGATTTATGTTTTGTATCTGTCCTCCCGCAACTGGCCCTGGTGGTAAAACATTAGATGTTGTTCCAGGTGGATCCGCTGGTTGTTGGGCCATATTTGCTGCTGACAAGGCCATCTGCCCAGCTTGTTTTATAGTTGTTGTAAAATTGGGTCGAGGATTAATTTTAAAATAAATAAAAGTAGTAACAATTGATACTACTAAAACTATTATCAGAGTGTTCATCAACTCTTTTTGTTTCTTGCTCAAGTTAAAGTTAAATTCCATTAGTAAATCCTTTTCCTTGTATAAATCTCTTTGTATTGTTTATGGGAATCGCAAATCCTATTCCTGAAAATGTAGAGTTTGTAGCATTATCAGAATAGATGGCGGCATTTACACCTATAACTTCACCATCAATATTTACCAGTGCTCCACCATTATTTCCCTTGTTAATAATGGCATCGATTTGAATAAGCGATTTAAAGACATTTCCATCAATACTAACTTTCTTGCGATTACTGCTAATAATTCCTGAAGTCACTGTCTCCTCAAAACCGAAGGGACTACCTAATGCATAGACAATATCGCCAACCTGAGCAGTAGATGAATCTCCTAATGGACATGAGAAGGTATTTGAAAGTCCATCTATTTGTAGTAATGCCAAATCCAAATCATTATCAATTTTTAAAATCTTTGCACTAAAGACATTGGGTTTTCTTCTAAACAATTTAATTTCAATCTTATTTGTAGGAACTGCATCTTTAGTTGTTAAGACAATTCCACTACTATCAACAATAATTCCTGAGCTAATATATTTAGCACCATTTTGATAGGGATCAAGTGTCTTAACATAGCTATTTCCATTCGGGGCCAATATTTCATTTGGATAACTAACAACGGTAACCACACAAGGTCTAATTCTTCTTATAATATTTCTAGTTGTCGTAACTTGCTGACGTTCATTTTGATTATTATTTAGTTTATTAAAATCTAAAACATCAGGTGGAGGTAAAACATTTTTTCTAGCTACATTCGTATTTTGTATCTTTTGCATATTTTGCACGGATTTTTGTTGAGAGAACTTTCCATTTATCTCTTTCGATGCTTGCAGATAATGAACATACATTCCTATGAATGTTATGATAATTAATACTGCTACAACGACTGTTAGTTTTTTATTTCTATCCATTTATAATATTACCTTTACTTTTATCTTTCTTTCTTCTTACATCCACGTAAACACCCACCCCTGTTGCCATCACTATCAACAAGATTGCAGTATACAAAATCAACTGCTTCATTGGTAATCGATAATTATTTCTCTTCTTATCTTTGAAATAATCCTTCATTACTTTGTTCATCATTGGATCACTCATTGGATTCATCATTGAAGGATCCATCAAATTAGTTTGCGCCACCGCCGCCAGTGCACCAGGTTTCTTGGTTACAATATCATGACATTTAGTACACGCACCCATCATCGGATGAGGAATTCTCTCTTGAGGAGTGATTGGTGTTTTAAATGCTAAGAGATGACATTTTGTACAGTCACCTAAGAATTTATGAGGAACAGGTGCATTTAAATTAATGGTCTCTTTCTCTGTAACTTGTGCAACTTTAGTTGCTTTAAGATCAAAGAGTGCTCCTCTCTTTAAATGTCCAACGGAAGCATCTATAAATTTTTGAACTCTCGTACTAGGGATAGCAAATCCAATTCCATTTGAACTCTCAGTAACAGAAAAGATTGCAGTGGTTATTCCAAGCAATTCACCATCCATATTAATAACTGCTCCACCAGAATTTCCCTGATTAATACTGGCATCTGTTTGAATCATATCTCGATAAAAGATGCCGCCAATTTTTACAGTTCGCTTTCCTTTGCTTATAATTCCATTGGTAACTGAATGATTATATCCATAAGGATTACCAATCACCAAGATTGGATCGCCAACCATATACTCTGGTGAATTAGCAAAAATTATTGGAATAAATCGCCCTGTTTGATTTTGTCCCTCATCTATTTGCAATAGTGCTAGATCTTCACTCTTATTATCTACTACCAATGTTGCCGAAAAATAATTAACTGAAGAGTTAATAAGCATTCCAACTTCAATAGTACTAAATCCAGATACAACGTGGGAGTTAGTAACTACAAATCCACGGCGATTAATAATAACACCTGAACCAACTTTTTCAATCGCTCCAATTTTTTTTGTATCATATGCTTTAACGTTCACTACAGAGTGTCTCGCCTTAGCGATAGCAATTTTTTGTTTCTCTTGTTGCACAGACAGCACAGACGGCACATTATCTGCTTGTTGTGCAAACACAGACACATTGGTTAACAAAAAAGAAAAAATAGTAATAATAAAAAAAATCATATTAATTATTAACTAACTTACTTCCTATATACATTGTTATTGCATTGTTAATATTTCCAAAGACACCCGCATAGACATCAATTCCCTCTGATTTAATTTGCGAAGTAGTATCTCGCTCTACATTTCCACCAATTACTGAACCAACTCCTCTATCAATTAAAAATTGTGCTAC
This sequence comes from Oligoflexia bacterium, assembly GCA_015232355.1. Taxonomy (GTDB): domain Bacteria; phylum Bdellovibrionota; class Bacteriovoracia; order Bacteriovoracales; family Bacteriovoracaceae; genus JADFZW01. Next base: position 165,299 of record JADFZW010000004.1, read on the forward strand.
AATATATTTTCTCTGAGTAGAATCAATATTTTTCAGGGCCGGATTATTTATCGCTTCAAATCTACGATTATTTATATCGTAAATTATAAAGTAAGGTGCATTTTCAAAATTAGGATAGACTTGAGAAAATAGAGTATCACCATATGCTCCTATTGCTACATCTTTGTACGCAACAGTAGTACCCCCCGTGCCCCCCGTAGTAGTAGCAACTTGATAGAGTTTTCCATTTGGTCCTGATTTAAGCGAAGGATCTTTTGGCGCTGGAATAGAAATATAAAGATGCTTTCCTCCTCGTAAAACATCAAGTAAAGCACCATTAGCATCTGTAGTTGCTTTATTAAAAGCTTGCAGTCCTGTAAGTGCCTCTCCATTTATTCCAATAATAACATCTCCAACTTGAATTCCAGTTTTAGCAGCGGCACCCTTATTAACAGCGGCCACTTCCATTCCTCTAGTGTTCGCTGGTAAATTAAGTTCCTCTGCCTCTGCAGGAGTTAGTGGTTCTAAACTTAATCCAACCCAAGCAGCTTCCGTCTCTACCGCAGCACCAGGAAGTACTGGAGGTTTAGTTACCAATGTTGGAGCTTTAGTTAATGTTACTTTTAAATTATATTTTTTTCCCTGTCTTAAAACAGTAAGCTTTATACTGCTACCAATATGTCTTTTAGATAAAACTCTTTGAACATCACTCACATCTCTAACTGTTCTTCCTGCAACCTCAATAACGACATCACCTTGTTGAAAATTAACATCAGCTGCAGGAGAGATATTTTCTACATAACTTACAATTGCCCCTTTAGTATCTTGAAGTCCTAATCTCTCTTTCATTAATGGATCTATATTTTGTAATCCTAGTCCCATCCATCCAAGTAACTCTTGATTTAAGTTGGCGGCCGCTAATGTAGGTGCTGGTACTGTAGGTGCAGGTTTATAAATAAAATTAGTAATTAACTCTTTTTTCGCTCTAATAAATCCAATTTTGTAACGATTTCCTGCAACCAACCTATCTTGTGCTTCTTGAAAATCTTTCACATCATTTACACCCTTATTTCCAAGTCGTATAATTACATCTCCCTCTTTTAATCCTGCTATATCGGCCATCTTCCCTGGTGCTATTGATAAAACTACTGCTCCATTATTATTTTTAAGGCCCAAACTTGTCATGTTCCATTGATCGATTGGACCAACTCGAAGTCCTAGAGTAGATTTAGATCCAAAGGGAGCAAAATCTACTTGTGTAGTTGCTGGAGCAGTTACTGGAGCAGCTGCGGCCGGTGCTCCTCCCGCTTGTACTTCAACTGGTACTTCCACTGGTGGTTCAACAACTTCAGTTTCAGGTGGTCTAATTGATTCAGGTGTTCTTCCTGCTTGATTTAAACTTGTACGTTCACTCTTTCCCCATCCGAAGAAAAGATATAAAGCTGCAACAGTAACTAAAACTCCTATTAAATAGATCCGAAGATTTAAACCATTACATGAAGTTTCATCATCTGAACTGCCTGAACTGCCTGAACTACCAGCACTTAGATTACGCCAATTAAATTTTTTCCAACTGCTCACAAATAACCCCGCTAACCCCTCTATAAGGAATTTAATTTATTGTTTTGAAATTGCCTTATCGCCTCTTCTACACTTGCAACTACATTTGGATAAACGCCGATATTTAATTTTTTTAATTCTATTAATGTATCACCAGATATTTGATTAGCGATTACTACATCTATTTCATTATCGGCCAAAAACTGTGCAACCAAAGCACCATCATTTTTAGCATGGCCGAACTCAGGATTAGTTATCGCTTCAAATTTATTTTTATCGAGTTCAATTTTTATAAAGTAATGAGCATTTTCCATTCGTGGAGTAATGTTGGCCGCCGGATCTGGAAAATTTACAGGGATTGCAACCATATTTACTTTATTATTTGTTAGAGCAACTTGTCCTGGTTCTAGTTTAGGAGTCAAAGTTCCTCTCTGATATAGAGTTACCGCGTCCGATGCGCGCCCAAAGACTCCTGCAAAGACTTTTATATTTGCTTGCTGTAAATTTAAAAGATCACTCTCATTAATATTTCCAACTGCTACATTTCCAACTTTTTGACTAACAACCCAGTTAGCAACTTGGTGATTAGGTGAACCTCTAAATGGATTTTTCACAGCGTAAAAAGTACTATTAGTTAAATCATAAACTAACAAGTAGATGGCATTTACAAAACTATAAGCAACTGGTGAATTTAAATCTGCACCTGAAGACATTATTCCAAATTTATTTGGTTTAGATGTTGTAGATAAAGCAAGATCTGTCATCTTAAATTTTAGATTCTTAGTTTTTCTCTTATTTCTTACAACCTTTAACTTAAGTACATCTCCAACATTTTTATCTGCTAATGCCAATAAAACTTGTCCCACCTCTGCTACATCTTGATTATTTATTGATTGAATTATATCTCCCTCTTGAATTCCCACTTGATCAGCAAAAGAATTTTTTTCCACATCATTAACTAATACTCCAGTGGTAGTTGGCAAATTATATTGTTCTGCTAGAGCGCTAGTCACGGTTATACAATTTGCACCCCAAATATTTTTTCCTACAACTGTATTTATATATGCAACAGGTTTTCCACCTGCACCTCCTGCGCCTGCTCCTGTAATTTTGTGACATTTTACACATTCACCCCAGAATGGATGAATTAAAGTAGCATCTGGAGTAATAGGACCTGCGGGAATGGCCGGCTTCTTATCACCACCTGCTACCGAGTGGCACATTAGACAGTTTTGTCCATAATTAGGATGAACCATCTTCGCTCCTATTTGAATAGGTAATTTTCCACCGCCTGTAGTATTGGCCATTCTATGCATGTAACCTTTAGCGGTCCCACCACCATCTCCTCTATGAAAAAATCCACCAAGGCCACTACCAAATCCACCGTTACCGCCACCACCACGTCGATGTTCAAAAAAGATTGTTGAAATTATCACTGCTATAAGCAGAATCAGAATAATTCCCACTACTGGCCTAAACTGCTTCATACAAAATTCTTGTTCAGTTTTTTTATTAACTTCTTCCACTGCCTGCAATCCTTCTTATTCTTAATTTATAATTTATTATAGTGACTTTATTATAGCGAAAAGAAAAATCTAACCTCTCCCTCTCGCTCTATCTTCTTCATAATCTCTTCTCTTAATTTAAATTTGATCATATCGAGATTTTCTAAAATCATATTCGCTTTTACTTTCGCCTCAATCTCAATGCTGACTTTTTGTCCGATCTCTCTTGTACGCAAATTTTTTAATTCTACTTCAGTTGAATACTTATCTATTTCTTGAAGAATTGTTTCTCGATCTTTTTTAGGAAGGGCGGAATCCATTAAACCCTTAATCGATTGGTATGTCATGGTAATACAGATATTAAAAATAAAAAAACTCACCACAAGTGCCATCAATGGATCGAGAAAATGAAATCCCATCTTTGATCCAATAATACCAATTAAAACTGCCAGTGATGACCAAACATCTGCTCTCTTTTCATGAGCATTGGCAATCATTGAAGGACTATTCAACTGATTACCAGCACAGATACTTTGACGATACATAAGTTCGTTAGCTGCAAGAGAAATCAAGGCACCGATGATTGTAACCATGTCAGGATTTATTGGATGCTTTAATAAAATTATATGAATGGCATTTATAAAAATATAAATCCCAATCAAAAATAACAGCACATAAATTACAGAAGCAGCAATGTACTCAAATTTACCAAAGCCATAAGGGAAACGATTACTGTGCGAATTTTTTGCAACCTTCAGACCCAGTAACATTGTTATTGAGCCAGCAACATCTCCAAATGAATGAATACCATCAGCAAAGAGTGCAGTACTACCGCCAACAAAACCTAAATACATTTTCACCAATGCTATAAAACTATTGCCACCAACATTGGTCCACCCTAATGAATCAACACACTTTTCACATGCTTTATGTTTCATTTGTTTGCTTTATCTCTCTTCTCTGCTTCAATCTCCTTTTCTAATTTTTCAATTCGCTTGTAGAGCATTCCTCCACCAATAATCACTACTAACAACATAATAAATGCCAACATTGGTACCCCCTTTTAAATATTATACTATTTTACTTCTGATTAAATTAATAAACTAATTGATTCAATTATTAGTAGTCAATTGATTATAGATTGATCAAAATGGTCCACTAATATACATATACATTAAGCTAATCCAGACTAACTCAAACTTCTGATATCCTATGTTCGCTACTTATTAATCAACTTAATCAACTTAAATTTAAACTTTTACATTTTTGTACTTTTATCTTAAAATCGCGACACATTATGAATGCAAAATGAACATTCTATATAAATCTATAAATCTATAACTCTATAACTCTATAACTGGGAGACTAACATGTTAAAAATTTTACTTCTTTTTTCATTTACGCTAACAACGCTAACTTTTTTTCTTAGCACTCAAAGTATAACCGAAGCTAAAGATATAAAAATTGGAATGGTCACTGATGTTGGCGGAATCAATGATCAATCATTTAATCAATCGGCATGGGAAGGACTTAAACGCGCGAAGAGTGAATTAGCGATAAAAGTATCCTATCAAGAATCAAAACAAGATGCAGATTACGCTTCTAATCTTGAAACTTTAATGGATGGAAAAAATGATTTGATTTGGGGAATTGGTTTTAAGATGAGTGATAAGATCTTGGCCGCCGCTAAACAAAACCCAAAACAAAAATATGCAATCATTGATGTTGGTTATGAAAAGACTCCAGCAAATTTAATTGGAGTTTTATTTAAATCTGAAGAGCCATGTTTTTTAGTCGGATATATTGCTGGTAAAATGAGCAAGAGTGGAACAATTGGTTTTGTTGGTGGAATTAAAGTTCCTCTAATCCAAGTATTCCAGTATGGATATATGGCCGGAGCTAAATTTGCAAATCCAAAAATTAAAATCATCGATCAATATGCTGAATCCTTTACTGATGCAGCTAAAGGAAAAGCAATTGCTAATCAAATGTTCAAACAAGGTGCTGATATAATCTTTGCAGCTGCTGGATCAGTTGGTGATGGAGTTATAGAAGCGGCCAAAGAACAAAAGAAGATGGCGATTGGAGTTGATAGAGATCAAAATAGTTTAGCGCCAGACACGGTTATTACCTCAGCAATGAAGCGAGTTGATCATGCTATCTTTAACGTTGCTAAAGATTTAAAGGCGGGCGTTTATAAGGGTGGCACAACTATAACTTATAGTTTAAAAGATGGTGGCGTAGATATTGCTCCTTCAACTTCTAAACATGTACCTGCAAATATTTTAAAAGAAGTTGATAATTTAAAGCTTGATATTATAAAAGGCAAACTTGTTCCACCTGCAACTGAAAATGATTATAATAAATTCTTAAAGTCGCACAAACTTTAGATTATAATGGAAGAATGAAAGAAAAAGAAAATAAAGATCAACACCAAAATCAAAACAAAAACTCAAGTCCAAATCCAGGTCCAAACCAAAACTCTACACAAAAATCTCAAGTAACGGTAGAGATGAAAAACATTACCAAAGTATTTGGTAATTTCGTTGCAAACGATAACATCTCGATCACTGTTCATAAGGGAGAGGTTCACGCTCTACTAGGGGAAAATGGAGCTGGTAAATCAACACTGATGAATCTCTTGTATGGTATCTATCAACCAACTCATGGTGAGATATTTATCAATGGCCAAAGAGTGGATTTGGATAATCCATCAGTCGCGATTGGACTTGGAATAGGAATGGTTCATCAGCATTTTATGTTGGTGCCCATATTTACTGTTGCTGAAAATATTGTCTTAGGGCAAGAGCCACTCCTACATAACCTCAACATGTCACTCGCCCCTCTCGATATGAAAAAAGCGATTGAGTCGGTAGAAGATATCTCTAAAAAATTTGGACTCACTATTAATCCTCTCACCAAGATCCAAGATCTCACTGTGGGCCAGCAACAGCGAGTAGAAATTTTAAAGATGCTCTATCGTGGTGCTGAGATTTTAATTTTAGATGAACCAACAGCAGTGCTTACTCCTCAAGAGATTACTGAGCTTGCAAAGATCATTAAAAATTTAAGTGCTCAGGGAAAAAGTATCATCATCATCACTCACAAATTAAAAGAGATAAAAGAGATGGCCGATTACTGTACAGTAATTAGGAGAGGAAAATATATAGATACTCTCCATGTGCCCTCATGTACAGAGCAAGATCTAGCACAAAAGATGGTAGGTCGAGATGTAATTTTAAAAGTTCCCAAAAAAGATGCTACCTCTGGCAGGCCAATTTTAAAGATTGAAAATTTAAAGGTAAAAGATAATCGTGGTTTGTTGGCGGTTAATGGTTTTAATTTAGAGGTTTGTTCAGGGGAGATTTTAGGATTAATTGGTGTTGATGGCAATGGCCAGAGTGAATTAGTAGAGGCCATTACAGGACTTCGAAAAGTAGAAAGTGGTGGCCAAGTTTATATAAATGGAGCACCAATCACCAATAAAACTCCACGAGAAGTTTTTTTACATAAGATTGCCACCATTCCAGAGGATCGCCAAAAGCATGGATTGGTGCTGGATTTTTCCATCGAAGAGAATATGATTTTACAAACTCATGGAGATCCTAGCTTCTCTTCTAAGATAGGAATGTTAAATCACAAAAGCATCACAGATTTTGCTAATAAGTTAATTTCTAAATTCGATATCCGTCCTGCAAATCATCTGGCGCTAGCACGAAATCTCTCGGGAGGAAATCAACAAAAAATTATTATTGCACGAGAGATTACTCACAATCCTGACTTGTTAATTGCAGTTCAACCAACTCGGGGATTAGACGTAGGAGCAATTGAATATGTTCACCGCTCACTAATTGAACAAAGAGATAATGGTAAAGCAGTATTTTTAGTTTCATTAGAGTTAGATGAAGTATTAAATGTTGCTGATCGAATTGCAGTAATCTACCACGGACAAATTGTAGCGATATTTAAAGCAGATCAAACTGATGAGAATCAGATTGGAGTACTGATGGGTGGTGGAGGAAGTGGTGGAGGAGCAAGCGGAGGAAAAAGATAATGAGTAGCAAACTAAAAAATATTTTTTTTGTTTTAGTTTCAATTTTAATTGGGTTTGTTATTGCTGGAGTAATTTTAAAGCTTGGTGGCTTTGATCCCTTCGAAGCTTACAAAATAATGTTTCTAGGAATTTTTTCTAAACTTAGTTACGTCTCATATACTATCATCAAATCTACTCCAATTATTCTTACTGGTTTGTCCGTCGCCTTCGCCTTTAAAACTGGTTTATTTAATATCGGCGCCGAAGGACAATTTATTATAGGAGCAACTGCCACCGCCTACGCTGGATACTTTCTTAATCTTCCATCTTACATTCAAATACCCACCATTTTGTTAATTGGTGTTGTTGCCGCTGGACTGTGGGGAGGAGTTGCTGGATTTTTAAAATCACGCTTTGGAATTCATGAAGTGATTTCTACAATCATGCTTAACTGGATTGCACTCTACTTGCAAAATTATATTGTAATGTTGCCGGGATTTCGAAAACCAGAAAGTGAAGCATCTTTTGATATAAATGCGAGTGGTAGTATTACCATACTCGAAAATTGGAAGTATTCAGATGCCGGTGTAGCATTTTTAGATCTTCATCCTTTAATTGGTGATTTTTTACGTCCACCATTTAATGCTGGAATCTTTATCGCATTTTTGGCGGCCCTAATTATCTATTACATTCTAAATAAAACCACTATGGGATATCAGTTGCGGGCCGTAGGTTTTAATAAGCATGCTGCTGAATATGGCGGCATCAACGTTCGAAAAAATATGATCACTGCTATGTTCATATCTGGTGGACTAGCAGGACTTGCTGGTTCTCTACACGTAATGGGAGTATCAAAAAATATTGCCATTCTTGCAGCAACTGAAGGTTATGGTTTCGATGGAATCGCTGTGGCCCTCATTGGAGGAAATTCTCCTTTAGGTTGCGTGCTCTCTGGTTTTCTATTTGGAGGATTAAAGTATAGTGGTGCTAAAATTCAATCAGCAATGGAAGCACCCTCTGAGATAATAAGTATAATGATTGGTATAATTGTATTTTTTATGGCGATACCAAAATTATTTAAAATACTCTCAGAACTTAAATTAAAAAAATTAAGCAAATTAAGCAAATTACAAAAATAATTAGCGAGGGGAATAGATAATGTTTTCAGATATTGCTCTAATTCTCGGAACCACTCTAATGTATTCCACTCCTCTGATATTTACTGCTCTCGGAGGTGTTATCTCTGAAAAATCAGGAGTAGTAAACATTGGTCTTGAAGGTATGATGACCATCGGTGCATTTATTGGTGCAACGGTTGGATACTTCACTGGCAATCCTTGGATTGCACTCTTAGCGGCCGGTAGTGCAGCGATGGTGTTAGCACTCTTTCATGCAATTGCCTCCATTCACTTTGCGGCCGACCAAGTGATCTCTGGTATGGCCATAAATTTTTTAGGGCCTGGTATCTCCATTTTTTTATGTAGAATATTTTTTGATGGAACAACTATGTCTCTTTCCATTCCTCTCGATCAAAAAATTCCTAGACCACTTAATGGATTCTTTGCTCAAAATTCATTCTTCGATTTAATCTTTAATCAATATGCTACTGTTTATTTAGCATTTGTTTTAATGGCGATTATTTGGTTTGTACTCTATAAAACTCGTCTTGGTCTTCGTATGCAGGCAGTTGGTGAACATCCTAAAGCAGCTGACAGTCTCGGTATCAGCGTATATAAAATTCGTTACATCGCAGTTTTATGCTCTGGATTTTTAGCAGGAATTGGTGGAGCTTCCATGGCGCTCTCAGTGGTTTCAAATTTTAGGCCCACTCTAATTTCAGGACAAGGTTTTATAGCATTGGCGGCCATCATCTTTGGTAAATGGAAACCACAAGGTGCAACCCTTGCATGTCTACTCTTCGGAGGAGCACAGGCATTTGTAATCTTTTTAGGAAATCCACAAGTAGGAGTAAATATCTCCTCACAACTTTTAGCGATGATTCCATACATCTTAACAATATTAATCTTAATGGGTTTTGTTGGCAGAACCAATGCTCCAGCAGCAGTCGGTGTGCCCTTTGAAAAACATTAGAATTAGAAGATTAAAATGCTAACAAACTACCTCTACTTTTTAGTCAATGATCAATACAAGAAATTATTAAAAGATGAAATAAAATTAAAGTATCCTCACTTTAAAATTTGTTACTCTAAGAATGGATTATTAACCTACAAAGTTGATGACATTGACGTTGATATTATTTTTGCTCATGCCTATGGAAATTCCATAGGCATGAGCAATAAGTCTGAACTTACAGCAAAAATATCCTCTGTTAGAAAAAAATTTTCTAACAAAAATGTAATCCTAAATTTTCACAACTGTAACGATCAAGATCTGCAAGAGCAGCAAGACCCGCAAGAATCAGCATTAGTCTTAGATGTAATAAAAATTGATGATGACCACTTCTTTTTAGGAATCCACCCATTCGGAAAATATAGAACTATCTTAAATTACCATCAATCCGAATCCAAATCCGAATCCAACCCACTCCCCTCTCGCGCTTACTATAAAATCAAAGAGGCATTAGCTTTAAGTGGAGAAAAAATAAATAAAAAAGAGTGCGTGCTGGATATTGGTGCCGCCCCTGGTGGCATTAGCTACTTTTTTTTACAACACAAACTAAACGTTGTAGCAGTAGATGCCGCGGAAATGAGTCCACTTTGTACTTCTCATAAAAATTTCACTCATATTGCTCTTCCACTAGAAAAGATTACTGACAATCACCTTTCAAAATATTCTTTTAATTGGATTGTTATTGATATAAATCTAGATCCTCTTTACGTCGTCTCCACTTTAAAAAAACTTTTCAACAACGAACATTGCACTAATAAACCCACTAACAAACTTCGAGGACTCTTTTTTACTGTTAAACTTACAAAAAACTTTACTCATTCTAAAATACCCACTCTGCTAAAAAACTTAACTAAGCTAAAACTAAAATTAAAAATAATCTACACAAGACAACTACCAAGTAATAAAAGTGAGTTCATGCTTTATGCAATACCAATTTAATTATTTAATTAACGGAGGAATTTTTATGAAATTAAACATTATCTCTATTCTGTGTATCTGCTGTGCTAGTTTTTCTTTAATCCTTACACCTCTTCTCGCTTCCGATAAATCGGGCGACAAGTCGGCCGATAAATCGACCGAACTAGAGCAGGCAAAAGAGATTGTAAAAAAAGTAAATGAAGGTCTAGTTTATTTAATCAATGAAGTTAAGAGCAAAGGCGAAGAAAAAGCACTCGAACAATTTAACAAAGAGACTCCTGCATCAGTATGGGGAAAAGGAGAGATGTATTTTTCTACCTATAATTGTGCTGAATACACAGTAGTAGGTCATCCCTACAAACCACTCAAAGGAAAAAAATTGTTGGATCTAAAAGATAAAAAAGGAAAACCCTTCTTCAAAGAGTTATGTGATACAGCTAAAAACAACAAAGATGGTGGTTGGGTAGAATACTGGTGGCCGAAACCAGGTAAAGATGAATCAGTTCCATTTAGAAAAGTTGCTTTTATTAAAGGAGTTGAACACAAATTAGCAGATGGTACTGTTCGTTTCTACGCTCAAACCGCTGGTGTTTATAGTGATACTCTAACGATAAAAGAGGTTAGTAGTTTTAAATAAATAAACTCAAAAACAATTTAACTATATACCTTCATAGTATTCAAATGATTTTCTATCACTCTCTGCTCTGATACTAATGAATTTTTCACTGTCTGCACCTGTTCCAATAACACATGCACATTACTTATGGTCTGAGAAAATCTCTTTGCTGAATCCTTTCCAACTTGTTTTGCTTGCTGTACTTGTGTTTTTATATTGGCAATTATCTCTTCAACCTGCTTTTGTCCATCTTCCAAAATTGTTCCAATCGCTCCTGAAGTCTCTCCACTCATCTTTGCCAAATTACCAACCTCTTTGGCAACAACTGCAAAGCCAACTCCAACCTCTCCCGCTTGAGCAGCTTCAATAGAAGCATTAAATGATAATATTTTTGTTTCAAACACAATATCATCAATCATTGCAGTCTTAGAACAAATCTGTCTCATCAAAGACATTATTTCACTTAAATCTTTATTAGAATTTTCAATATTTGTTATCGAAGTGGACATCATCTCAATAATGCTCATCCCCTCTTTAGTTTGAATAACAATATCACCGGCAACTTGATTTAATTTTTTATTTTGTTCCTCTGTATTCTTAATCATCTGCTTTAATCCACTATCAGCAGAATTTATCTCTTGATTTATTTTGTCATGTTTTTCTTTTACACTCTTTAATTCCTGAGACCTAGAAACATTTAATCTATTTATTTTTTCATTGGCATGCTTTAAAACTGCTATCATATTATTTAACGATCTAAAACAATCTCCAACTTCACTCTTATCTATCTCCCGTTCATCAACTAACTTCATCACTCCAGCAGCAATATCAGAGGCAACTTTGGCAATTTTACGAATGGAATAAATTAAATAATAGAAAAAAACCAATGAAAACATAATTGATAATATGACAGTGGCAATCGTAATCGACTTAGTAATCTGCACATTCTTACTCAAATTTTTATCTAACTCTCCCATCTCCTTTGAAAAAATTTTTGCTTGCAGCTCATGAACCTCTTTTAAATTCTTTTTAAGAAGTAAATAAGTGTTCTTAGTATCAGCGGCAACCATTGAACGGGCCATTATGGCCATATCCTCGGCATTCTTAATATCCACCTCATATTTTGCAATTAAAGTCAGTGTAGTTTTTAAGATATTTTTTTCATCTACGCTAAGAGATGAATCATTTTGAATAAGTTGATTAATAGTTATTTTAGTATCATCTAGTTCTTGCTTATTCTTGTTCGATGAATCCCGAAATTCCTTTTCTTCAATCATTTGATTGCAATATTCCACAATATTGCTATACAATCCACTATGTAATTCGGTAATGCTTAACTCAAGCCCAGTAATCAATTGATTTTTTTCCTGAACTATTTTCATCACTCGCTTGATATTCTCTTTTTGAAGATCCGTAGACTTTGACAAAAAAATTCCTAAAAAGAGTAAAGGAATTGTACTAAAAATAATCAACAAAAGTACTTTTGTTTTTAATGATAAATTATTATACGGGGCCAGTAAAACTATCTTCGACATCATATACCTCTACATATAATTTAATCTCTTTATCTCTATTATTATTTAGTATGATCAGCATATTTTTTTGCTCTACCCAGCTCTACTAATAAAGTGTTTATTTCATTTTTTAACTTAATCATCTCTAACTCTCTTCCTACCATTATGCGATTAAACCCTTCTACTTGCAGTAACTTTTCTTGTAAATCATGCTCCTTTTGTTCCAATCGTCGATTCGCCTCTCTTAATTCTTCCGATTTTTTCTGTTCAGTATCCGCACGTGCCTCCAACACCGCCATTTCCTTTTCCTTTTCCATTGATAATCGCAACTGTTCGCTTACTCGAGTAAGCTCTTGATTGGCCATCTTTAGTTCCGCCGCCTTCTTTTGATGATCGTAAGCAAACTTCTCTAGCTCTCCATAATACTCATCTGGCACATCACCTTTTTTTAAAAAGATAAATTGACCATCTATATCTTCAAAATTTTCAAAAATATTTTTTGAAATAGGAATTATGCTTAATACCCAACTAACATCAATGCCTTTTAATAGAACTGGCATTTCAATTGTAACTTCCACTCTCTTCTTAAAAGAAGAGATAACCTCTTCGTAAATTTTATTGTCTGAAATAAATTTTCTGGACCACTTTAGAAAATTTAAATCAGTGATTTCTGTGATTTCTGCTAACGCCAAAAACTTCTCATTTGCTATTTTCACTACTCCATTATCTGTACAGTAAATTGCGGGAATTGGTAATTTTTTAAGAAACCATTCAATTAATTTAACCTGATTTTGATTTTGATTTTGATATTTCGACGATGTCTGCATATGTAAATCATTCCTTCTATTCTTTCTATTCTTTTTCTAAAAATTTTTCTGCATCTTTGGATTCACTCACTAAAAAATATCTAACAATCTCATGCATCTTATTTTTTTCAAGAGCATCGTTTAGAGATAATTTAGTCACTTCATTTTCCATTAAAACAGAAACTCTCTTACAACCACCCTCCATCAATTTAGCTTGTCTTACATTTTGCGCCTCCATAACATCATCAGGCATCAACTTTAATTTTGATAAATCTGCAAAAATCCTAAAACCAGGTTTTGTTAATGCTTGAATACTATCCCAATCCTTGTCAAAATTCGGGGCCACCGCCATACTCTTCCAAAATCCTCTCATAGTCCAATAAACCCAATTTTTCTTTTCATCATAACTAAGTTCATAAAATTGATTGTTAGCAACCTCTTTCATTGTAATTTCTCCTTAAAATAAAAAAACACTCTCAATATTAAATTTTAATTCAAAATCGTATTTTAATACATACACATTCAAGTAAAAAAACTAGTGAAAAATATACCTATATAAAATTGCTTAGTTTTGAATATTTTGTTAATCTATATACGTATTTTATATTATTAACCCCTAATCAACTATGATGGTATTCATTATGATCAACTTAATTTGTAGGTTTTTTTTAATACTCTTCATTTGTTCATTCATCAATTTTTCCCTATATGCAAATCCTGATCAAACTAATTCAAAAATTATTACTACCAAACCATTCTATAAAGATGAGAATTGTTCTACTCCAGCAAAGGCAGCAGATAGTGCAAAAAAATCTGCGCTCATAGCATGTCACTGGATTGAAGATATTGGATTAGGGGACAAAAATAATGCTAAATCTGCTGCTGCAATGATTGTTAATAGTCGTTTTTGTGGAGACAACTATATTTGGGTTCTAGATTATCTTGATAATGTAACTGCTACTTCCCATTTACTTTATAAGATTACATTACTCCATCCAGTTAAACCCGCACTAGAGCAAAGCTTAAATCAAATACATAAAGATTTTGGTGAGGGGTTCTATATTGTTGATCAGCAACTTTTTGCAAGCTCACTCTCTGATGATGGATGCTGGATTAAATATAACTGGACAAAACCAGGGACATTGGAAAAAAGTGAAAAAATTACATTCGTAAAAAAATGCAAAGATAAATCTACAGGTAAATTCACTATTGTCGGAGCAGGTCTGCATGCTCCTCACGATTTATTAATAACCTTAAATCCTCCACAATGTAAAAAAGCAGAAGTTGCCAATCCATACAATGTTAAAAAGAAAAAGTAACCGAGATTTTTTTATTATAGTTCCTCCCTCATTCGAGGATTTGGCAATCAAAGAACTATCTATAAAGTGGCCACTAATTATTAATTTGTTTACCTCACTCACTCTTACAAAAACATCTGATCTAACTTCTGATCTAACTTCTGATCTAAATTCTGATCTAAAAATGGATATAATAACAATACACGGTGGACTCTTGATATCTATACCTGAAGAAATGGGGTATCTACTAAATACCATTCTTAAAATTCCCACTCGTATTTTAATGAGACTTGATAGTTTCAAGTGCAAAGACTTTCCCAAACTCTTTAATAAATTAACTAAATTTCCATGGAATAATTATTTAAAAGGACAAATTCCCTCTATAGAAGCATCTTCGACAAAATCTCGTCTAAATCACACAGGAAGAATTATTGAAACTGCCGAAAAGGCAATTAAAAAATATTACATCGGTCAACCACCCTCGAAAAAATCACAAGAGGAAGCATCATTAATCGACATCGAAAACTTTTCAATTTATATTCGCTTTGAAGATGATCTCTGCACTATCAGCATCGACACTTCAGGAGAAGCTCTCTATAAACGCTCCTATAAAAAATTTGTAACCAGAGCTCCACTTAGAGAAAATTTGGCGGCAGGATTGCTCTTAAAATTAGAGGAGGCCATTAATTTTCCCAAGGAAGAAGCAATTCTTATTGATCCCATGACTGGCTCAGGAACTTTTTTACTGGAGGCACTTCTCTTTAACACTGCAATTTTTTCTCGTAACTACTCATTCACAACATTTCCTCTCTTTAAAAAATATTTAAAATCATATGAAAAGATTGATAACTTCAGTAACTTCAGTAACTCAAGTAACTTCATTCTCGACAACAATCACTTTAAAAAATATTTAGGTTTTGATAATGATGAGCGAGCAATAGATGCCGCTAAAAAAAATTGGGAACTAGCAAATTATCAACCTCCAAAAGATTTACAACTGATCAAAGCAGATCTCTTTGAAGAAGAATCTACAAATAAAAATTTATCGCCCAATTCAAAAATAGTAATAATTGTAAATCCTCCCTATGGAGTACGACTAAAACAAAAAGAAGCAAAAAATCAAGTACTATACTTTCAAAAACTTTTGACCTCTTTAATAAATAAATTCTCACCCACACTAATGGCGATAATTATTCCTCGAGACGTTGACCACAGACAAATCAAATACACACCACTCTCAATCTTTCCCTTCACTCACGGCGGAATCAAATTAAATTTTATTATCTATTCTAATCAGCACTTCTTAATCAGCACTCCTAATCACTACTCCTAACCAAAAATTATTAGTAGATACTTGCAAAGTGTTTTTCTTTAAGGCAGTATAGGGAAACAATAAATAACTAATTTGGAGGTTAACTTTATGAGTAGAAAACGCGTTGTTATTATGGGCGCTGCAGGTAGAGATTTCCATGATTTTAATATGTACTTTAGAGATAATGGTGATTACGAAGTAGTGGCCTTTACCGCTACTCAAATTCCAGATATCGACAACAAAACCTATCCAGCTGCTTTGGCCGGCAAATTATACCCACGTGGTATTCCTATCAAATCTGAGAGTGAATTAGTTGAAATAATAAAAAAAGAAAAAGTTGATGAAGTTATATTCTCATACAGTGACGTTCCTCATGAATATGTTATGCATAAAGCATCTACAGTTCTTGCAGCAGGCGCAAGCTTTAGATTCTTAGGTCCAGATTTAACTATGTTAAAATCATCAAAACCAGTTGTCTCTGTTTGTGCAGTTCGCACCGGTTGTGGTAAATCTCAAACCAACAGAAGAATTACAGAAATTTTAAAATCAATGGGTAAAAGAGTTGTGGCCATTCGTCACCCAATGCCATATGGCGATTTAGTTAAGCAAGCTGTTCAAAGATATTCATCAATTGATGATCTTAAAAAACATAAGTGTACAGTTGAAGAGATGGAAGAGTATGAACCATACATAGCTCAAGGTAGCACCATCTTTGCTGGCGTTGATTACGGCGCAATTTTAAAGGAAGCAGAAAAAGAAGCGGATATTATTATTTGGGATGGCGGTAATAATGATTTTCCATTTATTCGCTCTGATTTAGAGATCGTTGTAGTAGATCCACTTCGTCCAGGTCATGAATTAAAATATCATCCAGGTGAAGTAAATTTAAGACGTGCAGATGTTGTTGTAATAAACAAGATGGAATCAGCTAACTATCAAGATATCGTAACAGTTAGAAGTAATGTTCAAAATACAAACCCAAATGCCCTCATAGTAGAAGCAACATCTCCTCTATTCGTAAAAGATTATGAGAAGATCGCAGGCAAACGTGTTTTAGTTATTGAAGATGGTCCAACACTCACTCACGGTGAAATGAAAATTGGTGCAGGTATGGTTGCTGCTCAAAAGTATGGTGCTAAAGAGATTATTGATCCACGTCCATACGTTAAAGGAAGAATTGCAGAGACATTTCAAAAGTATCCATACATTGGTACATTACTTCCAGCAATGGGTTATGGTGATGAGCAGATTAGAGATCTCGAAGCAACTGTAAATAGTATTGATTGTGATTTAGTTATTATTGGAACTCCAATTGATTTAAATCGTGTTATCAATATCAAAAAACCATCTCTTAGAGTTATGTATGAATTACAAGAGTTTGGTACTCCAACACTTGAAACAATCTTAAAGAAAAAATTTGTTTAATCCCCTATAATTTTCCATTATTTTCATTATTTCCCATTTTTCTTCATTACTAATGTGCGATCTATAAATGAAATTACTTTTATTTCTTCATTTTGTTCAATGAATTTATAAGTAACAACACCAAAATAATAATCATAGATCTCCTCACATATTCGATCACTAAGATCTCCACTCTTATCTCCACTCTTTAATGAATTTTCTGCTTTCTCATGCACAACCTTTTTAACTCCTTCGTTAAAAAATTCTTCATCTCCCATTATCACATGTGATGTTGCTTTTTGGTAAAAAGAGATAACTTTTTGTAATTGATCAGCTGACAAACTCTTTACCCTTTTAGAGATAGTATAATAACCAGGAAATAATTTTTCATTGGCAATAAAAAATTTAACCTTGTTTAATAAATCAAGTTCTTGCATATTTTCTAATTTTTGCATTAAATTTGAAACTCCAGGAATGTTACTTGGTGTGCATGTATTAACTACAAAATATCCATCTTTACTTAATATACTGCTAATACATTTGGACATTTTTATTCCCAACTTAGCTTTACCTTTATCAAGATTAGCTTTAGTTTTATTCTCACTATCCTTTGGAACTTCAATGCTATCATTAGCACAATTCAAACATCCATCAAGTGGACAACAATCCTCTAAAAAAACACAATTTATTTTTCCTATTAAATCTAATTCCAATGCAATTTCAGGAAGAAACTTAAAATCACTACAGATCTCATTTTTTTCACCCTTTATAATTGCAAAATCCAAAGTAGACCATCCATCATGTGAATGCTCACCTTTTTTATGTCGACACCCAACCAACAATTTACCAGCGGATCTTACTCTTTGACCTAGTTCAATCTTTTCTACTTTTGAAAGTTCGAGATATTTTTTATTATCTTTTTCCTCAGAGGATAGAGCTATACTTCCTAATAATAAAAAATTGGTAAATAAAATTAGTTTAACTACTAAAAAAAATTTAAAATTCATTATCTATTTTCTCCAATTTATGACTTCACTTCGTTTGCTTATCTCTTTCCTCTTTCCTTTACTCCTTACTAATAAGATCTTAACAAATAAAAACTAAATTCATTTAACTATTTTTAGTAGCGACTTAAATTCAAAGAGATATCATTTGTTTCATGATTAGGAAGCAACTTGAATTGTATTATCAATGACAACTAAAGATGGCAGTACACATAAATATTTTTTCTTTACTCTAGGTTTTTAGTATCCATAAGTATGAAGTTTTAAACTGCCTTCTATGTTATGATAAGGAAGATAATTTATGCCGAACCAACAAATCATAATAAAAAATAAATTTATTACTAACAAAACGTATGCCCATTTAATTTTATTTGGAAAAAATAATCGGTAATGAATAAAAAGCACATATAAAATCCAACTAAGTAACGCCCAACACTCTTTGGGATCCCAATTCCAATAGTGGCCCCAAGTAGTTTTGGCCCAAAAAACACCACATAACATTCCAATGGTTAAGAATGTAGTTCCTAAGTAAACCATTGAGGTTGTTAGCTCTACGGCCCGACCTCTGATAAAATCTCTTATCGCAAAGATAGTGGCCACCGCAAGTAAAGAATAAGAGATTATATATAAAAGAACATGAGGTATGAACCATGGACTTTGCAATGCTGGTGCTAGATTTTGATCCAATGGTTGTGAATGAATTATATATAAAAAGAGAAAAAAAAGTGAGAGTAGAACAGTACAAATGGATATCCAATTTAACTTTAATTTTTTATCCAAAATAACTCCTATTACTGGCAAAATAAAAGCATAGATAAGTTTTGTTTCGCCAACAGTTTTAAATGGTGGACGATGCAAGTGAATCCAAAGATACAAAAGATAAATTCCTATACCACATATATATAATATCGTTAGATATTTTTTTGATACAAAGACTAATACTGATGATTTAGTATTTACAAATCCACTTACGACCGAGGTGAACTTAGCACGTTTCCTAGCAAGCAAAATAGAACCCAGAAGTAACATTCCAAATCCAATATAAACTCCTGGCAACCAAGGATCATATACTGCTTCTATTATACTATGATTTAAATTATTATTTAAATCATAACTATGTTGATAAATATTCCATCCATCTATGTTTAGCGGATGATTTACCATTAGTTGATAATTGAAAACATTTCCCTCTTTTTTATTATAATATTTTATTTGTGAAAGATATTTTTTAGCTTGTGGTTTACTTAAAAACATTACCGTTGTTTGATCACTAAAAGTAAAATATTTTGCAGGAATTGCACCTACTTCTGAACCAACCGTTAGAATTTCCTCGCTGACCTTATTATTGTTATTATTATTATTGTTATTATCTTTTTGATAAACTTCCAAAACAACTGTTGGCGATGATGCAAGATGATCAATAGGATAAAATTTCCCCTCAAATTGAACAGCTTTATTCCAATAATTTTTTATTTTAAATCGATAATTAAATTTCCCATCTGACCAATCAAAATATTCTCCAGTAGCAATTGGTACTCGCTTTAACACTTGTTGCTTAGATGTCACAGATATTATAAGTTCCGGCGGATAAAAATCCACTTCAATTTTTTTCAATTGAAGAGCAAAGGGAAAGGAAACTACTCTATGATATTGATCAACTCCTTCTGCGATAAAATTATTTTGAACAAGTTTTAATTTTACTCTTAAAAAATCTCCGGCCCCAGCACACATACAGACTATAACTAAAAAAGATCCTAGGTGAAGAAGAATAAAAGTAATCGCTGATTTCAATCTACTGACTATAATAAAAAAGAGTGATTGTAGTGTAAGGAAAAAAACAATCAACCATGGAATACAAAAAATACTATCTATGTGCTCTAGTGCAAATAGCGCTTTTATTAAAAATAAAATTGCGATAGCAACCAATAAAAAGAAAGCAAATAGTTTACTTTGCAAAAACTTTATTACTGGATGAAAAAAAGGAATAAAAAACCAACTACTCCATAAGAGCAAAAAAAGGATGATAGTAAAAAGATTGTAAGGAAAAGAAACAACGTTACCGTTGGTCATACTTTATTATTTCTTATTTATTTCTTGAACGTACTGAAGATCCCATTTTGGTATTATAGTTTTCAAGAATTCATCTTTGTCATTTTTTAATTTACTTACATCCAAACCAATAAACTTTTGTGCTTTCTCTTTAGTTGAGAGATCAGGAAGTAAAACCTCTGCACTCACTCCATGTTTTGCTAAAATACGTGCTAACAACACTCTCGCATTCCCACTTCTTTCTAATGATCCTGCTAAAATTCGAGCACACTCTACTGGAGCGTGAGCAGAGTTTCCGTGACCAGCGACTGCAAAATCCCAACGCCAACTGGCCTCTCTGATTAATTTTAAAACATGTTTCATCTCATCCTCTGTTGCTCCCTTATCCCAAGCAAGTTTCGCTTCAATATGAGCGCGCACTAAATTTTCTTCTACTTTACCTCTTAATTCATATACTCGATCTTGATTAGCATAAACATTTTGCTTTAACTCTTCTTCGTTCTCGCGATGACAAACTTGACAAGATTGATTGATATTATTTAGTGGACTTTGAATGTGATGAGAAGTGGATTTGATTCCTCCCTCTGAAATGTAGGGCATGTGGCAATCAGCACAGCTTACTCCACGTTTAGCATGAATTCCATAGGCCCACATCTCATAATCAGGATGTTGTGCTTTAAGCATTTTGGCCCGACTCAATTGATGAGTCCAATCTGAAAATTCCATCTCATCATAATATCGCTCAATATCTTCGACTGATTTTCCTTTATCCCAAGGAAAAGTTAGATAGGTTCCAGGTTTTTTTGGATCCGCTCCTTTGTTTGTTGCTTTAAAGTAATACTCTACATGGCATTGAGCACAGACCAAAGTTCTTTTTTCTTGATGTGTGGATTCATTAACATCTTTTCCCTGTCTGGCAAATGCCTCTATTAGTGCTGGTCTAGTTATTGTGAGGTTCATTGTTTTAGGATCATGGCAATCAGCACATCCAATTGGATTATTTATATGAGGACCGTGGGCCGCCCATTTTCCAGAGTAAAAATTAGAAATTCCCATCTCTTTCATCATGCGAGGGACATCTGGACTTTTACATGTCCAACAAGTTGCTGGTTGAGGGCCCTCATTTTCATTCTTAGGAGCTCCAGTTCTTAGAGTATTTCTAATATCAGTAACTGCATAAAAGTGACCTCGTGGTTTACTATAATCTTTAGAAAAAGCATATCCCGCCCACAAAATAACCATGTAAGGATCTGCAGATAATTCATCAACTAGATTACTGCCATTATATTTGCTTCGAAAATTTCCTTCGGCAGTCTTTAAAAATGAAGTATATTCTCGTGGATAATTTTCACCCCAAATTTTATTTCTTGATTCTAACTCATTAATCTTCACCTTAGGAGCAAAAGCAATAAGCGATTCACTTCTTCTCTCCATAATGGATGCTGCCAATAACCCAAGCAAAAAAACTGTAACCAAAGCTACTACAAAACTTACCCAAGTAATCCATGGTTTTTCAATTAGTAGTTTATTTATATTTTCAAAAGAAAATTTTTTCATCCTATTCATACTATTCATACTCTATCGACCTCCTACTTTTTCTTTTTCTTTTTCTTTTTCTTTTTTCATTTCTAATTTTAACCAATCGGGAATCATACTTCCTGCTACAGGCACTCTTGCAAAAGGTGTAGAAGAGAGTCCGCGCACATTTCCATGAGGAGTAAGTTTATGACATTCCCAACATGTTCTCCCCTGACTAGTTGATAAAAATAGACTAAACATCTTTGGTGGTTGTGAAATTTTTGTATTTTGTTGATTAAAAGTGTTGGTCTTTGTCCACGATTCCATTCCTACAAAGAGTGGAGAGTGGCAACGTTGACAATTGCTTTGAACAGCTCTAACTCCGGCCTCTTTAATTATTATAGCATCAGGTTCTCCTCTCAAAGTAAAAACGGTCGCATGTCGCAAACCATCCATTGCTTTAAATGTCCACTTCTTTACAAAATTATCATGAGGAACATGACAGTCATTGCATGTAGCAACCTCTCGATGAGAACTATGATTCCAAGTTGCGTACTCTGGACCCATAATGTGACAATTCATGCAAGTTTTTGGATCATTCGATAGATATGAAAAGAAATTTGATATATGAACTAAAAAAGTAATAACTCCAACTAAAACACCTAAAAATGTTAAAATAAACCATCTTTTTAGTGGAGAAAAATAACTATTCTTTTTTAAAGTCCTCAATTATTTTTCCCTTTTCTTTTTTCCTTTAAAAAAACTCTTTCTAGCTTTATAATTTTATAACATTATAACTTGGATAACACTTTAAAATATGTTTTAGTGTTAATGTAGTATTATATTCATTTAATTACTAGAGATATTTCTTTATCATTTCATAGAAGGAAAAACATAATCAATGTTACCATATTTAGCAGTAATTGCTTCCTCTCTTATTTGGACTGTTGCCTCTCAAATGTTTGCACATCTTGGAAGAGAAATCTCCGTAATCAAACTCAGCTTTTACAAAGCACTGATTGCATGCACTCTATTTACTCTTGTTGGTTTCACTCTCTTTGGAAGTGATGCCATCGTCCCATTTCCAATCGCTCTTATGCTCATCTGTAGTGGTATTCTTGGATATGCATTTGCTGATCTGATGGTCTTCAACTCCTTTGCGAAATTAGGACCTGCACGTACTATGGTTTTTGTCTCCTTTGGACCACTACTACTCGCTATCGAAGGATATCTCTTTTTAGATGAAAGATTAACTATCTCTCAAATAATTGGTATATTCTTTATGTTACTCTGTCTTATTTTCCTCTCTCAGGATAAAAATCTAAAACTTAAAACCAAAGTCGAAGGTCGAGCAAATACTCCGGTAAAAATTCTTTTAATTGCTGGATTAGGAGTTCTTCTTGATTCCTTCGGAGTGATCCTAAGTAAAAAATCATTTATCTATGCTGCCGAGATAAACTTTCCTCTCAATAGTATTACTGCTAATATTTATCGAACACTTTTTCCAATTTTAGTTGTGGCCATTATCGCCTACTTTAATAATAGATCTCTCTCTCTTAAACATCACAAGCGCAAAGATTTGTGGTTAATTATTATTTCCACTTTCTTGGGAACCTTTATGGCCCTCTCACTCTACCTCTATGCCATCTCCAAAGAAAATCCAGCAATCATCTCAGCAATGGCCTGTATGTCTCCTATCTATGCTTCAATCTATGAACATTGGAGAGATAAAATATTACCGAGTAAAAATTTTATTGTGGCAATAATCTTTATGTTAGTTGGTCTCTTACTAGGATTAAAACTAATCAACTTCTAAATCAACTAATGGTTTGTTGGATTGTTTGTGCCAAAACTACTTAAATACCTCCAACAACTTAGTTAGATCTTTTTGTACTGATGGTAAATTGATGTTAGTGGTAAATATGTTAAACAAATTATTAGCATATTCATTTTCAAGCTGCTTTTTCTTTTTCTCATCTTTTTCCACCAATAGAGCAATCTTTACTTTTGATATAAATAATTGCACTTGTAATGATTCAAATTTTATTTGAGCTCCTTGTGTGAGAACTTTTATCCAAATAGGGTGATTTATTGGAGGAATTTTATCTATGAAATTATCTGACATATTATGTTTTGTTTAAAAGACATTAATATTAAACATAATTTTATATCTAACATATCATATTATCATCTTCACACCAAACAATATTAAATATAAAATTATAATATGAATATTTTAACTTGAGAAAAAAAGGAGATAAAATGAGTTTGCCAGAAGCAACTAATCTAATTTGGTCTGATATTCTTTTAGAGCACAAGCAAATTGATTTTAAATTTTTTGCTGCTAAGATTTTTATAGGCAATGCCAAGTTGATCTATAAAGATGATCCTACACCTCAAAACCTTCAAAAATTAACAAAGGAACTAAGAGAACTTTTTGCAAAAAATCTAAATCTACCTACAGTACAGGAGGATTTGAAGAAATTTTATAAGTAAATATGATCTGAATATATTTATGATGTAAAAACCATAAATCAATAACTAAAAGCAAATAATAGGAGTATTAATGAAATCAAGAATGTATAAACTAGATACTTTATCAGATTTAATTAAAAAGGGTAAAAAATTTTGGTTAGCAGCTGATGAAAATTTATTGAAGCAATTACCGAAAGGAGAATGGATTGGCGGTACTATTCCTTACTTTATGGCCGATAAAGGTGGAGTTATCACTAACAACGAAATTTTTGCTACTGAATTACCAGATTATATTTCAAGCACAGAGATTAAAATATATGATGAAACAAATTTAAAAAATGTTTACAAAGATTACAGCGGTAATGGAATTACTTTCATTATTATTCCAGCGATGAGTAAATCTCATTTATCTTTTGCTTTAAATGCTCCCAAATATGATAATTTTGCTAATCGGCCTTTATTGGGATGGATATCTGGAGTTCATTTGAATGACTTAGGAAAAATAAGTGCAAAAATAATTAATGGTAAAAACGGTGAGATTTCAGACCAAAAAGCGATTGTAATGAACATAACCCTTCCCGATAATATGATTTCTGAAATAGGAATCATTAATATTTTCGAGCAAGGAAGTGGTCCATGTTTTGAATTCTTTCAAGATGGATTTTCTTCAAAAAAAGCTTTGGTAGATGGTAAAGAAGTTGAATTTGCAAAATATGTAAAAGAAAACAAGTTAGATTTTAAATTACCATTGGTTGCAGACTATAACGGAGCAATGATAAATATTAGCTTCCAAAATATTGATGAAAAAACCAATCAGGTTAATTTTTATGCTCCGGTATTTAGAGGTGTTAAGTACTATCAAGCGAAGTCATTTACAAATTATGTAAGTGAGTTTTTGAACAAAACACCACCTGCTGAGAATATGTTGTTTTCTTGTAACTGTATTTTGAATTTCCTTTATTCTGAATTAGAAGGAAAGACCACTGGAGATATAACAGGACCTATTACATTTGGAGAAATTGCTTATCAATTATTAAATCAAACTTTAGCATATGTTAATATATATAAGCATTCTTAACTCTAAAGTTGCAGATAAAGAATATTTTTAGTCGCTACTTAACCTCACTAATTGATTTTATAGTTCCTGCATCCTTGCAAAGAGCAGGATTAAGTTTAGGTATTAAAGAGAAAGGAGCATAGACTCCAGCGGCCACCATATAAAACCTATCACTATTTTCAGCTTTGCATTTCTTAGTAAATGTAATTTTCTCAACCTTATCTGTAGTTCCAGGTCTAGTCCACAAATATGAGATCCAACAACCATCAGGATTAATTTTCCCAACATAAACTAATACCTCTGCAATCTTATGACCATTTCCAAAATCAAGATGATAATCTAAAACTTTCGCTAAACCAGGTTTAGTAGGATGAATTATTAATGGTTTTTCATTACTATGTGATGTTACAGTTAAATTCTCTTCATATTTTACTACATAGACATAATTATCTCCACAAAATCTATGTCTAAAAATTTTTCCCAGAGCTGAATTAGCATCATCTTTATTTCCCAATTCTAAATTAGCAATCCAATTACAAGATATTTCCACAGCACTTTTGGCACTTGCAATCTCTTCGTTTTGATTACTACAAAGTTCCTTTTCATCAAATTTAGGAGCAGTAGTTGTAGTTGCAGTCGCAGTTGTATCTTCTGCAATAACGGTCGTAATCTTTAATAAAAACAAATTAGAGAAAAACAAAGTAATAAAAAAAATACTAAATAATTTCGTCATAAACACTCCTTCACTTTCAATTAAATACTCTCCAAAAAAATTTTTGTTACACTCAAATAAATTCCTATTAAAATAATAATTATTCCCATTGTAATTCTAACCCATCTTTCAACAATAGTTATCTTTTTAAAAAGAATGCCTATTGATTTGCTCCCTATTGCAATAAGTATCGCAAAAATAATTACTAAAACAGCAGTTCCAAACCCATAAACTAAAGGAGCTACAACCAAAGAATTTATTTTAAGTGCGATTGGAATTAAACTTCCAAAAAATAGTGCTGCCGAAACTGGACAAAGGGCCAAAGCAAATACTGATCCTAATAAAAAGCTTTGAGCAAAAATTTCCACTCTTCCAATATTGCCATTAATATTATTAACATTATCAAAACGCTTTTTAATCTTCTTAGTTAACCAATTCTCACTATCTTTAAAATTAAATGACAAAATCTCCAGTAAAAACATTCCCACTACAATTAAAAATGGTCCTATAAAAAGATTAACATATTTTTGTAGAAAAAAAGATATGGAGGATATCGCATATAGACCCTTTATTGTAATAATTCCAATAAGCATATAAGTTAACATTCTTCCAAAGGCATAGAAAAAACCTGATAAGCATAAAATCTTCCACTGACTTTTTCTATCTTTATCTTCAATATTACTACCAAGATACGATACCGCTGCTATATTAGTGGCCAACGGGCATGGACTCATAGAAGTTAAGATGCCAAACCAAAACGCTGATATAATCCCTATTAAATATTCACCCATCCAATATTCCATCATTTATTATCTACATTCCTTAATAATTTAAGAAACAAAGTAACTTCTCTTTGCACATATAATTTAAACTCTTTTTCATCTTGCAAATATTCCCAAACCTTTTGTAAATTTTTCCACTCTTTTTGTTTATTTTCTTTTATCAAAAACAAGATCACCGATTTAGTATAGAGTTTAAAATCTTTAATAAAATGTCTATTTTTTAAATCATCAACATTTACTACCTGCCATTGAATGAATCCTTGCTGAAGCTCATTTTGAAACTTTTCATCTATTGTTTCTTTGGTAAGCTTTTCTATCTTTAAACAAGAATAACAACGGGCATTTCCATGAAAATAATAAACTATAATTCTATTAGGATTTATTACTTCTTTTGTTTTTATCTCGCGTGCACTATCATTTGCCGGAACACCTATATTATTATTAGTATTACTCGTACTATTACTAATACTAGTACGATTAATATTTTTATATATGGCCAACGAAACACTTGCTAGTACAAAAAATAATAATCCAAACTTCAATAATTTTTTTGTTTTTTTCATTCTTTAAATAATCCTATTCCTAATTTTAATCCTAGAAAATAAAGTTAAACAAATATCCCACAATCATAATCCCACAAGATATTATTGCAACAAATGTAGCAATAAGTTTTGGTTTTAATACCTTTCTTAAAATAATAATTTCCGGAAGAGAAAGTGCTATCACTGACATCATAAATGCCAACACCGTACCTAAAGCAGCACCTTTACCCAATAGTGCTTGTACAATAGGAATAATTCCCGCCGCATTTGAATACATAGGAACACCAATTAAAACAGCAATGGGTACTGACCACCAACTATTTTTTCCCATGATTGAAACCATAAAATTTTCTGGAACATATCCATGAATACCCGCCCCTACTGCAATTCCTAAAACTACATAGGGCCAAACTTTTCCCACAATATCTTTTACTGCTTCTACTCCTAAATTAATTCGATCATTCCATGAAAGTAAATCATCTACTGCTGTAGTATTTTCGGAATCTGTATTAGTATTAACATTAAATTGATAAACAAAATCAGCTACATGTTTTTCCATCTTCAATTTACCTATAATCCATCCCGAGATAATTGCAATAGATAATCCTGTTACCATATATAGCAGAGCTATCTTCCATCCAAACAAACCGTAGAGTAATACCAGTGCAACTTCATTAACCATAGGAGCAGAGACAAGAAATGAAAAAGTCACACCCAGAGGAACTCCAGTAGTAACAAAACCTATAAAAAGCGGAACGGCCGAACAAGAACAAAATGGAGTTACAACTCCTAGTAGTGCTGCCAAGATATTTCCTATAAACTCTTTTTTTCCTGATAAAATTTTCTTTGTTCTCTCTGCTGTAAAAAATGAGCGAATAATTCCAACAACAAAAACTACTACAATTAAAAGCATTAATACTTTGGGAACTTCAAAAATAAAAAATTCCAAAGCAGCAGCAATATGAGTACCCTTCTCCATCTTAAATAAATCATAGGTGATCAAACTTGAAAGTTTAGATAAATGTAAATATATTAACAACCAAATTAATAACAAAGCAAAAATCAAAGAAATCTGTTTTAAGTTTATTTTCATATCCATCCACTCATTTCAAAAAAGCACCTTTTATGTTGACATTAATTCACTATTTTTGGTAACACTTTTTTAAACAAAATTATTAACACAAAAAACTATCTGTAATTATACTGATAATAATCATTATAATCAGTATAGTTAGTATAGCAAAAGGAAATTAATTATGCATATACCTGATGGTTTTTTATCACTCCCTGTAAGTGCAGCTACTATAGCTGGATCAGTAATATACGGCATATGGTCTCATCACTATAAAAAAATTGGAGTCTTTTTAGAGGAGAACAAAGAAAATATTCCTCTTATCGCCTGCTCTGCAAGCTTCATCTTTGCAGCTCAAATGTTAAATTTTCCTATAGCAGCAGGAACAAGTGGACACTTTCTAGGTGCCAGCTTTGCCACCTTTATCTTTGGCCCACAAATAGCTTTTTTTATTTTAAGTTCCGTTCTAATTATTCAATCACTCTTCTTTGCTGATGGCGGTCTTTTAGCATTAGGAGCAAATATATTTGTAATGGGGATAGTGGCCCCTCTTTCAGCTAACTTTATTTATAACTTTAGAATTAGATATTTATTAAATGTAACCAAATTACCATTTATGCTTATGCTGGCCAGTTGGTTTTCTGTTGTGGCCAGCTCATTTGCTTGCTCAATCCTATTATCACTCTCAGGGACAGTGCCACTAAAAACTGTTTTAATTCCAATGATCGCTGTTCATTCACTAATCGGTATTGGCGAAGCAATTATTACTCTCTCGGCAACTACTTTTTTGAAAAAAAGTAACATTTTAAGAGGTGAAATCTATGCGATCAAATAAAAAAAATATCCTGCTCTTTCTAAGTTTGGCCATTTTGCTAGCAATCTTTATCTCCCCTTTTGCATCATCAAATCCCGATGGATTAGAGTGGGTCGCAAAAACAAAGGGGTTTTTAGTTAAAGCTGAAGATAATATATTTTGGAAAAATTCTCTTATGCCCGACTATTCTATTCCACAATTTACATTTTTAAGTAAGACAATCGCCGGTCTAATAGGAACATTACTTACCTTTATATTTACCATGTTATTGCTTAAACTTAAAATCTCAAAAAAATTTTACACAAAAAAAAATAATTGATGACAAAACTTATCATAAAAATTATTTCCTTTGCTATACTCATAATCTGCATAGCTACATCTACAAAAGTTACAATCTCTCTTTTGCTTGCACTCACTATTTCATCTCTTCTCTTTGTGCTCTCTAAAATTTCCTTTAAAATTTTTTTAAAACGTATTTCTCTTTTAATACCCTTTCTTTTATTTTTATTGTTGTTTACTCCTAATACTTTCTTAGCAATATTTTTAAAATCAACCACCGCAATTCTCACAACTGCAATCATAACCGATAATTTTAACATCACTACTTTAAAATATTTAGGCCAAAAGCTACATTTACCCTCTTACTTTATCGATATTTTAGCTATGACTTTTCGCTATTCATTCACTTTAGTTGATGAAGTGATTGCACTAAAAAGAAATCTTTACTTAAGAGGATCATTTAAAAAAAAGCACCTCTTCCATTCAGGATTTTTAGGATCATTGGGATCATTGATTGGTAATTTTTTTATCCGCAGTAACTTTCGCGCTCAAAGACTTTATCGTTCACTAAAGATCAGAGGGTATTAATAAATGCATAATATTATTAAAATTGAAAATTTTAATTTCATACGCTCAAATAACAAATTCTTCAATTTAAAAATTAATCATCTTGAAATTAATAAAAATGAGAAGTGGGCATTACTTGGTCATAACGGAAGTGGCAAGACAACGCTTTTAAATTCTCTCTTTGGATTTGAAAATTATCAGGGCCTAATTAACATCTTTGGAGTTGATCCTCGAAAGCATTTAAAAAAAATTCTTCCCTTTACCTCCTATGTGGCCCAAAATCCCGATGATGGACTCTTTTGTTCAACTATCAAAGAAGATATCCTCTTCGCATGCAAAAATTTTAATCTCTTAAATGAGAAAACTACCGAAACAACAATTATAAATCAGCTTTTACAAAAAATCCCTAAGCTTGAACTTCTCTTAGATAGACCGCCATATGAATTAAGTTTTGGTGAAAAAAAAATTGCATTACTAGCAACCGCCCTGGCCATAAATCCATCGCTTCTGATTATGGATGAGCCCTTCTCTATGCTAGATCAAAAACAAAAAAATAATCTCATAGAGATCATTCAAAAATTTGAAGGAACTCTAATTATGGCCACACATGATCCTGTGGCCATAAAAGAAATTTGTACTCATTCTTTAATCCTATCTAATGGTTTGGTTGCCTACCAAGGCAATCTAGATGAAACAAAACATACAATATGAAATAATCAGAGGTAATTTATGTCAAAGTTAGTTCGTTTTAGTGTATGTCTAGATAAAAATTTAGTTGAGGAATTTGACCAGCATATAGAATCAAAAAATTACTCCAATCGCTCTGATGCTTTTCGAGATCTAATGAGAAAGGCCATCATAGAAAAATCATTAAACAAAGATGTGAAAACTGCTGGAACAATCATAATAAGCTACGATCATCATAAAAGAGAACTCTTAAATAAACTGGTCAACGTCGAACATGATTACGAAGATGTGATTATCTCCACTCAACATATTCATATAAATCACGACAGCTGCATGGAAATGATTGCACTTA
Source organism: Oligoflexia bacterium (assembly GCA_015232355.1). Taxonomy (GTDB): domain Bacteria; phylum Bdellovibrionota; class Bacteriovoracia; order Bacteriovoracales; family Bacteriovoracaceae; genus JADFZW01. Next base: position 196,284 of record JADFZW010000004.1, read on the forward strand.
GAGGTAGCTCTAAACGAATGATTGAACTTTCAAATAAAATAAGAAACATCAAGGGAATAAAAAATACTGAGATTTGTTTTGTTGTAATATAATAATCATTTTTTGTTATTTTTGTAACTCTTTTATAACTCTTTTATAATCTTTATAAGCTCACTCATCGAGTGAGGATACTGAGTATCGTTATGTCCCTTATTATTGCTAGAAAAAATTCCTACTCGCTTTAACTCTGAATATAACTCTATCACCTGAGGTGGAACAAATCCACAACTAGCAAATTTTGAAAATCCTTGAGTAAAAAAATCAAAAATAGCGGCCGAAGTACAATCAACACAATTTGCAACTACTCTTCCACTATCAATAAGATAGAGATAATCGGCCCAACTATATGCTAAATCTATATCGTGAGTAGAAAGAATAACACTAATTCCTCTTTGATCTATCAGTTCTTTCAAGAGATCAAACAACTCCTGCTGACTTCTCTTATCAAGTCCTGCTGTTGGTTCATCTAAAATTAATACCTCTGGATCCATGGCCAACAATCCTGCAATTCCTGCACGTCTCTTTTGGCCATAACTTAGAGAGTGAACAGCAGAGTCTGCATATTTCTCTAATCGAGTAGCAATCAAAGCTCTCTCTACTCTCTCCTCAACAACTTTACGTTCCAACCCTAAATTCATTGGACCAAATGAGATATCCTCTCTTAGAGATCCTAAAATAAGTTGTGTATCTGGATCTTGAAAGAGCACTCCTACACGAGAACGCAATTTTCGTAAAAATTTTGTTGAATACACAAGTTCTTCACCATCAAAAAAAATTTTTCCTGATGTCGGTCGATAGAGACCATTAAGAAGTAAAAAGAGTGTTGATTTTCCTGCACCATTTGCACCTAAAACAACACTTCGACTACCTCTTAAGAACTTAATATTTACATCTTCCAATGCTTTTTTTCCATCAGAGTATGCATAACTAAGGTTAGAAGTTTCAAGAATAGTAGTAATTTTAGTTTTCTCCATCTTTAAATTTTAAATTTTCCCAATTCCAAAACTAAACATACGTCCAGAACTAAGCACAGAAAATAATATCAAAACACAACCCACCATTAAATTTATAAGTAAATTAGTTACTGATAATTTGTTATAATTTGCCGTAAGCACTCTTACTTCATTTTCATATCCACGCGAAACCATGGCCATACTAGATTGATGGGCCCTGGAGATTGAACGAGCAAAGAGTCCGCTTATCAATAAAATAAACGAACGATAAGATGATCTCATATCACAATATCCTAAGCGTGAGCTCTGTGCATTTTTCATCTGCATACAGGTATTTAAGAGAATAAAAATAGATCGGTAACAAAAGATTAGGAGTTCTAAAAGTATTGATGGTAATCTCAAATATCTTAGCATCGATATAATGTCAGTAATGGGTGTAGTAGCAAGTAAAAAAAATAGTGATGTAGTACATGCTAAAAATCTAGATAATGCGTGAACTGCCGTCACTATCCCTGAGTGAGAAATGCCAATCGACATCCATAAATAAGGATAAAGTGTATTATTAGTTTTAGGTTCAAATGTTAATGTTACAATAAGTAAAACCACACTCAGTAGAGCAAATAAAGTAGGTATAGCTAACATTAACAACCATCTCTTCAATTTAATTTTTGCTATTAACAAAGCTGTCATGGTAACCAGAATTGCCACCATTAGTGGTACAAAATAAGAATCAGCTAATAAAGAAAAAGTCATACATTGAAAAACAAATAAAAATTTTTCTGCTGGATGAATGAAACGAAGTTTATTGCTATAAACTAGACGATCTTGATTATTTAATTCAATAATACTATTATTTAAAATGGACATATCTACAACAACCTTCCAATTATATTCTACTCTTCTTTGATTTTTATACTCTTGCGACCACGTGAGAATCCAAAATAATAACCAATAAATCCAGCACCAATAGCAGCTTGCAAACTAAAGAGTAACGAAGAAATTTCACCGCTTGGTGGTTCGAATACTGATGTAAACCATGGTTTATAATTTGGAGATAATTCTTTTATTAATGATTTTGCCTTATCATCAGTACCAAGAAAAAGCTCCTCCCCTTCTGACAAGGTGGTTTTTTTTACTAAAAAAAATGGCAAAACAAGCAATATAAAAACAAAGAGTAGTATAAGTAGATTTTTATTAAGTAAATATCTCATATCTGCACTCCTTCCTTCTAACTATTATCACTTAAGTTATTACTTAAATTATAATTCAAATTATTATTTAAATTATATTTTACTAACATATTAAATATCATCACTGTTAATAATCCCTCTATTATTGCCAAAGGAATTTGTGTAAATGCAAAGACAGTGGCAAATTTAATAAATGATGTTGTAAAACCACCTGCCGCATCTGGAAATGCTAATGCTAACTGAACAGAAGTAGTGATGTAGGTTAATATATTTGCAATTGAGGATGCAAAAAAGATTGATACAGATAAAGGAAATTTTATTTTCTTTGTAAGATAAAAAATTACAGCAGCAGCAAAAGGTCCAACTATGGCCATAGAAAATATATTAGCACCAAGAGTAGTGAGACCACCATGGGCCAAAAGCAATGCTTGAAATAGTAATACAACAGCACCAATTGGAACCATTGTTAATGGCCCAAAAAGAATTGTACCAAGGCCAATTCCTGTTGGATGAGAAGAGCTTCCGGTAACAGATGGTATCTTTAGTGCTGACATAACAAATGTGAACGCTGCTGAAACACCTAAGAGCATTTTTAATTCAGGTTTATTTTTCACTTGTTTTTTTATTGAATTCAAACCTAAAGCTACAAAGGGAAAAGTAATAGCACTCCATAAAACTGCATCTCTTACTGGCAAAAATCCTTCCATGATATGCATAAAACCTCCAACTCATTTTGTACTTGAATCAAAATTTTCAGTTCAGTTTTTACTGAACAGTTAACATACATTAAAAAAAATGCCCTTGACAATCCTATCAACTACATAAATACTTCTGACCAACTAATGATGGATATGAGGAAGAGGGTTAAATCCCTCACTGCTCCGCAGCCGTATTGGGAACGAAAATCTAATCACTTTTTAAATAATTAAAAGTGAATAACCACTGGAAAAAAATTCTGGGAAGGTAGATAAGTAGGAGGCCCTAAGTCGGAATACCGATCCATTGTAATCACGAGAGGGGTAACATAATTATGTCTTATCATCAAAAATTCTATCAAAATTATTATAAATACTTCTCTGGATTACTTTTAGCATTCTTCGTGGCCCATTCAGATTTAATCTCCCAATTAGCAATATGGACAATCGACTCAATATTTTTAATCGCTAAACTCTTTCCAAATAAAATTCCCTCATATGTTGGGAATGCATCCTTTATGGCCCTTAATTATGTTGGGATTATTTCTATTCCCTTCTTAATTAAAAGCATGAAAAAAAATTTTCAAGATACAATATTTTCCTATTATCGAAAAAAAAAGGAGAGACAAACATTAGTAGCATTTGCCTCCCTTTTAAGTGGAATAACCACTGCTGTAAGTATAGTTGATATCTTGGCCATGTCTACTGCCGCTACTATAATCACCTTTGGAAATAATCAAACAAAAGATATTCCCACTAAAATGTTTTCTATTTTAATTCCTATCGGATCAGTTATGATTGCTACTCTAATCATCTTGGAAATTTATCGTATTCTAATGAATAAACATATCTTAAAGCGTATGAACCAAATTTTTTGTAATCCCAATTTAGATTTTAATCAACTCAATCAAGCAGCAAATATTATTATAACAACATTTGCAGGAAGAGAGGTGAAGGCAGAAATATACTTGATAGATTTAGCAATAAAAATCAGAACACAAATGGATGTTAATACTTGGAGAAAATGCCAGCAAACAATCATAAGTTTAAGTTTAAATAACCATCAACAACTTTTAGATTACATCAATGGTCCGGTAAAAAAGGATATCAATATTTGTAGTGCTGACAATTATAGTAATCTAATTTTAAGGGCCGTTGGATATTTTTGTATGGCCATTGGACGGACTCATCCCAATACTTTACAACAAGCACTAGCATATTGGAGTATGTCCACTGCTTATGGAATAAAAAATTCATTAATTAAAATTCTTCAATGGCTGCAGCGAAGAAACATGCAGATTATTAGTAATAATATTAATAGTAACATTAATCGTAACGAGAATGCTTATGTTTAATAAAATTATATTTCTATTCGTAATTTTATTCCTATTTTCATTCCTTCCTTTTTACACTCAAAAGACATTTGCCGAAATCACCACTTCTAATAACTACATTAATAATTACGAATTAGAACCAATTATAATTCAAGTTGAAAGATTAAAATCCTCTTCTCAAGATATCTCTGGATCTTTTACATTAATTGACTCTAACAAAATCTCCATGACTTCCCCTCAATCATCTCTTTCATCACTTCTCTCCTCTACTTCCAGTTTGCAAAGTGCCAGCAGTGCTGGTAACCAAACTTCACTTTTTTTAAGAGGAGTTGATGGTGGACGTATACTTATTCTCTATGATGGAGTGGAGATTGCAGATGTTAGCGGCATAAATCGATCAGCTTACATCAACAACATTAGAATTGCTGATATTGAACAAGTAGAAATTTTACCAGGAAATCAAAGTACACTCTACGGTTCAGATGCTATTGGTGGAGTAATAAATATAATTTCTAAAAAAGAAAAAGCAAAAGATGCCAACAAAAATTTTCCTCACAATCTTGGATTAGGATCAGGATTAGGATTAGGATATGGTAGGAACAATAGTTTATGGACAAGAGCAAATGTAAACGGTTCATACTCAAACAGTAGAATTGGCACTACAAACTCCTCTCTTAGTTTTGAGCGTAACTCAAACGAAACACAAAAATATGGACACGAAGATTTATCACTCTCAACGAATATCAATTATCAATCACCCAATGAAAAAAACCAGGGAGAATTTAGCGCAAAGTTTTTTAGTGACCGTAGCGATCTTCCCAAGCATGGTGGAATTGCTGGCGATGATCCTAATTACCAGGGAAAACAAAAAGAGTATTTAGTACAACTGCGACTTAAGACAAACTTAAATCAACTTTTCCCATATCCATATAGATTCTCACCTTCTCTTACTCTATCACAAAATCAGAGTAAAAGAGAGTATCGTAATCTTCCAGATGCTGATGATAAAACAGATTATAGTGGAAATTTTATAGGAAAACTATCCAAGATCAATCAACAAAATACACTTTACTTAAATGATGATCATTTTCTCATATTAGGATTCGAATTTAAGAGAGAGGATGCCACTTTCGATGAGATTACAAATAATATCTCCAATAATTTTCAAGATAAAATTGATAACAAACAAGCAACCACCACAAGTACATATCTATGGAACAAATATCATCCAACAAATAATCTTTTGTGGTTAGATGGAGGATTGCGTGCAGACTACCATCAATTTTTTGGTTCAGCTCTTACTTATAAAATCAAAGGACAATATCTTTTATGGAAAAATGAAAACACCCAACTTAATCTACATTCAGCTCATGGAACTGGTTTTAAATCTCCCACACTCTATCAATTATTTTCCACCTATGGAAACATGCAACTGCAACCAGAAAAAAGTGACGATTACGAAATAGGTATGGGTGTTGATTTTGCAAATAAAAAACATCAAAGCAAAATAAATCTATTTCGAAATGATTTAAGACAATTAATAGAATATGAGTATGCTGCAAATAAGTTCATTAATAGAGGAAAAGCACGCATCTGGGGTACAGAATTTATTTGGCAATCGCAATTTTCATCTATTACTACAGTAAATCTTAATTATACTTATCTTCGCGCTCTTGATTTAGAATCAGATCAAAAACTACTCCGTCGGGCCACACACAAAATCACAACTGCAATTAATCTTTTATTAAGTGATGCTCTTATTTATTTAACTGAAATTAATTTTGTAGGAGCACGAGATGATGTAGACGCAAATAATTTTAATCGTATCGAACTACCCTCTTACTACACTCTAAATTTCAAACTTAAATATCTTATTAACAAAAATATGAGTACTTCCTTACAATTTGATAATTTTTTCGACAAAAGTTATCAAGAGGTAGCGGGCTATGAAACTACTGGTAAATCCATTTTCACTACTTTTAATTGGAGTTTGTAATTTATTTTATTTATATCTATGAATGACATTAGACTTTGCTCTCTCTCCATTATTTTTTCCATCTTGCTTCACCTTTGTTGCTTTATGGTTTTTATTGTCATCAAAAACACCTCTACAAATAATAACAATATAACTTTAAATACAAACCTAAATTTAGATTCCATACCTATTTCTTTAGTTAAATCAATAAAACAAAAAAAAACTATAGTCTCACATAAAATAAGTTTGAGTAAAGAAGAAAAGGTGAAACACCAAAGCATCCAGATTGATAATATGCCCACAGCTCCTATTCAACAAATTGCAACTCAACAAAATCAGCAATCATCAATCTTACATAATTATTTTATTTCGATAAGAAATGTTATTGAACAAAAATTAAATGAAAATAGAAATTTATTTCACTCATATGATAAAAATAAAATAGACCTTAAAATTAAACTTATAATTACAAAAACAAATACCCAGATCACAGATTTAAATTCAAGTTCAATAAAAGAGATTAAACTTCTAAACAGTAATATCTATCCAAAATATTTTGATAACAAAATTATTAAGCTAATCTCTGAGATCAAAGATTATCCACCCTTCCCAGATGAAATCAAAGAAAATATCCTAAGTATCACTCTTCCAATAACTATATTCTTTATATATGCCCAATGAAAGAGATTCACCCACTAAACAATAAAAGCACTAACTCATAAAATTGCTACTTCTATAGTATAAATAAAAATTCTTCTTACACTAACTATTTGAAAATAATAAATCACATCAATTCTCTTAGAAAAATTAAATTCATAGAATTTGATTGTGCTAGGATTGTATCAGAAATCTAATCTAGATTGATATTTTAGATTGTAGATTGTGGATTGAGCATTAAGCATTTATTAATATTTTTTTTAAATATAATTTGATAAAAAAGGAGTTTGTCATGTTAAAAAAATGTTCTTTATTATTACTATTACTTATCATTGCAAATACAGGATGGTCATCAGAAGATATTACTAAAAAAGAAATTACGGCAGAAAAAATTCATAAAAAAGCACCAAATGAACATATACTTACTATTACTGATAAAGATGGTAATATTCTCGAAACTTATGATAGGAAAAAACTTTTGGAAGTAGCTGAAGAGGCCAGAGAGGAAATTAAAAAAGAGGATAAAAAGGATAAAGAAGATCAAGAAGTAAAGAAAATATCTACAGCAAAAAATAAATTCAATAGTGTTTGTGAAGGAGTTGCTAATTTTGTTAAAGATCCACTCAGTTCCATTCTTAGCGCTGTAGTGCTAAACATGGCCAAAAGTGAAGGTATTGGTATAAATTATAATGGCGATGATGGCAAGTTACAAGAAGGGAAAGATGAAAGCTCTATAGGGAATACACCTCAACGAAATATAAATATAATTTATTATATGGTGAATGCCATTGCAGAAGTATTTAAAAAACACAACATTCCATACGTTGGGGAAGGTGGAACTCTTATAGGTGCTATCAGACATGGTGGAATTATTCCATGGGATGACGATGCTGACATTGAAATAAAACAAGAAGATTTTGGAACTGATAACATGACAACAAATCTAAAAATGTATGCACAAAGAAATAACACAAATGTTGATAATAAACAAAAAGGTATTTATCGTCTGGAATCTGATTTCAATAAATATGGTTTAGGTATTCGTCCAACATATTTAGGAGCACAGATATATTTGCTTCGAAATGAATTTCCTAATGTATTAGGTGGAAACAGATATAACCATCTTCCAATGCCCACTAAGTATACAAAACCTCTTGCTAAGATTATACCAGATTTAAAAGAAGTTAATGAAAGTCGTGCAGGATTTTGGGATCCGTTTGTAGATATACTTCCTGTGAAAAAAAGAAACGATGGTAATTTTACTTACTCTTTTCAAACAGCAAGAGATTCATGGCCTAAGGCATACATGTCTGGAGATGCATTTACAAAAACTGTCTACGCAAAATTTGGCAGTGAAAAGCTTGCAATGCAAATGCCTCCGCTCAAAGAATCGATAAAAGTATTAATGAGAATCTATGGAGATAAAGTATTAGAGGAAGCATTTAAAACAGTATCACATATAACCTTAGAAGGAAGTAAGAGCGATACAAAATTTTTAATTAAGGAGTTCGAACCAGCACAATTTCCAAAAAGCTTAGAATTTGACAAAGAAGAATTTTTAAAGACTCCTCCTCCCGCCCATTATTAGATGCTATATACTTCCTAATAATTTAAAAATAAATTTTGTTTATAAATGTATAACTATATAAAAAAACAAATATATTAAATATTTTTATTTTATCTTTAACTCTTAAACCTAAATTCCCGCATAATTAAAATAATAAATTAATTTCATATACTAATTTTTTCTTTCAACAAAGGATGGATTAAGGATGGGCACTCTAAGCAAAATGGCCATGATTTTAATATTAGTATTAGCATCAACATCAGCTATTACAATATCAACAACAACCTTTGCTGTTCAAACACAGGTATTAAAGGAAAAGGAAAAGGAAACAAATGTTCTAAATGAGATTACTAAGATTTTCAATTCAATTAAAGATATTGAACGCGATTACGATCAGAAAATAAGAATGCTCCAAATACAAGAGAGAGTAATTCAAAATAAAATAGATGGAATATCAAAGGAAAGAGATAAGCTAATTCAAAAGATTTCTGATCTAAATTTTACTCAAGAATTAATTCAAAGAGAATTTGAATCATTAAGAGAAAACGAAATACATTGTTGCTCAAATGAAGAAAAAGAGTGGTCAAAGGAGCAAAAAAGAATAATAAAAAATACAAACGAGATACGTTTGATTTTGTCGACAAAACTTCAAAATTTTGAAAATGATTTACAAATGAAATACCATAAAGAGATCGTTGACTCAAACAAAGAAATTCAAAAAATTCAAGAAGAGAGTTTTCATAAGATAGAATCATTAAACAAACAAGCTGTCACTCTACATTGGTTTTGGAATTTTTTAAAATTAAAAAAAATCAATAATGAAAGTAAGAAGTTGATTATAGAAAAAATAAATAAAATTATGAAAGAAGATAAAAAAATCAGAGAAAAGCAAAAAGACCTCCAACTTTCTTTTTTAAAAGCAGAATTAGAAATAAAACAAAAAATCGAGTCATTAGAAACAGATGGCCAAAAAAAGTTAGAAGAAGGTGAAAGAAATATTCGTAAAAGAAAGGAAGAAAATAAGTCAAAGCTCTTTGCTATTGATAGTAACATGGACGCTAAGATCAATGAAATTATGTCTAAAATTAGAATAATTCAAAATACTGTAATGATAGATACAAGAAAGGATATTGAAATAGCTAATGATAAATTATTTGACAATAATCGCACAAAACTGGAATTACTAGAAGAAAAAGGAAAGAGAATGTCAGAATTAAATTCGAAATTAGACAATTCAATTAAGGAGGCAATTTTAAATTTAAATATCACTCCAAAAGAGCATAGGGATGATAAGACTTTTTCTACACTTGGAACATATTTATTATCAAATAATTTTGATAATAGCATTCCTATGTCTTTGTTATTTTCTTTAAATCTCTTCGATAAAACTAAAGGAATAAAAATTTCATTAGATAATATTTCTGAAACCTCTGAATTAAAAAAGGAGAGGTTTCTTCGCTTTAATTTGTCTGTAGATACTTATAAAAAATTATTTGAAGATAATATAACTTATCAATTAAATAATATTATCACTGAAGGAAATAACATAATAAATGTCTATGCAAAAAGTAATCGCAATGGATCACGTTTTGTATCTATTATGATTCGAGCTAAAGGAGATACGGGGGTTGTACAAGTATACGAATTCTTAATCGATGATAAAGATTCATCAAATCATCATCATCATCAAAAAGTAATTAAAGATTTCACCTATAGGGTAATGAATGGATGGAATTCACTATTTAATAATCGTAAATATCCTTTTAAGAATATGAAAAAAATCGACGATGGCCTATTACTCTTAGATGAAACAAACAACGAATATCATCTTCGACCTATTAGCGAAATAGAGCTTAGAAAAACAATTGCCTCAAAAGAATTAATTTCCAACCTTATTGAACAAAATGGCGCTCAAGTAGTCAATCAACATGCAAAGAATGTTTATAAATCAATATTTAACAGATACTAGACATGTTTAATCAACAAACAAATAACAGCTTTTGTTATGTAATAATAAAAACAAATTGAAAAAAATGCACATATATATATATTTGAGATTGTTTTTTAAAGTTATATACATGAAACCCGATAAAAATAAAGAGTTCCATTAATTTTTATTTATTTAAAATCTACTCAACTATTGAATTAACAAATTTGTTAATAAATACAAAATGGATTTTTTATGTATAGTTCATTCTACAACTTTAAAATTGATCCATTTTCAGAAACTCCGGATACGCGATTTTATTTTAAAAGTGGCAGTCATGTTGAAGCATTAAAAAAGATAATTGGCGCGATTGTAGATGGCAAAGGTTTTATTGAACTTACCGGAGGAGTTGGTACTGGCAAGACAATGTTAAGCAGATATATAATAAAAAATTTCGAAAATGTTATAAACTTTGCATTACTCTTACGTCCTCAATATGAGGATCAAAAAATCATTAATAGCATAATTGAGGAATTCGGACTTTTAAATAATGATCTCTATTGTAATGATAAAACTGATCTTACAAAATTAATTCATTTTTTTTTGAATAGTGTAAAAGATGGAAAAAAAAATGTTATTCTAATCGATGAAGCACAAATCTTAACTCAAACAGCTCTTGAAACAATTCGCCTTATCAGCAATTTAGAATGTGAGACTAGTAAACTTGTTCAAATTATTCTTTTTGGTCAAGAAGAATTAGATAATAAATTACAAAGCTATTCTTTGCGGCAACTAAATCAGAGAATCTCAACTCGTATTCATTTGGATAACCTAAAATTAGATGAAACAATAAACTATATCTTATATAGAATTGAAATTGCAGAAGGTAGAAATTATATTGGTTTTTCAAAAAAATCTATGGAATACATTCATAAAGTTTCAAAAGGTATTCCAAGATTGATTAATCAATATTGTAATGCTGTTTTAAAAATATCTGAAAAAAATAAAATCCGATTTATTGAATTAGAATTGGTTAAAGATATTTTAAAAAATGACAATATATTAATAGATAAATCAATATTTTTCAAACATTTTTCTTTTTTAAGAGATTTAAGAGTATGAGCGAAATTTTAAAAAAACTTGATCAAATTCAAAAAGAAAAAGAAAATGAGAATAAAAGCATAGATGAAAATGAAAAGTATGAGTATAAGTATGAAAATATAAATGAAAATGAAAATAAAAATAAAAATGAGCAAAATACAAATAAACAAAAATTAATAAATAAATTTTTACTTATTAAATTTATTTCTATAAATAAACAAAAATTAAAGATATTAATAACATGTTTAATTTGTGTATCATTTATTATTTGTTGTATACGTTTTTATTTATTTTTTTCTTCATCAAATAAATATAAGCAAACTACTAACAGCATTCAAAAACTATATAATGATAAAAAATATGTAAGAGAGGTAAATTCACAAGCAATAAATCATTTTAAAAATCACAATTATTATGCAGCAATCGGACTTTGGACACCACTCTTAAATGGCATTCATAGTCAGGATATTCAAATCAATCTGGCACTAGCATACAAAGTTTTAAATGATCATAAAAGTTCCTTATCATTAATTAATAGTGTTTTAGAAAAAAATCCAAACAATACATTTGCTCTTAACAATAGAGGTATGATCTATCTTCATCAAAAAGATTTTTTAAATGCAGAAGTAGATTTTATTAAAGCATCTATTAACAACAATCAATTTTATGAACCGATTTTTAATTTGGCCACATTATATGAATTGGAAGGAAGATTAGATAAGGCCATTGAAAATTATCAAAAATTTTTAAGTCTTAAAGGCAATACATTTAAATCAGAACATCATGATATAGTAACTAAAATTGAAGCAAGATTAAAAAAATTAAATGTTCTTCTCTATTTTGAGGAAAAGAATGATCATTAATAAAAAAATATTAGGTCTTGATTTAGGTAACAGAAATTTAAGAGGAACTCTTTTATATAAAGAAAATGATTCTATTATTTTGTACAAATATTTTTCACATGATTTAGCTTCTGGAAATGATCAATTCCCTGAAAAAAATGATCTTTTTGAAAATTTAAAGATTTGCTTAAACGTTCATGAACTTAATAAAAGCATAACAATACTTGGAATTGGAAATAATATGAGATCTTTAGATTTGCTTCAATTACCTATTATTCCAGAAGATGAATTAGATAGCGCAATAGAATCAGAATTAGAAAATAAATTACTCACTAACCCTCAAAACCTTTGTTATGATTTTTATACAATAAGAAATACGCTACCTGAAACCTCAAATTATAATCAATTTAAATTATTTTATACAGAAAAAAATATTATCTTCGAAATGATAAAATCTATTAAAAGTGTATCTTTGAAACCCATTGTTATCGATGCTGAAATTTTGGCACTTTCGACTATAGTTGTTTTCAACAATTATGTAACTGAAAACAAATCACATATTATAATTGATATGGGGGAAAATCACACAACAATTGGATTACAAATAGGAGATCAATTAATTCATCATCACACTCTAATTCATTCAATAGGATCAATCACAAAAAAATTAAATGATGATTTTGCAATTAAATACAAACAATCGGAATTATATAAAAAATTACTTAACAATGATAATCCAAATGATAAAATTGAAAACATTAAAGCTCTTGAAACTCTTCAAAATACTTACGTTGAAATTTTAAATGAAATACAAATCAAAATCGATAGTTTCAGTTCATATTTTGAAAAATATCCATTAGATACAATATTTTTTTTTGGTGGTGGCCATGAATTAATTGATTGCTGTAAAATATTTAAAGAAAGATATAATGTAAATGTGATAACTCCCAATCCTTTTAAGAATATTAATATTCATCAATATTTAAAATATGCTCCAAACGATATCATTTTAAAAAGACCACACTCAATGGCAGTCGCTGTAGGTTTCGCGCTAAGAGGTCTTTTATGAAAATAGATAAAATTAATTTAATTTCATCAGAATTAAATAATGGAATGTTTATATCTTCAAGCGAACGATTAATAGCTTTTTTGTTTCTTATAGAGATCGTTTTCATCTTAATTCTCGCATCAGTTCAATATATAAAAAAAGAAAAACTTAATACTCAAATAATACAATTTAAAACTGAACTCTCTTCTTTAGAAATGAATTTTAAAAACATAACCCAAAAACAAATAATTCATGAAACTGAAGTTATAAAAAGTAATATTATTCATGAGGTCTTAGCAAACAAAAATAGATGGTCATTATATTTTAAAGAATTATCATTATTACTTCCTAAAAAAATATGGTTAACATTTCTTAAGATTGAGAAAAAAGATGATACACTTAATATCGATATAAAAGGAGAAGCAAATAGTCCTACTGAAATATCTGAGTTTTATCTTAGGTTATCAAGATCAGTATATTTTGAAAATATCGTTATCAAACAATCTGAATTATTTGAAAATTATACTCCACTATTATATAAATTCTTTTTTACAACAAATCCTGATACACAAGATGATTTAAAAGAAACTAAAGATGATGATGAAAATATCACAAAAAGTAAAACCGACAAAATTATTTCAGACCAAATAAAAAATATTCCACTGGAAAATAAAGATTTATTAAAAAATACATTATTAAAAACAGGAACAGAATGAAGTAACTTCGAAATGAAAATAAAATTTAAAATTAACAAAAGAAAGCTAATCAAATTTTCTAAAATATTTTTAACTAGACAAACTATTATATCAATAGTCACAATGTTACTCCTAATGTTTTGGTTTATTAAAGATTGGTATTTAAAACAAAATATAGTCATAAGTACGCTTAATGCTGAAAAAATTGAATTATCAGTTAAAATTGAGTCTACTAAAAAAATGATTTACGAAATGGCCAAAAACAATTCAAAAAATCACGAAAATATAACAGATAATAATAATACATTACTAGATAATCAAATAAAGATGTCACCTCGACGTCAAAACAAAATGGAGATACCTGATGCCATAGAACAAATAACAAAAAACATACTACATAATAAAATGAAAATAAAAACAATCTCCTTGTTAACATACAAAAAAAATCTTTTTTTTAATGAATATCAATTACTCCTAGATATTAATTCACCTTTCTTATCGATTGGTTATTTTCTTGAAAATATTGAAAATTCTAAAATGCCTCTTAATGTTAGCTCAATTCAAATCTCTCGTTTTCAAAATGAACTACAAGATTGTAGAAGCAAAATTATCATAAATGGTCATATTGAAAATAAGGAGAAGATATAAATGCTTTTAAATCATAAAATTTATACGATACACCGACTTATGGTCTGGAAGGCCCTTACTATTTTTTTTGTTCTTATTACTTTTTCTGCTCATTGTACTGATAATCAAGAAATCGAAATTCTTTACGATTTCAATTCAACCTTTCTTAATGAAAATATTGAATATAAATGGGGATCTGATCCTTTTTTAAAAAATGCCGGATATTATCATAATAAAAATAAAAAACCACCTGCTCTCATTTTAAATGCCATTATTTTTGATGAAATTAATCCTCTTGCAATCATAAATGGGAAACTCGTAAGAAAAAATGAGTCTTTTAAAGGTCGTCGTATTAGAGAAATTGGTGAAAATTATATTTTACTAGAGCAAGATAATTCTATTATTGAATTACAACTTCCTCCTAACGAATCAATCGAAGATAACAATTTAAGTACAAATAATAGTAATGATAGAACTAACTCCAACAAGCAAAGAATTCTTGAGATAAAGGAAATTACAAAATGAGATCTTCATATATATCTTCCATCTATTTATTACTTGTAGTATACATTTTTATTGTTTACATATTTTCACTATCTTTTGCATCTCAATTAAACATTGATGATAACGATAATTATAACCATAATGATAATGATGATGATGATTATTCATACACTAATAACGAAAATATAAATACTATAAATTCATTACTTAAAAAAAAATTTTCCTTAAATATTCAGGAAGCAAGCTTAAATGATGTTTTTATCCTTTTGGCCGAAAAAGCAGATTTAAAACTTACAACAGAAGAAATATTAACTGAAAAAGTTAACTATAATTTTAGCAAAATTACACTTTTTGATGCTTTAAAAAAAATTACAAAAGATCGTGGTCTACTTTATTCTCTTAAAAATAGAACTTTAAGAATATATAAAAATAACACTTCTATATTAACAAAAGATACTGATATAAGTAAGGTAGGTCGAAATATTAGCAGTAACCACGAATCTAATATCATCTCTTCTCCTAAAATTGAAATGAGGCACTTTACACTAAATTTTTTAAACAGTAGAGATGTTAAAGAACGAATTTCACCACTACTTTCGGCAGATGATAAAATCATAAATGATGAATCTACAAATTCATTACTCTTTTATGGTCGAAAAGAAACAGAAACAAAAATAAATTTATTTATTGATAGTTTTGATAAAATGCCTACGCAAATATTAATTGAAGCACAAATTGTTGAAATCACCAAAAGTAAATCACGAGAACTAGGAGTTTCTTTTGGAAATTCTACTGGTAATAACCTTTCAGTAAACTTTTCAGGTAAAACATCTAAAGAACCTAATTTTGGACTTGGTTTAAAATTTGGTGTTATTGATGGTGGTGCTTTACAATTAAATTTGGCGGCAGCTGAAGCATCTGGCGACGCTAAAATAATTTCCAGACCAAATGTCGTTACAATAAACAACGTGGCCGCTAATATTAAAAGTGGAATCACTTATCATGTTAAAACCTTAACCTCTCAATCAACACAACCTTCAACTGGTTCTTCTTCTGGAACATCCAGTGCTGCCATTGCAGGTGGAATTCAAGCAATAACCGCTGGACTTGAGTTACAAGTTCTCCCTACGACAATGGGAGATAATCAAGTTAAATTAAAAATTGATGTAACTAATAGTGAACCAGAAGAGAGTAGCACAGTAGATGGCATTCCTGGTATAATAGACAATCATGCTGAAACTACAGTTATTATTAAAAATAATCAAACTGCCACCTTGGCCGGTCTTATAAAAAATACCAGAGGTAATAGTAAAAATGGAACTCCTATATTATCAGAAATACCATTTTTGGGTTGGCTATTTAAAAATACTCTAGAAACTAAAAAAGATACTGAACTTCTAATCTTTATTACTCCACACTTGATAAGTAATAATTCTTATCCCTCTCCAACTCCTTCAAATCTAAAGTAATTGGTGGAATTATGGGTGATGATAAAACAAACACTAATTTAAAGAAAAAATCATTTCAAGATATTTATATCGAAATGGGTGTAATCTCTAAAGATGAAATGGATAAGGCATTAGAAAAATCAAAAAAGGATCGAAAAAAAATATCAAACTATCTACTAGAGAATAAAATAATTAACAATAAACAATTTGCACAAGCTTCGGCCATTCATTATAATTTGCAATTTAAAGATTTACACGATGTAATTCCTTCAGAAGCAGCATATTCTCAGTTGCCATATGAATTTGCACATAAAAATTGCATTCTTCCTTTTGAGTTAGAAGGAAATATTTTAAAACTTATAGTTCATGATCCAATCAGCATTATGAGCATAGGTCCAATAAAAAAAACTATAAAATATGATTACATCGTATTTATTGGTGTTCAAAATGAAATTCTTGATCACATAGAAAAGTGTTACAAAAAAAAGGTTGTCAGTCGATTAATTACTACCGATATATTCACAAATAAAATTAAAACTACTCATTTTGATAAACAATCTTCAATTTTAAGCACATCAACATCAGCATCAGCATCAATATCAAAAGACTCATCATTATCAACTTCTAACAATAAAAATCAAGTAACAGTACAAACAAATAAAACTGATGAAAATGAATCAATCACTCTTATTTTGAATAAAATTATTGAAAGGGCCATAATTCATAAATCTAGTGATATCCATATTGAACCAGATAATGAAAAATTAAGAGTGAGAGAAAGAATCGATGGAATACTACATGAAAGAGAAATCTTTCCTTTAGAATTTCATATTTTAATTATATCTCGAATTAAGGTAATGGCCAATTTAGATATTGCTGAAAAAAGAATTTCTCAAGATGGACGCTTTAACTATGTTTTCAAAGAATGCTCAGTTGATTTTCGTGTTTCTACTCTTCCTACCGTTAAAGGTGAAAAAGTAGTATTACGTTTACTCGATAAGGGAAACTTGAGAATGAATTTAGATGAATTAGATATTCAAAATGAAATGCTAGTTGATATCAAAAAAATATTACATGACCCTCATGGAATCATTTTAGTTACAGGCCCAACTGGTAGTGGTAAAACCACAACAGTTTATTCCATGCTTAATTATATAAATGATATTGAGGAAAATATTATCACTGTTGAGGATCCAGTAGAATATCAATTTCCTGTTGTAAATCAAGTACAAGTTAATACCAAAGTTGGTCTAACATTTCCTGTAATTTTACGAACAATTTTACGACAAGATCCTGACGTTATAATGATTGGTGAGATTCGCGACCGAGAAACTGCCGATATTGCTATCCGTGCGGCCCTTACAGGTCATTTAGTTATTTCCACATTACACACTAATGATTCATTAAAAGCAATAGATCGTTTAATTGATATAGGAATAGAACCATATTTGATTGTTTCATCTCTTCTTGGTATCGTTTCACAAAGATTAATTCGTAGGTTATGTCCTCACTGTAAGGAAATTGAAGATAGAATCGAAAAATTTAATCTCTTACCTTATCGTTCTACTAAAATTGATTATAAAAATAAAATTTTCAAACATAATGGTTGTGAAAAGTGTTATCACACAGGATATTTAGGTCGAATGGCAATTTATGAACTTTTACTTCCTACTACTGACATTGGACGGGCCATAAAAAATCGTTCAAATATAGAAGAATTATATTTAATAGCTAAAAAGTGTGGTTTTAAAACAATTCAAGAAAATGCATTATCTTGCCTTTTAGATGGTCTCACTACTATTGATGAATTAATAGGCGCTATAGGAACCAGTAATCCATACGAATCAGCTATTAATGAAAATACTTCTTATCCTTCTACTACTAATACTAATAATAAAAAAGGAGATACATGAACATGAGATTCTTTAAAATAATTTTTGTTTCTTTTATTTATTTTAATATATTTTTAAATTCCTCTTCAGCACAAACTAAAGATCTTATGATTATTTTTAGCAACTCTACACTTAGTAATCTTAATAGTAGTAAAGTTATTGTTAAATCTCTTTTCGAATCTTTTTTAAAAATTGATAAATTTTCAAAAATATCATTACTTACTTATGATGATAGAATTTATAAACGAATTGATTTTCAATTAAATAATCTAGATAATTTAAACGATCTAAATATTATAAATGCACAAATTGATGGTATCTTACCTGGAAATAATTTTATTGATTTGGATCGTCCAGCAAAATATTTAACAGAAATGAAAGTATCGCAAAATGATTATTTTGTGATATTCATTAGTAATGGTTTACAAATAATAACAGATGAAAAAAAACTTTTACTAAGTGAAAAAATAATTCGTGATCCCAGGTACCATTCATTAAATGAAGTTTATACTCAAATGCAGTCAACACAAACATCGATCGCTGATACTTTCAATAAAATATCATTGAAATATATTTCAAAAAATGAATCTCTTTTTTTTAATCAGGCACATAAGCTGAAAGAAATTTTTGCTAATAACTTAATTGTCATAGATACTTCTGGCAAATCACAGCTATTACAACGTTGGAGTACGGTAGCACAAGCACAATACCTGCCATTTGAATTTCCTGAAAACAATAATTATAATGATTCTATGGAAATAAACAAACTAACTAACAAAATATTATCTTTATTACATCTAAAAACAAGTGTTGATACGAAATTTGAAAAACAAATAAATAGTAAATCCACTCTATATAACTCTGAATTACCCTCTTTTGAATTACTTAAATCCAATAATATATTTATATTAATATCAATATTGATATCAATATTGATATTTTTTGTAATAGTATTTTGTTTTATTCTTTTAAAAAGAACTCACCAACTCTCCGCAAAATTTGATACCTTGAGAAAACAACAAGATTTATTAGTTAATGATGAGATATCAAAATTAGATACATACTTAAATACTTATATTGATAAATATGTTCATGAAAAATCAAAAATAATCTTAAAAAACAATGCTCTAACAATTCAAGAAGAAACAATAAATATAATTAATAATGAAATAAAAAGATCTTTATCTAATGATACCATAGCAGTTAATGATAAAAAGCAATCATCTAATGATGTGTTTGAAAAATTTCTTAGTAGTTTATAAATGATAATGTTATTATTTATTAATAAAAATAGATTTTACAATAGATTCAATATCTGTTTGAAATTTAGTTTTATCGAGAATATAAATATTTTCAATATTTTTTAATAATGGAATTACTTCATCCACAAAACCTGTGCAAAGTATAATAGGTGTTTGAATATTTAAATTTTTTTGTTCCCTTAATGATTTAATCATTAAAACCCCATTCATGATCGGCATACTATAATCTACAATAATTAAATCAAATTTCATGTTTTGTCCTTGTTGCAATCCCTCCAATCCATTAGATGAAAACACAACAGAACATTCAAAACTCTCTTCTAGATAATCCTTAATTAACTCTTGTATAAGAAGTTCATCATCTACAATAAGAACAGAGTATTTATTCATATCCATTCCTTTATTAAAATTGATATTTTTTTTCAGGCCCTAAGGTAATTTTAAATACTTATCTTTTTAAATTTCATACTCGTTTTACTGCCATCGACATCCTCCACATAGGCATAAATACTGATAATGCCAGAATTAATACAATCGTAAATATAAGTATCAAAAACAGTGGCTCTAACATTTTCGTTAAATTACTTATTTTATAATCTATTTGTAAACGATAATAACTCGCAATTTTATTTAGAACTACCTCTATACTTCCAGTTTCTTCACCAACTGAAATCATATTAACAACAAGAGGTGGAAAATTTTTACATTCCTGTAACGCTGTTTTTATACTTTTACCAGACTCAACAGAAACAACTGCCTGAGTAATTTCGTCGGCAATAACTTCATTAGTTGTAGTTTCTTTTACTATCTTTAAACTTTGAACCAAAGTCATACCACTTTTTAATAATAACTCCAAGATTTTACAAAATGAATTCATCTCAATTTGTAACAAAAGAAGTCCAATAAAAGGCATTCGAAATGAAAATTTATACCAATATTTTTTAAAAATTTCTTTAATAGTTGCAAAGTAATAAAAAAATAATCCAGAAATTACTAACTCTAAAATAATAAAATAGGGGGACATTAGCATAGATGAAAACTTAATCATTAATTGAGTAACAAAAGGTAGATCAATTTTAAAATTATCATAAAATCCTTTCATCTTTGGAATAATCACAAAAACCACAATAACAAATATAAAACCTATAAAAATAATGACTAGCTTTGGATAAAACAGTGCTGATTTAATTTTAGTTCTATTTTCAGCTTTAATTTCAGTAATTTCACAAATTCTATCAAATATTGCTTCTAATTCTCCTGACATTTCACCAGCTTTAATAAGTCCAATAAAACTTTTATCAAAAATATCCGGATATTTGGCCAAGGCATAATTAAATTCTTTTCCTTCAGAAATATCGGCCATACAAGATTTAACAACTCCTTTTAAAATAGAATTTTCAGTCTGATCAAAAATAAATTGTAATCCTTTCAAAATTGGCATTCTAACTGAGTAAATTAGTTGCAATTGTCTATTAAACATCAATTGTTCTTCAAGACTAACTTTTGGTTTAAAGACTGAAATTTTTTTTATTAAATCTAATTTTACATCAAATGATTTTTTTATTTCAATAATAATAAGACCATTTTGTAATAAAATAGATCTTCCATTATTTAAATCAGATGCATTTATTTCACCAACAATTAATTTTCCTTGTTTATCTCTGGCCTTGTATTTATATTTTGGCATAAAATGAACTCTTTAAAAAAACGATACTAATTACAATTACTAAAATAACTAAATTAACTATGGTGGATTTATATTAAATGTATTTGTTGGAATAACAAAATTACTTCGATCAACTGTAATAATTGCTGGGCCTAATGTTTTTGTAGGGGCAGTTGCATTTGGAATAAATACTTTAACCGAATGTACCCCTAATGGAATATTACTAAAGCTAAAATATCCATTAGCGGCCGGGGCAATATTTTTTTGAACAGTTTTTAAAGCTCCACTTCCATCTGGATAATAAATTTCTATCGTGGCCGTACCACTTGTGTATGGTCCTGCTCCATCAGAGATAAAACCATTAACTTGCGACCAAATAAGAGACAAAGGAGCATTAATACTAATATCTTGATTAAGTCCAGTTCCTCCTGCCACTCCATCGCCACCATAACTTGTGATAGTAACTCCATTAGCATCAACACTATAAACATAATTATTATTCCAAGCATCCTTTGAATAATCAGCTCCAGGATTATTCACAGTCAAGTAAGGTCCATTCCATCCATAAGCAATACGAACAACACTATTAATCGTCCATATAGGAAGACCAGGATTTGTAATCAGAGCAGAAATACCTTGAGCATTTGTTGGAACATCACCAATATCTCCAAGGTATCCAAAATGAGTTCTTTTTCCAAATTCTATTAGATCAGGATCACCTACTAAAGCATTTCTCATTTCCTTAAGTGATTTAACTGTTACTCCAAAGCGATCTTCTTTAAGAGAATCATCTAGCATAGAAATACCAGCAACTGATAAAATTCCAATTAAAACCATCGTCATTGCAACTTCAATTAAAGTATAACCTTTTTTGTAATATTTTTTATTTTTACTATTAAATATTTCTAACAATATCATCAGCATCACCACAAATTTGATTTGGTCCACAGCTTTTCAATATATTTCCTATTAATTGAAAAGTATTTTTCCATCCATCTTCTTTAAACTCATTGCTATTTTGTATAAAATAATTATGAATGTATGGGCCACACCATCCTGAAAGTTTTTTATTAACAGTATCAATTACACAAGGAGTACCATCACTTGTTAGTAAATAATCCAAGGAAGTAGGAGTAATCCCTCTATCGGCCCTATAAAGTATAATCGCCTGTTCAATACGATTCATTTTTATAATTGTTTTATTACTATTATTCCCATGCCAAATAGGTGATAACACCAACACAACACCTGAACAAGCAATTCCAATACTGATCACTATCATCATGACTGCCATAAAAGTAAAACCTTTTTGCTCAGAGATTAATAGTAATGTCATCGGCATTTCCACAAGTTGTATCTGGACCACAACTACTAATGGTTTTAGCAATAGAATCATATTGAAACAAAATTCCCCAAGCATCTTTTTTCCAATTAGGATCTGTAGTTGAAAGATATGGACCACGCCAACCTTTTTTAGTGAAAGGATTATAAATTGGATACGCTCCTTGATTTACAAGCTCATCTAACGTTAGAGGAAGATTTCCAGTATTTAATTCAAAACCATAATTAAGATGAGTGCCATTACCTTTTAATGAAGTATCTCCTTTAATTGCATTTTTAATTTCTATCATTCTACTTCTGGTTATCACTGATTTTGCATCATCCTTAAAATCAATTATTTGAGGAATTATAACTACTGATAGAATACCAATTAAGACCATCACTTGAGTTAACTCAATAAGTGTAAATCCTCTATCCTCTATATATGACAAATACGACGTAATAATCATTTTAATAACTTTATCGTAACCTTTAAAATTAAAGCTGATTTACACCATTAGCAGAGTCGGCCCAGAAATCTCCGGTTGCAGGGTTGTAGCACCAGTTTCCAGCAAAAACTGCAGTTCCAGCACAACTAACTGTTGCAACTCTTGGAGTAGTACAACCTGTACCTGCACAAGCAGCGATTGTTGCCAGTGTTCCCCAAGGATTTTTAGGAAAACCAGTCGAGAGAAATACTCTATCAGAGGCATTTGGTACTTGAGCAACAGTACATGAAGTAGGTGTTATATTATTAGCAGTTAGGTCTGCTAATACAGGCCAGGCACTTCCTAACTTTCCACAACGAACTACCATATTTACTTTTTGATTTGCGATTGCTGTTCTTATAGAACCAAGTGCTCCTGATGTTGCTGCATTTTTAGCATCTGCCTGAAAATCGACGAACTGAGGAATCGCAACCAATGCTAAAATTGATACCAATAAAACAACCATCAAAATTTCAATCAGAGTAAAACCCTTATCATTTTTTACAAACTGACTCTTTTTAAAAGCAAAAAGAAATGAAAATGATAAAAGTAATATAATACAAGAATAAGCAATATTAAATGAACGCATCTTTCCCCCTATGAATATTGTATAATAATAATAATTTTATTTTATAATTATATTTTATCTCATCAAAGGAATTAAATGTAGTAGTAATAAAAATAATAAATCACAGACAAAAAAAGTCAGTTTTAAGTTTGAATCTGCACGTTTCTATCAATTGTACGGATTTCTATCTATTAGGAGGTAATAATTTCAAATCAATTTGAAATTTACCTGCTTTGGTTTTAAATTTTATATCTACAAAAGTAGATCCATCTAGGTGTTGAATCTTATAATCTTGGCCATAGATAACTGAGGGAGCAGACATCACAAACTTATAATCTGGAAGTTTACCTTTTAGATTTCCAACTATCATATTAATAATTTCACCAGTTGCCTCCACTACATCACTATTAATATCTTTAAAATCTTCAAAAAGCATCTTCGAGGCAATTTGCAAAATACAATCCCTCTCAAATGAGATATACATCGATCCTCGAAATTTTTCACAATCAATACTCATCAGAGATGATATATCACTTTTTATAATTGATCTTGATTCTTGAGTTACTGGACCACTTTGTTCACCAATATCTTCAGTAAAATTACCAAGTACTTCTTTAGTTGTCTCTGATATCTTTCTTAAGAATCTCAAGTCCAAATGAATTTTACGATTTTTTTCTTTCTGAAATTCAATTGTCTCTCTAATGGTTTTATCAAAATCCTCTTGATTAAATGGCTTCGATAAAAATCTTGTCCGACCGTAATGAATAGCTGATTTCGAATCTACTTGCCCACTCATAATTACTATATATATTGATCTTAGTTCTTCATTAATTCTACAAAATCTAGCTAGATCAGCTCCTGACTCTTTTGAATCTGGAAAAATATAGTCGGTCACCACTATATCATAATTACCATTTAACAACTTTTCTTTAGCATCCTTAATACTATTAGCAGTATCAATTTCTCCGTACTCTGCCTCTTCAAACCACAACCTTATGGTATCAACAATGTCCTCTTCATCGTCAATAACTAAAAATCTCATACTCTCTGGCCCCCCCTTAAAAAACGTAACATTAGCTCACAAACAAACAACCGGAATTATTGTAGTATAATAATCTAATGTATTCTCTCTCTTCCCAAGTCCCAATAAGTTGCTATCATCATTTTCATAAACCCAAATAAAACCATCTGAATTATCAACCAAATCACATAACATCTCATTATCAATTTTAACTTGATTACCATTTTTGTAAAGATATGCCTTTCTATCTTGTAAGTAGATTTTCGGTAAGAAAAACAGATCATCTGAGTTTATGGCCTTTGAATACTCTTTTAAAAAAATTCTTGAGTCGTCTTGTTCACAAGATTGTTCACAAGATTGTTTAAAAGATAAAGATGACTCAGAAATCTCTTCTAACTTAACAGCATTACTTAAATCAATATGAGCTATGGCCGTTCGTCGAAGTGCGGTTAGTGTTCCTATTGTATTTAATTTTTGGGCCATATCTTCAAAAAGGGTTCGTACATATGTTCCAGAGCTTACTTCCACTTCAAATGTTATTTTGGGGAATGAATAATTAACAACTCTTAGTTTTTTGATATATCTTTTTTGCTCTTTTTTGGATTCCATTATCTCCTTTATGTCATCCTCTGTGGTAGTACTACCTTCAACTGTTGTCATCCTCGCCCACTTATAGAGTGGTAATCCATTATATTTTTGAGCTGAATAAAGTGGTGGCCTTTGCAAGTAATCTCCAACTAGAGAACTATAAAGTTGATTTAATTCCTCAATTGATAATGCTGATATTTTACTTAATTTTTGATGATTAAAATCTTCTTCAATTATTGGATTTGTATTATCACCACTGGCAGTTTTAATTCCCAAAGTTCCTTCTGCCAAATATGTCTTAGTAAATAATTTATGTACGAATTGATTTAATTTAAGAGAACTTCCAATTCCTACAAGAAGTATCCCACTTGCAAAAGGATCCAAAGTTCCAAAATGACCGATTTTATCTTTTCTATTAAGATGTAATATCTTTTTTAATTTTCGAATAACATCAAAAGAGGATAATCCTATTGGCTTATCTATCACTAAAATCTTAGACGATATTTTAACTTTATTACTCGTATTTGTATTTGTATTAGAATTCATTAATCTATTACATTAATGTTGTTCAATCAGAGTCTCTGTTTGCAGAGCATTTCGCTTGTTTTCTTCTTCTAATATTCGAGTGATTTTTTGTTCTGATTCATATTGAGCATCATAGATGAAATTGATGATAGGGGTTTGACGAACTTTCAAAACAGTTGAGAGATGGTGGCGAACTTTTCCAGTGATTCCCTCTATTGCCTTTTTAGAATCCCCTCTTGTGGTTGTATTGAAGGTATCCCAATAAACGGTAGCTACAGAGTAATCACCATTTAATTCTACTTTAGTTATACTAACAAAACTCAAGCGAGTATCTGAAATATTCTTTCTAATAAACGAGCTGATTAACTCTTTTATCTCCTCTTCAAATTTCGCTTTTTTAAATTTATTTTCTTTATTCATAATTATAATTATCCTAATTAACCCTAAACTTATAATTGACCCTAATATTATATTTGCGAATTATTATTACTCTCCAACGTACGCTTTTTAGATTCTAAAACAAATGCTTCAAATATATCATTCACTTGTACTTTGTCATAATTTTCTAAAGCAATACCACACTCATAACCATTCTTAACTTCTTTAACATCATCTTTGAATCTTCTTAAGGTAGAAATCTTACCCTCATACATAATCTTTCCATCGCGTATAAGCCGTATACCACAACCCTTTTCAATTCTACCATCAATAACTGCACTTCCCGCGATAGTACCTGCTTTAGGAATAACAAAAACATTTC
Organism: Oligoflexia bacterium; assembly: GCA_015232355.1. Lineage (GTDB taxonomy): Bacteria > Bdellovibrionota > Bacteriovoracia > Bacteriovoracales > Bacteriovoracaceae > JADFZW01. Next base: position 222,976 of record JADFZW010000004.1, read on the forward strand.
TAACTTCCGCACGACCAATATACTTCTCAACAGTTTCCGGAGTAAGTAGTCCCTCTAGTGCTAGCTTCACCTCATCTATCAATTCATAGATAATACGATAATTTTTGATATCTACTCCAAAATCTTCAGAGATCTTTCTTGCAGTAGTGGTAGGACTAACTCCAAAGCCAATTATATATCCACCAGCAGATTGTGCTAACTGTACGTCTGTGTCGGTTATCGCTCCAACACCACCACCTATTACATCAATTCCAACTTCTTGATTACCCAAATTTGCAAGTGATGCTTTGATTGCTTCATATGAACCCAACACATCTGTTCGTAGTATCAGTTTAAGAATCTTCTTTTCCTCTCCCTCATTTTTACTATTGGTTAAGAAATCCTCTAAGCTAAGTTTTGGTTTAACAATTGAGCTGAGTTCTTTTCTGCTATCTATTCTGTTATCTACAATTTTCTTTGCTTCTCGCTCACTCTTTACCACATTCATAGTATCACCTGGATTTGGAGGAGCATTCAATCCTAAAATCTGCACTGGCGTTGATGGTCCAGCTTCATTAATGGTCTGGCCCTTATCATCTATTAATCCTCTTATACGCCCATATGTTTCACCAATAACAACATAATCACTCTTATGAAGAGTTCCCTTCTTAATCAACACACTCACTAAAGCGCCCTTACCAGTTTCCATTCTCGATTCAATAACTACACCTAAAGCACTCTCATCTGGATCGGCCCTTAACTCCATCATCTCTGCTTGCAAGCAAATTGACTCTAACAACTTATCAATTCCCGTTTTTTTCAGAGCGGATATTTCAACATATTGAGTATCTCCACCCCACTCTTCAGGTGTTAAATGAAATTCCATTAAGTCTTGTCTTATTCGTTGAGTGTTTACACCCTCTTTATCTACTTTATTAACTGCTACTATAATTGGTACTTTATGATTTTTACAAAATCTTATTGATTCTTTCGTCTGAGGCATAACTCCATCATCAGCGGCCACCACTAATACTACTAAATCTGTAATGCTTGCTCCTCGCTCTCTCATCGCCTGAAAAGCAGCATGTCCTGGGGTATCGATAAATGTAATTTGTTCTCCACTAGCAGTCTTAACAGTGTATGCACCTATGTGCTGAGTAATACCGCCTGCTTCACCTTGAACAACATTTGTCTCTCGAATGGTATCTAGTAATGTGGTTTTTCCATGATCCACATGTCCCATCACTGTAACAATTGGTGACCTTAATGGAAAAGTATTCTCTTCACTCTCATCTTTTGCTGAGCTATCTGATCCAACACCCGCACCCGCTTCACCATCTCCGCCATCTTTTCCGTCTCTTCCATCTCTACTCTTCTTTTCTTTATCTTTTCCTGTCTCATTTCTATTCAAAATCAACTCTTCTTTAAAAGAAGTATCATGCACTCGATATTTATAAAGTTCACAAATATCATTTAATAATTGAACACCAAAGTAGTCATCATCCCTGATTAGCAAATTGATCTCCAAACATTGATTCTTCAAATCTTCAAATTTAATCTTTAGTTTTTGTGCTAATTCGGATGCTGTACATCCCTTATATACTTCAATAACTCTTTTAGTATCTTTTACTTCTGTAATGTTTGTCTCCTTAGTTGGACCTGAGTAAATCTTTTTCTTGCCAACAGGGGTATATACTATTTTTCCCACTAATCCTACAGCGTATGATTTTAATTCCTCATCGGCACGCAATTGAACAACATCTTTCACCTTTTTTGGTTTAGACATTATCGCCGCAAGCCCGCCCACTCGTTTTTTACTTGTTTTATCATCATCTTTATCTGAATCATCAGCACCTAAAACTTTAGTCTCTCCACTTTCACCATAATCCATCAAATCGCTAATCTTCTTGGCAACAAGTTTATTCTTAAGTGCGCCAGTACCAACACCTGTGCCTACTGCAGTTGTCACAGAGGTAGTAGATCTATCTGATGTTGAAGTAGCTGAAGTAGTTGCTGATGGACCACCTCTACGAACGCCTACTCTATCTCTACGTTGACTAATATCCCCTTCCTTACCTTGAGAGGTAGATGGTGTATCTTTTTTTACACTTAAAGGATCTTTTTTGGGAGGAATATAAACGGGAGTAAAAATATGCATTTTCTCCTCGTAAAATTCATACTTGTCATCTTTTTTCTTTGCACTCTCTGATGTTTTTTTGGCCTCTTTACTTTCCACACTCTCCAATTTTCCATCTGTACTCATACCCCTAGGATCTACTCTTTTAGATTTTAAATCATCTTTCGACAAATTCTCAGAGGAAGATGTAAGTTCAGCATTGCCAGCAGCTGTCCCAGAAGTGTGCACAGACGTGTGCGAAATTCTTTCTCCATCACTCGCAGTAGTTTCAGTTGTTGTTTCAACTTGCTTTGATGGCGTTGCTGGTGGCCTATAAACAACTCTAAGTCCTCTCTGAACTTGGCCTTCATCATTATTTAAACGATTACCTTTTGTGCTTACTTGTTGATGTTGATGTAGATGTTGATGTTGACCAACATCAATCTCTGTCGTTTTTTCATTGGTATCAGATGCATCTTTATCTAATGAACTTTCATTTGCTTCAAAATCATCATCTGCTGATAATTCTTCCTTGGTAAATTTAATATTTGGATGAGTCCCAGACGAATCTGAAAAAGAGGAATCTCCTGCATTTGTTTCTTGCTCGTGCATACTTCCATCATAATCGTGAGAGAATTCATCCGATCCAAATCCTACAGTTCCTGAACCAGAGTCACTACCATGACCATGACCATGACCTTGCATAGAATGTTCGTGGTCAACATCCTCTTTTCTAGAACTCGCATCTCCAGCCTTCTTTCTTACAACAGTTTTTCTCTTTACTACACCTGCTCTTTTCTCTTCTTCTGTCAATTTTTCATCACCAACAACACCTACACCAACACCTGAACTTACACCTACACCAACAACGGACCCACTGGTGATAGTTGCTCCAGTAGTAGTTGCACTAGCAATTCCAACTTTTGTAACTCCAGTTACTTCACCAACTTCTTTCACCTGTTTTACCTGTTGATCTGCTACTTTCTCATCTTCACTCTTAGTTTTTCGCTTAATAACCTTCTTCTTATTTGCTGAGGAATTTTTATCCTTATCACTATTAAGCGTATCATTGAATTTTGCAATCTCTTCATCACTCAAAGTTGACATATGATTTCGAATACTGAAACCCAGCTTCTTTAACTTCTCGACTAAATCCAAAGCGCCTATGGCCATTTCATTCGCCAACTCATATATTTTTTTAGGCATTATCTTTCTCCAAAAGCAAATAACTTTAAAAAACTTTACATCAAACTTTACATCAAACTTTACATCAAACTTTACAAAAACCTTTATTACTTTATTACTTTATCTTGAACGCTGCTAGTTCCTCTCTCAATCTCTTCTCCGCCTCTGAAAACTTATCTGGACCCTCTTTAGTGATACTCTTATCACTATTTACATGTCCTGATTGTGTTGGTACTGCCGAAGCAGAGATTATTTCATCTTCACCATCTATAGAAAGCTTAATCTTCTCTTCTCTCTCTAAAATAGAAATCTCTTCCAATAGTTTCGCAACAGCATCTTTATCCATTCCTGATATACTAGAAATCTCCTCTGATGGAAGCTGTTTTAAATCTCTAATACTCATTATTCCCTCGTGAACAAAGACTTGAGCGTGAGCATCAGTTAAGCTACTAAGTTGTAATAGATTTTCAACTGCTTTCTTAACTCTCTCTTGTAACTTACTCTTTGAGATAATATTAATTTTTTGTCCTGTTAAAATTGCGGCCAAACGAACATTTTGTCCGCGTTTTCCTATCGCAAGAGAGAGTTGATTATCCTCAACAATAACATCAATAGTTTTTCTATCCTCTGAAAGCATCATTGATGTTATCTCTGCTGGTGCTAATGATTTCCTTACAAAGTTTTCAATATCAGGATACCACTCTACTACATCAATCTTTTCTCCCTGTAATTCATTGACAACATTTTGCACTCTCGACCCTTTGAGTCCCACACAAGCACCAACTGGATCAATATCTCTATCAGGTGTATATACTGCTAATTTGGCCCGCAACCCTGGCTCTCTGGCCGCTGATTTAATTTCTATTGTTCCATCTTGAATTTCCGGAACCTCCACCTCAAACAATTTCACTAAAAACATTGGAGATGTTCTAGTCAAACATATTTCAGGACCTCGATTAGTCATAATCACCTCTGATAGATATGCTTGAATACGATCTCCTGGTTTAAAATTCTCCCCTGGAATAATCTCTCTCTTCGAGAGAACTGCATCTGCTTTACCTAAATCAACAATGATATTTCCTCTCTCGTATCTTCTCGCTATACCTGTTACCAATTCTCCTTCTCTATGTTTAAACTCTTTAAATAAAATTTCTCTTTCCGCATCTCGCACCTTTTGAAAAATTATTTGTTTGGCGGTTTGAACATCCACTCTAGTAAATCCAGGATTTTCAATTTTTAAACCTAATTGATCGCCAATATCACAATCTGGATCTAAATTTTTGGCATCATCATGAGAAATTTCTAGGATGGGATCTTTTACAGTTTGTACAACGTTTTTATATTGAAAAATTTCTATATCATCATCTTTTTCATTGTACTTGACTTCATATTCACCTTGAATTCCAAATTTTTTTCTGGAGGTCACTAAAAAAGCCTGTTCTATAGCATTAACGATAACATCTTTCTTTATTCCACGATCCTTAACCAACTGATCAATCATTCTCCCTAATTCTCTAAAACTCATCAATATCCTCGCTTGTTAATCCCTCTTATAAACTTTTTTAAATAAAATAAAATAAAATAAAATATACAATCCAGACTTAGTCTAAATCAACATTTGCTCTCTTAATATCATCAAATTTTATACTTATATTTTTGTCATCAAGTTGCATACTGATCATGTTTTCATCCTCTTTAACCTCAAGCAACTTTCCCTTAACCTTAAATCCACCTCTAAATCTCTTCGGTAGTTCAGGTGCATATTGTTGATCCAAACGAACGTTAGTAGTCACAGAAATCACCTTATTTAGTGCTCTTTGAAAATGGTATAATGTTTTTATTGTACGATAAATTCCAGGAGACGAGACTTCTAATGTTATTCCCTTTGGAATCCACTCTTCACTCTCAATAAATGGAGTTAATGCCTCATCAAAGCGAACGCAATCCTCTATTGTTGCGGTATCAGAATTAGTATCAAAGATGTATATTCGAAGAAGCGGTGGTCTTGTGGTTTTATATTCTAAATCATAAATATCCAAACCTATGCCTTTGGCCACATTAAGACAGATGCTATGCAACCGCATTTCGAATTCGCTCTTTAATTGATTTAAATGACTTAAAACCATAACTCTCTTTTTTCCTATATTCTCCTTTCTTATCATTTCCAATTTCATCTTTCCCAATTCAACAATTCAACAAAGCAAATCAGATAAATAAAACACTTTATCTAACAACAAACCCAATTATTGCTTGGGATACACGACAAGGAAGGAAGGGAGATAAACAGATAACACGCTCTTTGTTTGCTGGCCAGAAAGCATTCACTAAATTCACCGAGGCAACCAAAGAATAGAACATGATTATTCTAAAGTATACACCACTTAGAATCAGATATACAATACTAAAATTCAAAAGGATTAGCGAGTCAACAGCATTTTGTAGGCGTGAATATTGGTTCCATAAAAGTGATTGCATTTGTGCAATGTTTTAAAATTAAATTTCTTATATAATAAGATCGCTTCTTTATTTTCTGTCTCTACTTCCAAATAAATTTTGTCAAATTTTCCATCTCTCTCATCTTCATTCATATAATAGTCTATCGTAGATTTTAGTAATTTTGTTCCTAGTCCTTTAGTCTGCAACTCCCCTCTGATTGCTATTTTAAGTAAATGCACCAGTCGCTCTTCCTTACTCTCAAGGAATAGAGCAAAACCAACTATTTTACTTTTAACTTGATTGTGATTGTGATCTAAGGATGGATCTTCTAAAACAAACAATTGATAATTAGCATTTAAATTTATGCTACTCCAATTTTGATCAGACCAACTACCAACACTTATCTCTTTATCAATCTCTTTTATCTCTTTTAGTTCTACTTCTTCTACTACTTTTACTACTTTTATTTTTCTTACTTCCATATTAGTTCATGTGTTATTTGCTTGTTTAGTGATGAGAGAAATAGATCTATTGCCTCTTTGACTTTTTTAGAACGAACAGCTTCCTTAGCCTTGTTAGAATCAGTGGTTTTGGTGGTACTTAAATACTCATTTAATTCTGTTTCCGAAACAAAAAAAGAACTCTTATTAAATCGAGAACGCAGAAAATTATTTAATGAAAGTAGCGTTTTAAAATCTTTCATCTTTTCAATATTACTGGTTGGATTATTCAAATGATTTTTAAAACAATCTGACTTATCAATCTTTATTGCCAGTTCGTCCAACTCTGATTTATTGATTGAAGAGATCTTATTAACATCTAAAAATAATTGCAGCTTGAAGATAAGTAGTACTTCATCTAATAAATTCATTTTTTGTTGTATCTCTTTGGCCGAGACAATTACAGATTCATTCAAATTTGAGACGATTGGAAAAATCTCCTTGAAAAAATCAACATCACCAGCAGAGGCACACTTATAGATCCAAAAATTCTTAAGTAATATATTGGCATCCGAAAGAAATATTATTTTATTGGATAACCGATAAAGCCCAACATCACTATCCAACAATAGAGCGGTGTTCATGGTACTAATGGTATTACTACTTGTAGTAGCGAATACCGTTACAAACAAATTAAAAATAAATAAACTAAGTAAAATAAGAAAAATAATTGTACATTTCATGATTGTAAAAGTCACTACACTGGTGAACTTAGTTCAATGGCGTAGACATTGGAATTCTTATCTACCTCATTATCTTTATGGAATCTAACTTTAATTTTGGTATCAAAAGTATATCCGTCTTTTCCTCTTATGATATATTTACGTTTTTGTTTTTTAGGTTCAATTAATTTTCTTAGTCGGCTTACACTAGTGTAAATCAATTTATCATGTATTAGAGGATTATATTCATCCTTCCAAATACTCCTGGCCAACTCCTCTTTGTCAAAAAATCTTCCTGGATTTTGCGCCAATAAAAATAATATCTCTAACAAAACAAAACGATGTTTGAAATCAATAGGTCCTAATTTTTTTTCGTAAATCATTCTGTTGGTTCTATCAAGTACCAAATCAACATCGCTACCATTAACATCTGTTATTTCATTGTTTAATAGTGTAGCTAATTTTCTAAAAATATTTTTATTGATAGAATTAATTGCTAAATCAAAATAGAGGAGTGCTTTATTAAACTCTCCCATTTTCTTATAAACGATCCCTTCTCCCAAAAGAATTCTACCAAAGAGATTCCAACATGCTTTCTCTTGAAGTGTTTGATTTGCAAGTTTGTAGTGTATAAGTGCATTGTGATAATCATTTAATTCAGCATAGAGGTTAGCATACAACAAGTGCATACTACCAAAGAGATAATTTTTCTTTAAAATATTTAGAACTTCCGCTAATTGATCCAAATAGCGTATCGCTGTCTGAAAATCTTTGAGTTGAAAATGAGTTGATGCTAAAGCATATGTTGATTTTGCTAACACTTCCGGATTATTTTCTTCTTGTGATTTTTTGTAGGAGATATTTAAGAAACTAAGTGCCTCTTGAAAACTACCACGATAGGTTTTTATTACACCTTCATTGTAAAAGTGTTCAGCACAAAGATTAGTATTTGCAAAGGAGACCTTTTTAACAAAATTTTCTGATTGAGTAATATACCTTTCAATCTTTTCATCATCCAACAACTCAGAAGCAATTCTTACTAAAAAACCATACACCTTAAATATAAAAAAAGTATCTTGTGGGTAAACCCAAAGATCCAAAGTCGAAGTAAAATGTTTTTCTGCTAATAAAAGATCTGATTTATCGTAGTATATCTTTGCTAATTTATAGTGTCCTTGAGCAACTTCCTGATTCCTTCTCTCCTCCATGATCTTAGTATCGGCATCATCATCACCCATCATTTCCGTCTTAATCTCCATAAATTCACTCCCATCTTTTCCATCTTTTAGAGAAGAGAGAGTGTTAATAAGTTCATTATCATTTTCAATATTCAAGGTAGCTCCTCATCTTAATCTTTAGGATAGCGACCATGCTTCCAAGATTTATGTTCCCTAATATAACGCCTCAAGCAAGCTGTAGCAAGAGAATATTTCTAATATTTTATAAATTTTAACGTATATTCTTCTGCTACCTTTTTTAAAAATTTTATTAATTTTTCCTTTATGGCGGGCCAATTCGGTGGCACTTTGATACTTTAATTATTGTCTTAAAATTAACAAAGCAAAAATAAAAAAAATGGAGATAAAAAATGCCAAATAATCATTCTAATCATTCTAATAACTCTAATAATTCAAATTACTCTATAGATACTATTCGTCATTCAGCTGCACATGTAATGGCCCAAGCAATTCTTAGATATTATTCAAGTAAAGGATTTAAAGTTCAACTTGGAATAGGCCCTAATATTGAAAATGGTTTTTATTACGATATCGATATAAATTACAAAATTACAGAGAGTGATTTCCCTCTTATCGAAAGTGAGATGTTAAATATTATCAAAGAAGATCTTTCAATCACTAGAAAAATTCTTGATCGTCAAGACGCCCTTCACTTCTTTAGTGGTTTAGAACAAACCCTTAAAGTTGAACTGATACAAGATCTGCCAACAAGTGAAGAAATTACTTGCTATACTCAAGGAGAATTTACTGATCTATGTAGAGGACCTCATGTAAAAAAGACCTCTGAAATACCAGTACACTTTAAAATATTGAGTGTTGCTGGTGCTTATTGGAGAGGTAGCGAAGATCAAAAGATGCTTCAAAGAGTTTATGCCACTTGCTTTAATAGTGCTAATGAATTGAAGGATTATTTAAACTTTATTGAAGACGCCAAGAGAAGAGATCATCGTAAACTTGGTAGAGAATTAGATTTGTTTGTCTTCGATCAACATGCGCCTGGTTCACCATTTTTTCTACCAAACGGTGCAATTATTTATAACGAATTGATCGCTTACATCAGACGCCTCTATCGTAAATACGATTACAAAGAGGTTATCACTCCTCAAATCATGGATGCAGAACTGTGGCACACATCCGGCCACTATCAAAATTTTAAAGAGAATATGTTTTTTACTCAAATTGAGAATAGAGAATTTGCAGTCAAGCCCATGAATTGCCCTGGCCATATGGTAATGTTTAAACATAACAAATTTAGCTATCGGGATTTACCACTACGTTACGCTGACTTTGGTAGAATCCATCGCTATGAAAAATCTGGTTCGCTAGCAGGACTTACAAGGGTACGCACTTTTACTCAAGATGATGGACATATCTTTCTTCCACTTTATATGGTTCAAGATGAAATTACAGAGCTACTAACAATGTACTTCGCATGCTTTCACCACTTTAAATTTGAGAAGATAAAAATAAATCTTTCCACTAGACCAGAAAAACGTATGGGTGCAGAGGAGAGCTGGGATTATGCTGAAGAGGCACTGATCAAGGCACTAAAAGCAAATAATTGTGAATACAACGTAAATGCAGGCGATGGTGCTTTCTACGGGCCAAAGATCGATTTCATTGTCTTCGATGCTCTAAAACGAGAACATCAATTAGGCACTATTCAATTAGATTTCCAATTACCAGAACGCTTTGATCTTAAATTTGTAAACAAAGAAGGGGAATTAGAAAGGCCGGTAGTAATTCATCGTGCGCTTCTTGGATCACTAGAGCGATTTATTGGTATTTATATCGAACATGTGGCCGGTGCATTTCCTTTCTGGCTTGCTCCAGAGCAGGCCGTGATCGTGCCGGTTAAAAATGATTCTGATAAACAGATAGAATTTGCAAACAATTTAAGTAAAAAATTAAGACAACTTGGATTTAGAGTTCGAGTTGACTCTCGAAATGAATCCATGAATTTAAAGACTAGACAAATTCAAACTTCAAAAATTCCTTACATGCTTGTAGTTGGTGATAGAGAAGTTGATGGCAATAGTGTCAGCATCAGAAAATATGGCGATAAAAAATCTGAAACCATTTCAACTATTGCACTACTCGAACTATTTGATGAATTAATGAAAGAAGCAAGCGTAGGATAAATTATGGATAAAAAAAACATCTACAATGTTTTATTAATATTTGGTGGTGGTGGAACCGAACATGAAGTCTCTGCTGTATCTGCAAAATATATAGAAGAATCCTTTAGTGAAAATGAAAAATATAATTTGATCTCTGTTGAGATGTTAAAAGATAAATCATTTAAAACTAAAGACGAAAGATATTGTGTGGAATTTTTGGAACACAAGAGAGTGGCCATCTATCAAAAAGATAGTATGGATCGCACTTATGGCGATGATAATAAAACAGGTCCTCAAATTATCGAAGTCGATGCTGTCATTCCTTGTATTCACGGATACCCAGGAGAAACTGGAGATATTCAATCGTTTTTAGATATAAAAAACATTCCCTTTTTTGGTTGTAGCTCTGAGAGTAGTAAGATTTGCTTCAACAAAATTAACACCAAAATTTGGTTGAACCACTTAAATATCCCCAATACACCATTTTTATTTTTAGAAGACTTAAATGAACTCAATGTAAAGTTGGCCACTAATTTCTTCTTGCAAAATGAAAATTTTGTCTTTGTAAAATCATCAAATCAAGGTTCATCGGTTGGATGTTACCCCATAAGACATCTAGAGGATTTAGAATCAGCAATAAGAAATGCATTTGAATACTCTCCTTTTGTATTGATTGAAAAGGGAGTGGCCGGCCGAGAATTAGAGATATCAGTTTACGAATATCATGGATCAATTCATGCCTCTCGTCCTGGAGAGATTATCTGTCCAAGCAATTTTTATAGTTATGATGAAAAATACTCACCTCATTCTCAAACTAAAACTGTTACCTTAGCAGAAAATGTTGAAGAGAGAATAGTTAAGTTAATGAAAGAGTATTCAATTACAGTATTTAAAAAATTAAAATTGAAACATCTTTCACGTATCGATTTCTTCTTGGGCAAAGATAATCAAATATACCTAAACGAAATTAACACCTTTCCCGGGCTTACACCTATTTCCATGTTTCCCAAAATGATGGAAGAAAATGGTCATTCATTTAAAAATTATATTGTCTCTTCCATAGATGCCCTTCTTAACTTATAATGTAATTAATGGACTCAATTCAATGTCTAGAATTAAATAACTTGTCTTATAAGGTAGCTCCAATACATTTACGGGAAATTATATTTCTCAACAATTCACCTTGTGATTTGTTTGGAATAATAGATGGGTTTTTTACAGTAGTAATATCCAAAAATTCTCTTATTAATCGAGATAATTTAAAAAAGATTGTAGAATTAGGTCTTAATCAAATATTTGTGAAAATAGATGACCATCCTATTCTCTATCAATTACATAGGAAAAAATTAATCGATATTACTCGTTCATTATCAATGGGAAACACTCTAGAAAATTGCAAAAAACAGATTTATTACCAATTAATTAATTTAGAATATCTTTATAAGAATCCTATTGACGACGAAGGACTCTTTATTCAATATCAATGTTTAACTAATTTAGGACAGATTTTATTTGATAAAAGCGAGTTAATACCTCCGTTATACAACTATTTATTAGAACAAAAATATCATTACTCTCTTTCTCATCCAATACTCTCATCTCTTCTTTTATTAGGATATTTACGAAATGTTCAACAATTCAGTAGTAAAGAAGTTCTGTCATTATTTGTTACTAGCTATTTCAAAGATATTGGTATGTCTGCTATACCTGAAGACTTTTTAAATAAATCTGTGCTCACAAAATCAGAGATAGATATAATATCAAAGCATGTGCACTTTTCAGTTGAAATACTTAATTCCAGAATTCCTTTAGGTGCAAATTACTTTAATATTATTGAAAACCACCATGCTCATTCACTAATACAAGACAAAAGCAAACGACCAAAAATAATTAGTGGAGTAGAAACACTATTGATCGAGTCTATTGATACACTAACAGCTATGATCAGTAATAGACCTTATCGAGAAGGTTTAGATGTTTATCTAGCTTTAAATTTATTAAAAAATAGAATGGGTAGCAGTTATTATCAAGAATTCAAATTACTCGTTTTCTATATTCAAAAATTCTTTAAATCAATTAAATGAAAAAATAAAAAAATTTTTTCCTTTTCATTCTTTTAAAATTACAAGAAAATTTATTTATAGGTACGTGCCAATTCTAAGGAGGGAATTATGGCCCAAAAAATGATAAGTCCACTCACTGGCATATTAGAAGAAGACAAAGTGTATATAGACTTTGGAGAACACGAAGGAAAATCTGTATTAGAAATTGCTGACACTTTTCCAGAGTTTTATGATTACATGATTAGTGTGAAAGAAGATGGAAATTTTGTAATAAGGAGAGGGAAAGATAAACTTTATCGGTTATACATAAATGAATCCAAGTTGAATTGATTAACCATTCAATAACTTCATTGCTGCTGTTCCTTGTCCTGTATTTGCTTGAGCTAACACTGCTGTACCAGCTTGACTTAAAATGTTTAGTCGAACATTCTCTGCAGTCTCATTAGCAAAATCAGTATCACGAATTCGTGAATTCGCTGCTGACAAGTTTTCAGACATTCCTTGTAAGTTAGTAGATGTAGAAACCAATCTATTTTGAATAGCTCCTAAATCTGCTCTCTGTCCAGAAATTCTTTTAATCGCTTCATCGATAAAAGTTAATGAATTTTGAGAAGTCTCTTTAGTTACTACTGTTAAATCACCAATGCCTAAATTTACAAGTGTAGAATTAGTGGTGCCGGCATTGTATGAAATTCTATCTTCAGTTGGATTATTGTTAATACCAATTTGAAAGTCATACTTTTCACCCATACCATTTAACAATTTCTTGCCGTTGAACTCAGTCACTTGAGAAATTCTGTCAATCTCTGATTTTAGATTTTGATACTCAATATCTGTAAAAGAACGCTCAGGATCCCCAACTGTATCAGACGCTGCTTGAACAGATAATTCACGCAATCTAACTAAGATACTAGAAATTTCATTCAACCCACCCTCTGCGGTTTGAATCATAGAAATACCATCGTTAGCATTTCTATTTGCCTGAGTAATACCGCGAATACTGGCCTTCAATTTTTCACTGATTGCCAATCCAGCAGCATCATCAGCAGCGCGATTAATTCTTGTACCAGAAGAGAGTTTGCTAAGAGTTGTGTTTTGTTTTTCGGTTACTGCGCCTAAACTTCTTTGAGCAGTAAGAGATGCCACATTCGTGTTAATTCGAAGTCCCATCGATACCTCCTTGTGTTGTTTGCACAATCCGTATGCTCAACTTCTCGTACACCTTGAGAAATCGATAAGCTTCCTGCTAATGTTTTTTAATTAATTTATTAAAAAGACCTACTCAAGACCTACTCCTTAATAGGCCACTTACTTTATTTGTTAGCTAATCGTCTGCAGTTTTTTTTTCTTTAGTAAATTTTTGAAACTATTTATTTGAAACTGATAAAAAATAAAAAACCGTTTTGATTGGTCTATTATTTTGCTCTTTTTAAACAGCATTAAGTAGCAACTTGACCCTTTCATCTGCAATCTTCCACTTTATGTGAAGAAATATCTCGGTATCATAATTGCATACCTATAAATATTTGAGAGGGAAAAATAAATATGTTAGTGCCAAAAAGCACTGTTTATTGATAATAGTTTTTACATTTTATAATTATAATTAGTTGAGATGATATGAAAATTAGCAAACCAAATAGCATAATAAGATTTTATCTACTGCTCATAATTTCTTTAATTACTCTCTTTATCATTATATTACGTGCACAAGCATAGTATCGTAATTATAAGTTCAAATTCTTCTCAATTTTTTCAATAGTCAAAAGCTCACCAATATTTATAATTGTCCCATCTGCTTTTTGAATAAAATTTGCTGGAACACCGACAACATCATACTGCTTAAACCATTTACTTATTTCTTCATCTTTGGATGTCCAATCACCTCTTAAAACTTTCAGATCATATTTTAGAACTAACTTTTGAAATGATTCACTCTCTATTACTAACTTTTCATTTACCTTACAAGTAATGCACCATTTGGCAGTAAAGTAAAAGAAGACTACTCTCTTCTCACTAGCATATTTATTTAAAAGCTCTGTTGACCATTTAGTATCTACATCTTTTATATTAAACAACGTAAGTGAAAGCAAAACATAGAAAGTCCAACATGCAGTAAGAATAAGCGCAACACCTAATATTTTTTTAAAATAAAGCATCCAATTCCCTGGTCTAGGAATTAGATTATAGATAGAGGGAAATAAAGATACGAGGATAAATGGAGAAGAAAAACCAATACTCAAGGAGAAAAAAATTATCCCTATCATTAGAGGAGAGGATGCAAGAGCAAATGCCATGGCGGTTCCTAGAAAGGGCGCCGAGCATGGAGTAGATAATACCGTTGCCAACATTCCATCAAAAAAATCAGAGAAAAAGAATTTGCCACTTTTTTCAATGTTTAAAAATTTACTCATACCTGGAATCTGAGAGAATTCATATACTCCAAAAAAATTCAAAGAAAACGTTAGCAAGATGAGAGTCAGTAAAAACATAAAGAGTGGTGATTGCATATGAAAACCAATACCAGTATGCTCACCCGCTAATTTCAAGATTATAATTATCGATGCAAAAAGCATAAAGGTAGTGATAATACCTAGAATATAAAAAAAGTTATGTTTAACTATTTTACTACGTCCATCATCTCTATGTTTAATAACAGCAAACAATTTAAAGAGTATCACAGGAAGCACACAAGGCATGAAATTAAGTATTAAACCTCCCAAGAGAGCGAAGAGTATATTTAAAAATATTGATGCATTTACAGAAGAATTTACTGATGTATTTGCTGATGTATTTGCTGATGTATTTGCTGATAAAGTCGAAAGATCTTTAATAAAATCTAACTCTTTTTCAATATACAACCGATCAAATGTAAACTCCAATACCTCTTTTTCCTTTGAAATGGGATGATTGAATAAAAATTTAATGTTTATTTTAGAAGAAGCATCTAATTTAAAAGTTAGAGGATTAGGAATATCTACTTCCAGAGGAATTTTAACAAATACTTTGTTACCCAATACTTTGTTTTGTTGATTTGGATTTTGGTTAAATAATTTTATTTCATCTTTAAAAATAATCTGTTCTTGAGGAAAGGGGATAAAAATGTTTTCTGATTCGCTAATACTTTCCTTCAACTCTAGTTGAAAATAGAGTGCATATTCATTTTTTATATTTTTTACAAAATACTCTTTTAAGTTTTTAAAATTTTTAGATTGATCAGGTGAGGCCGGCGTAATTGGAATTGATGAAAAAATTTTCTTTTCTTCCTCAAAGGAAATTGAAAAAGAAGGTGAATCAGATAAAACAAAAGCATTCTTATCTGATAAATCATCTTTTAAAAATTTACCTCTTATAATGGTAGTTCCAGGAATACATGTTTCCTTGCAAGCAAGCCATTTAGATGTAATTGTCATCTCTTTATTTTGTATTCTCTTTATGCTATCCTCATCTAATTCATAAAAGATTCCTGTAATCCCCATATATCCATAGGAGACTAATCCTGATGCCTTCTTGAACTTTTGAGGATATGGCCATTCTAACTCTCGCAAGGTAATATTTTGATTATTATTTTGGCCCTCATTAATTAGAAAATAATTTTTTAATGGTATTCCTGCATCGCCTGGATTTTTCCAGTAAGTAAACCATCCTTCATCGTTTTTAAAGTAAACTGCAAAATAGTATTTTGATCCCTCAGTAAATACCTTGGCCGTCGTCTTTACAACAATATTTTCAGCAAAACAAAGATTTGAATGAATTATTATTGTTATCACTAACAATAATAATTTAAAAGTTTTTGAAATAATTTTAGAAATCATAGAACAGTCAATTCTCTTTTCTTATAAGAAATTTTAAAAAGATGATCTTTCTAGACCATATAAATTGATAAAACAAAGTAATCGAAAAAATACCAAAAAGAAAACTGGTTATATTAAAATACTTATTATTGCTATAATTATAAAAATTAGTTTGACCGCAAAAACTTGCACCAAAAAGTTCAAACTTGCCTGGGTATAAATATGTGATAGCATCTATATCATCAAAAGAGAGCGCATTTCGATTTGTATTTAACATATAATACATTAAAGATGCATCGGTTGGACTGTGGCCAATTCCTAAAGCATGACCGATCTCATGGCCCAAAACTGCTTTTAAATCCTCATCTGAAAGATTTCTGACATAATTGTAATTGCTGGAATTAACAGTATCATTTATAAGAATGATTCCACTTTGAATATTTTTTGAATCATTTTCTATTAGCGGTACTGCTACAGCAAGACTGCCACTACCTGCTGGAAACATTTCGCTATTAGTACTACAAACTATTAATATCGATGAGTAAAATTTAGGATTAGCAAATACTGGGTTTAAAACACATCCATATGAATCACTACTCTCTTTGGTGTTAATCATATTTTGTGAATTAACCCAATTTTTGTCGTTTGAATAAAAAATATGATCATTCATCCAGAGGTATTTTCCATTGCTTCTACTATCTCCATTAACTTCACTTAGTAAGGAAGAAGAGTTATTGCAAAGAGCGGCCGTCCTTAACGATTGATCAACATCTTCAATTCGTCCACTACTTAAAGCTATTCCCTTAGAGGGAACGCTTCCCCAAAATTTATCTAACGACTCTTGAACTAAGGTTAGTAAACGAAGATTATCTCTTGCTATATTAACACAAGCGATACTGGCCACATTTACCGCAACATGATCTGTTGTAAAAACCGCTTCGACATTATTATTTAAAGTAAAAGAATATGTATTGTTTGAAAAAAATATAGCAATTAAAGCAACAAAAGAAAAAGAAAAAGTTACAAATAATATTTTCATAAATAATCAGTCTTTAAGTTATTTTATTAAATGGTTAAAATAGTAAGTTATCGACATTGCATAGTTATACTGTTTGGATACCTCTCTATTTAATGAAAGAATATAAACATCCAAATCTGCTGATAGAAATGATAAAATCCTATATCCAACACCCATATCAAGAGAAGAATTAATTGAAACTTTAGAGTACTTTGGGACATAGAAAGTACTTGTACTTCCACCATTTCTTAAATCTTCAGTCTCTCCATCTCCTGAAACATTATAGAAAAAAAATCCAGCTCCCAATTTACATTGTAAATTATCGACAACAAAATACCCAAAGTCAAAAGAAGTAAAAGATATAAATTGTTTTGTGTGTGTATCACCATTATGATCAGGATAAACTAAAGTATATGAAGGATTAAAACTCCACTTTTTTGTTTCTCCAAATCCCAAATTATACCCAAACTTAATGAAAGGATTCCATGCAAAAGTGTTTTTCTTTCCACCATAATTTATTTGAACAGCGTTTGCATAATGGGTAAGATTGCCTACTGCTACAGACATTTTGCTTAAAATTTTTATAAATCTACTTTGTTGTTGCAAAGGTTGATCTTCAGTTTGAACGATAGGAGTTGGCATAGGAGTAGCGACAGGAGAAGGAGAAGGAGAAGGAGAAGGAGAAGGAGTCGGAATGGGAGAAGTATCTGGAATCGCAGTAGCAGTTAAAGGACCTTCCGAGTTAGAATAGACATTACAAAAAATATTGGCCAAACTTAACATGCATAAAATGAATAGTAGTAATAATAATTTATTTAATTTCAATTTTTTCACAAATTTTGTTACTTATATTGGTTATGCTGTTTATAAAATTTATAATAATAATTACATTTACTATGATATTGATAAATACTAGCAAACGGCAAATAAAAAGTAATCTATGTCTATAAAATACTATTAAATATCTTCTCAGAATGAATACCGGAGTAAATATGTTTACAGAAATTGATAATAATCTCTCTTGTAATATCCCTCATATTCCACCAGAACTAATACCATCTGATCCAAGATTTGGTGCTGGACCATCACTAATTCCCAAAAAACATATGGAATCATTATTAAAATGCAATCGAGACTTAATCGGTACAAGTCATAGGCAAACAAATTTTAAAAACATGCTTAAAGAAATTTTCGAAGATATACGCGCATACTTAAATCTACCCTCGGAATACACAATCTTACTAGGAAATGGAGGCAGTACTATGCTCTTCAATATGATTCCTTTAAGTCTTGTTAACGATAGTTCCCTTCATCTAGTATGTGGAGAATTTTCTAATCGATGGTATAGATACTCTGCTGAAACACCAAATATAAATGCAGAAAAAATTGATATTGATACTGATATTGATATTGATATTGATATTGATATTGATATTTATGATCTGCTGGCCATAACTCAAGTTGAAACTTCGACAGGAATTGAAATCAAAAAAATTCCATCAAAACTTTCAAAATCAACAAAACAATTAGTGGCCATCGACGCTACTTCTAGTGCAGGAGTTATCCCCTGTGATTTTAGTGAAGTTGATCTCTATTTCTTTTCTCTTCAAAAAATATTTTCTAGCGATGGCGGTACTTGGATTGCAATACTATCTCCCACCGCTATTGAAAGAATAAAACAAAATGAAAATGAACTTAATAAAAAAAGATTTGTTCCGCATTTTTTGCGTTGGAGTGAATATTTAAAAAATAATGAGAAACTTGAAACTTTTAATACCCCTTCAATTATTACACTGAAACTATTTCAACAACAATTAAACACTTTAAAAACTATCGGGGCCAGCAAGGTACTTCTTGATTGCGAACAGAAAGCAAAATATATTTATGAGTGGGCCAATAGTAAAAGTTATCTCTCCCCTTTGGTAAAAAATCCCCAACTTCAGGCGAGAACGGTAGCTACTATCAAACTAGCAGAACAATTCTCGGCAAAAAAATTAACTGCATATCTAAGAGAAAAAGGGTTAGTTTATGGAATAGAGGGACATCGAAGTGTTGCTGATAAAATAAATCACCTGCGAATATCCTTATTTCCTTCAATTGATTTTGATGATTTAAAACGTCTAACTCAACTACTTGATTACTTAATCAACTATTCTACAACAATAAAATCTACAATAAAACAAAAGTAGGCATTCTATCTCTTTCAAATCAAAAGAATTATATTAAATCTATTTTAATAATTACTAATTTTTATTTATCAAAATTCAATTTGTTATCCAAAACTGTTAATAATTTGGGGCATCTTTGACTCGTAAATTATATCAGTGTTACACTTTCCTTTATGTAATACTTGATATTTATTTGAGTTAAAAATGAGTTAGAAAAAGTTATTTTTGATTTATTTGTATGATAGCTGATTAGTAAAAATTAATTGCTGTACGTATCTTCAAATTATTATCTCCTCCTGCTCATCATCATTCATTATCTTAAATAATCTAAGAACTCTTTTCCATTCATTACTTATTGTCATATGGAATTGAATGTACAAAATTCAGGAGGATTGTATGTTAAGTATCTTAAAATCAAAACTAATTTCCATGCTACTATCAACACTATTTCTTCTTACACTAGTAACACTTTTTGGATGTAATCCATTAACCGAATTGTATAAAGAAATAAAACAATATGGCTATATCGCATATCCTACTCCACTTCAATATGCAGGACCTGGAACTATGATTGGTGGTTCACCTAAAGCACTTAATCTTATCGCTGCTCCCGAAACATGCTTTCCAGATTCTATTAATGGAGTTCCTACTAATCTACGCAAAACTGATTTAACTACATTACCAAGAAAATCCTATAAGTTTAGTGTAGGTGGAAATCTTAAATTTAAATTGCTTAATTTTTTAAATACCGGAAATCCAGTGTTGAATGCCTCTGTTGGTTTTGGAATTGTAAAGACTATGGAATTAGTTATGTCCGGAGTTAGTATTGAATATTTGGATTCAATAAAAATTAGCGAGTATTATCCTAAGATGTCTGATATATGTAAACAATATTTAAACTATGTAGGTTTTATTATTCAAGCAATAAGAGTGGAAAAATTATCCTTCCAATTTAGAACCGCCACCAATGCCTTACTGCAACTCTCAGTGGAAAATATTAAAGACATAGTAGACATTGGCGCTGGAGTTGAATTCTCAATCGATAATAGTGTGACCTTAAATATTACTACACCAAAATATATTGGTTATCAATTAGGTGAGTTACGCCAAAAGAATAACGGTCTAGTATTATATCGTGCTAATAAAATTAGATTTAATAAATTTGTATTTGTAGCTATCAATGTTTTTCATGATAAATCTAATGATAAAAATGTAAATAACAAAATGATTGATGATACTGAAAATTCCAATCAAATAGAGGAAAAAGCAATAGAAGGAGCAGTAGTAAGTAGTAATCTTGAAAATCTTCTTGCAGGTGAATTAAAGGAATTGATAGAAAGCGATCTACTTGAGAAAAATGCAGTTTACGCAAATCCAGCTCACAAAAAACAATAACTATTTTTGTTACCTATTTTTTTCTTTTTATTTTGCGATACTTGTATGGCACCATCAAACCACTACTACTCCACACTCCCTTTCCTCCAATATATGCACTAAAATATCCTCTTACATATCTCATTTTCTCCTCTAAACTCTCAAACTGAGCAAATGTGTATAAAACAGCATAACCATCTTCAACTATTTGCAGATTAATATCACCTAGTTTTTCAACCTTATTATTTTCTCTCTTTTTATCGTTCCATATCCATATACGAATAACATATCGACCATACTTATCTTTTTCGATAATTTTTATTTTTATAAATTTCCCTTCTATTTTTTGCTTTAAATATTTATATGCTAACTCCCCGACTGGAACATTATCTTTACCCACTGACCTTTGTTTCATCTCTGGAGCATCTATATATGCCAATCTCCCATAATATTTTTTATCAAAAATTATTGTATCGCCATCAAGAACTTTTGAACAAAATACAATTAATTTTTTATTATTAAAGACAAATGAGATAAGTCCAATATTATCTGGTAATAGTAAAAATAGAGGACAACAGATGATAAGATAAAGAAAGAGATTAAAGACTATATTCATGCTTGCCTTCATATGATTTCTCTTATATACAAAAGTTATGAAAGAAAACATTACAAACAATAACAATATTACAAAAGAAGTAAACCAACACTTCAAATTCGAACTAGTTCATATTGATAAAAAAACTGGGGCCAGAGCAGGAGAAATTACTACTCCTCATGGAATAATTAAAACTCCAGTCTTTATGCCAGTAGGAACTCATGGCGCAGTTAAAGCTCAATCTCCACGCGAACTCTTAGAAATGCAAATCGGAATTATTCTCGCCAACACCTATCACTTACATCTATCTCCTGGTTCTGATCTAATTGCCAAAGCATCCGGACTTCATAAATTTATCAATTGGCCAAATGCCATTCTTACAGACTCTGGTGGCTTTCAAGTATTCTCCCTTAAAGATAAAAAAATAGATGAAAATGGCGTCTCCTTCGCAGGCCTTAAAGGAAAAAAGATTCTACTTACTCCCGAAGAATCCATCCGTGTTCAACAAAATCTGGGAGCAGATATTATGATGGCCTTTGATGAATGTATTCCTTATCCCGCTACTATAGAGTACACTAAAAAATCTATTGCTCGCACTCATCGATGGCTCTCTCGCTGTATTGATAGTTGGAAAAATCCAAAACAAGCACTCTTTGGAATTATTCAAGGATCAACTCATGCAGAGACAAGAAAAATTTGTGTTGAAGAGGTTGCTAAGTTTAATCTTCCCGGCCTTGCAATTGGTGGCGTTTCTGTAGGTGAAGGGCCAGAGCTAATGGAAGAGATTGTAAGTATAACGGCGCCACTAATGCCTAAAGATAAACCTCGCTATGTAATGGGTGTAGGTAATCCAGAAGATCTCTTGATGATTTGGGAAAATGGTATCGATATGTCTGATTGTATTATACCCACCAAATTTGCTCGCGGAGGAACACTTTTTACTAACAGAGGAAAAATTCGCATCAATCACAGAAATTATCGTCATGATTTCTATCCAATTGAGCCAAACTGTAAATGTTATTGTTGCTCAAATTTTTCTCGTTCCTATATCAAACATCTATTTGATTCAAACGAAATTTTAGGAACTATCTTGGCCACTACTCATAACATTGCCTTCTACCACAATCTGGCACAAGCTGCACGCAATGCTATTTTAAATGATAAATTTTTAGAATTTAAGAGAGAATTTTTAAGTAACTACCGTGTAGTAAAATCTACTGATGACGAAAATGATGGGGAAAATTAGTAGTATAAAAATCAACACCTATCTTTTGCATCTCTTTAGCATTCTCTAAGGTATCATCCTTAGCATAACTCCAAATACTCACTTGCAGTCCTGCCGCTTTTATCTTTTCTATCCAACTCTTTTTTATGGCCATAGTATACTCTAAATCTATACCATCAACTTTTGATTCTATTGCACTCTTAATTACACTTTCCAATTCCTTATGATCTCTAGCATATATCCAATTTCCTGGGTATGAAACAAAAGTAGTAATGAAAAAATAGTTGTATTTAGGAGCAATTTTTTTTAATTTTTTTATTATTCCATGATCAAAGCTTATAAAAACAATTTTTTCCTCTTTAATTTTTTCATCATTTAATATCTTTAATAATGGTTCAACAATTTTCTCATCCGCCCCTTCATTATTATCTCCACTTTTTATTTCAATAAACAATTTTTTACCATTGGGAATGCTCTTTAATACATCTCTTAATAAAGGAATTTTTACTCCTTTCCACTTGCTCTCCTTCCAACTGCCAACATCCAAATTTTTCAGATCATTCCAATTGGTATTCTTAACTAATAAATCAACACTGTTTCCTGTTGTCCTTTTAGTTGAATCATCATGCATAAGAATTATCTGACCATCTTTGGTTAACATCACATCACATTCGGCCGCTACAGCTCCTTGTTCCCATGCTAACTTCAATGATTCTAATGTATTTTCTGGTGCATCTTCTGAAGCACCTCTATGCCCTACTATTTGCATATTTGTACTTGCAGTTGTAATTTCAGTAAACGTAAATAATACACTCAAACTTACGATCATAGCAAAAAAAAAAAATTTTCATATTTTAACCTTCACTCTGTATAGCAATTCTCACTCTATCATTTTCGGGATCAACATTTAATAAATTTATATTTACTTTATCACCAATTTTAAACTTCTGTTGTACAGAGCTCTGTTGTTTAAAGTTTTGTTGTTGCTTTCGATTATTTTTTTGTTTACCTATATTCATACCCTCAATATCTTTAAATTTAAATCTATATTGAAATGGAAAATTATCAAAAACAACATTAACATTGTCTGGTCCTACAGAGTATACTCTGGCCGTAAGTATTTTGCTCTCATTATTTTTTAAAATAAGATTATGAGCAAAATGATCAATCTCACGTTTAATACTTTTTTCTTTATCTGCAGACATATTTACATTTTTTGCCAATTGTTTTAATGCTCCTTTTTCCTGATATGGGGGTTCTTTACCTTGTAGCAATGCTTTCACTATACGATGAATTACAATATCTGAGTATCTTCTCATGGGAGCAGTAAATTGATCATAACAATTTATTTTAAGGCCATCATGAAAAGTGTTTTCATCAGAGTATTCGGCCCTTCCATTAACAGATAAAACCTGAGAGACTAAAATTTTATCCATCTCTGAATTTTCAATATCAAGTTTTGAAACATACTCAGAAAGTTTTTGAATAATATTTTCACGATTCATTTTTTTTATTTCCACACATAAAGCATTTACTCTCTCTTGATTTTTATCAAGATTAATTAATTTTTCACACAATTCTACAAATCTTTCTATCTCTGGTGAACTTTGCGCTCGATGGAGTGATTTGAATTTTTTATCATGAATAAACTCACCTACAGCATTGTTTACCATAATAGAAATCTGTGCATTCCACTCCTCTGTTTGATAATGATCATTCATCACAATATTCCATACTGAACCTTTATCTAAAGGATTATTCTTTTTTACTAATCTCATTTCTTTCCCAGTAAATGGAATACTTCCTCTCTTCTTGGACAAAGCAATTCTTTTTTCACCTACCTCTTTAAGTGCAACTAGTGCTGAGGTATATTCTTTATTGGCGAGATCACCACTTTGTTTATTATCAAAAAATTCCTGAACAGCTCTATAACTTGTCTTTTTATGAGATTTAACCATTGCATAGGTAAATTTTTGTTTTATTTTATTCCCATCTTTATCTAAAGTTATAATTGCAACCAATGCTCTTCGTGGTTCTCCTTCATTAATAGAAGTAAGTCCTTCACTAAGTTCTCTAGGTAACATTGGAAAACTTTTATGAGGTAAATATGTAGTGCTTAATTTTGATTTTGCCTGACGATCTAATTCAGTATTTTCTTCTACAAAGTAGGATGCGTCCGCAATAGCATAATAAACTTTATAACCACCATTTCGTGTTTTTTTAAGATAGAGTGCCTGGTCTAAATCTTTAGAGTCATCTCCATCCATAGTTATTAATGGAATATGTTGTAAATCTTTTAGCTTCTCACTATTGCCCTCTGATAACATATTTTTTTCTTTAACTTGAATTTCATTCATAATTTGTTCATTCGATCCACTATTTTCTGATAAATTTTTTGATTGATTCTTTAATGATTCTTGACTCTTTTTATTCCCTCTTTTCATCACCCCTTTTGCAATCTTTTCAATTTTCTCTACAATCTGATCTTCGGGATCATTAATAATGGCCAACAATTGCTCTTTTGCAAGCACAGATCCTGTTTTAGCAAACAAAACAAGAATTGAGATTGATACTAGAAACCATATTTTTATCGATTTTTTAATTGGCACCATTTCTTTTCTCCCCTTTACTTATATTACTAATATAAGTAAAAAATATTATTTAAATTTGATTATCCATTAAGAGACAACTAAATAAAAAAACAAATGTGAAATATTTTTATTTATTCCAAAAAACCACTTAAAAAATAATTTGATCTAATTTTTTCAACTAGTTAAAATATAAAGAATTTTTATTTATATTAGTGAGTTTGATTAGAAAGTTTTTATCACTTACCTACAAATGTGGGCATACTCAATGTATTTCAATGTATTTCAATATAATCAATATGTTTTTAATGAAATATTTGATTTTTCACGCTTGTCTTTTATAATTTAAGTAAATATCATTATATCAATATCAAGTTATAAAAATTAATAAATAGTTGCAATATTATGATAAAATCAAAAAATAAAATTAACGGTGAATTTGAGTTGATAAAAAAAATTTCAAAAAAAATTTATTCTTCTAAAGATAAAAAACCCTCTCTTTGGAAAAATGTTCTTAAAGGAATTGGTGATGATGCTGCTGTTATTAAATTTCCTGGCCCAAACAATAGATTATTTGTAACTACTGACATGATTGTAGAAGATGTTCACTTTTCTCTCCTCTGGAGTACAGCAGATGAAATAGCTATGAAATTATCTGAATCCAATATATCAGATATCGTCGCTATGGCCGCTATACCAAGATATGCTTTTTTATCTATGTCTATTAAACCCAATACCTCTCAAAAATTTATGAATTGTTTTATGAAGGGTCTGATGCGCTCTTTTAATAAACACAATGTTTTACTATTAGGCGGCGATACCACTAAAGGAGAAAAATATGTCTTCAATCTTTGTCTATTGGGTGAAAGTAAAAAAGGTAAATTCCGTTCAGGAGCAAGAGAAAAAGATCTCATTTGTGTAACCGGTACTTTGGGTGACAGTATGGCGGGATTAAATTTACTACTCGAACATAAAAAAAATAATTCTTATACTAAACTTTTACATGATAGATCTAAAAAATCCTTATTGCAAAGACACTTACAACCTAAATCCAGAACGGCCCAAGAAGGAATTCTAATTGGTAAATATGCTACATCGATGATTGATGTCTCTGATGGACTTGCATCTGAAATTAGACATATCTGCGATGAAAGTAGTGTCGGTGCTATTATTTATTATGATAAAATTCCTATCTCATTAAAGACTAAAAAAATTGCTTCTATGTTAAATAGCAACCCAGTTGATTATGCACTCTATGGTGGCGAAGATTATCAATTAATTTTTACCATAGATAAAGATGATATTAATAAATTAAAAAAGAAATTTAAAAACTTTAAGATTATAGGCGAAATCGTTAAAAAGAAAATAGGATGTTTATTATCTAAAAATGGTCGCTTATCAAAACTTCATAAAGGAGGTTTTGATCATCTTACTTAGGGGCCGTCCCGAAATTAACTGTACGTTTCCCTATGAAAAATCTGCACACTCTGAAAAAAGTAAGATTTTCATAAAAAATTTTATAAAAAGTGAACAAAATTGGTATGGATTAAATATTCTAAAAA
>JADFZW010000050.1 GCA_015232355.1 Oligoflexia bacterium
ATTGTACATAATCTTTTCTAGGAAGTGAGAGCGAAATTGAATGATATTATCATCCGCCTATTGCCTTAATAGGGCACGATGGGTGGGAATTGGGGTTCAGACGGGTGACCGTCTGTTCTACCAGATGTGCGCCTTGAAAAATGCACTTTAATTAGTGGTGAAAGTCCACACTCGAAAGTAAACCCATTACATCGAGAATCGAGTCTTGAGCTTGTGGAGGTAACAAAATGAGTTAAGCGTAGACAGAGAAAAACAGTAGGCCGCAAGGTACACCTAAGTGATTGCGTCCCGAAATCGCATTATTTCAGTCGATGACATTTAGAGCACAATGGAAATCAACATTAGACAGAGAGGATTGGGATGAACCTTTGTTTAAGACTGACGGGATCCGAGAGCGTGGCATGCTGTGAAGGTTAGAGTTGTGAACAAGGGATATCCTACAACTTCTCCATGATAAGAGTATTGGCCGATCAAGTGTAAAAACGAGGGAGCTAAAAAGAGATGTAGGAAGTCAGCTGGATCATAGTACCAATGAAGCAAGTAACGACTGTGGAGGGAAGGATCCTTGGTAATATCGATCTCAGAGGAGAAACAAGAATCGTATGAAACAAAATACGTGTGAATTGGAAACAAAACTGAAGAGAATAAAAGAGCTTTCTAAAGAGAATCCGAAAATGGAGTTTAAATGGTTAATCCAATACTTCAATAAGGAGAATCTCATTTACTGTTTTCACATGCTGGATGGAAAGAAGGCAGTGGGAGCAGATGGAAAAAGCAAAGACGAATACAATAAGAATCTAGAGGAGAACATCGAATCACTAGTTAAACGAATGAGAATGAACTTATATTATCCGGCACCGGTCAGAGAGGTGAAAATACCAAAGGGTGATGGAAAATTTCGTCCACTTGGTATTAGTAACATTGAAGACAAAATGGTGCAGTCATTATTTGCTAAAATTCTAAGTGCTATATATGAACCCATTTTTGTGAATGGATCATATGGTTTCAGAGAAGGACGCAGTTGTCATGGAGCAATCAAGGAACTACAAAATTTCCTATATAGTAAGTATGATGGAACTGTAATTGATGTAGATTTGAAAAACTTTTTCGGCACGATTAACCATCGAAAATTAATTCTTCTATTAGAGATGAAAATCAAAGATAAAAGATTTATTAAATACATAGTTAGAATGCTGAGATCAGGGATTTTATCCAATGGAGAATTAACCATTACAGATGAGGGAACTCCACAAGGATCTATATGCAGTCCCGTGCTTGCAAATATATTTGCTCATTATGCGATTGATGTTTGGATAAGAGACCTAGTAGCACCAAAAGTAAATGGTGATATTCACATGGTGAGATATGCTGATGATCTAGTCATTTGGATAAACAAGAACGATGTTGATAGATTAATGGTAGCACTTAAGAAGAGATTGGAACGTTTCTCGCTAATTCTGAATGAAGATAAAACGAAGATAATATCATTTAGTAGGCGAGAGATAACATATGGTAAAGAACAAGGTACCTTTAAATTTTTAGGTTTTACATTTTACATTGGGAAATCCAAAAATGGAAAATGGATTATTAAAGTCAAAACTGCGAAGAAAACCTTTGCTAATAAATTAAAAGAGATGACTAAATGGTGCCAGGAGAATAGGAATAAATACCGACTCTCGTATCTCTGGAAAATATTTCAGAGTAAGATCAGAGGTCATATCAACTACTACGGTGTATCCCATAACAGCAATGGCGTAAGCAGGTTCATCCAAGAGGCCAAATGGATATTTTTCAAATGGCTAAACAGACGAAGTCAGAAAAGATCTATGAATTGGGAGAAGTTCAATAAACATGTGAAATACAATCCACTACCAGAAAATAAAATTGTACATAATCTTTTCTAGGAAGTGAGAGCGAAATTGAATGATATTATCATCCGCCTATTGCCTTAATAGGGCACGATGGGTGGGAATTGGGGTTCAGACGGGTGACCGTCTGTTCTACCAGATGCAGTCCCTGAGCGTTGGGTTTTTAGGGTTGCGCATGCAACCCTTTAATGATTTGTTTTATTAGCTCGGCCCGTCCGTATTGTGAAAATGTGAAAATGTGCCACACTCCGAATGGTAGCAACGGTACATTGGTTGCTATAGAGCTACCAAAGGTAAAGTGGCACCATTAATGAATGAACTATAGTTGTCTTATACATACAATTTTTGCATAATGGATGTGTTGTCACCTTCTGCGTGAATATTTCAACCATAGTAAATAATAATAAGGATGAAAAAAATTGAGAACAACATTAAATTTAAAAGATGAACTAATAAAAAAGGCCCAAGAGGTTACTGGCGTAAAACAGAGAACTGCGCTTATTCACAAGGGACTTGAACTGCTCATCCAAAGAGAGGCCAGCAAGCAGTTGGTGGAACTAGGAGGGACAGATAAATCTGCTAAGTGTGCAAAGAGAAGGAAAATTAAATGACAACTGAAATGACTGCAACCTCTGTTTTGGTCGATACCTCGGTGTGGATTCAGCATCTAAAAATTTCCAATAGTACACTTGTAAAACTTTTAGAGGAGGGGGTAGTCTGTTATCATCCATGGGTTGTTGGGGAATTGTCTGCAGGGAATATTAAAAATAGGAAAAAATTTTTGATTAATCTACTACTGCTACCGGCCGCGCAAGTAGTCTCCTTTGAAGAAGTTTTTATGTTTATAGATGATCATAAATTATTTGGCATGGGCCTAAGTTTTATAGATATCCAGTTACTCCTTTCTGTTATCAAAACTCCAGGAATGAAAATTTTTACCCGAGATAAAAAATTACTAGAGATAGCAAAAAAATTTGCGGTGGCCATTTAGGGTTAGGGTAAGAAAGGTAAGAAAGTGATAGGCCACCAAGTCGGATCAATAGAATTAATTTAGTTATTCGCCATTTTTTTTACACCATTTTTTTCCATTCAAGAAATGATTAAAAACGCCGAAGTATAATTAGAATAAGTAGTAATAATAAAACTAGAGTGAAAATAGAGGGTATAAAGATGGGGATTTCCATATCGTTATGTAAACAAAAATTGATTACATCCATTCTAGTATTGATGTTTTTTACATCAGTCACTTCTCTAGCAAAAGAAGAAGACAAAGAATTATTGAAAGCAGAAGATGGACTTAAAAGTTTATCGCAAAAATTGAGAGAAGATTATAGCGAGATGGATGGTTACTTAGATACACTTCTGCTCGCAGTTTTAACCGAGCAACATGTGCTGAGCTTAGGCGGTCCAGGTGGATCGAAAACAAAAACTGCTAAAGATGTTTTAGATGTGCTTAAAGGGAAACTATTTAATTTGCAATTTTCCCCTAATACTAAACAAGAAAAGATTGTTGGATCCATTAAAGGCAAAGAATTTTTAGAGTCAGGAAAGCTAGATTACGAAACTTCACAGAGCTTACTTACTCACGACTATGCAATCTTAGACGAGATCGATAAAGCAAATACAGAAGTGCTGGCATCAGCACTCTCAGTGCTCTTAGAGCGCAAAGGAATGGTAGGAGATAAGGAGATCAAAGGAAACTTAAAGACAGCTCTCATTACATCAAACATGACCTTGCATGAATTCTTAGAAAAGTTTCGCAACACCAACGATGGATCAACTGGGATGGCACTCCTCGACCGGATCTTATTTAAAGTTTTAGTTGTAAACAGATTATCATCAGCAGAGTCGCTATTTAAAGTTATGAATGGTTGCAAGAAAGAGAAGAAGGAATGCCCGCTCCTAAAAGATCTGCAAGTGCATTTACTAAAAGATCAAATCAGCAAAATAAAAGTTCCAGAGGAAGTTATGAAATTAAGTGCACATCTGTGGATGCGCTTAGGACAGGCACTCGAGAAAAAGCAAAATGAAGATCAACAGATGTGTAGTGAAGATCCAAAGAGCATGCCTTATCCCTATACTATGACTAATCAATTTACCAACAGAGGAGCAATTAGTAGTTTGATGGATGTGATGAGATCAGCGAAGTATTTGGAGTTGGTCAAAGGTAAAAACAGCAATGATAAAAGTACGTTATTGGATCCAAGCAAAGTCTGTTTATCACCCGAAGATTTAATCTTCACACAATCGCAAATGATAATTCAAGGGCCAGACAAATTAGATCCAGGCACACCTCAAAATCCCAACATGTGTCCCTCTGGGAAACTACTAGAAAAAATAAGGACTCAATATGCTCACAATCCCCGCACCCTCAAGATGATTGAAGATTTACAATTTGAACGTAAAACATTTGCCAGTATTTATTTAGAGATTTTAAAAATCTATCAAGATGAATTAGTTAATCTAGGATCGAAAGCATTAATGGATAAGATATATTCAAAAGGAAGTGATATATCTACAATCTCTGAAAAAGAGAAAAAAGAGATTAGTCTTGAAATTGCCTTGATAAGAAAAACAATTGAAGAGAAAAGAAAAAAAGAATTTCCAAACGGCGAAGAACCATCAGGCGTAGCAGAGGTTGCAAGGGAGAAAGCACTACAAGAGCTAGCAGAGCTAGAGAAGATGTTAGAGTTAAGTAAAAGTGTAAAAGAAGATACAAGTAAAAAATTACAAGAACAAGCTGAAGAAGAAAAAAAGAAAAAGTTAGCACAAGAAGATGAAGAGAAAAAATTAAAAGAAAAGATTGAAGAGCACAAAAAGAAATTCGGGGACAAAGAAGTGACTACACTTTCGGGACATAAATTTTATCACTTTTCTGATTATCCTCCGTTCGTAAATGACGGCAAAGAAGCATGGAAAGACGAAGAGGGATTGATGTGGATGAATAGCTTTGTTCAAAATAAAACTTACGAACAAGCAGTACAGTATTGCCTGGACTTAAATCCACCTAATGTAAGAGCTAGTATAGAAAAAGCACTTAACGAAAGAGAAGAAATTTTAAAACCAATGCGCGGAAAAACTTGGGACAATATAAGAAAGACCAAAGACGTTCGCAGAAAAAAGAGTCAAGAATTAGCAGCGAAACTTCCACCACCAGCTTGTCGTGCTCCCAACCTAGAAGAGTATGAACTTTTTGCAGATAAGATGAAAAGTAAGGATGGAGAATATCAAGAACAAATATTCAAACTAAAAGGCAAATGGTTCTGGTCGTCTTCGCTCTACGATTCCTACGGTGCCTTCTATTTTAGTGGCGACGATGGCGACGTCGGCGCCTACCGTCGCAGTTATGGCCTATCAGCGCGCTGTGCTTGCAGTCCCTGAGCGCTAGCGACTAATTATGTATTGGCGTCGATATCTCTGGCGACATTTTTTGAAAAATTAAGAAGATCTTTTTCCGTGATCACTGGATTTTTACTAAAATATGTAACTGAATAATCTGGTTTTATTTTGTAGATTTTAGGTCTGCTCATAAAAATTTTAATGATTTGATCTCTTAACTTAGAATTTGTGTTTAATTCTTGTTGATCAAATTTAATATGAATTTGATCTTTGGAAACAATCAAAGACGTAATCGCACAATGACGAAGGATAGTTCGTACCTCTAAAATAAGAAGAAGATTTTCAAGTTCTGGTGGAATACTTCCAAAAATATCTGCTATCTCATCTCTTAATTGTAATAAATCATCTTGAGTGTGAGAGTTAGATAATTTTTTATAATATTTAAGGCGAGTGCCTGAGTCGGCCATATAGGTGTTTGGAATAAAGGATGGAAAAGGAGTTTGAATTTCTACATCCCTATTTTTTTCAACAGAATCTGTAATAGATGCAGGCGAGGTTTCTTTTTTTAATTCGGAGATAGCCTCTTCTAAAAGTTGCATGTAAAGCTCGAGTCCGATATTTTCAATATGTCCGGATTGATCAGCACCTAAAATATCACCGGCACCTCTAATATCTAAATCAGAGGATGCGATAGCAAAGCCGGCCCCTAAGTTTGAATAGGTTTGTAGTGCTTGCAAACGCCTGTTAGCAATTGTAGAGAGAGCACGATCGCTAGGAATTAAAAAATAAGCGTATGCTTTTTTATCAGAGCGACCGATACGACCACGCAACTGATGAAGTTGTGATAGTCCATAAGTGTCTGCTCGATCTACGATCATAGTATTTGCATTGGGAATATCAAGGCCAGACTCAATAATAGTTGTGGCCACTAAAATATTATATTTATGAGAATAAAAATCATTCATTCTCTTTTCAAGTTCTCGTCCTGGAAGTTGCCCATGTGCAGTCACAATTCGAGCATCAGGAACAAGCTCTCGTATACGAGCGTGAACGCTATCGATATCTTCTACTCTATTGTGAACGAAAAATACTTGGCCGCCCCTCTTTAATTCTTTTTCAATAGCACTTTTAACAGTTAGATCATCATATTTAACAATGTAGGTTTTGATTGCTTGCCGCTTGGGTGGTGGAGTTTCGATAATGGATAAATTCTTTATTCCTAGAAAACTTAATTGTAGAGTACGGGGAATAGGCGTTGCAGTTAAAGTAAGGTAATCAACAGATGATTTAATAAATTTTAATTTTTCTTTGTGAGCAACTCCAAAGCGTTGCTCTTCATCTACAATTACTAATCCAAGATCAAAAAACTTAATGGAATCAGAGAGCATTTTATGAGTACCAATAATTACATCTACCGCGCCTGCATTTATTTTAGTTACAATCTCTTTTGTTTCTTTAGCAGTTTTTAGTCGTGATAAGAACTCTATATTTACTCCAAACTCTTTAAAGCGTTCTTTGAAAGAGTTAAAGTGTTGAAGTGCTAGAATTGTTGTAGGAACTAAAATTGCAACTTGTTTTTTATCTAAGATCGCTTTAAAAGCGGCCCTCATCGCCACTTCAGTTTTTCCAAGACCGACATCACCGCAAACTAAACGATCCATGGGATGATCTTTTTGCATATCATTTATCACATCATCGATTGCCTTCATTTGATCGTCGGTCTCTTTAAATGGAAATGAGAGTTCAAACTCTTTAAACATATGATCGGGAGGAGAGTAAGCGAAAGCAGCAGTAGAGAGACGTTTGGCCTCAAGTTGTAAGAGATCGAATGCTAATTTCTTAACAGAATTGCGAGCGCGCTCTTTGGCCTTTTCAAATTTGTTACTCTTTAAATTAGCAATTTCTACCTTCGCTCCTGCTTCAGCATACTTTTGCACCATATTCATTTTATATACAGGAACGTAAACCTTATCGCCATCAGCATAGTGGATTATCAAATAATCTGATTGTTGAGCACCACCGATGTTAAGTGATGTAAGTCCTTTATATTCTCCAATACCATAGGAGTTATGAATAATGTAATCTTGTTCTTTTAGTGAACCTAATTGTTCGGCGAAGAGATCTATTTTCTTTTGAAAGTGCTTCTTGTGTTTGGCCTTCTTTTGAGAGGAGAAAAAGTCTGTATCTGAGAGAACAAGCGAGTGTGTTTCACTATAAAAAAATCCTTCACTGATATCGCCATCTAAAAAAGTTATTCTTTTGAGAATGTCAGCAGAAAAATCATTTGTTTCTAATAGATATTTTATCTCATCTCTCGAAGAGCTATTTTTACAAATTATATAAATGTCCCCATAATCTCGAAAATCTCTTTTGATAAAGAGAATGAATTTTTTAATGTATTCAAAGCGATTACTTTCAAGGGAAATTTTTTGTTCAGCTATTTTTTCGATGGATCTACTTTCGCCCAAACTTCCACCCAGATTTTCGCCCAAACTGCGAATGAAGTAATTTTTTGATGGTTCGATGGGGATTTTGATATTGCTTATATCGCATGTATCACGTGTATCACATGTATTACTTTCAATACGAGAGAGATAGAATATTTTTCCCTTATTTAAATCTAAGTTCATATTTAAATTTAAGTTTAAGTTTAAATTTAAATACAACTCCTCTGGTGCTGGCAACAATATATCGCTATCACTACTATCTTTTTGTGCTTGATATTCGCTAGTAATATCGGTGATGAATTCACCTAAACGGTCATTGATAATGGAGGGTTCATCTAAATGGAGATAAGATAAATTTAAGAAATCAAAAATAGAAGCATGACTTTGAAAAAATAATGGTAGATACTTAGGATAATCATCAAAGAGTCGATTGTTTTGAAGATCATTGAAAATCTCTTTCCTCTTTTCATAACGTGATTTAAAATTGGCAGAGGGCATAGGGATTTTGGAGCGCAAATTTTTGGAGTATTCTTCATCTGCATTGGTGAAGATATTAGGAGTTGCCGTAATTCGCACTCGTTGATATTTTTTATTTCTTTGGGTTTTTTGGTTTGTTAAATCGATTTCAAAGATCTCTTCGATCATATCATCATAGTAGTGAATACGAATTGGTCGATGAGAGATTGGATAGATGTCAAATATTTCACCTCGACGAGCAAATGTTCCTGGCTCCTCAACTGTGGGTGAAGGATAATGGCCAATAGAAACTAATTTTTGTGCTAATTGATCTGGAGAGATTAGTTCGCTAACAGTTAACTCGAGAGAGTGTTTTATAAAAAAATCTTTTGGAGGAAGTCGTTCAATTAAAATCTCTGGAGTAGCAATAAGAATAAGTGGTTTTTGAGCGGTGTTGGAGATAGAACTAGAGATAATTGTATCGAGGACTCTAAATTTTTGCAATAAATCGCTACTTGATGAATAGATCGACGAATATGGAGAATAATCCATCTCGGGAAATAGTAAAATGTTGTGAGAGTTGAGATTTTTTAAAGAGTCGTAATAGATTTGGGCCGACTCAGAAGATGCAGAGATTATCAAATGAGAGCTACCATCGAAAAGCGATAATTTGCCAGAGGTACCAGAGATGAATTCTTTAAGAATAAATGACCATTCGTTGGAACTGATGTTACTTAAAGAGATTTTATCAAATTGAGTAAGTTTGGCCTTTATTTTTGAGTGCAGATTATTTATTATTGTGATCATGGATGTAAGTTAATTTATATTTTTTTAGCAGGGGCCATTTTTATGACCGAAGTAAGTAAATTTTTAATCGAGCACAAATTGTCGTTTATCATACCGTGGCTTGAAAGTATTTTAATTTTATTAGTCTCATCTGTCGTTTTTATAAATATACATCGATTTCTATGGAAACAATTAGAAAAAGTTGTAAAGAAGACGAAAATTACTTGGGATGATGAACTTGTTGATGCAACAAAAAATCCAACAAGGACGTTCTTTTTTTCTCTAGCGTTAATGGTAACCTATAGATTTTCTCCTCACAATATCTTCGATAAAAATCAAATTGTTTTAGTCTTAGTAAAAGATCTTCTGATTCTCTCAATAATTTGGACAATCGATAGAGTCTACAGAGTAGTTATGCGTAATTCAGAGACCATGCACTCCTCTGGAGAAAACATGAGAGATCTCTTGACCGTTATTGGACGAATATTTATTTTCTTTGTTGCCTTTTTAGTGGTCTTGGATTCCTTTGGAATCTCCGTTACACCAATACTAGCATCTCTGGGTGTAGGTTCTGTAGCGATAGCATTGGCGTTGCAAGATACACTTAGTAATTTTTTTAGTGGTGTTTATACTCTAATAGATAAACCGATTCGCGCTGGAGATTATATTAAAATTGAGGGCGCAGTTGAAGGACATGTCTTAAAAATTGGCTGGAGAAGTACGAGAATTAAATTGCTTTCGGATAATGTTGTGATTATGCCTAATAATAAGATGGCCTCTGCTGTAGTAACAAACTATGACTTAATTACTCACGAGACGGGCGTTACAGTAGCAATGATGGTAGGATTGGAGACGGATCTTTCTGAGGTTGAGAGGATATCTATGGAAGTAGCAACAGAGATACAAAATAGTTTAGAGGGAGGAGTTAAAGGTGCTGAAGTAGCTGTTCGCTTTACCTCACTATCTGAATTTGGAATGAATTTTAATGTATACTTAAGAGCAACAACCGTTATGGATCAATATAAGTTAAAGCATGAGTTTTTTAAAAAGATAAGTGAACGATTTAAAAAAGAAGGAATTAAAATGCCATATCCTCATAGGGATATTCATATGGTTAATGGATAATGGATAATGGATAATGGATAATGGATAATGGATAATGGATAATGGATAATGGATAATGGATAATGGATAAACATTAGTGGATTGAGAAAAATGTTTTTTTCTTTAGAGATTATTTTAGCAATTGTGTTGTTTGTTTTTTTGAAAGCTTTTTTACTTAGTAAAAGAGTTTATAGGATGGTTTTTTGTTTTGCAGGTGTTTTATTTACCATTGGTGCATTCTATGGAATTTTAGCAGGAGTATCTTTTTGGGCCATACAGTGGTTTTTTAACATTCCAATTATCGTCTTCTCCTTACTACTTCTCATCTTGAAGATGCGAGATTCGATTGCTTTGAATAGTGATAAAAAAGATAATAAGATGAATGCAATGATTAGGTTTGGCGCAGATGCATTTACATTAGATCAGCTAAATGTAATAGGGATTGATAAAAGCGGAGAAAAAATTCCTGCATACTGGAGAGATCACAAAAACACCTCGCTTGCATTTTCTGCAATGGTGGTGATGTTGTTTTTTTTTATTAATTCACAACTACTGTATAAATTTTATCACGGGAAGAGTGTTTTTTCTTCAGAGATGATTCTCTTGACTTTGGTCGCATATGCTCCTTTTGCTGTAGGTCTCTTTGGTTTTATCACTCATAAAAGTTTACTAATGAATGCTTTGTTTGCAGTGTTGATGTATAATGGTGCTCTTTTGAATTTTTGTGTTCAGGTTTATATAAATTCTGGAATAGCGGAGACGGCAGCGATTGCAAATAGAGATACATTTATTTTAATGGGTATTATTGTCTCCATAGTTATGACACTTATTAATTTTTCATTCCTAATGAATTATTTTGATTTAAAAAAGAATTTGTTTATAGATGATGCAAGTAATTTTAAAAATTAGAGATATATTAGAAATAGTTTATCTTTATTTAGATGAAAAACTGTTAAGACACTTGATTGAGTGGCCATTAAGATCTGCATACTTTTTTTTGGGATTAATTTTTAAAGTTTTTGATATTACTTTGATAATTGTTATGGAAGTTCCAGTGATTATTGTTAAATTAGCA
Source organism: Oligoflexia bacterium (assembly GCA_015232355.1). Lineage (GTDB taxonomy): Bacteria > Bdellovibrionota > Bacteriovoracia > Bacteriovoracales > Bacteriovoracaceae > JADFZW01. The sequence continues at coordinate 11,076 of JADFZW010000050.1, forward strand.
AATGTTTTTTTAAGAATGTTACAAAATGGAAAGATCCAGTTTTATATCAATATTATGCTTTTATTTATAATAATTGTTTTGTGCTCTAAATAGAGGGTAAATTAGAGGGTAAGTGTGGGTACGCTTTTAAATTTTATAATACTAATTCCAATTATTGCTGCCATTCTAATATTTATTTCCCCAGGAGATGTTAAGAGATTTTCTAGGTATATTTATCTGTTTTTTACTACACTCAATTTTGTAATTGTGATGTTGTTTTTTTATTTCTTTAAGTCACAGATAGGAAATATCATACCAAGATGGAGTGTTAAATATGAGTGGCTACCATTTTATGGTGTAAACTATTATATAGGTATTGATGGAATATCCTTTCCGTTTGTGTTTATAGTAAATTTTCTTTTTTTACTTTCAGCACTTCTACACTTTTCCTCGTCCTCGTCTTCGTCCTCAATGAAAAATAAAGATTATGCTTTTTCAAGAACACCCCAAAAACCATTAGAGCTATTACTTCTCTTGCAAGCGATTTTTTTGGGTTACTATATGTCACTTGATCTATTTTTAATGTTTGTCTTTTTTTTCATAATGATTATTCCAATATTTTTTTTACTTCTCTCGGAAAGAGATGATGAGAATAGTAGAACAGAGGTGGTTAGATTTTCTACACAATCGCTACTATCATCTTTTTTATTATTAGTTGTGGTACTAGGGATTTATTTTGCCAATGGTACTACTAAGGGTAATTTTGATTTATTAAAACTTTATGAAGTAGGTACTTGGATCAAAAATGTGGAAATCTTCCAAAAATATTTTGATTTGAATATTATATTTTTTTGGTTGCTAGTAGGAGCTATTGTGACCAGAATGTCATTAGTTCCACTTCATCAGGAATTGAAGGCGATTTTTAGATCAGAGCAAGGAAGAGAGCAAGAAAGAGAGCTATCTAGTATTGAAATAATTATCTTAGCACTATTTCCTCTTACTGGAATGTATTTGATTTTAAAATTACTGATCCCTTTATTTTCAGAACTAGTAGTAAAAAATCATTCAATTTGCATGGGATATGCAATTTTTGGAGCGTTATATGCGAGTATTGGAATGTTGGTTGATAAGAGAGAAAATAAAATTTCATTTTATAATTATATATTATTAATATCGCTGTTGTTTTTTGCGACAATTAGCTTGGATTACAAAGTTACTTCCTATGCAATACTACTAGCAATGTTTATTTCCGTGTCACTTTTTTATAGAGGAATATTTGTTTCAAATGTTATTGTATCATTTTTAATAATAATAAATATTGTTTTAGGTGTATATGAAAAGGATAAGATGTATTCATTTATGTTTTTGACTATCCTTTTTCTTTCTACTGCCAAGACCTTACATTATTTTTACAAAGCAAAGGAAAAGTTAAAATTGGGAATAATTAAATATCAGGGACATCTTACAGAAAAGATATTTATTTTTTTAACATGTGTACTGATGCTTATGCTATGTATTTACCCTGCTCCAATAAGTGGTATTGTGAAAAAACCATTAAAACAATTAGAAGTATTTTTGGACAGCTACTAGAAGATTAAAGAAGTAATTAGAGATGCAAGAGAGAAATTATTATTTAAAAAACATTCAAAAGCTACTTATTCTTGTGCTCACACTTGTGGTTGTACTAGTGCTATTTTCACATTTCACAAGATTTGCAGATAATCAAATATCGCTCAAATTTTTTGTGGATGACCCGTTGGCGTTTATTGCCAAAACATTCATTTTCTTTGGAATGTTGATATCGCTAATATTTGTACACAATTCAAAGGAGATGATAAAGACCAATAAAGAACTAGTAAAAATACATATTTTGATTTCATCAATGTTGGCGATGTTTTTAGTATCTACTAATAATTTTATTGTAGTAATTCTTTCGGCAGTTTTTATTATAATAATAAATTATCTTATTATATCAGCGGGTAAAGATGATTTAAAAAAAACATTTTTAGATAATGGCAGAATAAGAGATGAAAAAACGGCAGAATCATCACTAAAATACCTTGCCGTTGGCCAATTAGTTATTGTTTTGATGTTTTGGTTTTGTGGTAACTTTGTGGGTATGTTAGGTAAAATAAGTTCATGTGATATAACTAACATTATGGAAAAAATTACATTCATGCGATACATGGACTCAGAAGTTATTTTCTACATGATGTTGCTCTCATTATCTATTTTTGGACTTTTATGTATGTTGATTCCATTTCATCTTTCTTTAATCGATGCTATTGAGGGAATAAGTTACCCTATAGTTTTTTATTTAATAACTGTTCCAAAATTTGCAGCATTGTTTTTTTTATTTCGATTTAACTTGCTGATTGTTGATATGACCTCAGTGTTTAAATTTCATTGGTATACAGTAATGACTTTTATTGTACTGGCCACAATGCTTATCTCTTCGCTGATGATATTTAACCAGAACTCACTTAAAAAGATACTCTTTTATTTTTCTAATTTTCTGGCGGCCATTATTTTACTGGGATTTTTGTCAACTGGAAGTAAAAATTACTATTTAATAATCTCATCATCTATTACGTACATATTGTTATTCTCCTCTGCCACCTATCTTTTTTTATTAGCAGGTACATTTTGTGAAAATAGTAATCATGGTGATCATATAGATACATTAAAAATTGCATTTAAGAATTCATATATTAAATTTTGTGCTATTACTCTTCTCCTCTCATTCATTATGTTGCCTCCATTTACTTCGTCAAATATAATCTATCCGATAATTAGTAATCTAGTGATGAAAAGAGATTTTACTATTGGATTATTTGGTTTGTTTTGTGCATTTAATTTTGCTGTTTTCCTTTTAAAGACATCAGAATATCTTTTTAGAAAGGATGAATTAATTTTTAATGTGAAAGGAAATATAGATATAAAATTATCGATAAAACAAAATTGTCTTATGTTGGGAATAGCAATAGTTTTGTTATCAGCAGGAGTGTATGGGTCAAGAGGAGTAGAGGTACTGGTAAGATATTTACGTTATTACTAGGAAGGAGTGTGAGTGTATTCGCTTTCACAAGAAAATAGTCAAAAAATTTTTGTTATCTTTTGTATGATCTTTTCATGGGTATTATTACTCTGTCCGTTTATATTTTGTTTAAGCAATGAATCGCAGCAGATATTAAATATCTCACATGAACTAAGAAGAAAAATAATTTTAAACATAACGGGATTGTTAGCGTTACAATTGTTGGTCTATTTTGTTATATCGTTTTTTATAGTCAGACATATAAAAGATTTAAGAAGATAAAGATAAAGATGAAATGAAATGATGAAATATAGTCTAATTTTTTTATATATATTTTTAACTTTGTTCTGGTTGATCAGATTTTATTTTTCTTCTGCTGATATCAAAAAAAGATTGTTGGAGTTGTTTCAAGGTTCACAGCTGCCGTTACTTATTTCACTAATATCAGTTTATTTAGTTTTTCAAGATAGTGATATAATAAATATTGGAATATTTGAAAAGTGGGGGATTGTTACTCTACCCGCTTTGACGATTTTATATTTCATTTCAATCTACATGCTAACAATGAAATTTCCATTCGATATTGATAATTACTCATCTTCTCTAAGTGTTATTAAATTATTTGATTTTATATATTTTACTGTTGCGATGGTAGCAGGTGTTTTTTTATTTCTGGGTGGTAAGCAATGTTTTCCTATAATAAACTTATATGTGAATGAAAAGAGTATTTTGATTAATGTACTGATGGTAATTTTTAAATTAGGTATAGTTATTTTATTCTTTTCGATTATTAAAAAAAGATTACTACGTTTTAGTGGCCAAGAAGTTTTTCTTTTAAGTTGGAAAATATTGTTCCCACTTGCTTTAATTAATCTTTTGGTTGTTTTATTTTTAAAATATTATTTGGTTATTTAATTTAAAGTGATTATTAAATGAGTTCTATATCCCTGTTGTTTTTTTTATCGGTTTTAAGTACACTGCTTTTCAAAAATCCTAATATAAAATTAGGTTCGTTGATATTTATATTTATAGGTGCTTCTATACATATATATCTTTGTGGAATGTACTTGTTGGCAATAATGCAATTTTGTATAGGGATTTTAATCTCTTTACAAGGACATTTTATAATAAAAGAGGAACAAGTAATTGCAAGAGAGCAAGAACGAAAGAGGAAAAATTTTTTTCCTTTAATAATAGTAGTGCCGTTAGTTGCATACATTGTGCTTACTCTTCTAAAGAAGGAAAATTTAATCTTTATTTCTGAAGGATTAGTTTGGTTACATAGTCCGATAGATGTTTTGTTGCAAGGGATAGATACTAGTACACTAAACGAGATGTTTTTAGTTTTAAGTATTTTTAGCATTAGTGTGATGTATTTTACTTTTGTTTTAGTATTAATGCTTTTTGATAAAAAATATTTGAGGATAAAGAAGTGTGAAGATAATTGATTTATGTTTAATATCGATACTATTATTTATGGTGGCCACCTATCTTTTATATAAAAAAAGAGATTTTTTCTCTACCTTTATTTCACTGGCATTATTTTCTCTATCTTTTAATTTTGTGATGATGATATTAGCACTTACTTGGGCCAAACAATGGTCCTTTGTTATATTGATAATATCGCTGATTATGCAACTAATGATTATTACCATTTTTAGTATTGGTGGCATAATGAAGAGATCGAGGAAGATATGAAGAAAATATGGGTAAATATTTTTCTTACTACAGTTATATTTATATTGATGTTTTTATTTCAAATGAACATAAAGGATAAAACTTATCTTATCAATATATCATCGATATTTTTTGCTTTTTATGTTGTGCAATCATTAAATCTTTTTCCGTTCAATGGACTAATTAAGGAGAATAAGAAAACTTCGAGTAAAATTTTTCTTATATATCATCTTCTTTTATCATCTATTGGATTAATTATTTTTAGTAAAACGATTCCATCGCTCCTGTTAATATCAGGAGGTGATAATTATTTAGGAAAGACTATAGTTTTTATTGGAGTTTTTAACTTATTTATCTTTTCATTAAGATTTTTTGCAAAAAATGATATAAATCAATTAATTGAAAATATTATTTTAATCAATAGCAGTTGGATACTTGTTTTTATTGGACTAAATTTAAATAGTATCAAGCTATACTCAATAATTATTGCTAATGTTGGATTAGTTTTATTTGCATTTTGCTTACTTAGATTTCATTTTGATAAAAGATTAAATTCCAATATTTTTTTAATAGAACTAACAAGAAGAAATACTGTTTCGATACTGCTTTTTCTACTACTTGTGATCAATACTATCACTATACCCTTTGGTAGTTTTTTTGAAATGAGAGTGATGGCCAAGTGGTCACTGTATACCAATCAAAGTAATTTTATTAAATCATATTATTTCGTTATTCTTTTTTTAGAGATATTTTTATTATATAAATTTGTGGATTTGTTTTTTCAAATATTTAAAGTGAAAGTAAATAAGGTAAAAACAATAATCAATATTAAAAAAAACAATATTGTGATTATGTTACTTATCTTTGGATTTCTGATTGGATTGGGTATATTTAGTGTTTGCAAGATGATATTTGTTATGCCAGAGAGTGCAATTCCTTTTCAAATCGGTCATTACTACATGTTTATTACTGAGATTATTATTATTATAGCGACTAGCTGTGCTTTGATTGGACTTAAGTTATTTCCTTCGCTACTACCTTTGGCATTACAAGATACTGGTAAGATTTCTAAGTTTTGGCAATGGTTAAGGATTAATTTGCAATTCAAAATTAACAATATGGAAGAACGTAATTTTAATCTTGAAGCTGTACTGATCTTTTTTTGTAAAAAGGTTTTTGTTTGGGGGATGTTTGCTATCGGAATTTTATATGTGGGCGCTAATTTCTTAAGAGATGTTTTGTCATCAATGCATATTTATTTTAATGAAGAGTGAGGGGCATTTAGTGTTAGCAATAAGTGTGTTGATATATTCATTAGTAGCATTATCAATGATTTGTTATTTCAATAATATATTTATTTTGTATATTTTTTTGTCAATACAAATACTAACAGGGATGATGATTAAAATATTTAGAATGAGGTTTGAAAAAGAGATTACAAGAAAAATTGAACATGAGATGGAAATTCCTTTAATAAAAAATACTATAGATGATTATCTAATAAATGTTTTATATATATCTTTCTTAACAATAGCGGTGGTGATTTATTACAATCTGTTTGGGACATCACTTTTAACAGCAAATACGATTATTTCTAGTCAAGTATTGGCAAAAACTACCATAATCAAATCATATATTTTAGCAATATTAGTGATGATGATACTATTAAATTATACTGGTATAATTCCTTTTTTTAATCGTAAAAAAGAGTTCGCTAAAAATTATTTTAGAGGAAATATTATTATTGAAATGGGATTTATAGAATCGTTTGTTATCTTTACATTGTTATTCTTGTTTTGGTGTGTGCTTACTAAAATCGGCCATCATATTAGTCAAAATATTATAATGTTGGTTGTAATAATTGCTGGAGCTAATATTTTTTATACGAGTATTAAAATGCACGGAGCAGATAATAGTGATTCAAAATTGTTTGATTTACGTAGTTGGTGTAATAGTTTTTTTATTGTGGCGATAATTATAATATGGAGGGTTTTTCAGACGCCACAGTGATAATTGTGCCAGTATTTTGTGGAAGACTATAGGAGTAAAAAAAGAAGAGGGGAAAGGTGAGTAAATATAGAATTAAAATGACTAGTGGCCGAGTAATAGGGCCCTTAGAAAAAGAGCAAATAGGGGAGTTATTTGAAAAATCCTATATTGAAGGAGAAGAGGAGTGCCAAGTTTTTCCCAATGGCAGTTGGAAGAGTATCAGGGAATTTAAAGAACTAGAGAGTTACTTAATAAAAGTTAAAAATGATAGAGTTTCATTAAATGCTTTAGATGAGGAAACAAAAGCAGATTCTTCTACAGATGAATCTACTGATGAATCTACTGATAATGGGACAAAAGTATTTTCAGAGATAGGAAAATTCAGAGAGAAATTAAAACAAAAGAGTGCTGATGCTGATGCTGGTGAGGTAAAAGCTGTTGAAGAAAGTAAATCGATAGGTAAACAAGATGATGATAATTCGAAAATAAAGAAATCTTTAAAAAAGGATGTGAAGGAGTTTGATTATAAAAAAAGAATTGAAAGAAGAATGCGTGGAGAAAAAACAGATACGGTTAACATTAATCAACTCGATTTAAAGAATACTCCTGAGGATTCAGATGTAAGTTTGCCGACTTGTGATTCAGGTTCATTTGTAAGTATATCAGAAAATGAGGGAGATACAGATGCAGGTGATATAAAAAAAGAAGAAAGTAGTATCGATGATGGAGCACTGGAGTTCGAAAAAAATAGTTCATTAGCTGAAAAAATAAATGCTGAAGCTGTCGAAGCTACAAGAATTGTTAATCCAAAACAAGTAAAAGGGTTGTTGAAAAATAAAATTATTGAAGAAAATATAGATAGGACAGTAGTTATTTCTTCTGCTGCTTTAGAGCAAGAGAAATTAAAAAAACAAAAAGAGTTGTTGAAAATAAAGGAGGAAAATGAAAAGAAGGAGTTAATAAAAAAGCAAGAGGAGGAAAAAAAACAAAAAGAATTGGCGGAGGCAAAGAAAAAGGAAACAGAGTTAGATTCTTCTTCATCAACAGTAATGATTAATTTAGAGGAAGTTTTGTCTTCAACGGAGGTTAAAAGAATTGAGGAAGAAGCAGTAGAAGCAGAAAAAGAACAGCAGGATTTGATTGAAGCTAATTTGAAAATGGATCTAGCTATTGCAAAAAAAAATGTGACAGATATTGAAAGCTCTAAAGTAAAAACTGACTTAACAGAGGAAGAGAAAAAAAAATTAACCAGCGGAAAAAGTAAAAAGAAAAAGTTAAGCTTAATTATGACCCTTGTGTTTATTGGGATTATATATAATCTTTATTTTGATGAAGAAGTAAAGGACGAGACAATAAATCCAGTAAATCCTGAAATTATATATCCACAAGAAAAAGATGTTGTTAACGAACAGACTGCTCATAATTACTTTGAAAAAGCCGTTAAAGCATCAGGTAAATATACCTATTACGATAAAATGGCCGCTGCAAATTATTTTAGAACTTCGCTCGAATTTCAGCGAGATACTAAAACTCTTGGACTTTTGGTATTAACTTATGCCGAATTACTTCCGCACATTGTGAATATTAAAAAGAAGAAAAAAAACAAGGCAGGTGAAGTTACCGAAGAAGTGATATCTAATTATAGAGAAAAGGCGGGTAATGTAATATTTAAATTAATAAAAGAGGGCCAAATAAAGTCACTCTCAGATGAGAATTTGGTTATTGGAACAGCACTCTTTTATTCTTATTTTAAAAAATATTTAGCGGCAATTAATATATTGAATAGATATAAATATGCAAATGAAAAAGGAAAATTACAATTAAAATATTATATTACTTATTTAGATATTGCTATCAAAGCAGAAAAATTTGATATAGCAAAAAAATTGAGTGTGATGCTTGAAAAGCAAAATGATAAACCACAATCACTTTATATTATATTGGCCAATTATGCGATTATTGAAAATGATTATGATAAAGCGGAAAAATTATTAATAGAAGCAAATAAGAGGTATCCTGATTCAGTAGCGCTTCTTTTAGAATATTCAAAAATATTATTATACAAAGAAGATTATCAAACATTAACTAAAATTTTAAAAATAATAAAGGAATTAAAAGCAGAGTATTCTGGAATATATTTTTCAAAATATTTGGAATATATGGGTATATTGGCAGCAACTCAAAAAAATTACAAGACTTCTGCTACTTTATTTACATTAGCTTTATCTCTTAACGAATCTGTTGAACTTAGATCAAGGTTGGCCACTCTGGATTCATCAAAGGCCGATAAGAGTGTAAATGGGCTTATACTTGATAGTAAAATTTGGGGTTTGATAAAAAAGGCCAGAGATGCAAAGGCGGAATACAACTGGGATAAAGCATTCTCTTACGCTATAGATGCTGCTGATTTATCTGAATCAAATATTGGTGCCAGGATATTTTTATCGCAATTGCAGGCCGAGAGAGGTTATTTTTCAGAAGCATTATCAACGTTAACGGAACTTAGTAACACCCACAAGCTTGTAGCAGATATAAATTTTGTCTTAGCAAAAACCTATATTGATGCTTACAAATTTGATGATGCTAGAAATGTTTTGAGCAATTTGGCCCAGACATCTTTAAGAGAAACGACGAAATATGCTTCAACTATGGGATATTTGTTTTTTAAGTCTGGAAAAAATTTAGATGGCATAAAGTGGTTGAGTGAGGCCGTAAACAGAGATCCTTTGGATGACGAGGTTTATTTTTATTTGGCGAAGATTTATTTGAAATTAAATAAATTTGATAAGGCCAAAGAGTACTTGTTGAAAGTTATGGATTTGGATCCTGCAAATATTGATTACAAAATTCTCTATTCGAAGATAATTTATGAAATGGAGAGTTCCGATGCGGCCATTGGATATTTAAGTTCCATAGTTAGAGATAGTGAGAGTAAAAATAATGAAGCGAATGCAAATGCAAATGATTTACCCAATGAAGATAAGGCCAAAATATATGGTGAAATTGCAACTTATTATCATCGTAGTGGACAGTTTAAACAATTCTCAGAATATAAGGAAAAATTAGAGAAGTTTCAAAAGCAAAGTAAGGGCCTTTATGAATTTTTAATTCAAGTTGCAAAATTAGAAGATAAGGAAAAAGATGTAATAGAAAATTGTAAGAAATTACTGGCAATTGATCCTGGAAATTTAGAGATAAGAATGTTTTATGCAAAATATATGCTTCAAGGAGGTAAGTTTGATGATGCCCTTGCTGCATTCATGGAAGTTCAACAGCGATTAGATAGTTACCCCAAAGTTTTATATTATTTAAGCAAAATATATTTACTTAAAGGTAATATGGATGAAGCAAAAAAATATGCAAAGATGGAAATAACTTCTAATCCAGAAGCGGAGTTTGGTTATCTTCTTCAAGGTGATATTTATATGAAGGAAGAGAATTATGTAGAAGCACAAAATTCATATAAAAAAGCACAGGCCATAAATCAAACATCCTCAGATGCTCTAATTGGATTAGCACAAATTGGTTTTGTAAAAGGAAATTATGAATCGTCATTAGAGTTATATGGTAAGGCCGTTAAATTAGCACCTAACGATCCAGAGTTAAGAAAAAAACTTGGGATGGTTTATAAATTATTAGGACAAGGTACTTTGGCGGCAGAGTCCTTTAAGATGTATTTAGAGTTATCACCAGATGCAAAGGATAAACCTGAAATTCAACATATGATTAAACAATTGGAGTAAGTTAAGATTTAATACATCCTTAAACCATAACCGTAACCTAAGTTACCACCACCCATATTTGCTCCACCATAATTTAATCCACCAGGATTTCGAGAAGAGGAATATGGATTGTAATATCCATCACGACCGCCAATACCAAATCGTAAATTATCACTATCGTGTAAGTATGCATTGTCGTAAGATCTATTATCTCTTGCTCTATTAAATCTCTCAGCATATTCACCATACTCTTCATCATTTGCAAAAATAGAGTAGTCCATCTTTTTTCCATTATCAGAGGAGTATTCGGATAGATAATCTTCGCGTGCCTTTCTTACTTTAGCGATTGCTTCTTCTTCGGCATCTTTTTTTGACATTTCAATTAAGTTAAACATTCTTCTTAAATGATATTCTTTTCCAGTTTTATTAAAATCCTCCATTGCCTTCTGACAACCATAATTTGTATAAAGTGGATAGGAGCATTTTTTTACCATGGTATTATAGTATTCTAAGTAACGGACGTGATGAAGCTTTGCTTGTCTAATTAACTTTGGAGAGAAGAGTTCTCCATCAGCTATTCGCTCCTTCTTTTTCTTTAAAGCATCTCGCCTCTCTTTTAGTCGCTCCTCTTCTCGTTCTAGTCGTTCTTGTTTTGCAATTTCATCATTGGCCCATTTCTTATAAAGACCGATAGCTCCCCCCTGTCTTGTTCTATTTGAAGAATCTGGATCGCCATAGATAAATTTTTTAATTGATGGCCAATTTTGATTTTCATTGACGAAAACAACTCCAGCTACTTTGTAGCCATCAAGTTTAATTCTAATATTAGAAACTTTTTTCTTCCAAGAAGCTGCCGGGCCATCAGAAGCAATAAGTAGTCCTTTGGCCAATTTTGTGTAGTATTCAGCAAGTAAAGTTGGTTCACGTAATTTTGCTCCTAAAAATTTATCGCCTAAAGATTTAATCGCCTTTTCCCAGAGTATGCTTAAAGTTTTATTTGGCCAAATTTTACTTAGATGAGTGTCGATAATCAGATTTAATTCTTTTTTATCTTGCTCATTTAGTTTTCTTGCTTGATTGGCGAACTTTTGAATTTTTTGTATATCTGGTGCTAATACATATTTTTTTAAATTATCAAGTAAAGTTAAAAGTTCTTCGCGATCTTCAGCTTCTATATCTTTTTTATCATCTATTTTAGTAAGAAGCTTTTTCAAATCCTCAATCACTGCTTGAGGAGTAATTTTATCTTCTAAATCACTGGATAATTCAGTACTATTACCCATAGATTTTCTTTTAATCTCTCTAAGTTTGTTTTTCATGCTACTGGAACGTTCATCTCGACACCCTTTTGAACATACACTTTTACTTACAGATTTGCTTTCATCTTCATCGTCGATTTTTTTATTGTCACTATCTTTACTATCATCATTATCATCGCTATCTTCACTGTCATCATTATCATCATTATCGTCATTATTAACTGAGCTGTTGTCAGTATCGTCATCGTTAAGCTTTTCTCTATCCTCATTATCATTATTATCATCATTGTCATCATCCTCATCATCATCAGTATCAACTTTTATTTCTGTTTTCTTAAGAGAATCTTTTTTGTTAGATTTTTTGATTGCTGATTTGCCGTCGAGTGCTTTTATATCGATAGTGAAGATGATCTTTTTAGAGGTGCTATTTTTATTATTAGCATTAGGGCCATTACCGGCATTAGCATTTAAAGAATAGATTGTAGTTATTAAAAACATAACTGTTAAGAGCAACAAGATTGTTGCCATAATAATTTTATTATAATTATTGTAGCGATAACAGGAAATATAAGTGTTATTCTTGTTCATAATTTTGTTTCCTTGATTTACTCTATTTTGTTTAAATAAAAAGAGTAGGCAATAATTGCTGTAGTAATTGTAACATCAAGAAGGATCCTAAACAAATTTTAGATGAAAATTTTTACTTTATTATATTAACCTATTAATTTTACAATAGCTTTGAGAGTGATTAGTTGATGTGAATATATACAAACTGCTTATTAAATGCCATAAAAAGTGGGCATACTCAGACAACACATACTCAGACAACACATACTCAACAACACATACTCAATAAGTTAGTTTCTCAATAAGTTAGTTACTTGTTTTTTCTGTGAAAATCTAGAAACATCTTAAATTCGTCTTTGTTATCGGATAAAATTTTATTATTCAATGACTCTAAAATTAGGGGTTCATTTTTAAACATCAAGTTTAATCTTGCCCCAATACTATCAGCAGAAAAATTTTGTTCCCAAAGAAATTTCGAATCTAATTTTTCTACGAATATTTTGATTACACTTAAATATTGTTCATAATATTTATTCTTTTTTGATCTTTCTCTTTCTTGGTCAACTAAAATGATGAATTTTTTTAAACGATCGTTATCTTCTAGTAAAAGATTTACATTATCGTTTATTGGTTTGCCATCTTTAATAAGAAATTTTGGTAATACTTCTTTCCAATTGCGATCGATGGTATTGTAAAGTAACATTTTCTTTTCTTCTTTAAATATGGTCGAGTTGATTTTTTTTGAATCAGCTAGTAAGATAGCAATTTTTTGCCACTTTTCCCCTTGAGTACTTGTTTTAAGTAGATTTTTGAAATCCTCATCTTTCAAATTTAGACTATCGATAGTTGAATCCTGATTATTCTTTTTCTTAAATAAACCAAGAGATAGTTTATGTGATTTTTTATTCATTTCTAAAATTTTATCTACAGTCTCTGGCCAACCATTTTTAATAGCAATAGATAAAAGTGTATCGCCATCTTTATTGATCTTGTTAAGATCTACTTTTTTTTGATCAAGAATTTTATCTATAAAATTTTGTATCCAGTGGATATTAAATTTATCAGGATCGAGGTGCTTCTTTGTTAAATGTTCATTAAATTTTGCTTTGAGAGTATTGTTACTGGTTGTTGCTAATTGCTGACATTGTTGTCTAAAAGGATCAATATTTTTTATGAAAATATCTATCAGTTTAACTTCTGTTACTTTTTCAAATGCCTCAATTGCACTAGGATCACAAGTTGATATTAAGGATAATGTTTTAGGATGCTCTAATAATAACCCAAGAATTTCAGGATCTTTCTCGTAAGCAAGAAGCAAAAGATTATTATTTTTATTTGAAATATCCAAATTTTCATTTATAAATTTCTTTTTCATAAGTATTTTTAAAGCTTCTTTGTCTCCTTTTTTTATAATTTCGTTTAATTCCACATTTCCTTTTATATAATCAACACATCTTTTTGAGGGGATAGGGTCTTCGTTACTACATGGTTCAATAAAAGTATAAATTTCTAGTAATTTTAATATTGGATCTGCTAATAACCAACCATGATTTTCTGATTCAGCTCCATAACTATTAATAATATGAAATAATAGGTAACATGAGTTGTTTTTATTAGCACAACATACTTCTTTCATTCCATTAATCAAAAGTGCATGTCCAGAATCTGTATTATCAAAAACCGTTATGCCCACAAACCGATTTGCTAGTAATTGTTCTTTGATATTTTTGAGTGTGTTTTCTTTTTCATTTATATTTACTCCATCATCTTGTCGATGATATTGAGAGGTGATATTAAATGCAGGCATTGGATGTAAATTTTCTGATCTTTCTTTTGGATGAGTTTTGTTTTTTTTATTTATCAGAGATAAGAATTCTTTTACTGCTAATGATTCTGGTGTAGAATTTTTTTTAAAAACTCTATCGGTGCTTAATATCTTAATTATAGAATCTACTAAATCCTTAGGTAATTCAACTTCTGCAATCTCTCTACATTTAGTAAGAATATTTTCATTATTGAGTTTAGAAGGAGGGGGTATTCTTTTGTTTTTTTTACATTTTTTACGTTCAATTTGTACGTCATTAATGTAAGAAGTAAATTCAAGTACTTTATTATGCAATTTACCTATATCTTCTGTGCTAAGAAGAATCTCTTTAGATTTCTGGATGCTTTGAAGTACATTGTTTATGCTTCCACCTTTGTCTGCTAATTCTAGTATTTCGAGATTTGGATTTTCTTTAAGAATAAGATCAAGTAGATCAAGTTTGTCATTTTGAGATATATTAGTCTGGCCTTTTAAAAATTGTTCTAATAGAGATTTTGTAGCACAAGCATAGCAAATACTATTTGATTCTTGATTTAAAAGCTCAATTTCGGAGGAATTTACTAAGATTTCATTTTCACCATTAGATGGATTGCATGGTGGTTTTTGATACATATTCTCAATACTCTCTTCGCTTGCATATGTTTGTTGTAAGTGAGAAAACATTAAGAATAAAAATAAAAGCATGATGTGCTCATGTGAGATAACTAAGAATTTTTTACAGATTTTTAAAGAAGTAGTTGTTGAAATACCCATAATCTAACCTTAAAAACAAATATAATAATTACTATTATATCAATTTTTTAAGGATGATGGAGAAATAATAGAACAAATGAAAATTAAATTATATCGGAAATAAATTTATATAATGGGTTGATGTTTTCAAGTGAATAATTTAAAATATCCTCTTCGCTAATTTCTCGACTGTATTCTAAATCCTTCTCAAAGAAAGTAGAGGTCAACTGCTTTGCATATTGTTCATCTTTAAAGATAATTGCAATTTCACTATTGCCATTTCTACTTGCGGGATCAAAGTTATATGAACCAATGATGCTTATTTGATCATCGAAGGTTGCTAATTTTGCATGTAGAGTGCCATTAATAATTCCCTCTCCTTCATGTCCTTTTCTAATTCCTGTCCATTCATAGATTTTAAATTGTTTCTCGTAACCTTTGACTAATTTATGATAGTTCTTTCTGGCGTATGCACCTAGAGCGGAAATATCATTGGTTTCTGCTGCCTTTGTTGCAATAAAAATTTTAACACCTCTGCTGGCCGCTTTTCTTAGTGCCTCAACTACTTTATCGGGAGGGAAAAAATATGAATTTGTAATCATTATTTTCTTTTGAGCTTGATTAATTAATCCTATGTATGCATCTTCAATGTGATTTGTCTCATTTGATATCGCAGGATTATTATAAACAAGTCTAGTGCTTTCAACTGCTTTGATTGGAATATTAAGATCTCTCTTCTCGTTAAAAAAAGATTGATCTACACCTTCTAAGTTTTCAGCTATTCTTTTTTCTACCTCTAAAAGTTTTTCACGTTCTTTGGGGTCTGAAAATTCTTTTTTTATAAAAGGTTTTTGATGATACTTTAAGAATTTTATATATTCAGGAGAGCCAAAGGGATAATTATTAAAACAACTTTTTTTAGTAGGATCATCAATTCCAGATGTATAATATTGAACATTCTTATCTAAAATTTGGCCAATTTGTTTAACTAAAGTTTTACCTTTTATTAATACATCTTGATCCCTAGATAAGTTTACTCCTGCTTCATTAACACGAAAAAAATAATTTACAATATTTAATCCTCCAATAATCGCCAAATCATCATCAATGAAATGAACTTTCTCATGATTGCGTCCATGTGCTGGAATTATTGAGCCAAACCACTTTTTAGAAAAAAATTCTCGAATACCTTGTTTTAAAAAACGATCCATGAAAATACTTTCACACTCATATCCATAGACAGGAATTCCTGCGGCCATAAAATTATCGAACATTATCTTAGTATTTTGAGAATCAATTTTTTCAACTTGTCCCATATACTGAGTTACCGGATCTATAAAAACTCTTACATCTAAATTTTCATTTATCTTTTTATCCATCATTAAATTGGAAAGCACTTTTCCACTTTCATCTCCATTAAAATATAATGTATGAATATAGATTTTCTTTTTTGCATTTTTAATACTATTTGCTCTATGAAATAAAGATTGATTTCCATCAATGGGCAAGATCTGATTTTCATCAGAAAGATTAACCTCGCCTTCTAATTTAATAACGGGAAATGCTCCTGGTCTGTTACTTTCTGGTATTGTAAGTTCCTTTTCACTTCTATCACTTCCATTATTACTTCCATTATCACTCTCATGTTCTAATTGTGCAAAAACATTGTTTGCTAAATTGGCGATGGCAACTATAACAAAAGTAATGATTGAAAGTTTAAAATAAAAAAACTTTTCCATTTTTACTCCTCTCTTAAAGATAACATTTGTAGAAATCATTATCTTAATAACTCTTTATTTAAGATAAAGAAGTTCTTTTTTATATAAATTAAATATTGTTTATTTAGAGGCGGTATTATCAGCGTAATTCGTCTTATCTGCAACTTAATAGTTGTGTTTACTGTTTGTTTATTAATTTGTTTATAATTATTTTAATACGTTATGGAGTGCAGATGAGTATAATGACCTTGATGAGGGATTAGCAAGTTGATATAAAAGTGCCAACAAAAATGGGCATACTCAAGCCATACTTGTTGCTTTCCACCGATTCTGTCAGGATAATTTTTCAACGACTTTGACAGTAAAACAAATTGATCTACCTTTTAAGAAATAAACTTTATCTAAAAAAGGTGGGACGGATGGTTTTGTCGATGT
>JADFZW010000051.1 GCA_015232355.1 Oligoflexia bacterium
AGTAAATGCTTCTACTTATAACCATTTAAAAAATAGAAATACAATTGGTGCCACTATAATAGAATTGACAAAGCAATTGCCTAATTGATATTTTTTTAACCAGACAGAAAAAATATTCCACTACCAGTTTTTTCAACATAGGCGGTATTTTGAACATATCCTCCATTATAAGAATTAGAATTTGTATCTATTTTGCTGTTTATAGTGCATTTTCCATTCGCAAGTGCTTCCTCTTTTGTTCTAAACCCACAGGGCAAATTATTTTCATTTATACACCAATCATCGAGAGCATAAACGTTTTCAAGATAGGTGTTGCTGTAGAGTAGAATTAACAAAATAAATTTTATTACATATTTAAAAGTGTTACTCATTTTTTTCCTCATTTTTTTCCTTCCTTGTATATAGAGTAAAATATAAATATTTAAGGTCATATTGTTTATCCTTAGTTTGGCCTTAAAAGACCTTTGTTATAAAATAATAACTGGCGAATAAATTATACTCTAATATTTTCTTATGTTTTTTGTATTAAAATTAGTTGTTACAAATAGATGTGATAGAATCAAATGATTAAATATGAGTTGTTGATTGCCTGCTTTGATTTTCAGAGTATGTTATATTTAATAAACATATAATAATTATAAATGCTTATTTTTTTTCAGCATCTTTATTTAGAAGGATCTTTGTGCACGAAGAATTTAAAACCTCATTTTTAGAATTTGTTGGGCATGAGAGATTATCTTTTTTTAGAGGATTATTTTCAATTTGAATTTCTTTTAAAGCATTAAGCTCTGTTAGTACGGCCGCAGAGGTGATGGCGTTACCTTGTAATCTTATGGCCACAAGATTTATCAGTTCTTTTAGAGAGGAGATATCAGAAATTTTATTCTTGCTTAAATCGATGGCCAAAATTCCAGTGATTGATTTAAGAGGTGAGATGTCACTGATTAAATTGTTACTGATAGCGAGTCCTTTCAATTCTTGATTTTCTTTTAATGGAGCAATTGAGGTTATTTTATTATCATCAAGATATAGTGAATTTAATTTAGTAAGTGCTGAAATAGGAGTGATATCAACAATTTTGTTGGCGGCCAAATTGAGGATCTCTAATTTTTTTAACTCTTTTAGAGGGGAGAGATCTTCAATTTCATTTTGAAAAGCATATATGCCTGTTACTTTACTTAAACTTTTAAGTGGTTTTAAATCTTTGATCTTATTTCTTGAAAAATCTATACCTTCGAGATTAACTAAATTATTTATTGCATCGATGGATGTTATTTGATTAGTACTAACATTTAATCCACTTAATTCAGTTAGATTTTTAATATCGGAGATATCATTTATTTGGTTGTAGGATAATTCAAGTGCTTTTAGTTTTGTGGCCTTTTTAATTGCAGAGATGTCGACGATTTGATTATAACCAAGATTTAAACCTTGTAGTAAGACAAGATCTTCGAGGGCGGAGATATCTTTAATCTTATTGTGAGATAAATTGATGCCACTTAATTTTTTTAATTTTGCCAAAGGAGTGATATCAGTTATGTTATTAAATGAAAAATCGATGGTCTCTAGATTAGTAAATTGAGCAATTGGTGCCAGATCGCTGATATCTCCTCTTTGTGCTAAATTTAAGAGAGTATTTTTTTCTAAAACTTTCATTGCATCTTTGCAGTTATTTGTATCAGATGCTTTTAAGAGTGCGGTGATAGTTTTTTTAGTTGTATCATTTAAATTTTTGTCCTCACAATAATCTAAGAAGCTCTTATATTGAGCTTTATTTGAATTATTTTTAGAGCAGCCAATGATAAATAAGGAGAGGAATGAGGAGAGAGAAATGATAGTTAGGAGAAGTGTGATGTGAGATAAAAGTTTTTTCATATTAGTAATCCTTTTAAATTAAATAAAATAAAATAATCTGTTTGCAGTTGCAGTTGTTTGTTATTAGGTAATGGTAGCGACGGGCCGAATTGAACGGCCGACCTAGAGGTTATGAAACTCTCGCTCTGACCAACTGAGCTACGTCGCCATATTTAGTGAATGTCTTAATGTCTCATAGATGGAGAATATTATCACGACTCTCGACACAATCTAAAGTCGCAAGATTCAAATCAAGGTGAATATTAAAATAAGATCTTTTTACTGTCAACGGTATTAAAGAGTGTTATGTAGAGTAAAAAAAATGGGTAATGAGTAGTGAGTGAATAAATAATGAATAAAAATTTTTTTATAAAACATGTTTATAAATTCATCTGCAAGATGAATCTTTTTCCAACATCAACTTCAAGTTCAGCTCGTGCATTTGTAGCAGTCTCTGCAGGAATAGATTCGTTAGCGTTACTTTATACATTAAGAGAGATTAGTAGAGAGAAAAATGAATTAAGAGATCTAACTATTTTACATGTAAATCATGGAACCAGAGGTGAAGAAAATGAGAGGGAAGAGAAGTTTTTACGTGAATTGGCCGATGAGTTTAATTTGAAAATTGAGGTTCTACATCTATCTTTTGATAAAAGAAATTTTGAATTTAGGGCCAGAGAGTTAAGATATGCTTTTTTTAAAAGAATGCTTAATGAGAAAAATGGTGACGTCTTATATACCGCTCATCACATAGATGACTCTTTTGAGTGGTCATTGATGCAAAATTTTAAAAGTTCTTCTGCTATTTCTAGTTTAGGAATACCTGTAAGAAATGGAGCTGTGGCCAGACCATTTATGTGTGTTACCAAGAGACAAATCTATTCTTGGGCGAAGTTGATGGGGATTAAATATTTTGAGGATGGTAGCAATAAAGATACTACTTATGATCGAAATTATATTCGTCAAAATATTATTCCAAGCATTGCTTCTCGATTTCCCTCGTATCTAAAGCACTACGTTTATAGGTCAAATGATTTGGCCGCCAAATTTAATCTTCATCGTAATATCCATATGGATGTTCATCTGGAAAAGAAGAATCAAGAACTATTTATAATGAAAGATATTTTTGCAGGAATTATCTTTTATAACAATAGTAACAGCAGATCGTTTGATTCCTATCACAGTTTACAAAGTGAGATGATAAGAGTGATTTGCAAACTCTCAAATAGAAAACGTGGAGTTTTGAGATCGCAGATTACTAAGGTAATAAATGCAGCTTGTAGTGGAGATAGATGGGGACCAATAACTTTTTCTGGTGGAGTATGCGCTTTTATATTTTCAAAGATGATACTTTTTGCCTCTGAAGATATTTTAGAAAAATATAAAGATTATGATTTTAAAATTTCTTCCGAGATTCCCGAGCTAGAAAAAAATTTTCCATATCTCAACTTTCCCTTGGGTCAAGAGAGTGAAATAGTACACTACTACCAGAAAAATCATCGCCAACACCCCTTTCCATATTGGATTATCTCCAATGAAAAGAGTGAACTTGATAAGATTTACAGAGGGATTATGCGTGAACATCCTCTATTTCCTCAAACCACCAGGTATTTTTTAGAAAAGAATATTTGGTTTCGACCACTACATGATGTTCATAATTTCGTAATAAAAAACAAGATCAAAGGAAACAAGTTAAAAGAATTCAAGTTTTGTATTATTTAAATGTTTTGTATGGTAAATATTTTATAAAAAATGCCGAGTAGTCTTGCTGAGAGGAAAATAACCTCAATGTTTATATTTTATAAATTAATAATTCATTAGCAGGAAGTTAAACTTTAATGAAACAGCAGCATAAAACATTTGCCTTATGGCTTGTAGTGATTCTTTTAATGGCCTTAATTATAAAGACCTTCGATCAACGGCAGGGAAGAATCGAAGAGATTACCTATTCTGAATTTATCGATGCCGTCGAGAAGAAATTAATTCAAGAGGTGACCTTTAAAGGAAGCTCGCAAAAAATATTTGGCAAGTACAAAACTGATTTTAAAAATGGAAGTTCCTTTGAACTAACTGGTAGTACTAGTAAAGAGACTTTCGATATCTTGAGAACAAATGGCATAACTCCAAACTATGAAGAAGAGGAGAAACCATCGATGTTGGCAACCATCTTAATCAACTGGGGGCCAATGATTATTCTTGTATTAATCTTTTACTTCTTTATTAGGCAATTACAAATTGGCGGTGGAAAAGCGATGAGCTTTGGTAAGTCGCGCGCTCGTATGTCAAATGAAAATGATAAAAAAATTAATTTCACTCACGTTGCTGGCGTGGAAGAAGCAAAAGAGGAGTTGAAAGAGATTGTGGATTTTTTAAAGGATCCAAAAAAATATACTTTGCTAGGAGGGAAAATTCCTAAAGGTGTTTTGTTAGTTGGTCCTCCAGGAACAGGAAAGACTTTACTTGCGAAGGCAGTTTCAGGAGAGGCGCAAGTTCCATTTTTTTCTATCTCGGGTTCTGATTTTGTAGAGATGTTTGTGGGTGTTGGTGCTAGTCGTGTGCGTGATTTATTCGAGCAGGGAAAAAAACATGCTCCTTGTATAATCTTTGTTGATGAAATAGATGCAGTTGGAAGGCATCGTGGCGCTGGCCTTGGTGGTGGTCACGATGAGAGAGAGCAAACATTAAATCAATTGTTAGTAGAGATGGATGGATTTGAAACCAATTCAGGCGTGATCTTGATTGCGGCCACAAACAGAGCGGACGTACTTGATCCAGCACTACTTCGTCCAGGGCGTTTCGATCGTAGAGTTGTAGTAAGCAGACCTGATGTTAGAGGACGCTTGGAGATTTTGAAGGTTCATACTCGAGAATCTCCGTTAGAGGAGGGAGTTGATTTAGAAGTAATTGCTAAAGGTACTCCTGGTTTTACTGGTGCAGACTTAGCAAATTTAGTTAACGAAGCAGCTCTAGAAGCAGCACGTTTGAATAAAAAGAAAATTGCAATTACTGATTTTGAGTTGGCCAAAGATAAAGTCTTAATGGGTGTTGCTCGAAAATCTTTGGTTATCTCTGATTCTGAGAAAAAAAATACAGCATACCATGAGGCAGGACATACTATTGTAGGAATGAAACTACCAAAGGTTGATCCTATTCATAAAGTAACAATTATTCCTCGAGGAATGGCACTGGGAGTGACTCAAACACTTCCAGAAGAGGATATTCTAAATTTAAATAGTGAGAGGTCAAATAATTACATTGCATTTTTGATGGGTGGTCGATGTGCAGAGGAGATCATTTTCGATGAGAGAAGTAATGGTGCTGCTAACGATATTGAGAGAGGTACAGATCTTGCTCGCAATATGGTTTGCCATTGGGGAATGAGTGAATTAGGTCCAATCGCCTATGGAAAAAATAAAGAACATCCTTTCGCAGGTATGGGACAAGATGCACGCGAATACTCTGAAGAGACTGCTAGAAAAATAGATGTAGAAGTTACCAGAATTGTTACTCGTAATTATCAAATGGCCAAAGATATCTTAAATGCTAACAAAGATATACTGATTAAATTAGCGGACGCGCTGGTAGTGTGGGAGACTTTGGATCGCAAACAAATTGATGATATTGTTGCAGGCATTGATATTGGAACTCCGATGGGTATAAAGAAAAAGAGTGAAGATGATAATAAGACCGAAGAGAATAAAACAGAAGAGATTAAGAGTGAAGAAAATAAGAGTGACGTTG
Organism: Oligoflexia bacterium; assembly: GCA_015232355.1. GTDB lineage: Bacteria > Bdellovibrionota > Bacteriovoracia > Bacteriovoracales > Bacteriovoracaceae > JADFZW01. The sequence goes on from JADFZW010000051.1 coordinate 5,596, forward strand.
CTGCAGCTGAAGGGATTGTAGCTGAAACGAAAGAGGCCAATTCTTGATCAACTTGATCAAAACAATGTTGATAGTAAATGTTACTCCTGACTCTTTTTCAGACGGAAATGATTATTTTAAATATAGCGATTTCTCCTCTCGGCTCACAAATATAATAAATACAACAAATGCAGTAGATATAAATACAGTAGATATAATAGATATCGGTGCTCATTCAACTGCTCCATTCAATAAAAATATCTCATATGAAGAGGAACTAAAACGTTTCGAGAATTCTTTAATTGAATTTGTAAAATTCCATCAGGGATGGATTCGACCTAATATTGCTATTTCTATAGACACATATCGACCGAAGATATTTAAGAGTGTATACGAGAGAGTGAAGGAGATCTGTTGTAATCAAAATCAAAATCCAAAAATTAAATTCATATGGAATGATATTTCGGGAATTATCGATGATGAGGTTATCGATTTGTTAAGTAGAAAAGAAAATGAAGATGTCTCTTACGTTTTATCCTACAATGTAAGTTCGCAAACTGGTGATAGAGAAATAGGCGTAGGCCACATGCAATTTGCAAAAGATATGTCTAAAGATGAGCTACTTTATGACATTGTAGATTTCTTTAATAAAGGAATAGAATTCTTTTCTAAGCGTATTGTTGATTTTAATAGATCGAATATTTTTAAAAGAGTAATCTTTGATCCCTGTTTTGGATTTGCCAAAACAAGAGCAGAAAATCAAATTCTTTTAGCTAATGATAATTTAAAACAAGTAATCTCATCTTTCCCTCCCGAAATAAGTTGGTTGATAGCTATCTCCAGAAAATCTTTTCTAAGAGAAAAGAGTGAATTAGGAAGTAGAGACCCTGCAGTTATTGAAAAAATTGAAAAGATTCATCTCGATTATTTATATAAATGGATGAGAGAGATGCCCCAAAATCATCTTATTTTTAGAGTGCATGACTTAAATGTGGCCCAGAGTGTGATCAATGAACACAAATGAACACAAACGAAAGCGCTAAGAGTCGGAGTCATTAGTCTTGTTTACGAGATATCAGAAATAAAATTAATAAAGTTATATAATGTAAGAATTACTTTGTTGAACAATTTAGTATGATTTTATAATTATCATTCAAGCAAGGTTTGTGATCGATATTAATTAATATCTCTCATGTAAAAAAACTTTGGAATTATTAAAAAGTTAGGTTAGGTAAGGAGTTTTTATGTCAAAGTTTACTAAATTATTTGTTTTGTTAACTCTATTTGTTGTTAACAATAATATCTACGCCTCGAATGGTAATAATTATTCAGATGGTAAAGTGGTTTATGGAGATGATAATCGAGTTGATTTCTCTGCGGCAAATCCAACTTACAAGTTATTATCAAAGTCAACTGCTGCGATGATTGAAAAAACTCGTTTAGTAAGTAATGATTTTGGACTTACTTATACGATCGTTCAGGGAGAAGAGGACTTAACTAAAATGCTTTGTGAAGGAGAACGTTTTAAGGATCAACCAACAGCGGCACTATGCTCTGGTTTTTTAGTAGCTCCGGATATCATAATTACTGCTGGACACTGCTACATGGATAAAGATCAGTGTAATAATTCTCAGTGGGTATTTGATTATAATGATGAAAGCTTAGTTACCAATGATAAGGGAGAGAAGAGTTATAAGATAAAAAGTAAAGATGTCTATTCTTGCAAAGAGGTTATAGCTCAGAAATTAGACCCAGCTGATTCAAAGACTTTAATGGATTACTCTGTAATTCGTTTAGATAGAAAAGTTGAAGATCGTACACCACTAACTTTTCGTAAGGAAGGAAAGATTGCCGATAATGCTGATCTTGTTTTAATTGGTTATCCATCAGGTCTTCCTCTTAAAATTGCTGATAGTGCGAAGGTTAGAAAAAATGATAGTGATAATTACTTCGTAGCAAATACTGATTCCTTTCAAGGTAATTCTGGATCAGCAGTTTTAGATGCTAAAACAGGCACAATTGAAGGTATCTTAGTTCGTGGTGAAGCTGATTATGATTTTGATATGGAAAAATTCTGCTACAAAGTAAAAAAGTGTGAATCAGATGATTGTAGAGGTGAAGATGTTACAAGAATCACCGTTGTATCAGAGATTAAAGAGATTAAGTAGATAATTTTAATTTTTAAATGTAAGAAAGTATCAGTTGCTACTCCACTCCCAATTCGTAATAATCAACTATTATTCAACAATGTACTTACTGTAGGTTTCGAAAAATAATTTTTATTTTTCGATTTTATTTTAGTTTAATTCAATTATTTTTAAGGGGATCCAATGAAAACTTTGATAAGCATTTCAGGTTTATTGTTATCATACGTATCTTTTTTAGTTATTAGCAGTGGATATGTGTACGGAATTGATAAAGGGATCTATGGGGAAGATAATCGAAATGATCTTTGTACATCTACCAATACGAAGTTTAAAGTGTGGGCACAATCAACAGCAGCACAGATTTTAAAGGATAGAGTGGTTTCCAGAAGTAATGGTTCATATTTAATTGATTCGAAATCTTTTGCTGACTTGATGATGGAAAATGAAGTTAATTTATGTAGTGAGGAACGTTTTAGAGAGCAGCCAGCAGCGGCCAATTGTTCTGGATTTTTAGTAGGAGAGGATCGCTTAGTGACTGCTGGACATTGTGTGACCAACATGAATGATTGTGAAAAGATGTTATGGGTTTTTGATTATAAAGTTAAAAGTGGATCAACAGTTAGCGATCAGATTACAGTTAGTTCATCGAATGTTTACAGTTGTAAGGAGATAATTAGTCAAGAAATGGAGATGGGTAGAGGTAAAGATTTTGCTTTAATTCGTTTAGATAGAAAAGTTAAAGATAGGAAACCTCTTTCATATAGAAGAAATGGCACTATATCAGTAGGAGAGCAGGTAGTGGTTATTGGTCATCCTTCAGGTTTACCTACAAAGATTACTGATGGTGCATTTGTAAGAGATAGTGCAGATCCAATTTATTTTGTTGCTAACAGTGATACCTATGGAGGAAATTCAGGATCAGTAGTTATGAATGTTAAAACAGGATTAGTTGAAGGAATTTTAGTTAGAGGAGATCAGGATTTTGAGATGAATTTTGAAAAAAATTGCTATATGTCTAAGAGATGTGCAGAAAATGATTGTCGTGGTGAAGATATCACAAAAATTACTGTTATTAACGAACTACTTTAATTTTAAATAATTCCTATTTATTTCTGCTCGTTTAGACAGAGATATCAATATATTTTTTTTTATCAATGATTTTCGTTTTTTTTATTTTAGCATAAAGATATCAAGTTTACTTAGAAAGAATACGTAGAGATATTAGATATTATATATTAGAAGTGTTAACTCTATTATAGATCTATCTTAATGTACTTTATGTACTTTTAAAGTGAGATAATTTTTTTTATGGCCGAAATAAAAAAAGATATTGTGATAAAATCTAATGATGTGAGTGATGTTAATGAAAAGAAGGAAAAGGTTAAACTTAATTTTCGAAAATTGATTTTGCATAAACAAAATAATCAAAACAATCAAAATAATCAAAGTAGTAGCGAAACTGAAAATGATAATAAAGGGGAAACAATTGATTCTGTTCATAAAGAGATAGCAGAAAAGGGTGATGATTTTTTTAAAAAAGTTCCACTTGGCCAACTTTATAGATTATATCATTTGGCAATTTTGGGTCAGCTTGGTTATGCCGGATATGATTATTATCAAGCAGTAGAACCATACTGGACTTATGGTGCACAAGAGAGTGTAGCAACCTATGGTGGTTTCCTAGCAGTAATGTATGTGTTGGCCATGAAGTTTTATCTAGTTGGAATAAAGAAGTGTAAGAAGTTACTTCATTTAGTAATTTTGATTATTACACCAACGGTTTTTGTAGAGTTGGCCAATGAAACATATTTAGACGAATGTAAAAATTTGGATTCATTTAATAAGTGGTATGCCTATAACTATCAAGGCGTGGCCGCATATTTTGCGGGAAACTATAAATTATCTTTTAAATTATTGAAGCTTTCTATAGAGGGATTAGATGTAGAAAGTGCACCAGAAAAGAAACATCTCTACAATAAATCTTTGGTGTATATGTCACAGATAGAATCTATGAGTGGCAATGTACAAAAAACGATAGAGAGATTTTCAAAATTAAATGATGATTATGAGAAAGAACCATCGATAGAGAGAGCAATTATTGCTAAAGAATTAGCTAGTGGATACAATAAAGTTAAGCAATTTGATAAATCAATAAAGTTTGTAGAATTGTGTTTGAAAATTGCTAAAGAGAAGAAATTTAATATTCAAGATATTTACTATTCTTGTTTGTATGAAAAATTAGTTTATAGTTTTGTTCGTTATGATGAAGTTGAACCACAAGAAGTGATGGAGATGTATAATAAAATATATGCTTATTATGAACAATTGATAAACAAAAAGGTTAGAGTGAAAGAGTTATTTAACAAATTGATGGCACTTCTGAATGCATTTGTTATGAGAAATCAAATTGATGTTGCCTTAGAAGGATATTTAAATATTCTTAATATGGTTAGAGATACGAATATGCCAAATGAAAAGAAACTACTATATACAAAAATTTCAGATCTATACTATAAAAAGGGTAAAAAGTTAGAGGGAGATATTTATAAGCAAAAGAGTGAATAGGAAATAAGCTGATAATTCAATTCTATTTATTTAAGATCATAGACCAACCAAATTTAGATAATCTAGAGTGAAGAAATTCCTTCATTGGATCAGGATAAGCAATAAATATATTTTTAGTAGAAAATTCTTTCATAAAGCGAATAAAGGTTAGATCCTGGAAAACTTCCTGTCGAAAGAGAATAAAAATAAAAAAAGAAAAAACATGAGTGGCCATGCAAAGACCCTTGGCAAATTCTTCTTTTTGTATGTCACTCATATTTTGACCATCAAATACACCTGAGTGATAAGCAAGATTTAAATCGAAGAGAGCAAATCCTATTGGGAAATCTAACATCAATTCTTCGTATGTAACTTCTTGGTGTGTGAAACGATGGCGAGTGACTTTAGTAAGTAGATCTTTTCTTATTTTATTTCCAGTGATGTAGTTATTTTTAAAATTATCAATTAGAGAACTAACTGCCCTTTTTGCTCCGTCGAGAAAAGAATCAAAATCGGTAATGTTGTTAGAAATGTAATCATAAAAACTTTGATGAACACTTTCTAGAATGAAATTTGTTAGTGTATCTTGATATTTCTCCAGTAAGGAGAATATATCAGGATCGATTAAGTCAGTAACTTTTTCTTCATAAATGATGTTCATATATATCTAGATACCTACAAAAAATACGATCCGTCTACAAATAACTATAAATAGAAAAAAGGAGAAAAAATTTAGATTAATTGACAAAAATTAAAAGGTAATAATTCAAAAGGGCAATCAAAATGGTAATAGTGTTTCAGGGGAGTGGGCCAAACTACAGTGTGGTGACTCTTGATTTAAAGATACGCCGCTAATAATTTTTTTATAAAGATCGATATAGTTCTCAGTCATTTTTTTTATTGAGAAATTTGCTTCTACGTAACTTCTAATTTCTTCAGGATTAAATGCTTTTGATGGTTGGTAAATGGCGTCGATTAATTCATTAATGTTTGAGCAAATAATTCCAGATACGTTACTTATTAATTCTGGAAGTGATCCATAAGGAGAACCAATTACAGGAATTCCTTGCGAGAAAGCTTCGATAATTGCTATTCCAAATGGTTCAGGCCATCTAACTGGAAATAGAAGTGCAGAACTTTTTCTTAATATTCTAATTTTTTTTTCTTGGTCAACCATGCCATATGAGTGGATATATGGTGAGAGTGAAAAGACTCTGCCGCCGGCAATGTGCAGGTGTTTTTTGCATTTTTTACTTGCAGAGATAGCGCTATCGACATTTTTAACCTTCCATTTTGCTTTGGCCAAGAAGGAGAAGTGATTCCAATACTCTTTGTTGCTTGGATTTGCAAAAAATTTTTTATCATTAAAATTTGGATGAGGATAATCATCAAGATCAATGCCATTATAGACAAAGTATTGGCCATGATGAATTTCAGCATGTTTTTTAGAGATAAAGCATGTATTTTTTTTAAATTTTTCTCCTGGATGACCATTGCCTTCGATAGTAATTAGATGAGGAACATCTAGATCGAAGGGAGGAGTGTAGAAGAGATGGATGATATCAATGTTACTTGGAATTAATTCTCTCCAATCATTGATACTTATATTGGATGTTCGCTCAATGATTTTTACGCCTAGTTTTTGCAGCTCTGTTGAGTGAGGTGACCCAATTAGAAATACTTGATGGCCCATCTTGATAAGTTGTTTGATATGCCAAAAAATTATTCTCTCAGTACCACCATATTTTTTTACGGGAAGAATTCCCTCGTGATGAAATAATATCTTCATAGCAGATTAAACTCTTTGGCCTTCCTTTTGGCCCTTTCAATATCTAGTTTTTTAAAATCAATTGGTCCTGTTAAAGCAACATACATATTTGCCAATTTTTCTGCGCCAGCTGAAGGATCTAAGTTTTTACTATCGGCCATACACATAATTTTATAAACGGTGTCACTTATCAAGATTGTGCGCTCTCTTTTATTGCTGTCATCTTTGTGGTGAGATGTTACATCCGCACTATTATTTATCATGTAGGTTCTCCGAAATAATTTTTTTACTTTTAACTTTTAACTTTTAACATTTCACATTTACAAGATCGCCATGAGATGTATCATGATAACCTTTCTCAATTCTTTGGACAAGGGCCCGAAATTGATCTGATGAAATTCTTTGTGTTGATTGATTATTATTTGTTTGAGCAATCTTTACTATAATTATAGTTTCGGAATTATCTTCCAATAATAGAAATGATATTCCTTTTCCCTTATAGTATGGGTGATTGTTCATTTTAGAGATGTCCTCTTCTATTAGATGTTCTCGATGCTCTTTTGACTTTGATGATTTTGATGATAATGAAACTATTAAACCATTGTTATTAGAATCCTTATGTTTTTTCTCACTGTTATTTTGTTCATCACTTTTGTTTTTTTTCTGCTTCTTATCCTCTTGCTCTTCAAAGGGATTTTTATATGGAGATGAATTATTGGAGCTGATTTTTGGAATCATAACGCCTTCTTGTTTTTTTAAAAAATATACATAAACATACGTTTAAATTATCGGATTAAGATAAAGATTAGTTAATATTTTTGTATTTTTTATTGATTGTTCTAATTATTGAATTGCTTGAATTGCTTGAATTGTTGACAAGAAAACTTAATTAATTAATTAATTACCCAAGTATCACCTGAGGTTAATACATCTCGAACAGTACGCTCAGTTTTTTTCTTTTGAACATCTTCAATTTGTTTATAAACTGCTTCTTCATATCTTGGTCGATCAACATCTCTAAAAATTCCAAGAGGAAGAGGATGAGTTGGGTGCTTAAATGTAGTAAGAAGATTGGCCAGTAGAGGAGACTCTTGTTTTTCATCGTGAACTAACAAATCTTTTTCAGTTATACCATTTTCTCCAATTTTAACTACTTTTGCTACTGGGGTTGCTCCACCTGTGAGAACGATACCTTTATCTTTATTTGCTCCAAAGATCATTGGTTTTCCATGTTCAATACGAACAGTGTTTTCTTCTTTGATGGTTCTGTCTGCATAGGTGTCGTGAGCGCCATCATTGAAGATTACACAATTTTGTAATACTTCTACAATGGAGATTCCTTTATGTTCATAAGCACGCATTAAAATATCTTGAATATGTTTTATATCATTATCAATGGTACGAGCGAAGAAAGTAGCTCCACTACCTATTGCTAGAGATGCTGGTGAAAATGGTTCTTCAGCTGTTCCATAGGGAGAAGATTTGGTTACTAAACCATACTTGGATGTTGGAGAGTATTGTCCCTTAGTTAAACCGTAAATCTCATTGTTAAAAATAACAATATTGAGATCTAAATTTCTTCTGATGGCGTGGATGAAGTGATTTCCTCCAATAGAGAGAGCATCACCATCACCAGTTGCAACCCACACACTTAAATTTGGATTTTGAATTTTAACTCCAGAAGCAAAACCCAATGCTCTTCCGTGAATGGTGTGCATACCATAGGTGTTCATGTAATATGGCAAACGAGATGAACAGCCGATACCAGATACGAAGCAAACATCTTCTCTACGTTTACCAATTTTAGCAACTGTCGTTTGGATTGCGTTTAATATAGAATAGTTTCCGCATCCAGGGCACCAGCGAATCTCTTGAGAGCTGGCAAAATCTTTTTTTGTATATGTTGGAACTTGATTCATATTTTTATTCCTTTTTTATTACTTATTATAATTTTTCTAAATGATCGTTAAATGCATTAACTAATTCGTGAATCTTAAATGGTCTACTTTGTAAAATATTAAATCCCAGAGCATTACATTGAAATTTGGCATTTATGATCGCTCGTAATTGTCCGTGATTTAACTCTGGAATAATAATTTTTCTAAATCCACCTAAGATCTCTTCTAGATTTTTAGGTAGTGGATTAATGTAGCGTAGATGGGCCAGAGAGATTCTTTTTCCCTCTTGTTGTAATTGTCTTACTGCTGAGTAAGTTGAACCATAACTACCGCCCCAAGAGAGTACAAGTAAATCACCAGTCTTTTCTCCCTCTATTTCTTGTAGAGGAATATAATTTTGTACCCGAGAAATTTTTTGAGCACGTAGTTCACACATTAGCTCGTGATTTTTAGCATCGTAGCTTACGGTTCCTACTTCATTTAATTTTTCTAATCCGCCTACTCGATGTTCGTATCCAGCTACGCCTGGAGTGGCCCAAGGACGAACTAAAGTAACAGGATCGCGTTTGTATGGTAGATACCTTTCACCCTCTGCTAATTTATCTTTTACTAATCTGGTTTCAATCTTTGCATATTGATTTGTCTCTGGAATTTTAAATGGCTCGGCCCCATTAGCAATGAAACCATCAGTAAGTAAAATTACAGGAGTCATATGTTGAAGTGCTAACTTTGCTGCTTCATAGGCCATATGAAAACAATCCTTAGGAGAGGCGGCCGCTAAAACGATTAATGGTGCTTCTCCATGACGACCAAACATAGCTATATTTAAATCTGATTGTTCTGATTTAGTTGGCAGACCTGTTGATGGTCCTCCACGCTGAACATCTACAATTACAAGTGGAAGTTCTAACATAGTTGCAAGTCCAATAGCTTCACTCTTCAGAGCAAGACCAGGACCAGAGGTAGTAGTGGCCGCTAAAGCACCAGCAAATGATGCTCCAATTGCAGAGCAAACAGCACATATTTCATCTTCTGCTTGAAATGTTTTTACATTGAGATGTTTGTACTTTGAAAGCTCTTGTAAAATATCAGTTGCTGGAGTGATTGGATATGAACCAAGAAAGAGATCAAGTTTAGCAGCTTCCGCAGCTTGCATAAGTCCGTAAGCAACAGCAGCGTTGCCATTGATTTGGCAGTAATGACCAGGTTCAATTTTTGCTTTTTCAATTTTAAAAGTAGAGATAGATGCTTCTAAAGTTTCAGCAAAATTGTGTCCAGCTTTTAATACATTAATGTTTGCTTCAACAACATCATTATTCTTTTTAAAGGTGCTCTTCAGCCAATTGATAGTAACATCAAGATCACGGCCATACATAAAATAGATAATTCCGAGAGCATAAAAGTTTTTACATCTAAGTTTTGCTTTATTTTCTAGAGGAGAATCTTTTAATGCTTCTAATGTTTGCTTGGTGATTGGTGCTTCTACAACTTGATATGGTTTTAAGAGATCTGTATTTAGTGGATTAGAAGTATAACCAGCCTTGCTTAAATTTGCTTCGTCGAAAGCATCACTATTTACAATAATAGTTCCACCCTTCTTAATAGAATCCAAATTTACTTTTAGAGCAGCGGGATTCATTGCTACTAAGATGTCTGGCTCATCTCCAGGAGTATGAACAGGAACTGATCCAATATTTACTTGAAAACCAGATACACCGTATACGGTACCTACGGGTGCTCGAATGTCAGAGGGATAATCAGGAAAAGTAGAGATGTCGTTTCCCATGGCCGCAGATGTATTTGAAAATTGAGTACCTACCAACTGCATGCCGTCTCCGGAGTCTCCGGAAAAGCGAATGATTGCATTTTCAATTGTTCTCATGTTTGCATACCTTCTTTTGTTTTGTTCTGTTTTTTCTGTTAGTTCTGTTTGTTCTGTTAGTTCTGCTTATAGATTTACATTCTTATTCTTTTTATTTCTTAAACTCGATTGTAACATTAACGCTTCTTCATTCTCTTTTCCATTAAAAAGAGTATTAGAAATATCGTGAAATTTACTTATTTTAATTTTGTTTCGTGCGAAGCTTGATACAAAGTTTAGTACGAAGTTTTTGTGTGGTATTTATTAGATACTTGATTTGAACGCTTGTCCTGGTTTAAATTTTGGAATAACTTTAGATTTAATACGAATCTTTTCACCTGTAGCAGGATTTCTTCCTGTGCGAGCAGCTCTTTTTACTTTAGTGAATACTCCAAAACCTACTAATGATACAGTGTCTCCCTTCTTTACTGCTCTCTTAATACAATCAAGCATTGCGCCTACAAAGTGATCAGCATCTTTTCTTGCGAGATGGGTCAGTTCTTTGTTCTTTAGAATTTCTTCAACAAGTTCTTTCCTGTTCATTAAATACTCCTCTATGAAATTTGTTTAACTTCCTCTAGTAAATGATTTATGAATTTCTACATCTTGGCAATATGAATTTTATCTTTTTTATGTTTAATTATTTTGAGGTAGCAGAGATGGAAAGACGAACAGAGTTAGAAATAGATAGAAATGAAAATCTTGTTAACGAGTACAAGGGGACTTTGTTTGAGTACTTAGTTGCCAGTAAATTATCTAAAAATTTTTCATTAGAATCCTCATTTGTTGAATCATTAACGGATGATTTAAAGGAGATGTTGTATTTTTACGAAAGATCCATTCGTGCTGTTGACTCAGAGCTTGTAGATGCTTTGCCTTTCTTAGCTCAAAAAGTAGTTGAGTCTATAGAGAAAAATATAAAACAAATAAAAAAAATAAAAAAAATATATTGGGTAGGGAAAAGTAAAGTTGGATTAAATTTAGAGGCGAATGGTTTATTAAATGAGAAGATGATTAATTTGGCAGAGGCAGATCTACTTATTGATGTTGATACTGACATTGATACTGATATCGATACTGATAGCGATACAAGTAGGGATAGTAATTTTGGTTTGATACCAATAAGTATTAAGCTTTCTAAGGCAAATTCTTTTGTGAACACTAAAAATGGAGGTGTACAGAGTTTTATTAGCAAATATTTTGCTTATGAGAGGGCACCATTTTTTCAAAGCGTTCTTAATAGTAAAATTGAAGAGTGTTACAATAATTTAGGAGAAGGGCTTTACTCACTTGCAAATCTCAAGTTCAATGGAGAGTTTGATAGGAGATGGATTGAGTGTGGGTATAGTGAGCTTCCTGGAGAGTTGCCGGCGAATATGCGAATACTAGTGCTTGAATATTATTCGCAGATAATCTCGCTTATTTTTCAAAATTGCCTCTATTTTTATAATGAGGATAGAATGCTTTTTTTTCGTTCGCTCTATCCACTTCTTGGTCTTGGCAACAATTCTATAACTCAGATTATATGTTTTCATGGTAAAGACTCTGTAAGTAAAAAGAGGTATGCTTTAAAAGGTCTTCATCTAATAAGCTACAATGAACTTCTAAAACAACATGACAAAATAATAATAGGTGAGCATAAAAAGGGTCAGAGCTCTTTTGAAATAATTCATCCAGATTTTACTTTGCAAATTAGAGTTAAACCGATGAATAAATTTACTGCTAGGGCCGCTAAAGTAAATTGTTCTGTGAAATATAAATCATAGGGAAAACAAGAGAAAAATAAGAGGAAAACAAGATGAGTAATGAGAGTGAGATAAATATTCAAAATAAAAAAGTTGTTATTGGTATGACTGGTGGGGTTGATTCTATTGCTGCCGCTTTCTTGCTTCAGAAACAGGGTTTTCAATGTATCGCTATTGGGATGATCTTTATTGATGAGGAAGAGATAAAGCGAAGAATAATAGAAGCAACTCCAAAAGAGGAGGAATTTAGCTTTGTAACTTCAACAAAAAAAGAGCTTACAGTAGATGATAAAATAAAATTTTTACAGGAGGGATGCTCGATAAAAGATTTAGAGAAGGTAAATGCTATATGTGAACGCATGAATATTCCATTCTATGCAGTCAATGCCAGAGAGGAGTATAAGGAGTACATTCTTGATCCTTTTGTGGCCTCACGACTCTCAGGAGATATATTTATTCCATGTGTGGCCTGTAATAATTTGAAAATGAATATCTTGTGTGAAAAGGCAAAGGTGCTAAATGCTTCTTACATAGCAACTGGACATTATGCCAAGGTTTATAAGCAGGAGGGATTAAATTGTTATCATATTTATTCATCTAATGATGATGAATATGATCAGTCCTATTTTTTATCCAATCTGGAACAACATCATTTAGATAAACTTATTTTGCCTCTAGCAGATTTAAGGAAAAAAGATGTTATAAAAATTGTAGAAAATTTTGGGTTACCTGATGAAAATAGAAGAGATAGTAAAACAATTTGTTTTAGTGGTAGTAACTCTTCTTTTTTTATAGAGGCGTATTCACCTGTTAATTTTAGATCAGAGGGAGTTATAATAAATAAAGAGACAGGCATGCAATATGGGGAACATCAAGGGATCCATAACTATTTTGTTGGACAAACAAATATTCCAGTAAAAGCAGGAATTGGTCACAAAGATGTGGAGAGAGATAAGGTGGTAGTGGAAATTGTTCCTCCCAATAGAGTTTTTGTTGGAGACAAAGAGAGTTTAATGTTTGATATTTGTGCCGTTAATAATGTGATCTTAGCTCCATTTTTTGATACATCAAATCCAGTTACTGTTTTTATTAAGTATGCTATCGATAAGGATAGAATTAAGGCAATGCTCTACTTTAAATCATTAAATGTTTGTTTTATAAAATTTGAAGAGGAGGTCTTTGGATTGACCAAAGGATTACATCTTACTTTTTATGATAAAGAAAAAAGAGGAGCAAAGATAATTGGTAGTGGAAAAATTTTCTTTTTACAAAAATCAATTATTGAAGAAAAAGATGGCCAAGAAGAGGCAGATAATTTAGATGAATCAAAGAAGAAGGAAATAATTGCTTTAGATGATGAGTTTTATCTATGATTTCTATGAGTAAAAAAATAAAGAGTGCGAAGAGTTCAAAAGGTTCAAAAAAGGTTGCGGTAGTTGGAATGTCCGGAGGAGTAGACTCTGCAGTAGCAGCTTTGCTTTTAAAGCAAAGTGGATATGACGTCATTGGTATTTTTATGCGCAATTGGGAGGAGAGTGAACCTTTAACTGCTTGTAGTGCTGCTAAGGATTTTGAAGACGTTGTGAGTGTTTGTGAAAAATTACAAATTCCATACTATAGTGTTGAATTTATCAAAGAGTATTTCGATGAAGTCTTTGCTCCTTCAATAGAAGAGTACAAAAGAGGTCTTACTCCAAATCCAGATGTCTTATGCAATTTAAAGATTAAATTTAAAATTTTTTATGAAAAGGCATTGCAATTAGGAGCAGATTTTGTGGCCACAGGTCACTACTGTAGATGTGAAGTTGACAAGGAGAGTGGGGAAAAAACTTTACTTAAAGGATCAGATCCTGGAAAGGATCAGAGTTATTTTCTATACACGATTAAAAAAGATATTTTATCTAGAGTGCTTTTTCCAATAGGAGGAATGTTAAAGAGAGAGGTGCGAGAGTTAGCATGTAAGCATGGGTTGGATGTCTACAACAAAAAAGATAGTACGGGCATTTGCTTTATTGGAGAAAAAGATTTCGCTAACTTTTTACAAAAATACATTCCTAAAAACCCAGGTCCTTTTAAAACTTTAAATGGTGAAATAGTTGGTGAGCATGAGGGATTTCCATTCTATACTATTGGACAAAGAAAAGGACTTGGTTTGGGAGGAGCGGGAGCACCTTGGTATGTAATTGGAAAAGATCCTAAGCAAAATATTGTCTATGTTGAGAGAGGAGAAAATCATCCAGCACTCTATGCAAGTAAACTTTATACCAATAATTTAAGTTTTGTTGCTGATCGACCATTTTTTAATAATGTTTCTAATAATGCTTCATTGCCTTTATTACATCCATTACGGGCCAAAATTCGTTATCGTCAAAGTGATCAGGAGTGTTCAATAACTGCCATCTCTGGAACGAAGGATTGTATGTGTTTGGAGGTTTCATTTGTCGAACCACAACGAGCGATAACTCCTGGGCAAGCAATAGTCTTTTACAGGGGAGATATTTGTTTAGGAGGTGGAACTATCATGGGAGATGCCATCTATTCTCCGTGATTTTTTTTGAGATAATTTTTTTTCTTTAAATCCATGACAATTTATTCCGGAATTTTTTAGTACTACTTTAATTGGTGGATCACTACTTTTAAAGCTAAAGAACTTGCATCCATATGGCGCCTGAGCATCCCAAGTTACATGATAATTATCACACTGAAGACAAATATTATTACCTGACTTGTTTTGTTTTACCGAATACATACTTTAATTTTATATTTCAAAAATTATTTTGTCCACGCTTACAATAAAGGGAGCAAAATTTTACGAGTGAAAAAAAACAGCATATATTTTAAAATTATAAAGGATCTTAGTCTAAAAAGTAGAACTAGTAGAACTAATAGAACTAATAGAACTAATAGAACTAATAGAACTAATAGAACTAATAGATAGAGGTGAATATGCTTAAAGATTTATCATTAAAATATAAATTCTTTTTAATAATTGCTACGGTTTCCATAGTTACTATTTTGGTTGGAGTGATAAGTTTCTATTCGTTCACTCAAAGCGATACCTTTAATAAAAAGGCATTATATGCAAAAGATTTTCATTCTTGGATTATAGAGAGGGAATTGGATCATTTTAAATGGCGTTTGGCCCTAGGGGTCTTCCAACGAGATTTAAATATGAAGAGTTTTAACATTGAAAAAGATCCTCATAAATGCATTTTTGGAGTGTGGTATTATAGTGAGGAGAGAAAAAAAATTGAACAAACTATTCCTGAACTATCATCACTGCTAACAGAAATTGAAATGATTCATAAATCATTTCATGAATCGGCAGAGATAATTGAAAATTATTTAGGTAAAGGAGATAGAGATTCGGCGATGAAGTTTTTTTCAGTGGAAGTGGCCAAAAGAACAAGTTTGGCAATATTAACATTTGAAAAAATTAATAAAGTTGTTAATGAGTTTTCTAATAATGCCTATAAAAATTCACAAGCAGCAGTTTTAAATGGAAAGATATGGATAGTAGGATCGATTATTGTAGGATTAATATTAAGTTTAATATTTGGAAGTGTTTTAGCATCAGATATTGTTGAATCAATTCATAAGTGTTCGAAGCTTTTAGATCAGATGAGTAATGGAGATTTAAATCTACTTATGGATAAAAAGCTTCTTGAACGCTCAGATGAGATTGGAATTATTGCTAAAGCAGTTAACAAACTGATAATTAGTATGAGTGATGTTATAAAAAGTATTCATTCAGTTACGGAAGAGATTAATTTGTCCTCTGAAAAAATGGCATTAGCAACACAAGGTATTTCTGATAGAACTCAAGAGCAATCTGCTAGCTTTGAAGAAATTTCTAGCTCAGTTCAGAGTATTGCCAGCAATTCAAATAATGCTAAAGAATTGGCAGTAATAGCTGCTACAAGTGCAACTACTTCTACCTCAACCATGACTAAAACACTAGAGTCAATGATCGATATCGAGGTGAGATCTACCAAGATTGCCAATGCGGTTGAAATAATTAGTGAGATAGCTGATCAAACCAATTTGCTAGCATTAAATGCAGCGATTGAAGCTGCTCGTGCAGGAGAGCAAGGAAAGGGTTTTGCTGTAGTTGCAGATGAGGTTCGTAAGTTGGCAGAAAAGAGTGCTGGTTCTGCGAAAGAGATCACTGAAATTATGAAAAGTAGTCATGATCAGGTTAAAAAAGGTTTAGATTTAGTAAAAGAATCCGAAAAAAATATAATAGAGATAAATATAAAGCTAAATGAGATAGCAAACAATTTGCAAACAATTTCAAATGGAACCCAGGAACAGGCATCAGCAATGGAAGAGAATGCTAGTGTAGTGATAGAAAATGCTTCATCTGCAGAAGATATGGCGGTAATTGCCAGAAAGCTCTCAGAGCAGGCAGGGAATTTAGGAGAGATTGTAAGAGTCTTTAAAATTTAACATCTAACATTTTCTGGTCATATTATCATATTATCATATTATCATATTGGTAAAAATTACATTCTAAATTAATTCTTAAGTAATCTTTGTTGAAGAAAATTCGCTAATTTGGTAGAGAAGGATAAAATTTTTTTCTGGAGAGAGAGGAGAACTTTGTTATGGCCATGAGAAAAGGTAACCTAAACATCAATGCAAATATAAATATAAAAAAGACTCACTTGAAAATACTTTTGATAGAAGATGATCACTATTTTCGTTTATTTTTAAAAGATAGATTGAAAGCATATGGTGAAATTTGTGAGTGTTCGAACTACAATGATAGTATAACCCGCCTAAAAAAAGAATTCTTCGATTTAGTGTTAATAGATTTAAATTTAGATGGTGAAAATGTTGGTTTAAAAATTTTAGAGTGTGCTAAGTTAAAAAATCTATACTCAGTTATTTTGACTGACTTTGATTCTCCCGAATATGTAAAAGATGCCTACCACTTGGGTTGTCAACACTTCTTAAGCAAAGATCAATTTGAATTAGCATTGGATTCTATTATTGCTGATTGTTTAGATAAATCATCTGGTGTTGATTTTGATAATCAAATAAAAAAAGAATTTCTAACCATTGATCCAACGTTAATAAGAGAACTTAAAAATTTGCGTTCACCTTTATTTGTGGAACGACCGATATTGATTTTAGGTGAGACAGGAGTAGGCAAAGGAAAACTAGCAGAGTTTTTACATAAGAGTTGGGAAGAATGTGATGAGAGTACGGAGGGCATGAGTAGCAAACATGCCTTTGTGTCGGTAAATGCTTCGGCCATTGCTGAAAATTTAATCGAATCAGAATTTTTTGGTCATGTTAAAGGGGCATTCACTGGGGCCAATGAAAATAAAAAAGGTAAATTAAAGTTAGCAGATGGAGGTACACTATTTTTAGATGAAATTGGATCAATGCCACTTCCAATGCAAAAGAAACTCTTAAAGGCGTTGGAGGAAAAAGAGTTTTATCCTGTAGGAGGAACTACACCAGTTACTACTAATTTTCGTTTGATTACTGCTACCTGTGAAGATATTAATAAAAAAGTTAGAGATGGTAGTTTTCGCTCAGATCTCTTTTATCGAATTAATGGAGTGAGCATAAAAATTTCTCCGTTACGAGAGAGAAAAAAGGATATAGAACTTCTTATCAATCACTTTTTAAGAAGGGGACCACGTAAAATACACATCACTGAAAAAGCGCTTAGGCAATTAGTCGAATATAGTTGGCCCGGAAATGTTCGTGAATTAAAAGCTTTCGTAGATAGTATCTACAATAAGAATAATGGAATTGTGGATTTGATAGATTTACCTGAATATATTAGAAATGAAAGTCCAGTTAATGCTGGAAACGTATTTATTTCTGAGGAGATTTTTAATTTTATCAAATTAAATGGAATGAAAAATTATTTAGAAAAAATAGAGGAGGAGGCAGTTAATATGGCGATGAAAGATGCCAGAGGGTTTGCTGTAAGGGCCAAAGATACTCTTAAAATTCCTCATACCTCTTTTTATAGAATACTCAAAAGAATCTCATCAAATTATCGAGATAATTATTAATAGAGCTGTTACGAGATGAAAACTATTTGCAGGGATCAAATATTGGAGAATTGTCTATAGTCTCTTTTTCAGATAGTTTTTCCATGAACTGTTTTCCTTCCTTAAAAGAATCATTGATAACCTTGTTAATTTGATGGTTGGAAATATTTTTAAAAAAAGCTACCTCTTGTTTTAATTTATTACAACTATCTAAATTCTCATAATACATTTCTTGCATTCGTTGAAAAGGACCAAAATTGAAAAGAGAAGAAGGGAGGTGTACTAAATTACTATTGTTATAATCAATCTTAGAAATCCCTTCTTTTGAAATTTCCTGCTGTAGTTTGCTACATTCAGGATTCGGGCATTTAAAATTTTGTGTAAATTTTTTTAAATTACGAAGCAATTTTGTATTTGTCTGATTATCTTTTAAGTGTGTTGTAATTAGATTAAGAACTACACTTTTTAATTTTTCCAAATTCATACTACACTGATCTAAATTTTTGTCAGTATGTATTTTCATATAATTATCTACTTTTGACTTAACGTAACCAATAATATCTTCATCCATATAATCAAAAAGTAGACCGGTTTTAACAAAGTAAGAAAGATGTTTGGTAATATCTTTTTCCCAACTACCTAAGTCGTTATATGTATCTTTCATTTTTGTAAATTCGATGTTTTCCAGAGCTATTGCTCTGTTTTTGTTTGCAGGAGAGAAGTATAGAATATCCTCATTCTCTTTTTTGATAGTAGATAAACCACAAGTTGTTAACTGTTCAATCCAAGCTGTTCGATTTTCAAGTACAGTTTCATGTTCGAGAAGTCCTAATTTTTTATGTCCTAGCATAACACATATAATGGCCATATCTGCTGAAGCGACATTGGGTTTTTTGTTTTGATTACCAGAGCTATCCACTCCTGGTCGTTTGCAAATATTTTTTATATCTTCTATCTTAGCAATAACTTTGCCCGTTTCAGTACAGAGAATACATTTTTTTTCTTTATTGCATGCTAGGGGATTTAAATCTTTGATAGAATCGCTTGCAAAAACAAGTTGATGTCCTACGGTTAAAAAAGCAATGGTCACGCCAATTACAATGCTATTTGTATTCAATATCATTTTGAAAAGTTTTACTAGCATAAATACTCCTTTGTAACGGACAAGGGCCTGAAAAAGAATAAGAACATAAAATTATTATACCTCATATAGTTGTTCTTTTTCTATATGCCATCAATATTTGCCAGCGACTTTCAAAAATTTCGTCTCTAAATTAACAATAAAATTTATTGATTTTTTTAATAACTAAATTAATTATAACTTTTTACAAATATATTTTTGAGTTGCAAGAGTAAAAGATGTGCCATGAATGATATTCATAGAGCTTTCTTTGATAGTTACAGTTTCATGTTTATTATTTGATGAATTCTTTGTAGATCTTTCAACTTCTGTATGGTTTGTTGAAAAGTCATGAAGTTTGTAAACTATGTTACCGCTTTTTCCTTCAGTAGTCTTGATTATAAAGTGATATCTACTAATCATGATGTATTCATCAACATTACTTTGATCAAATGTTTTCACAACTTCTGGATCTCCTTGACGACCCCACATCTGACCATTTTGAATAATCACCCCTTTTTTAGTCACAACATTGGTACATTTTATTTCATTTGTAGATGTTAATGCTTTTTTTACATCTTCAACAGCATCTATTAATGCTTGAATGCGGCCCTTAGAATACTTTAAAATCTTTTTTGCTTTTGGAATATAGTTATCAAGCTTTTCAAAAGGACTAATATTATCACAGCTATCTTCATCAAGATTACCATCATTATCATTTTCATTCTCTTCATCATCATTGTTATCGTTTCCATTTTTTATGCTTTCATTATCATCATTATCATTCTTATCATCATCATTATCAATCACAATTCCTGAACCAACAGCTTTTACTTTTGCTGTAGAAGGATTACCCAATTTTCTAGATTGATTCTTGAATAGAACTTTCAAATTTGTTGATAATATATCTTCAATGTGTTTTTTGTATTCACCTTTAGAATCTTTTTTGATTGCTGTGGCCAAATCTTTCAGACCATCAACGATTTTATAATTCCCACTGTGAAAGTATTGTCCCTCTCCTCCTTTTTTCAGATCAAACTTAATTGCTTTTTCTATATACTTATGTGCTTTTTTAGAATTACCTTGTAGATTGCTCACATGTGCCATCATATAATTGGCAGCATAATTGTAGGGATTTATAACTAGAACCTTCTTAAATTGTTTTTTTGCTTTTACTATTAATTTTGCCTTCTCATTAGATGATAGGGGAGATGTGATCGTATATGGTGAAAAAGATGTAGGAGTAGTTGCTTCAGAAAGTAACTCTTGACCTGCTCTTATGAATTTCATCTCGTCACGACTTCCAAAACCAATTTCAGAGAGTAATTTTTCTTGCTTTTGCTTTTGCTTTTGATTTTGATTTTGATCAAGATCAAAGCAAGATTGCAAATCAATGTTGTTTTCACGGTCACTCTCTTCTAATACAAACTTGGATACTTCGTTGAAATTTCTTCCCTCGCGGAATTTTTTTTGTGCTTCCAACATATTATCTCTAATATTATTTTTATTTGCTAATAAATCAAAGACATCTTGGCCGATATCCTCAGTATCTTTTCTGATTATACCGATTCCAGTGTTGCCATAAAATTTAGCATTATCTTTTTCATGACCACCAAGAACATCTAAGAGAATCATGGGTTTTCCAATTACCACACCTTCAGTAGGAGATAATCCTCCACTTTTAACTATATATACATCTGATGTTTTCACATAATCTAACATAACTTCTGTCGGTACTGTCTTTTCAATATTTAATATAAAATTAGGATCGTTTTTAGGATCTAATACAGTTCTTTTCCATTCTGTTAGTGCATTAAAGTTATCATCACTTCTGGCCGCAATAGCACTCAATTGAATTTTTTTAGTTAACCCATTATTTTTTTCAGCGAGATATTTACTATAGATCGACTTTACCATAAGTAGATATTTACCAAGTCCCTCACCACCACCTGCCAAAGTAATGTTGATAGTATTATTTTTATCAGGGTCTAGATTTCTGGCTTTTAAAAAATCTTCTCTTGCTTTTTCGGACATTAACTCTGAAGTGTAAGGGACCACTGGAATTCCACTAGAGACCACTCTATTAGTGCTATTATCGATGCCTCTACTAGTAAAACGTGTAACTAAATCTTTGGCGCCTAAGAAAGTCTTATCAATACAATTTGATATCTTAGGAAACATTAGATTTTCATAGTAATCTGTGAAGGCCCAACCAACTTTTAGATTATTTAATTTTCCTGTCTTTTTTTCTTGGTTTGCGTATTTTGCTTGTGAAATTGCTAGAGGAACAAGCCAGTGAGCTCCAATGGCCACATTCACTTTATTTTCATGTAAGAAATTTGTTAATTTCTCTAAATCGATTGATGTATCTAATAGACGGGGATCTCGTTTTGCTAAAATTTTTTTAGATTTATTGTACTTTTTAGTATATTTTTCAGGATCAGTTTTTATTAGATTAATATATTCTTTTTCATCCTCTATTAATTCTTTAGGTGTTTTATTACTAAATTCATTGATATTTACTAATTTAAATTCATAATCATCAGGATTAAATTTACCACCACTATTTTTAGCATCTTGGATAATTTGATTTTGCATGGCCTTGCAGGCGCTGACGTGACCATTATTAATTTTGCTCATATCTTCAGCAGCACCAATATAAAATAATGCTACAACTTTTTTCTCTGCATTTGCTGTAGGGATAATGATGCTGAAAGAGAGGGATAGAAAAGTTAATAGCAACAGCAAATTTAGATTGTAATTTTTATAATTATAATATTTAAATAATTTCATTTAAACTCCTTTATCAATTTGTTACATATGTTAATTATTAGAATATCTTTAATAGTTAATATGTTTATACCTAATCGTTGCTTATTAATATTATAAATTGGAAGTTAGGATTTATGGATGAATAAATATTGGGGGTATTTTTTTTACTTAAATCAAATAGTTAAGAGGGTAAATAAATTATAAATAGTTAAATAGATGACAAATATTTGGGGCATACTCATTCACAACATGTTGCTTTCCACCGATTCTGTCAGGATAATTTTTCAACGACTTTGACAGTAAAACAAATTGATCTACCTTTTAAGAAATAAACTTTATCTAAAAAAGGTGGGACGGATGGTTTTGTCGATGTCA
>JADFZW010000052.1 GCA_015232355.1 Oligoflexia bacterium
CCCCCCACTTCAAAGGAATTTTATGAAAAATTTATCAATAAATATATCTACTACTGGTCAATAAATTACTATTTATTCTCAATTAAATAACTGACAATTAAGATGCGATCGCCCTTTGCCACGCCACATCTGGGACTAGTCGAATAAAAAGTTTTTTTACAAAATCAATCAAAACCAATAATTGCTCAAGAATTAATCAAAAACTCCGATTTGTGAAACAATATTGAAACAACGATATTGAAACGATATTGAGACAGCATAAGGAGTTGAAAATGAGATTAAATAAACAAAAATTGATTATTTCAATTCTGGCAGTAATATTTTTTATATCTACGACTACCGCTGCTCTAGCAAAAGATGAAAAAGTAAAAGATGAAGAGTTATTGAAAGCAGAGGATGGGCTTAAAAGTTTATCGAAGAAGTTAAGAGAAGATTATAGCGAAATGGATGGATATTTAGATACGCTACTTCTTGCAGTTTTAACCGAGCAACATGTGTTGAGCTTGGGTGGTCCGGGTGGATCGAAAACAAAAACTGCTAAAGATGTTTTGGATGTGCTGAAAGGAAAATTATTTAATTTGCAATTTTCACCAAATACTAAGCAAGAAAAAATTATTGGTGCTATCAAAGGTAAAGAATTTCTAGAGAGTGGAAAGATAGAGTATCAAACTGATCAGAGTTTGCTTCACCATGATTATGCAATTTTAGATGAGATCGACAAAGCAAATACTGAAGTGCTGGCCTCGGCGCTCTCGGTACTTCTCGAGCGAAAAGCAATGGTGGGAGATAAAGAGATTAAGGGAAACTTAAAGACAGCGCTAATAACATCGAATATGACCTTGCATGAGTTTTTGGAGAAGTTTCGAAATACAAATGATGGTTCAACAGGAATGGCATTACTCGATCGAATCTTATTTAAAGTCTTGGTAGTAAATCGTTTATCATCAGCAGAGTCGCTTTTCAAAGTTATGAATAACTGTCAAAAAGAGAAAGGGGGCGTGTGTCCGCTGCTTAAAGAACTTGATCTTCATGTCCTTAAAGAACAAATAAGTAAAGTAAAAGTTCCAGAGGAAGTTATGAAATTAAGTGCACATCTGTGGATGCGCTTAGGGGCAGCACTAGAAAAAAAACAGCTAGATGATCAGTTGGCGTGTAGTGAAGATCCAAAGAGCATGCCCTTTCCCTATACAATGACTAATCAATTCACCACCAGAGGAGCAGTTGGCAGTTTAGTGGAAGTGATGAGGGCCGCAAAGTATTTAGAGTTGCTGAAAAATAATAAAGATACCAAGAATGTTTGCTTATCACCTATTGATTTAATTTATGCCAATTCGCAGATGATAATGCAAGGACCAGATAAATTAGAACCAGGTACGCCTCAAAATCCTAATATGTGTCCCTCTGGAAAATTACTAGAAAAAATAAAAAATCAGTATCAACACAATCCACGCACGTTAAAGATGATTGAGGATTTAGAGTTTGAACGTAAAACATTTGCTAGAATTTATTTGGAGGTTTTGAAAATCTATCAAGAGGAATTGAGTGCCCTAGGATCGCAAGCGTTGATGAAAAAAATTTCTTTAGGTGGTGGAGATGTGAGTACACTATCGCAAAAAGATAAAAAAGAGATTTATCTTAAAATCACAGAGATAAGAAATGCTATCGAGGAAAAGAGAAAAAAAGAATTTGCTAATAGTGAAGCACTTGATGGAGAGGGAGTAGGTGTGATGGAAATTGCAAGGACAAAAGTATTGCAAGAGTTGAATGAGTTAGAGCAGATGTTGGAGGTTAGTAAAAAAATCGAGCAAGAGACAAATGAGAGAATAGAAAAAGAAAGATTAGAAAAAGAAAAGATAGAAAAAGAGAGAGAGCGTGAACTGGCCCAAAAGATCAGTGAGATAGGAATCACTTTTACAAAACATGATAATGGACCAGCGGTATTTAGTCTTGATGGTGAAACTATTCTTACGGGTTTATTGAACCTAGGGAAAAATCGATTATTTAATCCAGACAGCATGAGGAGGAGATTTTCACAAAAAGAAGACACTAGCACTAGACCGACACTTGTAGATGCAAATAATGGAAAAGAATTGCATAAATTTCATAAGAGAGGAGGAGATAGCACATTTGATACTATATTTAGTCCTACAGGTAAGATGGTACTTGTTTATCACGAACCTCTATCTTCTTGGCATTCGAATTTAAGACCTTCTCTTTGTCCAATTGAGGTATGGGATGCAAAGAATGGAGGTATGATATTTTCAGCTGATGAATTGGATATGATTGAATTTAGTCCAGATGATAAGATGCAACTTCTTGTTAAGAGACTAGAGAATAATTATACAATGAAGAATGAACTTTGGGTATCACTTATGGATATAAAAGATAAAGTAGATAGAAAAATAGTAGATATTAAATTTCCTGAGATTCCACTACCAGTGTTTAAACATCCATTGCAAAAGCAAATGTACATGCGAAAAAACAAGAGCAAGGAGAGCACAATTAGTTTTGTCGGATTTACTCCAGATAGTAAAAATATTTTTATTACTAGAGAGGGTGAAAAATTTTCAGGACTTTTTGATGTCAGTGATGGAGAATTGATTGTTGAATTTAAACGACCGCCAACAAATACTAATACGATCAATGCTCCTTTGGCAGAATTATCTTCTGATGGTAAAACCATTTTTACTACCTTAAGTGATGAGCAACTATCTTTGTGGTATAAAAAAATCGGAGACAAAGTCCCCTATTTAACAATAGATGAATATACACAAGTTAGCTCAGATAGAAAAACTATTCTTATACCGTCATCTGATTTTGTGGAAGTTCATATTGTAGGTGGTGTAGGTAGTGAACATAAAATATTTAAACATAAAATTGTTACCCGCAAAGATGATGTAATCTTGAATCCCAATGGTAAAACTATTTTTACTAAAAATGATTCAAAAATTTGGGATGTTGAAAGTGGTCGTCAGTTAGCAAGACTTGAAAAAGAGGATGAGGATTATTTTTGGGAACATAAATTTAGTGGTGATGGGAGTAAAATTTTGGCAATCAGCGGAAAAAAAGATGTTGTAGTTTTTGATGCTAATAATGGAAAAATTTTAAGAAAGCATAAGTTGGAATCTGAAGTTGCCTCCGTAGCATTTAGTCCTGACGGAAAAAAATATCTTGCAACTTTAAATGATAAGAGAGTGCGAGTTTGGAAAATAGTGTTTGGAAAATAGATTAAATTTATTGCCAGTTAATAAATTTTATTTAATGAAAAGATAGAGATAATTATTTGAAATCATAGATAATAAAAACACTCTTCATTTAATGATCACAGTAATCCTCGAGTAGTGATATTCTTTTTTTTAATATTTGCTTGGAAGTAAATATAAACTGGCAAGGAGTATGGAGAATGGATCTTAAATCAATAAGAATTATTTTGGTAATCTTTTCTTTTGTAATCGTTCAAATTGTTTTATTTCAGGAGAGTGGATATACTGTTTGTACGGGACTTAAATCTACTCAATTGCAAATAAAATTGTCAGGCCAATTGCCAAATCAATTAACAGACCAATTAACAGACCAATTAACAATACCTAATCCAATAGGCGTAGATTCTAAATGTAATCTTAAATCATCAAAGAATATATTTAAAAATATTTTTAATTTAAATAATTTGAAAGGAATATTTAGAATTGGTTCACACAGTTCAAGCGTACAAAAAAAGATATTATCAGAAGAGCAGAACATGCTAAAAACTGTTGTTGCTGCGGAGGAAGCATTCCCATCATCTTTTACTTGTAGAGAGGTAAGAAATATATTTGAAAAAATTAATCTTAAAAGAAGATCAAAAGAGTTTCAAAAGCTAAAGGATATAAAATCAAGAAAAAATTGTTTAAGCGAATCCTACGATGGACATAATGTAATTTTAAATAATAATAATCAAGTATTTGTTGAGTTAAATATTTCCGCTGGAGCGGGTAGTGTAAAGAATGTAAGTAAAGCGATAAAAGTGGATTTTGAAAATAAAACGGATGGAGTTCCTGCATTTGATGAATATGTTATTTATAGAGCAAATAGTGGTAATAAATCCAAAACAATGAATAAGACATATGAAAAAGAAGCACGTATAAAAAAAATATTTCAAAATAACAACTCTGCTGTTTTCAGTACATCTGAATGTCACAATATGAAAGGAGTTAAAACTGAGTTGATGGCCAAATTTTATAAGAATCGAGATGCATTTGAATTTGCTAAAACAAAAGACTACCAGTTGTTGTTGCAAAGTGAGCAGGGACGAAAATTATTTTTAAAAAATGCAATAGAGTTAGTCAAATTGATAAAACAAATGTTTGAAAATAATTTATCTCACAGAGATATTAAACCTGAAAATCTCTTTGTTGATGCCAATGTAAATTTAGCTTTAGGGGATTTTGATTTTTTAACCTATCTTAAGGATCTAAAAATTTCAGGTACTCCTGGTTTTATAGCTCCCGAATTTTTTTATCCATTTTATAAAAATAAAGGAGTTGAGAATGCAGATCTTTACTCATTAGGAGTAACCCTCTATGAATTATTTAATCCCGATTTTTATTTTTTAAGTAGCAATGGAAGTGAACTAGTAGATGTAGGTAGAAGTGCTATTAAGGAATATATGAGAAATAAGATAGATTTTGCTATTAATGAGTCGGAAGATAATAATGAGATGATAAATGTTTATAAAAAAGAGTTGCAGAGAGTTGAGATGATTCAAAATCCTATTAATAAAAAAATAAATAAAATTTTTTTACAAATGTCTAATCCAAATCCAAAGGAGAGATCTTCTGTTGAAGATGTGATAAGAGATTTAAAGAGTATTTACGATGATCTCAATAAGCAAGATGTTTAGAGGAGATGTATAGATGAAATATTTGTTCTTGATGATGATGTTGTCGATAAGCATGTCTGTATTATCTAACGATAATACAATTTCGTCTACATCTGACACTTCAGATGATATTTTATCTAACTTACATTTTATCGGTCATCTATCTCCAGATGCAGATTCAGTGATGAGTGCTATCGCTGCCGCTAAATTGTATAATGGAGTAGCAAGCATTAGCGGTAAGCTTGATTCTGAGAGTTCCTTTGTCTTTGATTTTATAAGTAGAAATAAGAAGAAGGGATTAGTGCTACCACCAATAGTAAGAGTTACAGATGATGAGAATAAATTATTACCTGAATTTGAGAGAGGAATAAGTTGGGGTTTGGTAGATTGTCATCAAAGTGCAAAATTACCTATTAATCTAGATATAAATTGCATACAAAAAATTATTGATCATCATAGTATTACAAGTTCTCTTATCAAAAATCCGACACTTAAAAATGAAAATATTGATATTACTCCTAGAGGAAGTACATGCACAATGTTGGCATTGAAATTTTTTGAATCGAAAAAAAAGATCTCACCTACTTATGCTACAATTTTACTCTCTGGAATAATCTCAGATACCAATTTTCTTACAATGAAGGCCACCACGACTGATTTAGATTTCAAGATGTTTGAATGCTTAAAAGAGATTGCTGCAATTGATGATATTAAGGAGTTTGCAAAAAAGATGTTTGAAGCAAGAACTAGTGCCATTGAAAAACTTTCTCATTCTTCTTCTACTCTAAATAAACTGCTATTGGAAGATTATAAGGAGTTTCAGACGGGAAATAAGAGAGTAGCACTTCCTGCTGTTGAAACAACTAGGGCCTTAGAACTTACTCAAAATCTTAATTTAGAAGTTAATAAAAGAGAGATCTTACTTCAGATGAAAAAATTAAAAGAGGAAAATAAATTAGATCATATCTTTTTTGCGGTTATTGATAGAATGAATCCAAAAACATATCTATTTTATTTAGATGAAGATGAATTATTAGTTAAAGAGAGTTTTCAGGAGTCTCCTGAGATATTTTCAGATAATATATACTACATTCCTAAAAAAAATGCCAGGACTAGTGAAATATTTGCTCAAATTGAGAGGGAAATTCAGAATAGATAAACTGCCAAGATTCGCACATTAAAACACTAAAGATTGACAAACTTTCTTATGTCTGAGAGATTACAGTTAAAAAATCCAGATATAAAATATGAAAATTCGAACCATAACGATTACTCAATTATTGGCACTCTTTTTTCTTTATACCATTTTTTTTTCTGGTATATGGACAGCACTTTTTAAAATAGGTTGGATCTATTACTTAGGTTTTTTAATTTTAGGAGGTGTACTCTCCTTCTTACCTACAAACTTACCTACAAAAGATTTCTTGCAAATAAACTTAACAGAGATATTTTTGGAAGCAAAAAAAAATCTTCAATCATTACGAGTAAAAGACTTTTTAATCGCGGCCCTTCTTTTGCTTCCTTGTGGAATCTATCTTTTCATTACCTGGGATCAGGAATTCCCCTTTTCTGGTGATCATGACTTTCATTTATGGAAATCATTTGAAATAACTAAATTTTGGATAAAGTATATTTGGACAATAGTTCCTCATTTAATTTTAGGATATTGGTTTTTAGGAAAAAAATATTCTTCATGGTGGATTTTTTCAGGATATCTTTTAGTATTTGCTGCCAGTTTGATATTGGCGCCAACTTTTATGGCCCGTTATCCGGCCCTAAGTTATTTTTTCTCATCTCATCTTATGTTTTTAGCACAAATATTTAATTGGGATTCGCCATTAAACGCTTTAAGATTAAATAATTTTCTCTCTCTGTTAGTGTGGATTTTTTTATTACGACCAATTTTTTTGAAGGCAAAACCAAATCTTTCTTTGCTCTTTTTGATTTCAATATTTTTTATGCAAAAAGATGTTGTCTACTATTTTACATCATCTTATCTTGAGCCACTTTGCTTAGTTTTTGTTTTAATGGGGATTGAGACTCTTTTTTTAGAAAAATATCAAGACTATAGATGGGCCGCAATTTGGATTGGATTGGCAGCACTAGTAAAGGAGCAAGGAATATTACTACTTCCATTTGTATTCTTGGCCTCTTTAACTTTTGTTCGTTCGCTACGTTCTTTATTTTTTCTACTTCTGACTACATTTATATCAGGACTACCATTTCTATACTATTATGCTTTTAGAAAACATGAGAATGTAGGCCGTAGTTCATACGTTTTGCCATATGCTCAACTTATTTCAAAGGAGCATATACATGAATTTATCAAGAGATTTCAATTGCAATGGCATCTATCAGGAGAGATTGCATTTTTGATTGTTTTGATTTGTATTTTATTTTTTATCTTATATCTTATTTTTAAAGTTAAAAATTACAGATTATCTTTGCGTTTTATTTTTATTCTTTTAGGAGCATTGACGGGGATTTTATTTTTTTACGTTGATGGAGCTTCGAAATTTTGGACTGGATATCCTCGTTTTAATCTATTAGGTTACACTGCCATCTTTGGATTAACAATTCCACTTTGTAAACGATTGCCCAATTGGACTATTATTTTTTTAGGAATTTTATTAATGGGATTAAGTGGTTCTCCTTTAATATCTGCCTTTGCAGATGCCCTTAAACCATCACCTTTTCGAAATTATATAGAACACTATGAAGCGCCAAAATTTCTTTCCATTAATCGCTCATTAAAACTTGTACAAAAAGATCCACGGTGGTCGACGGAGATTAAAAATTTAAGAATAGTAGTTAAGCTTGGATTAACAACAAGTACTGCTTTAAGTGATGCTTACCATAATATTATTAAACGCTATAATGTTACTATTGTTGGAGAGGGTGATCCTTCTATTTGCTTATGTTTAAATAAAAATGGGGAGGTAGAAAAAGATGCACTTATAATTCCTGCTCATATATTTGCAGGATTAAATAATAATTGGGAAGATAAAGAAATTGAAAGAAAAAAAATGCTCAATTGTCTTGAATCAGTGAAGAGTAGTTGTGAAAATGTTTTTGTGGATTGGTATGATGGAGAGATATTAAGCATTGTTGGTTGGAGAGGGAAAAGTTAAATGTTAGAGAGTAAAAAAAGTAAAAATAGTAAAGACAGTAATGTTTATGTTAAAGCTTTACTTTTTATCCTGATCATCTCTTTTTTTCTAAGAGTTTCACTTATTCGCTCCGGAGGTCAATACTTTTGGCCGGATGAAAATCGCTATCAAACAGCTTATATGGCCGCAAATCATATATGGCACAATAATGATGTTAAATCGGCGCTACATCTTCTCCATAGTGCAGATCATTTTCTTTTTAAGGTTATAGCTGTCATTCCCGCCACCTTTCAAATAGCAATGATTAAATATTCGAAATCGAATTCCAACAATCCTAATCCTAATCCTAATTCTACTCCTAACTCTAAGATACCAGCACTTTTTTTTGCTCTATTTTCACTTGGAAATTTATTAGTTTTATGGGGAATTGTTCAAAGATTGGGAGGCAGTAGACGACTGTGCTTTATGTCTACTCTATTTTTATCTCTATCAACAACATTTTTATATTATTCTCGTCACTTGCTTCCATATGATATGGCGATGTTTTTTGGGTTAAGTTCAGTTTTTTTTGCTATCACCAAAAGAGATATAAACATAATCAATCAAAATTATAATTCAATTTTTTGTGGATTATTAGCTAGTTGTGCTTTTTTAACTTACAATGGTTATTGGATATTGGCACTTCTTTCACTCTTGATACATTTTATGCTTACATATAGATCAGGATTAAGAAATGCTTTATTAGCAGGGATATCTTTTATTTTACCAATAATAATTTTATTAATCGTTAGCTTATTGTTTGTGACAAACAATACAAACAATACAAACAATACAGATTTGCTCCATCAATTCTTGGCATTTTCTCATACAGTTACTCAAGGAAGTTTTTCAGAAGGATTGACTCTTCCATTTTATTATCTATGGCATGCAGAACATTTGATTCTTATTTTTTGGGGGGTAGCTTTTATTTATGGATTAATTACTATTGTTATCTTAGGAGAGAGATCTCAAGTGATGATTATAAGTGTAAGCAGTGTAATTTTTATTTATTTAATTATGCTTTTATTTTCAAACTTTCTTCAGAAGTTTGTTGTATATGGAAGAATAGCAAGACAACTAGTACCATTTCTATCTATTATTGCTGCTATTTTTTTTGAAAGATTGTGGACATCCCCTCTCAAAGGGAAAAAAATTGCGAGTGTAATTATGCTCATCCTATTAATTCAAGCGGGTATTAATTTTCGAGTTCCACTTACTCAAGTTTTTCCTGATAGATTTATTCAACTTGCAACCTTGTTATCATTACCCTCTTCTGAGATATTGTACGCTTATCTTATTTATCCTGAACCTACAGTGATAAGTGATGAGGGGAGAAGAGTAATATTAAAAAAAAGTCATCCACTTCAATTTTTACCTTATCAGTATGAGGGATTTACTCCAGAACAACGTTTAAAACTAAGATCGGTTGATATAAGTATGAGATTGCTACAGAAAATATAATGTCACCTTTTGAATGAAGTTATATTTTTCATTTTATTTAGAGCATCTTGACTACAAACAGAATCATCGCCTTTTTTTTGAATAACCATTTTTACTTTTTCTAGAATAATTTCTTTGCTGTATGGTTTTAAGATGTAATCAATTAATCTAACTTCTTTTCCTAAGTATAATAGTTTATTTATTTTATCCTGATCTTTTTCTGCTGTTAAAAAAATAATATATGGGCCTACTATTCTTTCATTACGTAAGGCCATTAAAAATCCAAGTCCATCCATCTCAGGCATATACATGTCTAGAAAGATCAAATGGAATGTTTTATATTCTCGTAACATTTGGAGTGCATCCATTCCATTTGTGGCGGAGGTTACTTCATGTCCTTCTTTTTTAAGAAAAGTCTCCAATACAACTCTTGATGTTTTAGAATCATCTACAACCAAAATTTTCATAAACAATGGCCTTTGAAAAAATATTTTATAGTTTGTAATGTTGTTGTAACGTGATTTAATTTTAGGATATCACAAACATAAATTTTTAATATAGGTTTTTAAATCAATCATTGTTGTCTTGATTGTTATATTGATTGTTACATAGATTTAACAACTTTTGTTATCATCTCATACGTCATAAATCAGTTTTGTTTAAGATGCTAACTTATTTATATTTAATAGAAATAAAAAAAATAAAAAGTATTGTTGAGACGATTACTTTTTAGGTGTTATTTTTAAAAATAGAAGAATATTTTTTTATTAGCAGATAATAGTACTAAATAAAAAAAATTGAACAAAATTCAAGTAAGAATAGGAGGTGACTTATGATTTTCAAAAAGGATTTTTTAGATGCCATTTATGTTGTTTTGATTCTCATCATCTGTAACAGTTTTAATTTTGTATTTGCAGAAACTGCTGAACGAAATAAAGCACGGGAAAAGAGTGTTTATAGTGATGCTCTTGCTCATAAAAATGAGATTGTAAAATTAAACTTAATTATTAATAAAACAATTGAAAAAATAATTGAAAATAAATTAGATTTCCCCACGATTATTATAAAAGAAAATGGATTACAAAAGGAGATATCCATAGTTAGAAGTGAATTATGTTATTTGAAAACCAGAGTGAAAGGAAAAGATGCCGATGATCTGTTTATTGTATCTGTTAATTTTAAAGATATTTTTTTTCCGATAAATTTAAATCCAAATCAAAATTCAAATCAAAATAAAAATGTGCATGAAAAAGATATTACTCATATTAAAATGCTTAGGATGTTTGAAGAATTAAACGCTCGTTGTGAGGCGCAGATTGAATATATTAAAGAGATTAATTTACTTAATACTGAAAAATTTAAAGTAAAGACAAAGGATTTAGTAAATTATGATCTTGATGTAGAGAGGGATGTTGATGGAAATGATTGTTTAAGAGTTAAAAATTTTCTTCAAAGCAATACTAATCAACTTGTAAGTTTCATGAAAGATGAACATTTTAGCAAAATGTTTTTTGAAGTTATTGATCAAATGAAAAAGCAAATTGAAAGCAAGAAAAAAGAGAAGCAAGAGATGCAAGAGCAACAAGTGGGACAAGAGAAAGATAATAAGATACAAAAAATTGTAATAAATAATATGTTGAAAGGAATGGTCGAAACTCTTTTTAGTGAAATGAATGCAAATCCTCAATACATTGCTAAACTTAGAGCAGTTGATCTTCGTGAAATGTTTGAGACAATTAACAAATTCACAATAGGAAATGGTCCAGAGGTGGGTTTTTTATCGGCCAAATTTTTGAGTGAACTAGCAAATCTTATAAATTTTAAAGGGATTAAATTACAAGAGAGGATCTTGACAGCAAAGCAGATGGAAAAAAAAGAGGATTTAGATTATAAGTTTTTGGCCGAATATTTAAAAATAGAGAGTGATATTTTGCTAGTTTTAAAAATAACAATGAAAAACTTTTT
Organism: Oligoflexia bacterium; assembly: GCA_015232355.1. Taxonomy (GTDB): domain Bacteria; phylum Bdellovibrionota; class Bacteriovoracia; order Bacteriovoracales; family Bacteriovoracaceae; genus JADFZW01. The sequence continues at coordinate 11,413 of JADFZW010000052.1, forward strand.
AGATAAGAAGTTTTCAAGTGAAGAATCAAGGCGATTAAGAGATATGATTTCAGATAGCTATAAAAGAATTAAGGAGATGATCTTAGTATATAAAAGTAGAAGCAGAGATATGTTTTGGAGACAAATGCTTGATAGAGAGTTACAAGATGATGGTGAATTTAGCATTGATGGAAAATGGTCTGAAGTGAGAGATATTATTTTACTAAAATAATTTCATGTAAGTATTTGTTGATCCCATAAAGATTTACAATTATCATAATTATCATAATACAATAATGGCAGATGTGTTGCGGAATTTACAGGAAAATCCGCAATACATCTGCCGATATTTTATCTGATTCAACCATTCAACCATTTAATTATTTTTGCTTTTATTTATATCATCGATAGCGTGTGCGACTAGTCCATTATTTAGTGCTTTTATCAAATTATCTACACTATCAAGCATGCTTACTTTTTTTGATATAATTTGTGGATGATTTGATAAAAAATGGAGATCTTCAATCAGTTTATTAAAATTATTTTTGTAGTATTTGCTGTTACTAACTTTTGAGTAGACTTTATCTAATAAAACAGAGGTGAATCTAGAGTTAAAAGAGGTATTAGCTAATTGACAATTGTTACTATTATTTTCAATCTCTTGATTTATATATTTCTGTACATCTTGAAAGAGTTCAATAATTTGAATCAATTCGCTAATGTTATTATTAATATAATCTGCTCTTTTTTTGTAAACTTCTCTGTATGATTCGTCTAATACATTTTTGGCATTAATACAAAAATTGGTAGTTTGTATCGCACCTACTTTTATTTCATGTAACAGAGGTAAAATACCCTTTCTAATACCTTTATTATATCCAAATGCTATTAAATCGTAGATACCGGCCAGTCCAGCAGTTCCAGCTACTGTGAATAAATAATCAAATGTTGCATAGGCAGGATTGAATTGATGAAATAAATTCTCACATATTAGTGGTATATGTTTTCCTGGTGGTTTGAATTTAGGTATTCTTTTTAAAGGGGTTCCGATGGCCGGGGAACCTTCGTTATACAAACCATTAAATGATTTTGTATTACACTGCTTTGCTATTTCATAAAGTTCTGACCTTAAGCTAGATAGATATTCTTGGCAGGTTTCTGATTCTCTAATAATTTTTTTCACATTTTTTTTACTTACTATTTTACTTGCACCTGTTGTGTCTGCAAGCGCCTCCGCTGTTGAGAAGTTTAAAGCAAGTAGTGAGAAAAAAATAAATAATAAGTTAAGTTTGATTAGCATTTTCATATTTCATATCCTCCATAAAATTCATATTCCATTTCCATGTCATCCATAAAATAGTATAGCTTGCAAAAGAATTTTATTTTAAAAATTAAATATTTTTTTTGTAGATGAATGATTTTAAAATGTTAGATTTGAAAGGGGATTCAAATAAAAATTATTTATGCCAAATAAAATAAGCTTTGTTTAAGCTCTGCTTAAGCTTTGTTTAAGATTTATTTAATTATTTTTATCGACATATTAATTAAAGCGAAATATGCATAGATATTAATAATAATATTAATTAAAAATGAAAATTTATTCATGATAATTTTTTAACACAAAGGGATGTTATGAATAGAACTCTATGCAGTCTTTTGCCTGTAGTGGCATCCATTGTTCTATCTGTTATTTTTTCTCTAAATTCTTGGTCGGGATCAGTTATTTCAATTGAAAAAAATATTTACAAAGGAAATGAGAGTTGGAATTTTGTTGATCAAGGTGGCAGAGAGGTTTTCTTGAGAGGATGGAATGTCTCTGGTTCAACTAAAATGGTGGAGACTGGATTTAAACCATTTAAAAATGAAGCGGACGCAGAGAGAGCATTTTTTTTAATAAAGCAAAGTAGTGGCGCCAATATCATACGTTATCTGGTTAGTTGGGAGGGAGTTAATCCTGAAGCAGGAGTAATTGATTATAATTATTTAAGTGAAGTAGTTAAGCAAATTAAAATTGCAATCAAATACAAGATGTATGTCCTAGTAGATTTTCATGTTGATCTCTTCTCTCGTCACCTCTTTAAAAACAGTTCAAAGTTTACAGGCAATGGAGCACCTTACTGGGTGGTTCCTGATTATCTATACTCTAATTCACGTTGTTTCTTATGTGTTCATTGGGCGCAAAATTTAATTTCAAATAAAAAAGTAAGATTAGCTTATCAAAATTTTTGGGATAATGGCGAAGTAGAGACTAAAAATGGTATTCGTTATGTGCAAGATGAATTTTTGTGGCAGCTTGGAAAATTTCTTGATTATCTAGCGCTCTCTTTAACTAAGGAGGAGTCAGAGTGGATTATAGGATTAGATCCCTTTAATGAACCAGCTGATGGTGGACAAGAGAGGATGGGGGCCGCCAATTGGGAACGTACTCACTTGTGGAGCTTTTATAAGAGAGTGAGAGCTGTAATGGATAATCCGATGGCCCTATGGTGGAAGGATCGATTGCTCTTCTCAGAACCACTAATGTTTTGGAATTCCAATACTCCATTCATTCCTGCAACTGGGTTTGATCGCACACATGTAGAACTTGATTCAAATACTAATTCTACTACTAATTCGAAGATAGAAGGACGCTACGTCTTCAATGCTCACTTTTATGATGCCAAAAGAATGGGACTAGGACGACTCATGCGTGAAGCGAATTCCTACACCTATTTACAAAGTATGGAAGATATTCGAAGTGCCGCTAAGAGAGGAAGAATGCCAGCATTTATTAGTGAATTTGGAATTTCATTAAATCAACACTCAGCTGAGAGTGCGTTGTGGGCACAATATCGAGCGCAGGAGGTCTCTCCATCAATGGAAATATATTCTCCACCGATAGCATCCATTCAGTGGCATTGGGATTTTTATTATGATCGCCATAATGAGATGATGAATGGAAATCCAGATAGAGTAATCTCATCATACGATGCTTGGAATAATGAAAATTTTTCTATGGTGAGAGATGGTGGAGAAAATTATAATGTAAATAAATATATTATAGAGCGTGCTTATCCTCGAATTTGTGATGGTCATATTTTAAGTTTTTACTATCATGATTTAGCATTTGAAGAGCAAGATGGAATGTTTAATAATATTAAATTTGGAGAAAAGGATAGTTATTATTTTAATGAACGACGTTTTCTATTTATGATTTGGAAGGATAAGGAGAGTAGTGCTAGAAGTATGAGCAGTGTGAGCAGTGTGAGTAGTGAAATCTACTTACCTCGCCATTTTACTATAAAGAACTTGATAGTAATTACTGATAATGAAGAAAGTAAGATAACTTTAGAGCAAGAATTAGAGGGAGGAGGTTATAATCTATCTCTATCAAAAGCAAATAATAAAGATATTGAGTGTGATTTGCATTTTTTATTAGTGGCCGATGGAAAAGATATGAATGGTAGAGAAGATGTTAAGATTTCAGAAGATGATTTGAAAGGAATCAAAAAATATTTAAAGGATACCATTTGTTTGAAGGGTGAAAATCCTATAAGTTTAAGTTTGTAATCAAAGATTTGGTTTGATATTGTAATAGATCTTTTATTTTAAGGTTAGAAACAACTTTGCAGTTGCTGTCGTCGATTTTGTTGGCGTTTGGCAACGCCAACGAAAGCGAAGATGGCGAAGGTTGTGAATATAGTGAATAGAAATCTAATTTTGAAAAATGTTCATCGGCCACTCCATTAAATATTTCACCCCAGGCATTCTTGTAAATGATAGCAAGGATAATCCCACAAGCATCATCTAAGTGAATTAGATTAATTTTAGAGTGTGAATTAAACAGTTGAGGATTTTTTTTACTAAGACGAGATGGTTCACGGCCTGGACCAATTAATCCACCTAAACGCAAAATAGTAAGCTTATCTTTAAATTTTTCTCTTAAAATTTCTTCGGCCCTTAAAATTACTTTCCCTGAGAATTTAGTTGGTATAGGAGTAGTTGACTCATCAACTGCTCCCTGGTTGTCTCCATAGACAGAGGTAGAACTAAGATAAATAATTGGTATTTGCGAATCGATAAAATTAATCAAGGTATTGATTTGCCAGAGATGAAAATCAACACCCTCTGTTTTTACCTTTGGTGGAAGAGAAATTATTAGTAGATCTGTGTTTAAAAAATCAAAATCGAAATTAAGATCTGGTCCTTGCGGGTGCAAATTTATCAGATAGGGTTTAATTCCCATTTTTTGTAAGTGTTCTACTTTAGATGGAGTAGTGGTTGAACCTTTTATTGTTACTTTTTCATTTTGTTGTTTAAGTATGAGTTGTGCTAAGTTTGTACCTAACCATCCAACACCGAGAATAGAGATTGTATTTATTTTGGAATTTAATTCAGAAGAATTTGTTTTGAAATATTTCATTTAAGTCTCATTTAAGTATTAAAGTGCAGATAAGAAAGTAAATTAAAACAAAAATTAGTGTACTCATGGCCACTAAAGTATTTACAATTTTAATGTGCTTTAATTTTAAATTCTCTCTACTATCTCCTAAAAATGGTTTGATTGATTTGCGACCTCTATAAAAATTTATTCCACCAAGACGAACACCCAGTGCTCCTGCTACTGCTGCCTCAGGCCTTCCAGAATTAGGTCCAGGATGTTTATGTCCATCTCGAAGAGCAATAGTGATTGCACTTTTTGCATCTAATTTAAAAATTAGCGCCGCTAGAGCGATAATTGGAATTGAAAGACGGGCGGGAATAAAATTAGCAACATCATCTACTCTGGCAGCAAAGTGGCCAAAATGTAAATAGCGTTCATTTTTATATCCCCACATCGAATCCAAAGTGTTTATCGCCTTATAAAAAATGGCACCCTCAGCACCAAATAAAAAAGCAAAAAATAGAGGAGAGAGTACACCATCAACAAAATTTTCTGCCACCGATTCGACCGTCGCTCGAATAATCTCTTTTTGATCTAAATTATTAGTATCTCTGCCTACGAAGAGTTGTAATTTTTCTCTGGCCAAAAGCAGATCATTGGCAGTTAGTGCGCTAAGAACATCTTGAGAGTGTTTGATCAAATCTTTAAGTGCAATTGTAGTATAGAGAATAAATACAGTAACCAAATCAGCACAGAGAGGATGGATGTAGTATGCAAATTTACGAATGAAAATAACCGCCAAGATTGAAGAGATATAAATAATGAGGGCCGAAAATATTCCTTTAATAAAGAGTGAGCGTGAACGTGAACGTGAATTTATTTTTATAAAATGGTTTTCAAGTTTAAGCGCAAGTATCCCCATTATCTTTACTGGATGAGGAAACCATCTTGGGTCACCAAAGATAAGGTCTAGAAGTAATGCGAAGAGAATCAGATATTCGATTTTAATCAAGTCCGCCATAATCAAGTCCACTATACATAATAGCTCGATCTTTATCACAATATTTTTAAAAAATGTAGACTGGTATAAATATTTTACTTTAGTATGGATTTTAAACCATGGTTATAAAAATTTAAAAGGGGATTTTTTATGTTTCTTATGATCTTCATAAATTTAAATTTTATGTTTTTAATGACACAAAATTTATATGCAATTGGGAATGAAAATATAGATTCATTTTCGGCCGCAAAAAAAATTATCAACAAGATTCAAAAAGAACACCCATACACCATCTACTGCAATTGCAAATATAGTGGAAAGAAGATCGATCTTCAAAGTTGTGGATATAAAGTAAAACATGATGCTAAGAGGGCCAGTCGTCTAGAATGGGAACATGTGGTTCCTGCAGAATCATTTGGTCGTTCTTTTGTTGAGTGGAGAGAGGGAAGTCCTCTTTGTGTGAAGAAGGGAAAATCATTTAAAGGTAGAAAGTGTGCAGGAAAAAATCAAGAGTTTGCTAAAATGGAGGCAGATCTATATAACTTGTGGCCAGAAGTTGGTGAGCTAAATGGTTTGCGCTCTAACTACTCTATGGCCGCACTGACAAGTGAAGGTGCTGGTGGAGGTGGTGGTGTGAAAGCGACCGATGCAGGTGATTTTGGTGGTTGTAAGGCAAAAATTAGAGAGAATAAATTTGAACCGATGGATGCTGCCAAGGGAATTGTTGCTCGCACGTATATGTATATGGATCAAACTTATCAGGGACGAGGAATTATTAGTGATAAAAATAAAAAACTCTTTGAGGCGTGGGATAAGATGTATCCTGTCTCCGATTGGGAGTGTGTACGAGCAAGAAAAATTGCATCGGTACAAGGAAATGAAAATTTAGTATTAAAGAGTCGCTGTACAAATAGAGTAATCTCAACTGTTAAATAAAAATAAATAAAATTTTATATTTTACAAATGTCCTTGATAAGTGTTTTTGTTTATAAATGGTTTTAGTTGTGAGATAATATTTCACAGGAGTTTCTCTCGAAACCTTCATGATTCGGATATCTTTGTCTGTTAATATATATTCATTTGATGATATTGAAGTTCGTCTTTTTGGTTCTTATCATAAAGGAACTGCTACTGAATGGAGTGATATTGATTTAGCAGTTATAGCACCAGACTTTATGTACTACCTAGGGGTATGATCAATTTATTATTCACTAAAGCATTACGAGATAAAATTTCTTTAAATGATGGAATTTTAAAAATCAATGGAAGTTCAAAGATCATGTATGGAAGTAATATCAGACCGATAGAGGATCTTATTACTCCCATTATACGTTTGAAAAAGAATGATTTAATGGAGGATCTTATACCGAAAATAAATTGAAAGAGAGAGACTCCTAGAATTAAATTAAATGTTAGATAGAAGAGAATCACCGGCATTGGTGGTATTTGCGTAAAGAGATGAAAGTGATATTGTTCTAAAGAAAATGATGAATTTAGAATTTGATTTATATAAAAGGTGATATTTGAATAAAAGTTATAAATATATAAACTCGCAAGAGAATTTAATTTTCCAATTTGTTTTATTATTTCGATTGGAATAAGATTATCGATGTTTATGATTATATCTATAGCAAATTGTTTTCTTTCAATAAAAAGTTTGTAGATGATAGTTGGAATAGTAAGATCAAGAATTAAAGCACAAATTCTGCGTTCTATAGTAGGAAAAATATAACCATCTTTTCTGTTATAAGTATTGGTAAGGAGTAGGAAACTAATGAGGTTACTTGTTTTTTGATATATGAATAATATTTTTGCAGTTACTACGTTTTTATTTAATTTCTCCTTAATAAATTCCTGAAAGAGTTGCAAGCGATTGGGAATTGTTAGGATTTGTTTAATTTCTTCATCGATATCAATTTTTTCATTCTGTCTTTTATCTTCGTTTTGATCATCTACCGTTGCTGTTTTAGACACTGTTTTTCTTTTTATTTTTGTTTCTGTTTTTGTTTCTGTTTCTGCAAGTTGTTCTTTTACTACTTTAATTTTTTTTACTAATAGAGATCGACTTATTATTTCCTTAAAAGAGGGGTAAGCAAAGAGTAAAGGAAGATCAAAGATGATAAATGGAAATGTTAATAATCCTATAGTGGTACGAAATAGTCCCATAATTCGATTGTAGATAAAACCTGCATGTCCTGTAATACCTAAAATAGATCCAAAAAGAGAATTTCCCAAAAGAAAGGTAAATAATAATTGTTGAGAGAAATAAATCATAAGAGGTGTGAGTGCTAGATAATTTTTTATGGCGGTCATTATCAGTGGTGTATTAGTTTTGTCAATTTGAATGAGTAACAAGTTAATATTTGAGCTAAGATTGTCATTAAATAAATTGTTGAATGTGTGATATTCATTAATGTTTAATATGATTAGTAGCGAATGTAGAGTTATTGCCAATCCAATGTCTAATGAAAATGCCAGCAAACGTCTTTCGATCGAGGCAAGTTGTAATTCTAGTTTGTTATTGTAAAGAAATGTTCTAAAGAAAATTTCATTTATTAATGCTTGAAATAAAGTGCTTATGTCGTTAGATAATTGAGAAAAAAATATCTTAATTTTTTCATCCAGAGGTAAAGTATCTTTACTTTCTTTTTTATCATCCTCTTTTTTTTGAGGATTATTGTCATTATCTCTTCCTAATGAACGGTTAAATTCTTCTTCCCATTGTTTTCTTCTTTTGGCAATTTCTTCGGGATCTTCTAATATTAAAGGAATTTCTGGATTGATTTCAAGCTTGTGGTACTCGATAAAAATACTCTCTTTATATTTTAAAATATAGAGCTTACCAGGATTTAAAACTGTTGAGTTTATTTTTATAACTGTTTTGAATTGTAAATTAAGGATGTATAAAAGGTCATTTTCTAAATAAAACTTGCAAATTTTAGGTGAATTGTGAAGATCTTTTATAACGAATTCTGCAATATCAGAATCCGATCCAATTAGACAAGATTTTATTATATTAATATGATAATCGCTGTCGATTGTAAGGTAATAGTTTTTTTTTCTAAAGAAACTAGTTGATTCTATTTCTTGAGATGATGTTGATTTATAATCATTAGTAATTTTAGAAGTTAATTTGTTTAAAGTTGTTGTTGTATAATCTCCAATTTGCAAATTGTTGCTGGCCACTTCATTTTCTGATTCTTCTAATTTTTCTGATTCTTCTAATTCGGATGGATTGTTTTTTTTTAATGCTGACGATTTAGGCAAGGTAATTCCCCTGTAATAAAAATTGGTTTATAATTTAATTATAAGATAGGAGGATAGTAAAATGACAGCAATATTTTGGGTTAAGAATGGAGAGGAAAAGGATTTATATTTAGAGGAAATGTCTGAAGAAGTGTCTGAGGAAGTGTCGGAGGGAGTGTCGGAAGGAGTGGACAAAACTCATGATTTTCGATTCGTAATAAGCGAGGAGGAATTTAATAAAGAATTTGAAAGTAAAAAACCAAGAGCTATTTTTTTTGATAATAGCAGTGAAAATCAATCCATGCTGGATTTAAGTAAGTTGATTAAGAGGCAATTTCCACATATATTTGTATACTATTTAGAGTCAGAAACTTTAACTAATGAACAAATTATAAAAAAACAAAATACCTACAAAGCTATAGATGGTATAATTAAGAAACCGCTTTCGATAGATTTTGTACGAGAATTATATAGGGATTTGCAGGAAATCTCAATAGAGCGTAAAGATAGTGTGTAGTTATTATTTACTGTATTCTATGTGCTATTGTATTTTATGTGCTATGTATTTTTTTTAAGTATTATAGTGTTAGTAAAAGAATAGGGGAGAAAAGAAAGACCGGTTTTGATGATTGCGATCATTGAAAGCAAATTGAAAAGATGATTTTTTTGTTGTTGAGAGATGAAATTTTTGTGAACTTCCCCCCTACACTAAATACTATATATTGTTTTACTGTTATTTTTTGTTTATTTTCTTCGTTTTGTTGTTCTGCTGTTTTTCTTCTACTTAAAAAAGTATAACCGAGCTTTTAATTTTTAATTATTCTTTTTTTGAAATATTTCATAAGTGATTAATTTGTCTTAAGAATGGATTTTGCTAAATAAAAAATAGCAATAGAAAAGTTGCCACAAAATGTTGTTTTCCAATAATTATTTTTTAAATTTATATAATATTTATTTTTTTTCTCTATAAATTTAAGTTTGTTTTTTTAAATTTTTTTTCACTGGTTTTTTACTTATAAAACCATCTAGAGTATAAATTATCAGAGCTAACCAAATCAAGATGAAAGTTAAAAGATGAGTGTTGGTAAATTTTTCTTTAAATATGAGTACTGCTATTAAAAATTGCATAGTAGGACTGATGTATTGTAGGAAACCCACAGTGGTGAGAGATAGTTTTTGAGCGGCCATTCCAAATAACAATAAAGGAATAACTGTAATCAGACCAGAGCCAACTAAAAGAAAATCACTAAGGAGTGTAAGATGCAAGAATGCTAGTGAATTTTTTTGATAGATAAAAAGAAGATAACTGCTTGCGGGAATAAATAATAAACATACTTCGAAAGTAAGACCATAAAGTGAGTTGATATGTTGAATTTTTTTTAAAGCACCATAAATAGCAAAAGTGAGAGCGATAGAGAGTGCTACCCATGGAAATTGACCTAGCATGAGTGTAAGATTGAGTACTCCCAGCAGTGCAAGCAGCACAGATATCCATTGAAGTTTTCGTAATTTTTCTTTAAATACTATAAGACCGATAAGTACATTTAATAGAGGATTGATAAAATATCCCATGCTTGATTGAAGAAGATGATTGTTATTGACCGCCCATATGTAGAGCAACCAATTAAGAGCAATACAGATGGTTCCTATAGACAGATATATAAAATTTTTTCTATCAAGAAATAATTTCCACCACAGAGGTTTAAATATCAGATGTCTAAAGAGAAGAATTGGCGCTAAAACAAATGTAGACCAAATAATACGATGGCAAATAATCTCAAGAGGAGATACTGTGGCCAGCATCTTCCAATAGAGAGGAAATACTCCCCAAATAAGAAATGAGCCAAGAGCGCAAAGATGACCAATAGTTGAGCTTGTCAGTCTTGTATGTTTAAATAAGGTCACAATTTTTTATAATTTGTTATATTTTCTTATAGTTTGTTATAGTTTGTTATAGTTTGTTATAGTTTGTTATAGTTTGTTATGAAGAGATCCTGATTTAATTCGTCTGATTTGTTCTTCGAATACATGCAGATCAACATTGTAACGATCAATATTTTTTACGATCTCACAAACATGCGGATTATCCCACACAATCTCTTTTCTCTTGATAGCATCCATAAGTAGTAATCCTAACTCTTGGTATGCTTGATTAAGACAAGATGTAGTATAGGATGCATTGACCATTTTTCTAGCTACCAAAATGGTTTTTTTTATACTCTCAAGTACAGTGCTTAAAAGAAGAGTGAATCCAGATTTTTCCTCTCGAGAAGAGGGTAGATTATTTTTTTCTGTATGTTGCATAATACTTTAATCCAATTAATTTATGTTTATTTATTTTTATTATATAAGAATTAATCTTATTTTTAATCTTAATTTTAATCTTAATTTTATTTTATCTATATTGGACACTAGTAATTCAGTATTTTTTTTATTATTATTCACCTTAAGCAGTGATCAATAGTAGCGATCAAGTTTATTTTTTCTGCCTTGGTGACGGAATTGGTAGACGTAGCGGATTCAAAATCCGCCGACCGACAAGGTCGTGGGGGTTCAATTCCCCCCTAAGGCACCACCTTTCATTCTTTAACGTTAATTTTTTAAATCCTAAGTGATTGATTGCCAGAAGTGATTGTATGACAATAATTTTATCAATATGGAAGTTTTTTCTAATATCTGCACCATATCTTCTCTTTGGTTTATTTGTCTCAGGGATTTTAAGTGCATTTGTCTCAAGAAAACGCATTGAGAATTGGCTTGGGAAATCTAGCAAATATGGAGTTTTGAAGGGTGCTGCAGTTGGAGTTCCATTACCTCTTTGCTCTTGTGCTGTTGTACCTATGGCCGCCACTTTAAAAAAGGGAGGTGCAACAAACGGGGCCACATCATCCTTTCTAATATCGACTCCTGAAACTGGAGTGGATTCAATGATGATGACATATGCAATGATAGATTTGCCGATGACAATAATCAGACCGGTGGCCGCTTTTATAACAGCGATAACTGCGGGTTTCTTGCAAGATTTATTTAACAGAGAAGATAAAAATCAACTTAATAATAATAATAATAATAATAATAATAGCAAACAAGAAATTAGTGAATGTTGTAAGTGTAAGTGCAAGAGTAAAATGGATAGTGAGGTTAGTGAGAGTAGTGAAAATAGTGAGAAAAGTGAGAATGGAAATTTGTTAAGCAAGCTTAAAGCTGGAATGAGATTTTCTTTTGTAGAATTAATTGATGATATGGCCGGATGGATGCTTTTTGGAATTTTAGCAGGAGCACTTATAGATTATTTTACTCCAGTAGGATTTCTTGAAAATTTAAGTGGATTTAGTGGTCGTTTAGTAGTTTTGATGGTTGGTATTCCTCTTTATATATGTGCATCTGCTTCAACCCCCATTGCTGCCTCTCTAATGTTAAAAGGAATGTCACCAGGAGTTGCACTTATTTTTTTACTTGCAGGGCCTGCAACTAACATTTCAAATATAGTTATTATGCAAAAATACATAGGGAAAAAAGGGGTCTTTATAAATGTGATCGCTATAAGTGTGGTCTCTCTTCTTCTCTCATATATTGTAGATTATTTTTACCTTATCTTTAATTTAAACTTAAAGAGTGGATTGCATTTAGCTCAAATTCATGAACATACCAACTCTCAATCTGGAACAGAGATATTTTCTATTGTCGCTGCTCTGTTACTGATAACACTTCTACTTAAGGGAATTTGTAAGAGTTTCTTTTTAAAACATAGACATTAATTTTTTTTATTTTTTATTTTTTATTTTATTTTTTTTATTTTATTTTTTTTATTTGGTGATTAGGATGAATATTTTTATTACTGGGGGAACTACAGGAATCGGACTTGCTCTGACTAAATATTATTTGAATCAAGGACATGTTGTTGGCATCTGTGGAAGAAATATAAATAAATTTTACGATGTATTTCCTCATATACCACCGAATGTATTTTTTTATGAGGTGGATGTTGTTAATAGAGAGGGATTACAGGATGCAATTGAGGATTTTTCAAGAAAAAATGCACATAGTGGAAATGGTGGAAATGGAAAACTTGATCTAGTAATTGCAAATGCAGGGATGGGACTTCCATCTAAAACTATCTTTCCAGATTTTGTAGTTGCAAGAGAGATGATCGATGTGAATATTTTAGGAGTAATGAATACTTTAGAAGTGGCGATGAAATTAATGGGTAGTGATGGCTGTAGTGCTAGTGGTAGTGGTAGTGGTAGTGGTGGTCATTTGGTGGTGATTGCTTCAGTTGCAGGTTTTGTAGGACTACCTAGAACTGGAATGTATTCCGCAACCAAAGCATTTTTATTAAAATTATTTGAATCATATGCAATAGATTTAAAACAACATGGTTTTACATTTACAGCAATTGCTCCTGGTTTTGTTGATACCCCACTGACCAGAGCGAACAAACATCCAATGCCATTTTTAATGTCTGCCGATAAGGCGGCTGTGTTGATTTCTAAAGCGATAGAAAAGAAGAAAGAACTTTATATCTTCCCTTGGCAAATGAAAGTATTAATTCTCTCGTTTTATCATCTCCCTAGATTCATCTATAGAGGACTCATGAGAGCTTATTTCAATATTTTCCGGCCCGGTTATTTTTCCTAGTAAGAACGAGAGTAGTGCTAACTTCAATTCATTCATCCCATCTCCCTTTTCAGCAGAGACAAAGTAGACTTGTTTGGCCCAAAAATTATTCTGAAGTATGCCAGTTAGAGATTTCTTTAATTGCGCCCTCTCACTTTGAGTTTTTAATTTATCAATTTTGTTGAAGACAAGCATAGGGTAGATTACTTGTTGTTGGTGACCGTGGTGACCGTGGTGACCGTGATGGTGATTGTTGTTAGTGTTGATGATGTAATCACTAAAAAAGCTATCAGTTTTTATATCAGGAACACGAGCATCTTTAATATTTAGTAGAGCAATTCTTTTATTATATACAGAGGTGAAAAAGTGATTTATCAGCATATCCCAATCGCGTCTCATCTCTTTTGATACTTGAGCATGTCCATAACCGGGCAGGTCAAAGAGAAAGCATGGTTCCTCTCGTAAATGTTTAGCAATGTTTTTTTTGTGATCGAGATAGAATCTATAGACATTTATCTCACGTGTTTTACCAGGCGTTTTAGAGATTCTGGCAATGCTGGTATTAAAAATTGAATTGATTAATGATGATTTACCAACGTTTGATCTACCTACCATCATCAGCCCAACCGGGTCTGGGTTTGTTGTCAGCCAATTATCGACTTGTGCAATTTGGGCCAATCCAGCTACAAACTCAAGCTTAGTACTAAGGTTCATGGAGTAAACTTCCTTTAAAGGTTGGTACCATTGTTAGTACCGTTGTTGGTACCGTTCTACATATTGATCACTTCTCATTATACTAATTTATATTGAATGTTAAGTGTTATTTTACTTAGATATTGATGGCATATTTTTTGAAGTTCAATTGAATTGAATAGAATTGAATTGAATAGAATTGAATTGAATAGAATTGAATTGAATAGAATTGAATAGAATTGAATAGATTAAAGGAGAGAATCAATTATGGGAGAGAGTAATATTTTGCCATTTATTCAAAATGATCAGAATGATCATAATGATCAAAATGATCTGGAAAACTCATATGAAAAAAAACTTGCTAGAATCAGCGCATGCTCTCTAGGAGATAAAATAATTCTCTTCCCTGTTCAAGGGAAGAGAAGGGAATTTATAGTTAATAGAACAAGAATTTGCTTTCGGTCTATAATGCCCACTGATGTTGATTCTTTAGATACTGTTGTAATTATTTTGCCAACCATTCACAGATACTTGTTAAATTTTGAGCTTAAAATAGAGATGAATGAGAATAAAGTTGTAATGGGATGTAGATTGTCTTCGTTAAATGAGATTCCTTTTAGATTAAATGGAAATTTTTGTTTTGATTCATATATTGAAAGAAATGACAAAGTTGTACTGGGTTATAATACGTTGCTCTTTTTAAAGAGTGATGAGAGTATTCGAAATCGAAATAATATCAATAGTATTGATCCTATTTTAAATAATAAAAGATTAATGGAATCTGATATAAATATTTTAATTGAAGGAGAGACTGGTAGTGGAAAAACTTATTTAGCAAAAGAGATTCACGAGAGAAGTGGGCGAAGAGGAGCATTTGTTCATATAAATATAAACTCCTTTGCTAGTGGATTAATTGAGTCGGAGTTATTTGGTCATATTCGAGGTGCGTACACTGGTGCTCATAACGATAAGAAAGGAGCATTTTTGGAGGCCAGTAATGGCACACTATTTATCGATGAAATAGATTCACTTCCAATAGAGATTCAAATTAAATTACTGCTCTTTTTAGACTTTAAAAAAATCAGACCGGTGGGTTCTTCGAGGGAAATTAAATGTGAAGTTCGACTTATATTTGCTTCGGGAAAAAATTTAAGTGAATTAGTGGTGGAGTCTAAGATGCGCTCAGATTTTTATTATAGAATTTTAAGCGGAGTTAAACTCGAAGTAATTCCGCTTAGAGATGATAAAAATAAATTACATAATGTTTTAGATTGGCTTTCTCAGATTGAAGATATTGTCTTTACTAAAGAGTTGCGGGCATTTTATGCTAGCTTATATTGGCCAGGAAATTTGCGAGAGTTGATAGCACATATAAAAAAGAAAAAAATATTTACCAAAGGAAGAAAATTACATTACGATCAATTGGATCAGGAGTTATTAAACAATAAATTAAATTTACAACATTTGCGAGCGAGTTCAGAGGGAAAATCTAAAAAATTATCAAAATCTTTTGAAATTGATGATCAATTTTATACATTAGAAGAGATAAAAATTAGAGCTATATTAAAAGCATATTATCACTTTGATTGTAATTTAAATTATACTGCGAAAGTGATGAATGTTTCCACCAATACAATTAGAAAGATCATCGGCCAGTAGGTGCCATGCTAAGGGCGATCGCATCTTAATTGTCAGTTATTTAATTGAGAATAAATAGTAATTTATTGACCAGTAGTAGATATATTTATTGATAAATTTTTCATAAAATTCCTTTGAAGTGG
>JADFZW010000053.1 GCA_015232355.1 Oligoflexia bacterium
TGATTGGATGATTCAAAGTAATGAAATTTACGTTACTAATGCTTTAATCACACTGGCGGCAGATACTATTGATTTGATATTCATGTCTTTATCATTATTAATGTCTGGCTATGAGGCAGCCGGAAACGCCACTGGATTCTGTGTGGTCCCACCTACGTAGAGTGCCATGCTCTTTTCAAAGTCCGAGGTCCGAGTGCCATGCTCGTTTGGTTTCGCTCATGCAAACATTCAAGATGTGTTATGACTATGACTATGGATTTTACTTTTTAATGACAATAGCACTGTCTTGAATTTGCTTTTTAAAATCCTCACTAAGTGCATAGTAATCACAAATATCAACTAATATAGGAATATCACTCAGAGAGAATTGTTCCTTTATCTTACTTAATTCAAAGAGAGATAGCTCCACTCCATTATCAATAGCTATATCAATATCAGAATAGCGAGTACTTCTTCCTGATACTTGTGAACCAAAAACAATTATCTTAGCATCGGGTAGATGTGATATTATGATCTGAATAATTTGTTGCAAATGATTTTGTTCTATTTGCACTTTCTGTAAGTAGGGTGCCGGCCGACTATTTTTGTACTGTGAGCTCTGAAGTTAAATAGAAAGTAGAGTGCCGGCCGACATATTTTAGATCACAGCAAGAAGGGGTATTAGAGAAATAAATAATAAATTAAATTTGAGTGAAATGTTTCGATCCTGTACAAATTAAAAATACATGACTTGACCATTATGATGATTTTTAGATAACATACAATAATGGAAGAAGAAAAAATTTTAAATCTATATGCTAAATGGTTTAACTTTGCAAATGAAGATTATGAAATGGCCGAGATAGCTTTGAAAAACAACAAGCTTCTTTTCTCTGCTTTCCATTTACAACAAGCACTGGAAAAGCTCTTTAAGGGGCTTTATCTTTTGTATATAAAAGAACAACCTCCATACATTCATGATTTGTTAAGAATATATAACGTTATAAAGGGATATGATGTTTTTTTAGAAGAAGAACGATTTTCAAAATTATCATTGGATTTAAATCCATTTTATATAACTGCTAGATATCCATCCTATAAAGAATCAGTATCAAACTCATTGACAATAGAGCAAGTTGGTGAATATTTTAAAGACGTGAGAGATTTAATGTTATGGTCAAAACAAAAGATGAAATAAAAAAAATTTCTGCCGACTATGCTAAATTAGTTGCTTCAATATTTCATAATGTAGAGGTTAGACTTTTTGGTTCATATCACAAAGGTCAACCTAATGAGTGGAGTGATATTGATTTGGCAATAATTAGTCCAGATTTTGCAAAGATGGATTATATTTTGTCTCTTCAAATTCTACAGCGACTTAAAGTGACGATTAATGATTCCATTGAACCAATTTCACTCACAAGAGAGGAATTTCAAAATCCAGAGTTGGGTTCTATTGCTTGGGAGATTGCACGCAATAGTGAAAGAGTGCCGGCCGACTCATATTAGATAAAGTGCCATGCTCTCTTTGTTTCGCATTCGCAAATGTTAAACAATTAATTAATTATATTCTTATGTGATACCGTACTGAAATATGCCAAACTCATTACCGTTATGAAGAATAAACTTTACTTGCCAAGTAGAGTGGAATGTTTTTAACCATCGTTTTGTTTTTACAAAAATCTTCATGCAAATTCAGGGCACTTAGTTTTATGGCGTAAGGTGGTTTATAGCGATCCATGAATACACCTAAACTTTTAGCGCGTGTTCTGATTCCTGATTTGACTTCTATAGGAATTATCTTGCCATGATCATATGTTAAAAATTCGATTTCAGAATCACCTTCATTCCATCCATAAAAAGAGTGTTCTGGATTAATAGCTTTGAGCTCCTGGGCCACAAAATTTTCAGCAAAAAATCCTTTTGAAATACCATAATCATTTTTTAAAATAGCATCCAATGGAATATCAAGAATGGATGCCAGTAAACCGATATCAAAAAAATAAAGTTTAAAAATATTATCTTTGCAAAAACTCTCCAATGGAATAGCGGACTTATTACAAATTCTTGTTTTGATAATCAGATTGGCACGAGTAAGCCAGTCGATTGGGCCGATGATATCATGAAATCTATTTTTGCCTTTGATAGCATTTTTGAAAATATATCTTTGAACGGAACCATCTAAATTTTTAGCAAGTTGTAAAGGGATATTATGAAAAACTTCCACTATATGTGAGGCGTTTAATTTACCTGTGTGTTTTGCGAAATCATTACCATAGCTTTTGATTAAGGTTTTGTGAATATTCCGAGCGGCCAAATAACCATTGTGATTTTTTTTATTTTTTTCTTCAACATACATCTTAACTGCCTCTGGAAGTCCACCAACTATGTAGTAATCGAGCAGTAATTCCCAAATCTTTTGATGAACGATATTGGAAATTTTTGTTGTTTTGTTGATATTAAATTTTGAAATTATTTGTGCCATTTCTTCGTCATCTTCGTTAATTGCAAGTAAGAATTCTTCGAAATTCATTGGATAAAGATTTAGAAATGTAACTTTTCCAACGGGAAATGATTCTTCTGATAGAGTTACTCCCAGGAGTGATCCAGCTGCAATTATTGCTAGTTCCGGTTTATCTTCACAAAAATATTTCAAAGCATGAAGTGCTTTAGGACACTCTTGAATTTCGTCAAAGAAGATTAAATCTTTTTTAGGATTAATTTTAACATTTAAGATCAAAGAGAGATCTCTAATTATTCGATCTACATCAAAATCTTCATCAAAAACTTTTCTCAATTTTTTTTCTGTATCCCAATTTATATAAATAAATTGAGTAAATTCTTTTGTTGCAAATTCTTTGATGATATAGGTTTTTCCCACCTGTCTGGCACCTTGGACGATCAATGGTTTTCGATGTTTTGATTTATACCAATCTTTTAACTCTTTAATAATTAATCTTTGCATAGAAAATCTCCATTCATTCTAAGCTACACTTTTATCGCCTAAAAAGTGTGGCATTTATACATTTATACCGCCTAAAAAGTGTAAAATCAAGAGCAGTAAGTGCCATGCTCGTTTGGTTTCGCTCATGCAAACATTCAAGATGTGTTATGACTATGACTATGACTATGACTATGACTATGGATTTTATTTTTTAATGACAATAGCATTGTCTTGAATTTGCTTTTTAAAATCCTCGCTAAGTGCATAGTAATCACAAATATCAACTAATATAGGAATATCACTCAGAGAGAATTGTTCCTTTATCTTACTTAATTCAAATCTACATTCAAATCCTTCATTCAAAGAGAGATAGCTCCATTACATTATCAATATCTATATCTATATCTATATCTATATCTATATCTATATCAATATACCAGAATAGCGAGTACTTCTTCCTGATACTCATGAACCAAAAACAATATGTTACAATATTTAGTTTTATATTTTTTGACCACGATTTTTTATATATACGGCCACACAAAATAGGGTGCCGGCCGACTTATTTTTGGGATTAGGTTAAGTTAAGAGAGTTAGGAGATAGTATCGTACGACTTTTGAGAGGGTGTTGCCAAACTTTTTGTTAAAATAAAAGAAAAGAAATAAAATAAAATAAAATAAAATAAAATAAAATAAAAATTTCTGCAAGCACTTGAGATCAAGCTGCAAACTTTTTACCTCTCTTGATGAATTGTAACTCTGTTCCTTGAGCGTATACAAGATCGCTGCATACATCATAGCCATTAGGCCAAGTAAGAGTACCCATCTCAAGAAAAACTTTTTTGAAGTACGATTGCTTTTTTAATGGTTTTGCCATTGGACCACCACAAGTGATGATTTGATTCATTGAAAAATTTTTAACAACATTATCATCGAAGGTACATACCAAGTTAAACTTAGGATGAACTTCGACCTTTATTATTTTTTTTAATTCCCATTTTTTTTTCATTACTCAATTCCTGGTAAACGATTAAGGGGTTCACCTTTTCTAGCCTTATTCCAATTATCCACTAGCTCTTTACGATGTATCTTGCACCACCTTCTTATTAAATGGTCTGCACTTTTAGGTAATTCACCAGCAACACAAGAACATTTAGAAATTTCATATGCAGCTTGATGTCCTTGGTATTCAGCATGAAAGTGAGGAGGAGCATGATCATTAAAGTTCATTCGTATAATGATTCCATAAAAAAATGAAATAACTGGCATAGTATATACAGCTCCTAAGAAGTAAAGACAATAAACAACAGACTAGATATAGAATAAATATAACGAATAATTGTTGATGAGTAAAGGAGTTGAGTGCCCGGTGCTAAAACGTCCGGATGAATTAATTAGGGTGCCGGCCGACTTTTTGGGATTAGGTTAAGTTAAGAAAGTTAGGAGATGGTATCGCACTTCTTTTGAGAGGGTGTTGCCAGGCTTTTTGTTAAAAGATAATAAAATAAAAATTTCTGTAAGCATTTGAGATCAAGCTGTAAACTTTTTACCTCTCAACTTCAAAACTTAATAACTAGACAACCAGTACCAAGAAAGTGCTGACCAACTATACATTCTCATCTAGAGTTGAAAAAATTTGATATTCAATTGATTGAATCTGATAGAAACACTTTGATTTAGTATTTGTGTAATTTTGTCATACTTCCTAAATTAAAGTGAAAGAGAATCAATAATCCTCTCCGTTAATTCTTTAATAAGGCAAAACATTACTCCTGTTGAAGTATCAAGACAACTTGACTGTACATCCGTCATTTTTGCCGTTAAAATGACGGATGTACGGCCACTAATTACTACTAACTATTAGTCAGTCACTGGGGTATCAAGAGACTTAATTTTGTTTCTTAATTTTGAAAGAAACAAGGAGCTTTAAATGTTTGATCGTTTTTTGAATAAACCTAAACAAAGTTTCTTTTTGTTTGGTCCGAGGGGAACAGGTAAGTCTACTTGGGTAAATATGATATTCAAGAATGCACTTTCTATTAATTTATTAAAACCAAGAGAATTGATCGATCATACTGCCAATCCAGAACTTCTTGTGAAGGTGAAGTGCCATGCTCTTTTTGTTTCGCATTCGCAAATATTTAACCAGTAATTATATTTTCTTGTGATAACCGTTATGAAGAATAAACTTTACTTGCCAAGTAGAGTGGAATGTTTTTAACCATAGTTTTGTTTTGATAAAAATCTTCATGCAAATTTAGGGCACTTAGTTTTATGGCGTAAGGTGGTTTATAGCGATCCATGAATACACCTAAACTTTTAGCGCGTGTTCTGATTCCTGATTTGACTTCTATAGGAATTATCTTGCCATGATCATATGTTAAAAATTCGATTTCAGAATCACCTTCATTCCATCCATAATAAGAGTGTTCTGGATTAATTGCTTTGAGCTCCTGGGCCACAAAATTTTCTGCAAAAAATCCTTTTGAAATACCATAATCATTTTTCAAAATAGCATCCAATGGAATATCAAGAATGGATGTCAGCAAACCGATATCAAAAAAATATAGTTTAAAAATATTATCTTTGCAAAAACTCTCTAGGGGAATAGCGGACTTATTACAAATTCTAGTTTTGATAATCAGATTGGCCCGAGTAAGCCAGTCGATTGGACCAATGATATCATGAAATATATTTTTGCCTTTGATAGCATTTTTAAAAATATATCTTTGAACGGAACCATCTAAATTTTTAGCAAGTTGTAAAGGGATATTATGAAAAACTTCCACTATATGTGAGGCATTTAATTTACCTGTGTGTTTTGCGAAATCATTACCATAGCTTTTGATTAAGGTTTTGTGAATATTCCGAGCGGCCAAATAACCATTGTGATTTTTTTTATTTTTTTCTTCAACATACATCTTAACTGCCTCTGGAAGTCCACCAACTATGTAGTAATCGAGCAGTAATTCCCAAATCTTTTGATGAACGATATTGGAAATTTTTGTTGTTTTGTTGATATTAAATTTTGAAATTATTTGTGCCATTTCTTCGTCATCTTCGTTAATTGCAAGTAAGAATTCTTCGAAATTCATTGGATAAAGATTTAGAAATGTAACTTTTCCAACGGGAAATGATTCTTCTGATAGAGTTACTCCCAGGAGTGATCCAGCTGCAATTATTGCTAGTTCCGGTTTATCTTCACAAAAATATTTCAAAGCATGAAGTGCTTTAGGACACTCTTGAATTTCGTCAAAGAAGATTAAATCTTTTTTAGGATTAACTTTAACATTTAAGATCAAGGAGAGATCTTTAATTATTCGATCTACATCAAAATCTTCATCAAAAACTTTTCTCAATTTTTTTTCTCTATCCCAGTTAATATAAATAAATTGAGTAAAATATTTTGATCCTATATTCTGGTGTATATCGTATTTTCTTTAACTGGACAAAACAATCTGTAAGTAAGTGGAGCTCATTGACAATAAAGCAAGTTGGTGAATATTTTAAAGACGTTAGAGATTTAATATTATGGTCAAACAAAAGATGAACTTAAAAATGTTCCTAGAAAACCATTCAACCATTCAACCATTCATATTTAGTTTTATATCTTTTGACCACGATTTTTTATATCTACGACCACACTTCCAGGAAAAGGGTTATCTAATTCTTCCTCAGTTAGTGCCACCGGTTCAATGATTGGATCTATGTGACGAGCGGCCCTTAGGAGCATTTTTATAGTTGGTACCTCAGGAAGATGATTGAAGTCTGGAGAAATAATAGCAATATCCAAATCGCTGTGCTCGTTAGGTGTTCCATATATGTATGATCCAAACAAGTATGCTTGTTTAACATAAATTAATTTATCGACCATACTAGCAAATTGAGAGGCAATTTTTTCTACTGCTTGTTGTATATGAAAGAGAATAACAACAAGAACATCTTCATCCTTTTTTGAAATAAGTAATTTTTCTGTCTTATAATCTTTCTCAGCAAAATCTATATAATTAAAAATTGAAGCACAGATAATGTGTATGACATTTTTTGCCCAAAGGACATAAATGTCTTGACATATTTGCCCTAGAGGATAAAATTGTCTTGTATTGATTTATTGATATATATGGAATTATTTTAACTATGGCGTATACGCTAGTGTATATTACAAAAATATGAGATCACGATATTTATTAAAGTTTATCTTAGAAGATATTCAAGAGAAGATGGTTTTTTTAGCAGGGCCAAGACAAGTTGGAAAAACCACACTTTCTCAAAAACTTTTGGCACCTAAATTTTCTGAACATAAATATTACAATTGGGACTTTAAAGATGATCGTAAAGATATTTTATCTGCATACTTTCACTCAGAACAAGGATTGATCATCTTAGATGAAATCCATAAGTATAAAAAATGGAAAAATTTAGTAAAAGGTTTTTATGATAAATTCAAAGATAAATATAATTTCTTTATTACAGGAAGTGCTCGCTTAGATCTCTATCGTCGAGGTAGTGATTCGCTCATGGGTCGGTATCATTACTTTCGTTTGCATCCATTTTCTCTTTCAGAATTAAGTGATATTGCTCCTCAAATAGATCCAATGAAAGAATTAATCATTCCTAATCGTAGTGAACGTCAACACTTTCAACAACTATACATTTATGGTGGGTTTCCTGAACCACTTCTTAAATCCTCAATGAGAACATTAAAACGTTGGCATAACGAGCGCACAGAACGACTTTTTAGAGAAGATATTCGAGATACTGAAAATATAAGGCAGCTAGATCAAATGCAAATTCTATGTTCTCTTCTTCCATCAAAAGTTTCATCACCTATTTCGCTCAATTCTTTGAGAGAAGATATTGAAGTTGGTCATAGGACTGTTGGTAATTGGATCAGAATATTAGAAACATTTTATTATAACTTTCGAATTTATCCTTACAGTAAAAACATCGCACGATCTTTAAAAAAGGAAGGAAAGCTATATCTCTGGGATTGGTCGGAACTTGAAAACGAGGGTGCTAAATTTGAAAATATAATAGCATCTCACTTGCTTAAAACAGTTCACTTCCTTCATGATGTACATGGAGAGAAATGTGAGATGTACTATCTAAGAGATAGAGAAAAAAGAGAGGTTGATTTCTTATTAACTATTAATGGAAAACCTTGGATGGCCATAGAAACAAAATTAAGCGATCGTAGTCCATCTGGCCATCTACAATATTTTAAAAACAAATTAAATATTCCGTTTTGCTATCAAGTAATAAAAGATAGTAACTTTGATAAGATTTGCGATGGGATTAGGATAATATCTGCCGATAAGTTTTTACTTAGTCTGCCTTAAAAAAAGGTGCCAAAAAAAGGTGCCGACCGACTTATTTCAGGTCCGAGTCCGAGGGCCATGCTCCTAGGTAAGATGATTGAAATCTAGAGAAATAATAGCAATATCCAGATCGCACGCTGTGCTCGTTAGGTGTTCCATATATGTATGATCCAAACAAGTATGTTTGTTTAACATAAATTAATTTATCGACCATACTAACAAATTGAGAGGCAATTTTTTCTATTGTTAAATTCTCAGAAACCTTTTTTACATATGCTTGATATCTTGCATTAATATAGCAAAGCTCTCTCATGAAAAAATTTCGATACTCTAAGATCCGGATGTACCACTTTCGCGGTTGTCAATATGTTCATTCTTAAACTACTATTGTATAAAAGCACTATCGATAAAAACATCGGATGATATAATCAACACTTGTTATAAAAAATAATAGGAAGGAACAAAAATGAAATTATTATTTTTTTATATTTTTATTTCTAGCACATTAAGTATTTATTCAACAAAAGCATCCGCTATTTTAAAAGAAGCAGACTTTATATCCGCCTATAATAAAATAAATCTATCTATAAAAGATAAGGTTATTATCTGTAACAAACAAAATGATGATCTCACGATAAAAGCTTACATAAAAAAAGAAAATGGTAATGAAAATGATTCTATCATATTTGTAGAAGACGAACAAAAGGCATTATCCTACATTAATGCTTTTGATGTATCGAAATTTACAGAGAGTGATGAAAGTGCCTTTTACTCCTTAATTAAAGATAACTGTGATCAGAGCAACTTCAAGAACTTTATTGAAATGATAACTAAATTAGAAAGAGAACGTTTTAGTTGTGTCCATACATTTGAAAATTATTTTTTCATAAAAGGTTTAATTTATGCTGTTAAAAATTATCGCTGGTCCAAGGAAACGAAAAACAAAGCAATAAAAAAAATTTTCGATTACATTCATTATCAAACTGGTAGCGGAGGTACATTAATGGGTTCATCTATGGCGGCAGAACTTCTAAGTATCATGGATGACCTTAGTTTGATTGATAAAAAATCAAGCAAACAAATTAAAACTTGCTGGAAAAACGCTGACGCCAGAATAGAAAAAACTCGAAAAATGCAATTACAAATAAGAAAAGAGAGAAAGAAAGATAACAAAGATGGTTCTGGGTCTTGTAGAGATTTTACCTTAAGAGATTTTGAAATTAAAATGAATAATCAAACTAAATCTGAGCTTAAAGATATATTAAATAATAACTTACTTTAATATATATACATATATATCAGGAATAATAAACAAACATGAGTGATGTTTAATTTTTACCTTCTCTTTTTCCATTTTTAATCACCATATGAACAGCATCTTTGCATGCAATGATATCTTTTGTTGGATCTTTATTTAATATTACCAGATCTGCCTTTTTTCCAACATCGATAGTTCCAACACTTTTATCAATTTGAGCAATAATTGAGTTATACTTAGTTGCTTGTAATAAAATATCAATGTCTTTCATTCCAATTAGTTTTTTTCTGAAAATAAATTCATTGGCATTTTGTCCGTGAAAAGTATTTTCAATTCCCTGATCAGTACCAAAACCAATTATTAGTTTTGATTCATAGGCATTCCTAATATTTTCAATAAAAGGAGTATCCACAAAAGCAGTAATTGTGGGAACAATAAATGTATTATTATTGCTTTTGTTTTTCTTTTTGCTATTGCTCGTGCTCAACTCTTGAATCGCCTTATCATCAATCATAGTAGCATGTTCAATTGTTCTTACTCCACAACGTATACATTGTTTGATTGCTTCTGATCCGTGAGCATGGGCCGCTACATATTTGTTTTTAGTTTTAGCAATTTTCACTGCTGTAATAATTTCTTCATCTGAATATAGTAATTGTTGTGGATCTCCCCCTGGATTCATGAAAGCTCCTGAACACATAAGTTTTATAAAATCAGCTCCTTGTTTAATTTCATTTCTTACATACTTCATGACTTCGTCATGGCCATCACATTCTTGATACATTTGACTAAAATATTCATTACCAGTTTCTGTTGGAGTTAAAATCTTGCCAGCAGAAATTATAGTCGGTCCCGGTAAACTATTTTTATTAATCGCATCTCGAACATGATTAACAATTCTATCGTCAGAGCCAAGATCTCTAATGGTAGTAAAACCAGCTTTAAGAGATGCAAGAGCAGATGAGTATGCTTGCATACATTTGTAATAATTATTTCTAAAGTTATCATGGAGAGTATCAGATCCTGTTAGTGTGAGATGAAGATGGAGATCGATAAAACCAGGAGTTAAAAACCTATCTTTCAAATCAATGGTTGTGATTTTAGATGATAGATTTTTAATATCTTTTTCAATTTTTATAATATAACCATCTTTAATTAAAATATCAGCAATCTTTAACTTTGAATCTGTTAATTGAGGAATTAAAAAAACATTTTTTAATAACAACATTTACATCAATGACCTTTTTATCTTATTTATTAATTTTTTTCAAATCAGTAATCATCTCAGTAACCAGATGTATCATATTATAAGCAATATCGCCATCTTTATCTTAGTCTAGATTGGTTGTTGTTATGTTTGATAAAACTTTGTTATATCGAAGTTCGAGGTATAGTAATTTTAAATGATGTACAAAACACATCCTCGCTCTCAACACTAATTGTGCCACCAATAGAATTAATAATTGCATGACAAATTGAAAGTCCAAGTCCTGTTCCCTTTCCTAAATCCTTGGTAGTAAAAAATGGATCGAATATTTTACAAACATTTTCTTTAGGAATACCTATACCGTTGTCTTTGATCTCTATTAATAAATCTTCTTCTCTATTATTTGATGTAACAATTTTTATATGCCCCTCTTTGTTTTTGGCCATAGCATCTTTTGCATTATGTAGCATATTAATAATTACTTGTTGAATTTTTCCAATATTTGCTTGGACAAAATAATTTTGAGCATGAAAGCAAACTTCTAATTTTATATTCTCTTTTTTATAAATTTCTTTCACAAGATCTAACGTCTCATTGATACACTTATGCATGTCGATTTTTTCAAGATGATTTGTATCAGGACGTGCAAAATTTCTTAAACTATTCACAATGCTAGTTATTCTAATACTTGCATTTTTTATTTTATTTATCTGCTCAAGCTTATTTACATCTAAACTACTATTACAATCATCTTCCATTAGTTCAATATTTCCCATAATAATAGTCAATGGATTATTAATCTCATGGGCCAAACCGGCGGCCAAGATACCAATAGATGTAAGTTTTGAAGTATAAAATAATTGAGCTTGCATCTCCTGTTTTTCTTTCAAAATACGTTTTTCCTCAGTGATATCATTAATTATCAAGCGACCTACAGTGTCATCTAAAATCGCACTATCTTTATCCACAATTCCCTCTATAGAAACCATAACTTCTTTTTTATTTTGATCCAACATATGAAGTTCACAACACTGTCGCGATTCCGTAGCAAAAAGATTTTTTTGAAAAAAATAAAAATTATCCTGAGATTGATAATTAATAAAATTAGTAAATGGCATATTGATTAACTGATTTGTGACTTCAATTCCCAAGAGTTTAGCAATAGTAAGATTAGCATCCAAAATAATCCCATCACTATTTATTGTTACATATCCTACTGGTGCACGATTATATAACTCAAAGTAGAGAGCACGAGACATTTCTAACTCGTTATATGCACTAATCAGATTATTATTTTGAATTGTAAGTTCAATCTCATGAAGTTCTAATTCATGAATTAACTGTCGCATCTTCTCAGGAGAAAAATCATCAATGGAATCTCTGGAATCTTTGGAATTTTTGGAATCAATGGAATCTTTGGAATTTTTGGAATCAATGGAATCTTTGGAATCTTGTTGTTTAGAGGATTTAGTCTTAAGTATATCCTCTGCTCTCGTACGTAAAGAGTGATTATCTAAAATAAAATTCAAATTATTTGACAATAAATAATATCTATTTTTTTTTGTAGAGTACATAGAGCACATAAAGCACACTCCATTTTGTATCGATGATAATGATAATGATAATGATAATGATAATGATAATGATGATGATATTAATACTCATTATACTCTCTTAAATTTTACTTTCATATGTTGTTTATTTGTGGATTAATTTTCCTAGTCTTTTCCAATGCAAACATTTAAATTGAGTTAATATGAATTTAATATGAATTTAATATTAGTTTAAGGAAATAAAATGATCCAAGAGATAACTAATACGCGAATTCCAATAAAAATTTGGGCCAGTGATTTAGAAAATTCTGCTCTTGAACAGGCCATTAATGTTACTAAAATTCCAGTTGCCATTCACCATGTAGCATTGATGGCGGACGCACACACTGGCAAGGGAAGTACTATAGGATCTGTTATAGCATTAAACAAAGCAATTATTCCAAGTGCAGTTGGCGTTGATATTGGATGTGGTATGATCGCACTTAAATTGCCATTTAAAATTGATCAATTTACAAAAGACATAAAACACTTACGGCACTCTTTTGAAAGATCAATTCCTCTAGGAAGAAATGGTAACCGTGATGTAAGTAACGCTGTTACAACTAAGTTTAATCAATTGGGACTTCCTAGAATTTTCAAAGAACATAATAATAATAATAATAAAGAAATGAAAAATGCTCTTCACCAAGTAGGTTCCCTTGGTGGCGGCAATCACTTTATTGAACTTATGTACGATAGTGAAAATTCTGCTTGGCTTATGATTCACTCTGGAAGTAGACACATCGGACTTGTCATAGCTGAAAAATATATCGAGAAAGCAAAAAAATTAAAGCAAGTGGAAGTACCAGATCCTTTACTTTCTTGTTTAGTAGAGGGAACAAATGAATTTAATGATTACATTCATGATTTAAATTGGGCCTTGAACTACGCCAGTATGAATCGCGAAGAGATGTTAAATCGTCTGATAAAAGATGTCTCTTTTTTTATTTATAAAGATGCACGTCTTGTAGAAGCAAAGGCCACTAATAAAGCAAGCGATAATTTTTTTCAAGTGAACTGTCATCACAATTTTGCTTCACTTGAAAATCATTTTGGCACTCAAGTGTGGTTAATTAGAAAAGGAGCAGTCTCCGCCAAAGAAAATGAATTGGCAATTATTCCAGGTAGTATGGGAACTAAATCATATATTGTGAAAGGAAAAGGAAATCCACAATCATTTTGTAGTTCTTCACATGGAGCAGGTAGAAAGCTTAGTCGAACAGAAGCATTTAAAACTTTTAACGAAAATGATATTGAAAAACAAACAAAAGGAATCGAGTGCCGAAAAGATCGTAGCATAATAGATGAGCTACCTTCAGCATATAAAAATATCGATGTAGTGATGGCCAATCAAAGTGATCTGGTAGAGAAACTTTATGAACTTAAACAAATCATGTGTGTTAAAGGTGGTAAGGATTAAATGATTAAATGATATTTATCTTAAAGATTTGGCCCCTTATTTTAAAAATAAGGGGCCAAATGTATGTTTGTATATCTGTAGAATACAATATGAAAAGGAGCTATTTTATAAACTCTGCCTCGGAAAAAACTTCTTGGGCCATTTGAGCATTTAGTGGATATTTAAATATTTTTACATTTCTTTGAACAGCACCGGTCATTATCCTCTGAATGGTAAAAATTGATAATGCCTCATCATAAAAAAACTTATCTACCTCTTTCAAGCGCTTTTCATGCTCCTCTAAATTGTCTGCTTGAAGCGCCCACATATACTTTTCATCAAAGCGTTTATCATTTAGAAGTGAAAAGGGACTAGCAGACATATAGGCCCAGCTAGCAGTAAAGGCCCAATCCACTAATGGATTATCCATAGGATAATATATTAAATCATATGGAAATTTTGATTTATCAGCACTATTATTTTTAAGTAAGAATGCTTGCACCTCTGGAGGAGACATATAATCTATCTCCATTTTTATCTTTAGTTCATCTAACATTCCAGCAATAATCTTAATTGTACCCATATCAGTATTCATGGCCAAAACTTTCAACTTAAAACCATCTTTATGAGGCGTGGAGGCCAATAATTTTTTTGCCCTTTCTAAATCAAAAGCATAGGGTATTAATTTTTCATTAGTACCAAGTTCACCCTTTATTCCAAGTCCCGCCACAGGGATAGCATTTCCATAAGAGCCAATACGAATAATTTTATCTCTATCTATTGCATGATTGATGGCAACACGAACTTCTTTAACTGCTAATGGTCCTTGGTTTCTCATTAACATTATTCCAGAATATAAACTCAATCGTTTCATAATTCTCGCTTCTCCATTGGTATTTTTAGCAATTGTTTGAGCAAAACGTCCCTCTAGATATGGAATAAAATCAACCTCTTTTTTTATAAAAGCATCTATCCATTGTTCAACTGGAATAAATTTAAATCTCAAGTGATCAATTTTGGGAATTCCATTGATCCAATAATTTGTATTTTTAGTAAGGTATATTTCTTTACCCTTTTCCCATTTAATAAATTTATATGGCCCAGTTCCAATTGGTTTTTCTCTAAATTTATCAAAACCATTTGTTTTTATAAATCCAGGAGGAGTAATTGCTCCAAATGCTAATCGATATAAAAACATTCCATCTGGAATAGCGGTTTCTATAGTAATCTTATAGGGATCTTTAGCGTCCACACTTACCTTTTTTATGGTATTGAAAACAAATGGTAAGCTTGATTTATTTTCAGGATTTAAAATTGATTCAAAAGAAAATTTAACTGACTCTCCATTAAAATCCTCTCCATTATGAAATTTTACTCCCTTTCTTAAGTTAAATTCCCAGAGAGTAGGTGAAAGCTGCTTCCATGAAATTGCAAGTGATGGTGCAAGTTTTCCCTCAAGATCTATGTGTATCAGAGGATCAAAAATTTGACTATAAATACTCAAAGATGTTGTTTCAAAACAATTTGAATATGGTTGAATTCCCGTGGGATCTGTACTAGACAACACCACTTTTAACGTAGTCTCTTTAGCATAAAGATTGTTGGTACTAAAACTAATTTGAAATATTGATAGAGCAAATATAGCAATAGTAGTGATAATAGTAGTAACATTAGCATTAGCAATTAGTCCTCTCTTAAACTTAAATAGAAACTGAAACATAAACCCTCCTTTTTTACCTAAAATAATAATCAAATATTTAGTGCATTAATAATATGCATGAGCTTTTGTTTATCAACAGGTTTGCACATCCAGGCCATCACTCCAACTTGCTTTCCTTTCTCTTGAATTGCTTTGGAGGATTCAGTGGTTACCATAAAAATTGGAATTTTTTTATGATCAGATTTTTTTCTAATCTCTTCACACATTGCTAGTCCATCCATATTAGGCATATAATAATCAGCAATGATTAATTTTACATCTGGATTTTCCTCTAATTTTTTTAATCCATCCAATCCATCTGCTGCTTCAATAAAAATGTATGTCTCGCTATCCAAAGACATACTTATAGACATTCTGGCAAATTTATTATCATCTACAACTAAAATTTTAACTTTTTCTTTTTTTTCATTCATGATTTTAATCCTCACGTTTTATTTGTTTTATTGTTTAAACTTTCAAATGAATAAATAATTTCTCCTCCATTATCAGAAAAAACAATCTCTGCTTCTTTGTTTTTTATCTTACGATCAATAATTGATATGTTTTTATCTTTTTTAAATTGAATTACAATCTGACAAAGAATAAAATACTTTTCACACTTTAAAAACCATGAATCATTTCTAGTTTTAGAAGCTATAAAATCATCTGGATTTATATTGCTAATTATTTTAGGGATAGAAAGATAGTTTTTATCACTTCTTAATCCTTCAAAGGAATCTTGTAAAATATTTTTCAAACTACCACCCACCAAATTACAAAACTCTCCTAAAAATGTTGGTACCTCATTTTCCGCTAAAGGAATATCACCATATTGAGCTTGAATGATTTTCTTTTCAGTATCACTACTGTAAAAGCATCTAAACTCTATCCGTAAATCACTCATATTAATTTCAATTTCTGCTGAATAAATTAAGTCCCGTCTTGCAGATCTTACAGATCTATCAGTTGTCTCATTCATCTGTTGGTACTCTATTATCTCAGCATCATTTCTTTGACTTAAATAAGAGAATCTAATTTTTGAAATCTCTCTAGTAGTTCTGCGAATAATATTTGTTAGGTTAGTATGTTTTTTCATAAAATTTCACTCTATGTTTTTATTAATCTGTATTTTTTTTATTATTATCGATTTAGCAGCAATTTAACTGTCATTCCCTCACCGTTTTTTGTTACTACACTTAATTCCCCGCCTAATTTCTCTATATTATTTTTAACCACATCCATTCCTACACCTCGACCTGATAATTCATTGGATACACTCTTAGTAGTAAAACCAGGTAAAAATATCAGATTAACGATTTCCTCGTCTTTATATAGATGGATAGATTTTTCTTTTAGTAGATTATTATCAATTGCCTTTTTAACTATTACCTCTTTATTTAATCCTCTACCATCATCGCTTACAGAAATGAGAAATTGATCATTTTGCTCCTTGACTTCCACAATAAGTTCACCCACCTCATTTTTACCAAGTTTTCTTCTCTCTTCAGGTAATTCGATACCATGATCTAAAGAGTTTCTGATTAAATGAGTAATTCCATCACATAATAAATTCAATTTTTCATTATTCATAGTGATCTCATCTCTACAAATAACTTTGAACTTCACCTTTTTACCTAGATTATTTGATATATCTCTAACCATTCTAGAGTATCTGCTTAAATAATCTTTCACTGATGTTTCGAATAATTTGTTATACTGTTTTTTTAAATAAAGCATGCTATCGTCTTTTGGTCGCTCAGAAATTAAATTTTCCAATATACTTCCTAACTGCTGTAAATTATTTTTTACAACTTCTACTTTTTCAGTACAGTTAGCTATCAATGTATCCTCTATATATTGTCCAAAAAGATAACATAGATCCACATTTATTGTGTAAGCAAACATTTCATTGTTTTTACTCAAAACTTGGATTATCTGACGAATTAATAAACTTGATAAATCATCGTCTGTAGCAAAAGATGGTAGATGCCCTAAATAATTTTCTCTTATCTTCTCAAAAATAATTTCTGGTACTATATTGGTAGTAGGACTGGCCACAAAACGCCAATATACATCTTCACCAGAAACATCCATTACTAATGAATACATCTCAAAAAAATCACCAAGACCATTCTTATTATCTATTTCATTTATTATTGAAGAAATAATCACATCATCATAGCTTTCTGATTTGTTTACTAACAAACTTCTTTTGGAAGCAGTTAATTTACAAGCAGTATCCATAAGTGAAACTAAAGAGATATAATTCCATAAATTAAATAGATATCCCATAATCGAATCGAAAACAATTTTTTTAGAAAAGATATCTTCATTCTTGTTGCCCACTAATTCCTTTAATTGCAACTGACTGATTGTAGTAAGGTATACAAGTGAGTGTGTCTCTGCTAACTTATATAACTCTTCTATTGATTTACTAATTAATTGACTATCTTCTTTGGTAAATGCTTTTGTTATCAAATATACTTTATTGAAAATCTCTCTCCATATTTTTATATCTACCATATATCCAATTTTAACCAGTTGGCCCAAATATAGATTCTTAATCTTACTACCCATTAGGTTGTATTTTTTTGCTATAAATTTCTTATCTTGATTCTTAGTGCTGTTATTTTCATTTATATGCATAAGTATTTCATTGCAATTCTGGATAATATCATTATGACCAATTTTTTTTGCATGAACATTCACTCTCTGAGAAGCACTAACAAGTATACTTAAATAATTTTCAGATCCATTCACTAGATGACTTGAGTTTAAATCTGTTTCAAGTTTAAGCAATTCTAAATGACAAGCAGTTAAATTTTCTTCATAAGTACTATTTTTTATTCTAAATAGTTTGCTAGCATAATTAAAATATTCCATTACTTGATAATAAATTTGATCAATCTTTTGCTTTACATCTCCTAAGAAAATATTTCCTTGTTTCTTATTATCAAACTGATTTTGAGTTACACTTAAATTAAGTTCACTCTCAATCTTGTGTGTAGTTTGGGAAATTATATTAAAACCCAATATTCTAGAATTTCCTTTGATAGTATGAATATTTCTAAAAACACTTTGTAATTTATTGTTTGATACATCTTCAGATGCTACTTGCTGACAATCATCTAACAACTTAAAGACTCCCTCAAAAAATGATTGTACATCACTTATCTCTTTGCTAGACAACTCTTGCAATATCTGCAAATTTCTAGCATTTTCTGCTTTTTGTTTTTCAATCTTTAATTCTAAATTTTTAATCTCAGTGATATCATCTACCACAAACATTAATTGCTCAACCAACTCATTATTCTGATCAAATATTGGTGTATATGTCACATGTAAAATTTTTTCTTTCTTCTCTCCAACACTGCCATCAATTCCATCATGGCCATCACATAAATAACTTACTTGAGCAGGGAAATTTGTTTCCATTAATTTCCATTGCAAACGATTATTTCCAAAAATAGAAATTAGTGCAGTCTTGATTAATGAATACTCTTCACTCTTAGAATCAATACCTCTATAGAGAAGATCAAAGATATTTTTTCCCTCTATTGCTTTTCCAAAAATCTCCTCTGAGTATTTCGAGACAGGTGCAAATACCATTTCATCTTCATTAATAGTAAAAACACTTTGTTGCATATTATTTAGCAAGTTAGATACTTTTTTGTTTTGTTCATTCAGCTCTGTGGTTCTTTCATTAATTTTTTGCTCTAAATTTTTATTGTATTCTTTAATCTCACCTACGTACTGCTTTAATTTTTGAATCATTTCATTAAATGAAATCCCTAACTCACTAATTTCATCATTATAAGTATGAGCTGAATTTGCGCCAGATCCAGAGGAAATATCAGCTTGTACATCAAGATTTCCCAACTTTACCTGTCTAGTGGCATCTAAGATTTTATTTAATGGAGCAACCACTACATTTTTCATAAAAAAGTAAATCAACAATCCACCCAAGAGTACACTCGCACATACTATTATAATAACAATATTTTTGATATTAGTTAGTACCTCTAACATCTCCTCTTGTGGAGCAAACGCCACTACATACCAGGGATAATGTTCAAGAGGTGAGAAACCAGTAATAAATTTATCTCCTAAAATTTCACTAGTGTAATTTCCAGATTTTTCTTTAATCATTTTATCTAATAACCCTTTCAGGTCACTATCTTCAATTGGATCATTGGCGACGAATTTTGGATGAT
This sequence comes from Oligoflexia bacterium, assembly GCA_015232355.1. Classification (GTDB taxonomy): domain Bacteria; phylum Bdellovibrionota; class Bacteriovoracia; order Bacteriovoracales; family Bacteriovoracaceae; genus JADFZW01. The sequence goes on from JADFZW010000053.1 coordinate 19,611, forward strand.
AGATAATTCTGCTCTCTGCAGATAGGATTGCCAGATAACCACTTTTAAAAACCTTCTCTTTCTTCAAAAAACCCAAAATACTATCTAACCCTCTACTTATTTCAATTACTGCAATTAAATTTCCACTCAGTATTACTGGCAAACGAAGAATGATACTATGTTGTTTACTCTCTTTTTGAATATCAAATTTATATACAATTTTTTCTGATATATCACTTTTTAAATTAGGTATTATTTCATTTAAGTTAATGCCACCTTCTAGATTGGTTAGAGCATTTTTCCCCCATACCTTAACCTTTTCCTGTCCATCCTTATAAATAAATCTAAAAAAAGTATCCGTTCCCGATTGTTCATTCATTTTTAGAAAAAAATCTTTTATCAAATTCTTCTCTGTTTCTGCCTCATTTATTAAATTAAATGTGATATTCTCATGAAAATTTATCAGCGATGGCAGATTTCTCACTGAAATCAATTCATTTTTCATATTACTAATTATGCTCTCTAATTTTTCAGCATGAATACTTGTTAAAGTTAATTCCTGCTCTTTGGTAAGCTGTTCGATTTGATTACTAGACATCTTGTATGAAATTAATTCAATTAGTGATAACGATATAATAATCATTGGTATACCTCGAACAAATATCTTAATCATTATGTTCAAACGTATACCTAGTCTATCTTGCAAATAACAATTTAATCTATTAACCTGATCCATAATAAATTTCATAAAAATTTTCATAATAAAACCCCTAATAGCATTCAAATAACACTCTAATTAAATTCATAATAAAATTAATTCTCATTTAAAATTTAATCGTCATAAATTAATTCGAGCTTTAGTCTACTTCATTAACCAACTTCACTAACTTCATTAACTTCGAAAACTATCTTCACTAACTGCCTTTATTTATTGGCATTACTAAATATCATGCATTTAATTTTTTTGTTTCAACTATTAGAAAACACATTCTCATCAGCTTTTACTAAATTATTTTGATTTAATAAGTTATCATTTTTACAAGAAAGGTTAACTTACAACATGATATTAATAATATTTTTCACTTAAGATTTTTACGAGGAAAAACCATGAATCAAATTAAACAAACTTTAGCTCAATTGACGACTAGTTCTTTTATTACTTTATTATTTATAATCTCAACCATTTCTCTTTCTCTATATTCATGTAAACCAGTAATTAGCGTTCCGGTTCCAACAGCTGGATTTACAGCATCTCAAGATAGTTCATCTTATAAGGTGACTTTCGATGCCTCCACTTCCAAATCAAATTCTACAAGCATAATAAAATATCAGTGGAACTTTGGAGATGGTCAAAACGCAACAGTAACCACAGCAATAACTAATCATACTTATGCTAGCAGCGGAACTTACAAAATCACTTTAACTGTAACTAACGATCAAAATAAGGATGGTAGTGCTCAAGCTCAAATCACTCTGGCAACAATCATTACACCAACTCCAATTCCTACAGGAACTCCTGATCCTAATAATAGAGTAAACAAATGGTCAGCGACCAATTTACCTATTAACTTAAGAGTATCCAATGCATTTAATAGCAGTGAGATTGCACTTGTCACCACTTCTGCTAATACATGGGAAGCTGGCGCAAACAATCTTAACTTTTTTAATGTTAATGCAACTACTGTGGCCAATAAAACTTTTAGTACAATCTATGATTATTTAAATGATACTGAAATGGGTATCTACAAAAGCACTGCTTGGTTTGTTGGTGAACCATCTCAAACATTAGCAATATGTGTATTTGAAGGATATTTAATAAATAAAGATACTGCTGATGAATATCTACGTTTGATAAACTTTGATATCGTTTTCAATTATCGTGATCACCAATTTAGAACTACGGATACACCATCTGGAGGCAAAATTGATTTTCTCTCAGTCTTACTTCACGAAATGGGACACTCTTTAGGTTTAAATCACTCTGCTCCAAGCTTTACCGATTCTATTATGAAACCATCAGTAACTGCACTTGAAAATATTCATAGTTTAAGTCCACTAGACCAAGACAATATTGAGAATTTATATGCAGACTTGATTACATCTCCGGCCGCACTCATACTCGATGGTACTAATAACAATAACAATGATAATGATGGATCTGTAAACTCTACTGAAGATAGCACTCCACCTGCTAATGGAGTTTTAATAAGAGGATATCGTTCATTACAACTTGATGGAACAATTAAGACCAAATTTCTAAATCGAAATCACTAATATTTTATTGAATCTGAGATTTAGTCATCTCCAGCGATTGAACAACTTTACGAAAAGAATTTCCAGGAAAATCTTTTTTGGCCATAACAATAAAATCAGATATATTCCATTTTGGATCATCAATCATATAATCAACTAAACTATGAGAGAGTATAAATACTGAAGTAAGAGGAATAATTCTTGTTGAACTAATTTTCTTAGGAAAACCATCTCCTTTTGGACTCTCATGATGTTGTTCTACAATCAAGTGAACATCTTCTGGAAAACCCTCTACCTCTTTCAAAAGAGCGGCCACTTTACTTGGATGAGAAAGATATAATTTTAAATCATTTTCTGCAAGTCCCTTTTCTCTGGCCTCAATTTCATTTTTTAACTGTGATAACTCTGGTTTTTCTGAAAGACCAGCATCGTGAAAATAACTGGCATAAACTAATTTTTCAATAGTACGTTCAGTTTTCCAATCCATATTGGTAGCTATGGCCGTACAAACATTTATAAGTGTTCCGATATGATTTACATAATAACTAGATTTATCTCGATTAATTTTTAACATCTTTAATAGCTTACATATCTCTGGATTTTTCATAACTACTTTAACAACAGCATTTAAATTTTCTTTTACCTCCTCCATCTGTTCGTCACGTAAGCGAAATGGTTTCCCCACTAAATTACCTATAACATCAGCATCTTTAGTTATTTTAAATTCATCAGCAATTGTTAGTTCTTCATTGGTAGGTTTACCCGCAGATATGGTGGTCGGTTTAGAATTAATTTCATTTAAATTAGGATTAGCTTTAAATGCAACAACTATTTTTTCATTGAAAATTTCTTTGGGAACCTCTGATGATGGAACGGTTATATCAATAGATCCTTTGAGATCTGTCATATTCATAATACTATCAATATGATTATCCAATTCCCCTAAAATCCACTTGCTGGTTTTTCTCTTTAAATATAAATGTGTTATTCCTTTAGAATGATACTTGTTTAAATCATCCGAATAAAATTGATCTCCTTCTGAAAGAACTTTTAAAAAGCGAGTTTTTAGTTTTATATAAGCAGGAAATGATAACTTCTTAAAACGCATTAATGTTGTAAGTGATATTGGAGAAAATTCTGCTTCAATATAGTCATTATCTTTTATGAAATTTTCAATGATAAATCTATTAATATTTAATATTATTACTTTAGGAATTGTTAAAGTTGGAAAATTAAATTCTTTAATTTTTTTTATACCCTGATCATCTTCTAAATAATTGCCAATAATTATCAGCGCCGAACATTGAAGTCTATTTTCAACTTTTTGTTGTTCCCATAATTGGTTTATTTTTTCTAATATCTCTTTTCCAGACTCTACAAAAAGTACTATCAATGCAAAGTATTGATTAGAAATATTTTGCACCAATTGATCATAATTTTTAATCGTTAAAACTTCAAAATTAAAGGTAGTCTCTATAGAGAATAAAAGAATGTCATCAAAATTATTATCGGAAAAAATTATTGCTTTGGCACTAGAATTGGCATTGGCATTGGCATGTTGTTGATCCATAACTTTCTTACCTTATTTACCTTACATAACTTACAAATTTAAAGATCCTCACTTACAACTTTGAAAACATCATCTACTGTTATTAATTTCAAACAATCAAAAGTATTATCACATACAGACATTCTACAATAATGCTCTTTCTTTGTCCTACACGAAAGTTCATTACTTCCAATATAAAAATATGGATGTTTTAAAGGATCATATGGATGCCATTCCGTTGGCGAATCGGGGCCAAAGAAAGTAAATGTTTTTAATCCTATTGCCACACTCAAGTGTTTTAATCCAGTATCATTTCCAATATACAAATAAGCTCTTGCTATATACAAAGGTAATTCTGTCAAATTTTCTTTTATTATAAGTATATTTTTATTTAAATTATCGCTTATGTTTTTACTAAAAAGTTCTTCAACCTCTCTATCAATTTGAAAATCAGCAGATATTGGAATAATAAATTTCACATCAGGTTTTACTCTTAAAATTAAATCTATCAATTTTATAAAATTCTCTATCGGCCAAACCTTAGTCATGCGAGAAGCAGAGATACCTAAAACAATAAATCTCTCATTGTTCTTATTGCCCACACTGCTAGTATAGATTTTTTTAACTACAGCCTTTGGAAAAAACTTAAGGTAATCGGGAAATGGTAATTTTTCTTTTCTAATACATTTAAAGAGTTGCCAAACTCCCTCTAGATCACGCTCAATAGCAGCTTGTTTTCCTCCCTGTTTTTTATGATGATTATTGTAAAAATATGGAGTGGCAGTTAGTATACTAAATAATTTAAAAAATTTATAACTGCTGCCAGAAGAGTGTAACTCATAAATCAAATCAAATTTTTCAAATTTCTTATTACTACTTCCACTTCTAAATAGAAGTTTGTAAAATAATTTTAACCAATCACTAGCACCACTTAATTCCAATGGAATGTATTCATCGACTGATGTTTGAAGTTTTGAGTAAAGCGCTATTATCCATGAAGGAAGACAGTAGGCAATATATACATCCGGGTCTAGTGATTTAATGTATTGGATAGTTGCAAGACCTATGATAGAGTCCCCCAATGCACGATTTTTGACTATCAGGATTTTTTTTACTTTTTTAACGTTTTTAATTTTTTTATTGATGTTCATAGGTTTATTATAATAACACTTTTTTATGAAAAATAAAAATAACAATCAAATTAGACCTAAAATCTCTGGTTTTACCTTCATAAAAAATGGCCTTACTCTTGGATATCCAATCAAAGAGAGTATCTTGAGCATTGAACCACTCTGTGACGAGATTATTATTAATGTGGGTTTCAATGATGAGCAATTAAGAAAAGATGATGGTACATACCAATATTTAAGAGATAATCTGACATCAAAAAAATTTATCTTTTTAAAATCATTTTGGAATCCTAATCAACTTTCAAGAGGACTTGTTCTTTCCGAGCAAACCAATATCGCTCTTCAAGCTACTAAAGGAAAATATGCTCAATACATCCAAGCAGATGAAGCAATTCATGAGCAAGATCTACCAACCATTGAAAGTGAAATTAAAAATATGGAACAAGATAACAAAATTAATGGACTGATCTTTAACTATCTTCACTTTTACGGCAATACAGATATTATTAAACATACTCGCAATATTTATCGTCGAGAAGTCCGCTTAATTAGAAATGGTATCGGCATAAAAAGTTATTTAGATGCTCAAGGATTTAGGCATCAAGAAAGTAATAAGAAAGTAATGGCCAAAATCATCAATGCACATATTTTTCATTACGGTTGGGCCAGAGAACAGATGATTATGTCAAACAAAGTAAAAGTTATGGATCGTCTATATAATCATGGAGAAAATGAGGTAAAAAACAATAAAGATTTTATCTATGAAAAAATTTGGGGATTAAAAAAATATTGTAACGATCATCCTGCAGTTATGAAGGAATGGATTAATAATCATAAAAATAATATTGATATATTAAATCTTCCTTTGCGTTTTGAGATAAAAAATTTTGGACTTTTAATTTCAGATCTAATTGAAAAATATACTAACTACCGAATTGGCGAATACAAAAATTATCATATCATTTAAAATCAAAAAAGAACTACTCCCAACCAAGCCGATATACTTCTGAATTTCCATCTTTTTTATAAAGTTTAAACTTAAATTTTTGTGCTAGATTGGCAGAGGCAAGATTTTTTTTGTCACACTCCCAAAATATTCTTTTTGTATCAAAATTATCTTTTACCATTTGAACAAGTGCTGCTGTTGCCTCATGGCCAAGACCATGGCCAGAATATTTTTTACTCACATAGATTACAACCTGTGGAGGCCTACCTCCATCTCCATCCTCATCATCATTATCATCATTGTCAATATCATTATCATCAATATCATAATCATAAACACCAATATAACCTACTACTTGTTTATTAGACGTACTCTTATCACGTATCAGATAACGAAAATGTCTAAAATCTATTTCTGAATTACTCCACACCTTTCTTTTGCTTTTTTCAATATTTTTATTATTTAATGAATTTAACAATAGTGAATTAATATTAATATAGTGATTTTGTAAATTTTCTATCATTAAAGATTTTGCATAAGAATTTGAACAATCTTCCTTAGCATAGAGGTATTTAAGATAATTGCCATCTGAATCCTCTGCTTTTATTACTTCGGCCAATTCTTCAATTCCCTCTTTCTCAGACATCGCCTCCAAAATAACTTTCTCATTTTCAATTTTTATTATATCACTAAAAGTCTTTTTACTCTTTAATCTCAGTGCATATGCAGGATCACTTTGAAAAAGTGTGCTCGCAATTACAATGAAAGCAATAAAAAAAGTTATATTTACATTTGCATAATCTAACTTAAATATTAAATAATTTTTAATTAAATTTTTTTTAAAATTTCTCATAAATAAATTCTCCTCTACATTTTTTCCTTTTTACTTTTACTTTTACTTCTATCTACTCTTTTATTATAAAATAGTTTATCTCCACTACATATTTATTTTTATCTTCAACTGCTCTATTCATTCAACACAGTAAGTTTAACTATTTAAGTTCATCATTGAAGTAACATTTTTTTATTTATAGACAAAATATCAGGGCAAAATGATTCACACACTGTTGCTATCCACCGATTCTGTCAGGATAATTTTTCAACGACTTTGACAGTAAAACAAATTGATCTACCTTTTAAGAAATAAACTTTATCTAAAAAAGGTGGGACGGATGGTTTTGTCGATGT
>JADFZW010000054.1 GCA_015232355.1 Oligoflexia bacterium
CCCCACTTCAAAGGAATTTTATGAAAAATTTATCAATAAATATATCTACTACTGGTCAATAAATTACTATTTATTCTCAATTAAATAACTGACAATTAAGATGCGATCGCCCTTGGCGTGGCACTTTTACTCTTTTACTTCAATTTGATTGTGTGGCACTCATAAACTCTCTTGTGAAGTCATGAATTTCCAAGCAGGAATTATTTTAATAATTCCTTCATCAACTTCTATTTCTCGATTATCTTCCATTGTAATAATGGTTCCTTTTTTGAGCTTCAAAAATGACATCGCATTTTTCAAAGAACCAACCTCCCTCTCGTAGGTAGTTGATGATTTTAAATTATCTGTCACTTGGATAAGTTTTATTGTCTTTCCACTGATGACAACAAAATCTACTTCTGATCCTTGATGATCTTTAAAATAAAAAATTTGCTCATATTGCCTGCGAAGTTCAATAAAAATTAAATTTTCCAATTTGTTGCCTATTTCATCAGAGAATCTGCTATTTATAGCGTTTACTAATCCATTATCAATACAGTAAAGTTTTCGAGGATTGGCCATTTGCCTGCTAACCGACTCTGTAAAAATAGGAACTGAAAAAAAAATATAGCAATCTTGAGACCAAGACAAGTAATTTGAAATTTTCTCCTTATCGATAGAAATTCCCATGCTTTTTATTTTGTGAGTAATCTTGTTGATAGTGTAACTATTTGCAATCTGATTTATCAAAAGTTTTAATGTATACCCAAGTGCTACTGTGTGATCGACTTTGTAGCGATCTATGATGTCTTTGTAAATTAGCACCTGATAATATTCTTGTAAAATCTTTCTTTGAATATTTGGTGGTTGATGAATAACTTCAGGAAATCCTCCTTCAAGCATATATTTTTTAAATCGGTTGAGAATTTTTGCTCGAACATTTGTAGGTGGGTTTTTATATGGAATTTTCTCCCATTCAAGAATTTCTTTAAAGCTGAATGGAAAAAGCTCGTAGCTTATGGTTCGGCCTCTCATGGCGGTAGCAATTTCTTTACTGAGTAATTTTGCAGATGATCCGATGATATAGATACGATGCTTAGATGAGCGAAGTAATCTGTCTACAAAATATTCCCATTTCTCTACATTCTGGATTTCATCAAAGAAAAAATGAATAATTTGTTTATCATTTAAATCAGGATAGAGTTCACTATGGGCCACAAGAATTAAATTTAATTTGTCTGCGGATAATGGAAGTAATCGTTCGTCAGAAAAATTGATATAGACTATTTGTCCTTCTGAAAGTGTAGAGTTATTACACAAACTCACGGCAATCTGTCTAAGAAAGGTGGTTTTGCCTGAACGTCGTACACCAATTAATACCATAGCTTTTTTCGGAATGAATGTACATTTTAAATTACGATTAAAAACCTCTTCTGTTTCTATAAACTGATTTTCCAAAAGTATGTCTTTGAAAATCTCTTTCATGTATTACCCTCTTTTGTGGATATGTAGATACCTAATTCAGTTTAATAATGATGGTTGGAAAATACAACCACTTTTTGAGTAAAGTGGTCAGAAAATACAACCACTTAAAAAATGATGGAAATGATGGTGCCACTTTACTTCTGGTAGCTCTATAGCAACTAATGTACTGTTGCTACCATTTGGAGTGTGACACATTTTTCTTTTCATTTTTCTTTTTTCTGCATTTTTCATTTGAATATCCAAAATTAGCAATATAAATATTAGACTAATTCACTTGTATAACTAACTATGCATGAACTTACTATTCGATAAGCACGCTATTCACTTTATAAAACACTCATGCAATAATCTTAAAGTAATCGTAATCATAATTTTAGTATTAACCATGGAGACATCAATGTTTACTTCTTTTAGATTATTTACATTATATACATTATGTACAACCATTATCTTTTTTATATCAATGACAACAATACCTTTAAATTCAAATGCCGCTGAAAAATTAAAAGTATTTACTTGGGATGGATATGTTCTTCCTGAAGAAGTTATTGAAGTTAATAAAATATTAAAACAACAATCTTATGATATCGAAGTAGAGGTAATCACTCCCTGGGCAGAAGGACCAGCACAAATGTATGATATAATTCGTAGTGGAAAATGTGACATATCTTTTTTAACTTTAAACTATATCAAAATGCAATCTGAAAGAACTGCCCTCTTGTTACAACCAATAAACACATCTTCTCCACGTTTGACCAATTATAAACATTTACGACCTGAACTTACCAATATTTCAATGGGAGAAAGAAATAATAAACCACTATATATTCCTTTTGGTGGTGGCGCCTACGGATTGTGGGCCAATATGAATAAACTTAAAGAATCAGACTTACCAAAATCATACATAGACCTCTTATTACCTAAATGGAAAGGTCGATATTCTCTTTCTAAAGCACAAATTCAACCAAACATCGCAATTGCTTTAATGACTTTAAATAAATCAGCTTTTTATTTAAATGATTTAGTAGTTGGTGGCAAGAGAGAGAGTGTAATGGAATTTTCTGATCCAAATGGATCATTACAAAAACGTGTAAATGAATTTTATGCTAATGCTGGAGATTTCTGGGGAAGCGCTCCTAATTATAATCTTGATATTGAGGCCAGCTATGGAATAGAGATAGTATCCCAAAACGAAAAAGGCGGAAAATGGAAACTTATTTCTTTCAAAGAACCAAATACAGTGTGGATGGATACAATTAATTTTCATAAAGATTTACAAGGGAAAAAATTAGAAGCAGCAGAAATATTTGCTAATTTTTTTATTAGTAAACAAGTACAAACAAGAGTAGTAAATAAGTTAGGAATGGTCTCTGTCTCAAAATTAGTTGACTCAAATCCACTAATTGATCAAAATCCAAACTTCTTCAATAAAGATCTTTTTTGGCCACCATACGATAAAAGTACCGATAATATTATGACGTCTCTTTCAGATAGAGCACTAAAAAAAATCGGTAAATAGATTTTTCAAGAAACTTTAGAGCATGTTGGGAGACTAAATTATTAAAGTATTAAGAAAAAACCCGACTATTTTGTTACATATTCTAGTTAAAACCCAATTATCACTAAGAAAGATCTTTTAATTTTTTTAAAAAACGTTATCAGAGATATCGATACTCTTCCTTTTTAGTATTTTCATATATACCATAGTATTATCTAATAAAAATAAAAAGGACTAAAAAAGGATTTGCTCGTATGAAAATTTGTAAGATTAAATCATTTTGTATTGTTACTCTACTATTGGCCTTTGTTTGTCAAACCAGTCTCTATGCTGCCACTAAAGATACGATAGTCGCAACAGTTGAAGGACAAAATATTTATAAGTCAGAATTCGATCAATCTTGGGCCCAAAGTGCGCTCTTCCTTTCAAATGAAAAGCTCTCTAAAGAAAAGGTATTGAAAGATCTAATCAATAGAAAACTAGGAATTATTAAAGCATACAAAGATAAGTTAGAAAAAGATGAACTTGTCCAAAGAAAAATGGAAGATGTATTATATCATGCTCAAATTTCAAAAGATTTAGAGCCACTATTAAAAGATATTAGGGTTAGCGATGATGAAGTAAAAAAATACTATGATCAAAACAAAGAATATAGAACAGCACAAATACTCTTACGTATACGTGCAACTCCCTCTGATGTAGAAGTTAAAGCTGCTTTAAAACATGCTCTAGAATTATATGACATTCTTAAGAAAAATCCTGAAAAATTCTCTGAGTTGGCCAACAAATACTCTCAAATGGATAGTGCTCCTACTGGAGGAGATACTGGATTTCAACCAGTAGTACGATTGGCACCAGAATATTTTAAAGCTATAAATGGTAAACCAGAGGGTTATATCACTACTCCAGTGCGCACTCAATTTGGAATTCACATAATAAAAGTTATTGCAGTTAAACCAGTTGATCAAATCAATACTGATATGTATAAGAAAATAATTTACGATCAAAAACGCGATAAGATTTTAGATGAGTATTTTGTTACTCTACAGAAAAAATCCTCCGTAAAAATATTCAAAGAGCGTCTGTAGCATTTTAAGCTTAAAATTATATTACTATAGTGACAATGACCGTTAGGTTTTAGCAATTACTTTTTTGTAAAACCTAACGGTTTTAGCAATTTCTTTTTGTAAAACCTAAAGGTTTTACAAAAAATCCACTGTTCATCTGTATAAAAAGCGACTCTAGAGGAAAGAGGTTGTGTGTCACGAGATTTTTGAATTTTTTTTAGATCTATTATAGTATATAGTTAGTTAATATTTTCTTTCTTATTCTCTTTTGTTAAGGACTGGTTATTATGAAAATGACAACAAGATTAAATGCTAATACTGAAGATAAAGCTAATGCTAATACTAACTTTCGTTTTATGCTGACAACAACAACACTTCTCCTTGTAATACCACTCCTACTTCTTCCTTCATTAAATCTTCATGCAAAATTACTCGATAAGATTTTGGCCGTTATCGACGATAAGATTATTACCTTATCTGATATTGAAAGAGCTAAAGAAAATTTTTCTTTAAGAAAGCAAGTTGCTCCTCAAATATATAGTTATGATGATCTCTCGAATGAAAAAATTGTAAATACTTTAATTCAAAATCTGATAATTCGCAGTGCTCTTATTGATTCAGGTATTGTAGTCACTGATCAACACGTTGAAAGTGAAATCAAATCTCTAGAAAAAAGACTTAACTTTAATAGGGATGCGCTTATTAAATTATTAAATTCCAACAATGCTTCATTCACAGAGTATTTCGAACTCACTAAGACTGCTATTGAATATGATGCTTTTAGGGCCACAATACTTACTCCTTTAATTTCTATTCCTGAACAACAAATAAAAAATGCTTTCTATAATCGTAACTCTTCTAATAACACTCTAGCATTTAAATATAACTTGATTGATTATTACATTGATAAAAGTAAACTTGGATCAACTGAACAAATTAATAACTTAAGCTCTGTTGTAAAAAAATTACAAGAGAGTGGTACTGTACCAGAGGAATATAAAGATATTACACAAACTGATTTGGGAAATGTAACTGAAGATGGATTAACTAAAGAGATGAGTGAAGTTTTGAAAAAAACTGATGAAGGAACCGTAAGTAATACTCCGCTACTCATAAACAATCAATACCATGTCTTTTTTGTTAAAGCGAAAAATCTGGTTGAATCAGAACTTTATTTAAAATCTAAAGAGAGAATTGAGCGAGAGTTGTTTGAACAAGAGGCACAGAAAATATTAAATTCTCTATTTGAGAGAGAGAAGGCAAAGCATTTTGTTGAATACTTTTTAAACTAAATTATGATTTACGTTTCACAAGGTCACCAACTCTCTATCGGGTTAGAGATTTTCATTAAAAGTTTTCTATTACTAAATCAATCTCAGCAATCTTTTTTTACATTGATTTGCTTTAAAAAATCCCTCGAGCAAACTCTTGCTACTTTAAAAATTGATTTCGACTTTAAACACAGTAATGTTTACTTTTTAACTCACAAAAAAATATCTTTGAAATGTGTTTTTCTTGATAAAAGCGCAGTAGAGGTAGATCTTGACATAGACCAAGATCTACCTCAATCAACTCTAACTTTACTCCATGCAATTGAACTGACTTCTAAAGATCCTACTAAAAACATCTTGCTCACTCTACCAACTTCTAAAGATCAACTTATTTTAAATGGAGAAAAGTGCAAGGGATACACAGAATTTTTTCGTTCCCTCTATAATAACCCAAACATTCCCATGCTTTTTTATGCCGAAAATAAATATGTGTTGCTTGTTACTGACCATATCCCTCTTAATGAGGTTTCAAAAAAAATAAATTCTTCACTTATCCACCAAAAGGTGTGGATAACTATAAATGATTTATATAAATATTTTAAGGTTAATATTAATAGAGTAATTTTTGCAGGAATTAACCCTCATGCAGGAGAAGATGGACTTTTAGGTAGCGAGGAAAAAGAAATTAGATCGGCGATGGAATCGCTTACCTCGCTTGCCTCGTCAAACAACTCGTTAAAAAATATCCAATTGCTCGGCCCCTACTCTGGTGATGTATTAACTTTCTATCAACAACAAAACAGCAATGATTTATTGGTGTACATGTTTCACGATCAAGGATTAAGTTACTTTAAATCTCATTATGGATTTATCGGGCTTAATATATCTCTTGGCCTACCATTTTTAAGAATGAGCGTTGATCATGGTACTGCCTTTGAATTGTATGGAAAAAATTGTGCAAATTATTTAGGAGCGCTCTATCTACTAAATAAAGCTCTGTCATTACAGTCTCCCTAATTTACAGTATGGATGATCTATGGACGAAATAATTCTTTACGGTGCTAGAATACACAATCTAAAAAATTTGAATCTTACTATTCCTAAAAATACACTCACTGTAGTCACTGGCCCCTCGGGTTCTGGAAAATCTTCGCTCTGTTTTGATACAATCTATGCCGAAGGTCAGAGACGTTACATGGAATCGCTCTCCTCTTATGCTCGTCAATTTTTAGAGCAATTTTCCTCTACTGAAGTTGATAGTATTCGAGGACTATCACCAACTCTGGCCATTAATCAAAAGACAAACTCCAAGAATCCAAGGTCTACTGTTGGTACTATTACAGAAATTTATGATTACTTAAGAGTACTTTATGCTAGAGTGGGAATTGCTCATTGTACGAAGTGTGGAAATGTAATTAATCGTCAATCAGCAGAGCAAATTACAAACTCAATTCTCAAACTTCCAACCAACACTCGCATTGAACTTCTGGCACCTATAGTGAAAAAACGAAAAGGGGAACATAAAGAAGAGCTCTCTAAATTTATGTCACTGGGTTTTTCAAGAGTGCGAATAGATGGTGAGATAAAAAACTTAAGTGATGATCTTAGTCTTAATATTAATAAAAACCAAACTCACAACATTGAAATTGTAGTTGATAGAATAATTTTAAAAGATGGTATAAAAAAACGACTTAGTGATTCGGTAGAGCAGGCATTAAAAATAGGGGAGGGTGATCTATTAGTTATTAACAGTAACAGTAATACGACTAATGAAATTTTTTATAGCGAAAAAAACTCCTGCCATCATTGTGATATAAGCTTTCCAGAATTAGAACCAAGAAATTTTTCCTTTAATTCTCCTCTGGGTGCATGTGAGACCTGTAATGGATTAGGAACTACAAAAAAGTTTAATGATAATTTAATTATTGTTAATAAAAATATCTCTATTAACGAAGGTGCTATCGCCCCTTTGGCGAAAAAAAGTTCTTTTCTCTATCATATGGTAGAGACTATTGCAAAAGAGGAGAAAATAAATCTTAATACCCCTTTAAAAGATCTGCCTAAAAAATTTTTAAACACACTCCTTCATGGTAGTAATAAAATATATAATTTCCACTTTTCCACCGAGAATTCCACTTTTAAGTTCAAAAAAGCATTTGCTGGAATTCATCATTGGTTACATCGAAAGTTTTATGAAACAAACTCTGAAAAAATTCGTAATGATTTATTAGAGTTCATCAATACCGAAAATTGTACCAGTTGTAATGGACGTAGGTTAAATCCTTGGGCCCTTTCCACAAAAATACTTGGTCTTTCTATAATGGATTTTTGTGAGCTCTCAATTGAAAATGCTTATCAATTTGTAAAGAAGTTAGAAAAAGAACTTAAAGGTGAATCAGCTCAAATAGCTGCAAGACCACTTAAAGAGGTGGCCGAAAGATTAGGATTTCTTTTAAATGTTGGTTTAAATTATTTAACCCTCAATCGAAGCGCTCTAACTCTTGCGGGCGGTGAAGGTCAGCGCATTCGTTTGGCCACACAAATAGGATCGATGCTTACTGGGGTAATTTATGTGCTCGATGAACCTAGTATTGGATTACATGCTAGAGACAATGAACGTTTAATAAAAACTTTACTCTCATTACGCGATTTAGGAAATACCGTTTTAGTTGTTGAACATGATGAAGAGACTATTCGTCAAGCTGATCACATAATTGATATGGGACCAGGGGCCGGCAACAATGGTGGACAAATTGTGGCCGAAGGAAAGTTAGAAGAAATAATGAAAAATAAAAAATCTCTAACTGGCCGTTACCTCTCAAGGGAAGAGTGTATCCCTCTTATTCCTTTGAATGAACGAAAAAAAGGAAGTGAATTTAACTCTTTTATCTCTCTTGAAGGCGCTACTGAAAATAATTTAAAGGATCTAGATATAAAAATTCCTTTATATTCATTCGTCTGTGTTACTGGAGTGAGTGGCTCGGGAAAATCTACTTTAATTCACGATGTTTTAGTTCCAGCACTAAGTAGCAACCTTGTTACAAATAAAAATAAAATTCAAAATAAAATTAAAAATGAAAATGAAAATGAAAAGAGTTCTAAGCAAAAACGAAATTATAAAAATCTCTCGGGTCATCATCATATAAGTAACATTATTGAACTTGATCAATCTCCAATTGGTAGAACTCCAAAATCTAATCCCGCTACCTACTGTGGAGTCTTCGATAATATCAGAGCAATCTTTGCGGAAACTTCTGAAGCAAAAATTCGTGGATACAAACCTGGTCGCTTTAGTTTTAATGTAAAAGGTGGTCGCTGTGAGAGTTGTGAGGGTAGTGGTGTAAAAAAAATCGAAATGCACTTTATGGCCGACGTATATATCACTTGCCAAGAGTGCAATGGTAAACGATATAATAGTGAAACACTTTCCATTCTCTATAGGGGAAAAAGTATTGCTGAAATTTTGGATATGTCTATTGAGGATGCTTACAATTTATTTCAAAATCATAAAAATATTTCTCGCATACTTGCTACACTTGTTAGTGTAGGCCTTGGCTATATGAAGCTTGGTCAACCAGCAACAACACTTTCAGGAGGAGAAGCTCAGAGATTAAAACTCTCTAGGGAATTGGGAAAAAATTCTAGTGCCCACACTCTATATGTTTTAGATGAACCAACTACCGGATTACACTTTAGTGATATAAAAATTTTATTAAAAGCAATTCACCAACTTGTAGTTAATGGACACTCAGTAATTGTAATTGAACATAATTTAGATGTAATTAAAACTGCTGACTATATAATAGATTTAGGTCCCGAGGGAGGCGATAAAGGTGGTAAAATTATGTTTGCTGGAACTATCAGCGAGCTATTAGATAGAACTACACAAAGTCATACAGGATATTATCTACAAAAATTACTTAACCAAGAAAATAGTAACTATCGTAAAGATAACTAGTGACTCGACAAATGCTATAGTTAAAATCATAGGAGTAAAAATTTTATCTATGGCCGCTGGATTTCTTGAAATTCCCTCTAATGCTTTAGACGCAATTAGGCCCTGGCCTACGCCACCACCAGCTGCTGCAATACCAACTCCTACAACTGCAAAAGCTCCCATAAAAGCTTTTTCAGAGACTAATGAAAAACCAGTTGAAGCAGAAGCGCCACCATCAGCTGCAATTGCTGATGAGATCGCAAGAATTGCCAAAGCTATAAAAGATAAAATAGAAATAATACTTCTCATTTTTCTTCACCCTTTTTTCTTTAAACTTCGTTTATAAAAAACTAAACCTTCTTTCTATATTCATTTTCTTCATGTGCATGTTCATCTTCGTGATCATGGCCCTTGGCCATCGAAATGTAAACCATGGTTAGAATACAAAAAACAAAACTTTGAACTACACTTACCAACAAACCAAATGCTAAGAAAATCATTGGTACTACGTAAGGAACTAAAAAAGTAAATACACCTAAAACTAAATGATCACCAAACATATTCCCTCTTAAACGTACTGCAAGTGTAAGAGGTCTTACAAAATCAGATACTAATTCAATAGGAAATAATAGTATGGCCGCATACCAAAGCGGTCCCATAAAATGTTTGAAATAATTTATTATACCTTGCTTTTTACATCCATAAACTGTGTAATAAACAAAAGCAACAACACCTAAAGCAAAGGTAGTATTCATATTAGATGATGGTGGAATAAAACCAGGAATCAATCCAATTAAATTACTAAATAGGATCATAAAGAAAAGAGATGCAATAAAAGAAAAATGTTTTGGTCCCTCTTTTTCACCTATAATTGATTTACATTGGTTATAAATTACTTCGGCAACAAGTTCAATAATATTTCCTATGCCCACTTTTCTTCCTGGAATTACACTTCCTCTCTTTGCTGATAACTCTTTTTTATAAATCAATCCAAACAGAAGCATAATAAGAATTACCACTGCAAAAGCAAGCACATGCTCTGGAATATTCAAATCCTTATTTATTAAGGAAAAAAATGAAAATTCACTTGCATACAAAGCAGTTGGCAAAAGTAAAACCAGTAAAACCAATAAAGATAGACTTAAAAAATTTTTAATACTTGTATTCATTAATTTAATTAATTTCATTATATCCATATTAATTAGTATACTCTCATGTGTAATAAAATGTATACCCTATCCTAAAATACAGTTAGATATTAAAACATTTAGTTAAACCAATTAATGGCTTCTTAAAATTTCCAGTGTTATATCTCTTACTAAAATAGTCAACTTGTTCTGCGATTAACTTTTTATCAATAACTCTATTATAAACTCTTCTTGAAAAAGTTTCTGCTAAAATAAATAAGCAAGATATAGGGGGAAGATTATGTGAATCCAACTTATGTGGAAAACCACTACCATCTGGCATTTCATGATGTTGTAAAATAATCCAATCAACATCAGGAGGTAGCATATATGAATTTTTTATAATTGTACTGGTATCTTGAGGATGATCAAAAAATGTTTTTTTAATTTTTTGATCTATTTGATTATCGGCCAAAAATTCATCGATATTTTTGGTTTTAATTAAATCTACTTTATCGGAAATTTTTTCTAAAGATAAATCGTGTAACAAAGAACTTATCATTAATTTTTGAACTGTGCTTTCGGTTATCCAATCCATGGTGGCCGCTATAGCGGATGCCACATATGAGGTTAACAAGCTGTGTTCATAAATAAAATTATAATTTTTCATTATGTTTTGTAGTATCTTGGATAAACTCTTGTTGGTATTTAAAACTGCCAGAGTGGATTTGTATACTCCATTAACAAGCTCAACTACCTCTTTGCTAATACCTAAATTATGAACCATCTCATAGACTGTCACTAGTCCTGTTAGTTGTAAATCAACTCCTGTTTCTAGTGCACCTTTTTCATGCTCTAATGAAAAAGCAAGACCCCTAGAAAAGTTCTCGTAGAAATTTTTGTAATCATCTCGTAACACATACAAATATTCTATCGATTTTGTTGTATATTTGTGAACTATTTCTGTCGAATAGAGTGCATCTTTTAATATTACCTTAACAAATTTTTCTTCACTCAATTTTAAATAAACATCACAATTAATTGTATTAAATTTCAAAAAATGCATTATTTTTATTTTACAATAATCAGAAACATCACCTTTAACTTCCCTCAGCACTTCAATTATTTTTTTTATTACCACTTCAAATTCAATAGGTTTAATAAAGTGACAATTTAATGAATTATCTGTCAATAAAGTTTTAAGTCCATTCACATCGGACGGTGCTACTGAACTAAACAAGAAAAAAGGAATTTTTTTATAACTCTCCTTTAGATATTTATATACAACATCTCCATCTCCATCAGGCATATTATAATCTGAGACTACCAAATCTATATCTGAATTTTTTTTTAAAAATTCTACTGCCTTATTCCCGGACTCAGCTTCAAAAACTTTAACATCCAATTTTGCTTCTAATTGTAAGGAGAAAACTTCTCTTATTATTTGTTCATCTTCTACGTATAAAATCTTCATTTTATTTATCCAAAATTATTTTATATAATATAATTATAACCTGATTATTTTTTTATAGATAGAAAAAATGCCGTCATTTGAAGCAAATATAAAACTATTACCAAATATATCGCAGTTCCAATCAAATTAAAGAAAAGGAATAAAAGTGAGATTAAAACTAACATTTTGACTACAGAAAATAGCACTAATTTTAATAAAATCTTTTTTGAATATTTAGTTGAATCTAATGCTCTACTTTTCTCAAAGTATTTTCTTGCTCTTTTAATTTTTGAACGTGTGATTAGTCTACTCTTTAACTCTGATCCAGTATTTTTAGTTTTATATTTATATTTACATTTAGTTTTAAATTTTCTTTTTAAACTTTTTAACTTAAATCTACATCTATACATTCGCTTGTAATTTTTATCATTATCTGCAGAACAATTTTTAGCGTGTAATAAAAAACTTTTTATAATAGGAATTAATATAATGAAGTTAATAGAAATTAATATATAAAATAAAAAAACAATTATTAAAGTTAGTAGTCGATTGTTATCGTTGTAGTGGATAAATGATAAGAATAATACAACTAGTAGAGTAGGGATGGTAATTAAAAAATATTTTGTATATTCAAAATTGTGGAATAATTTTCTTATTTTTGTGAGCAGTGATTATCTCCTTCTTTTAATTTTTCTATTGTAAATTGCCTTCAGTCTCTCTTTTATTACCTCAGTATTGGGGTATTCTCCTAGTATTGAGTAGTACATCTCATATGCTTCTTCTAATTTTTCCAATGTTTCATATGTGTTGGCAATTAAAAATTTAACCCAAGCAATTTTATCTTTTCTCTTTTCTATCTCAATATATTTGCTCCAATATTTCAAAGCATCTTCCCACTTTTTCATTTCATAGTATAAAAGACCTATCTCAAAGCAAGCTTCAATGTGAAATTCATGTTTTTGATTGTTATAAATTTTTTGAAAAATCTCCAATGCTAACGACCTCCGATCAACCTCCATATAGGATTTTGCTAATCGAAACTCATACATGTCATGTTTTTCAGGAGCAGGAATATATTTTACAAGCTTGGTGTAATTATTAATTGCTCCATTATAATCTCGTAAGAATGAATAATTTATATCTCCAATTCTATCTTCCACTTTCAACATCCAGGATGGATCATCGGTCTCATCTTTTAATGCTAAAAAATATTTAACTCCATCTCTATATCTACCTAAGTGGATTGAATATAATTCTCCTAATTGAAAATATATCTTTGCCTTTATTGAAGCAGGTGGATCTTTTTTTAAGATATCTTCATAACGTTCAACTGATTTTGTATACTCTTGTTTATGATAATACTCTTGTGCCTGTAAGATCTCTCTGTTTAATTTTGAGGAAAAATCACAAGAGGAAAAAAAAATTAGAGAAAAAATACTAAGAATCTGAATAAAAAATAAAAATATACTCTCGTAACTCTTATAACTCTCTTTCAACCTCATCGGCCGCTCCATCGTCAGCAATATCTTCTACCGCAACTACTTTTTCATCCTCTTTAACTCTTATAAGCATTACACCTTGAGTATGTCTTCCAAGTAGTGATATCTCAGACATTTTCATTCTAATTACTTGACCAGCATTAGTGATCACCATTAAATCACCCTTATCATCAACTGCTTTCATCTGTACTATATCGCCAGTCTTTTCAGTTAATTTCGCTCCTAAAATACCTTTTCCACCTCTTGATTGTCTTCGATACTCTTCTGCTTTACTACGTTTTCCATATCCCTTTTCAGTTACTGATAACAACTCAACACTATCATCAACGATCTCCATTCCTATGATCTTTTCTTTGTCATCAATGTTCATTCCGCGAACACCTTGAGAGACTCTACCTTGAGGTCTGCACTCTTCAGAACTAAAGCGAATAATTTTTCCACTAGATGAACATAAGAGAACATCTATCTCTTTCTTTTCATCTTCTTTCTTCTCATCAATTATCACAGCGTCTACTAAAGCATCACCGCTTACAATTTTAATCGCTTTGAGTCCCGTGAATTTGATGTGTTTATATTCAACCAATGGAGATTTTTTAACTAATCCTCTCTCTGTGGCCATAAGAATATATTTTCCATCTAGCTCTTCTGGGATAGGAATTACTGCTTTGATACTCTCTTCTTTGGCAATTGGAAAAATATTTACGATGTTTTTCCCCCTAGAAGTCCTCTGTCCCTCTGGAATATCATATACTCTAAGCGAGAATACATTTCCTTTATCGGTAAAAAACATAATATCGGTATGGGTATTTACAATAAAAATGTGAGTGAAAAAATCATCTTCCACATTATCTGCGCCCTTAACCCCGACTCCACCACGCCTTTGAGCACGATAGGTATCTAGGGCCATTCGCTTAATGTAACCTTTATGAGTTAGAGTAACAAAAACCTCTTGGCGCTTAATTAGATCTTCAATATTTATTTCATCAATATTAGCAATGATTTGCGTTTTTCTTTCATCACCATACTTTTCTAGTATCTCTTCAAACTCACCTCTTATTATTTTATTTACCAATACTTCAGATGCTAAAATTTCTTCTAAACGTTTAATCTCCTCGACGATGGCATTGTAATCTTTAACGATCTTATCTTTTTCTAGTCCTGTTAATCGCTGCAATCTCATCTCTAAAATAGCATTTGCTTGAATTTCAGAGAGTGGATAATTAGTCATTAAATTAGTTCGCGCTTCCACTGGGTCCTTTGAACGTTTAATCATCTCAATGACCGCATCCATATTTTCAACTGCTAACTTTAATCCCTCTAAAATATGCGCTTTCTCTTTTGCTTTATTTAATTCAAATCTGGTTCTTCTAACAACGATTTCTCTTCTATGATCAATAAAATAAACCAACATCTCTTTTAAATTCATCAACTTTGGTCTGTTGTTATGAATCGCCAAGAAAATTATTCCATAAGAAGATTGCAATTGAGTGTGTTTAAATAATCTATTTAAAATCACACTGGCATCATCTCCCTTCTTCACATCAATAACAACTCTTATACCTAAGCGATTGGATTCATCTCTGATATCTGAGATTCCTTCAATCTCTTTATGGTTCACCATGTATGCAATCTTTTCTATTAATCTCGCCTTAATCACTTGATAGGGTAGTTCGTTAATAACAATTCTTTCACGTCCTCCCTTTTCCGTATGCTCTATCTCTGCTTTGGCCCTAACTTGAATTATTCCTTTACCTGTTAGATAGGCACTTCTAATTCCTTCTAATCCGTGAATAGTTCCGGCAGTAGGAAAATCTGGTCCTGGAATAATTTTCATCAACTCTTGTATTGATATTTCAGGATTATCAATTAGAGCGATCAATCCATTCATTACTTCAGTTAAATTATGAGGAGGAATATTTGTGGCCATTCCCACTGCAATTCCCGTAGATCCATTGATTAATAAATTTGGAATTCTTGTTGGCAGAACTATCGGCTCTTTTAATGAACCATCATAGTTTGGTTGCCAATCCACTGTATCTTTATCGATATCTTCTAAGAGTTCCTCTGCAACTCTCTTCATTCGAACTTCGGTGTACCTCATTGCGGCCGCATTGTCGCCATCGATAGATCCAAAGTTTCCTTGTCCATCTATCAACTGGTAGCGCATGGAAAAATCTTGCGCCATTCTTACCATTGTACCATAGACTGAAGAGTCGCCATGTGGGTGATACTTACCGATAACCTCTCCCACAACTCTTGCAGATTTTACATAGGGACGATTATGCACATTATTCAACATGTGCATAGAATACAAAATTCTTTTATGAACTGGTTTTAATCCATCTCGTACATCTGGAAGTGCTCTACCAACAATTACCGACATTGCATAATCAAGATAACAACTCTTCATCTCCTCTTGAATAAGTAGAGGGATTACTCCTGAATTATTACTGCCACCGCCATCATTATTTTTATTCTTATTTTCGTCTGTCATTTATAAAATATCCTATCTTTATTTTTTATATATCCAAGTTTTTCACATTAAGAGCATTGTTTTCCACAAATTCTTTTCTTGGTGCAACCTGATCACCCATTAATAACGAAAATACTTGATCTGCATCCATAGCATCCTCTATGTTTACTTGTAATAGAGTTCTATTTTGCGGATTCATTGTTGTCTCCCATAATTGCTCTGGGTTCATCTCTCCAAGACCCTTATAGCGTTGAATGTAAGATCCCTCTTTACTCTCTTCTAAAACTGTCTCTGCAAAAATTTCAAGCGATTGAAATTCCACTCGATTTTTATTTTTCATTACAATAAATTTACAGTTAAAATATTTTCTTATGCTATCTGATAGATTAGCAATATCAGAAAATTCCAACGACTCAATAAAGTGAGCATCAATTTTAAAATTCTTTTGTCTTAAAGGTGATTTAACCAAGACTCTAATAAAATTATTAAAGTGATCGTTATCAACCTCACTCTCTAAGCTAAAAGTATATTTTTTGAGTTTTGACTTCTCTTTATCTTTTTTATCCTTTTCGACAAAATATAAATTCCACTTATCCACAAAAGTTTTTAACTTATCCACATTTTTAAAATCATCAACTTCTAGCTTTTCACCTTCAATAATTATCTTCAATAAATCTGAATCGAAGTGTGCTTCATAGGAGCTTAATATCTTTTTATAGCTGTGATAATTATTTATTAGCGTTTGTGCTTTAACGATATCAATAGCACCTTCAATGTGTTCATTGTGATCATTCGTATGTCCACCAGAGATATTGCTATTAACAAACACCTCTGAATTATCTAGGGCCGAATTGACGAGAAAAGCATTTAGTTCTTTTTCATCCTTTAAATAACGTTCGTTCTTTCCCTTTTTGTATTTATAGAGTGGTGGTTGAGCGATATATAAATTTCCCTTCTCTATTATCTCTTGAAATTGTCTAAAAAATAGAGTCAGAAGTAGTGTTCTAATATGGGAACCATCAACGTCAGCATCGGTCATTATTATAATTTTATGATAGCGTAATTTAGAAATATCGAAAGTATCTTTTCCCATACCGGTACCCATCGCTTGTACCAGCATTTTAATTTCTTCATTGGTAATCATTTTATCGTATCGAGCTTTCTCTACGTTTAAAATTTTTCCTTTTAGTGGTAATACTGCTTGAGTTCTTCTATCTCTACCTTGTTTTGCTGAACCACCCGCAGAGTCTCCCTCTACAATATAAATTTCACAAAGAGCAGGATCTTTCTCTTGGCAATCGGCCATCTTTCCGGGAAGTCCACCCATATCAAGAGCAGTTTTTCTTCTAGTAAGTTCACGTGCTTTCTTTGCTGCTTCTCTGGCGGCAGCAGCATCTAGAGCTTTCTTTAAAATTATCTTTCCAATATTTGGATTACTCTCCAAATATATTTTCAACTTTTCCCCAACAAGTGAGTTAACAATGCCTTCTACCTCTGAATTTCCTAATTTTGATTTGGTTTGCCCCTCAAATTGGGGATTTTTTAATTTAACGGAGATAACTGAAGTAAGTCCCTCTCTCATATCATCGCCAGTTAAATTAATTTTTAGATTTTTCAAACTATTATTATCTTTGGACCAGTTATTTAAAGCACGTGTAAGTGCAGTCTTAAATCCAGAAACATGAGTTCCGCCAGAAGGAGTATTAATATTATTTGCATAACTGGTAATGGTTTCGTTATATGAATCTGTCCATTGTAGAGAAACTTCCACTTCGTATTCATCTTTGGAAGTTGAAAAAAATATTGGATCTTTATGTAAAGGATTCTTAGTTCTATTTAAATAAACAACAAACTCGGCAATTCCTCCCAAATAGCAATAGACTTCAGATTTATTAAGTCGTTCATCACTAAATACAATCTTTAATCCCTTATTTAAAAATGCCATTTCTCTTAATCTTGAAGATAAAAGATCATAGCTAAATTCATGAACTTCAAATAATTCATTGTCTGGTTTAAAAGTAACTGCAGTTCCTGTTACTCCCGGATCTACATTTCCAACCACTCTTAGAGGGAAAAGTGCTCGGCCTCTCTCAAAAACTATCTCATGAAGTTTTCCATTTTTTTTAATTTCTAATTTTACTCTCTTCGAAAGTGCATTTACAACAGCAGCACCAACTCCGTGCAATCCACCCGAAACCCTATACGCACCTTTACCATCATCATTAAATTTTCCACCAGCATGCAACTTCGTATAGACGACTTCTGCTGCCGACACGCCCTCTGCACCGTGAATATCAACAGGAATACCGCGCCCATCGTCAGTAACAGTAACTGAATTATCAATATGAACTATAACTTTAATCTCGTTACAGAAACCCGCTAATGCCTCATCTACAGCGTTGTCCACGATTTCATAGACCAAATGGTGCAAACCCCGCACGCTAATGTCACCAATGTACATTCCGGGCCTTTTACGAACAGCCTCAAGTCCCTCTAAAACCGTAATCTGATTTGCGTTGTATTCATTTTCAACTTTTTTATTGCTATTGCTTCCATTACTATCGCCATTACTTTCGTTACTTCCATTGCTTTCGTTGCTTCCACGTTCAAAGTTATCATCTTCTTCTTTCATCAATTCAAAACCTTTGCAAAATTTTTAATTAAAAATAATCCTAAATTCTATTCTACACCAGCTCATTTACTAAAGACACATGTCCTGCTTCCAACTTGAATTTTTTAGAGATTTGTGACTCACTTTTTTCTAAATGATACCCGAAATTTTCATTAGTAGTTGTAATAAATGCTTGGGAATTTCCATTAATCAAATATTTTATCAGACCATTTAACTTCGCTTTATCTAATTCAGTAGATATATCATCCAATAAAAGTATTGGTGAAGCGAGAAATTTCCCTCTGAATAATTCAATATAAGCAAAGAGCAAACTTAAATAACACAATCTTTGCTGACCAGTAGAAGCAAATCCTTCGCTACTTAATCCATTAAAAGAGATTGAATAATTATCTCTGTGTATACAGTTTCTAGTAATACCTGACCTCATGTCTTCTAATAAGTTTTCCTGCATTAATTCAAATACTTCATCTTCCTCTTTAGATTTGAATTTAGAATCTAAAATTATATTAATATCAACATCGTTTGCAAAGATATCTTTGGCCACTTTCGTATAAATTGTTTTTAAGTTTTTTAAAAATAACTCGCGCTCACGAACTATTTCAGGAATATATTTAGCTAATTCTCTATCAACTGCAATAATCTGTTTATTATTATCCCCGGCCCTCGATTTCATCAACGCAATTAATCTGTTTCGATTCTTAATTAAACTAAAATATTTTGAAAGCCCTCTCTTGTATTCGCTATTTAAGATTCCTAGATAGTGATCGAAGAAATCTCTTCTTACTTTTGGAATAAGATAAAATAAATGAGCATCAAATGGACTTACATAGAGAGTAATTATGTTTGGTGCTTTTTTAACAATTTTTCCATTTAATGAATAAGTGCGTTCTGTTTTTTCTATATCAATTTGACAGTTAAATTGTGTTTGAATATCGCAAACATCTTCTTTTAGTAGAGAAAAAAAATATATTCGAGAGTTATCCCCATCTTGAGTGCCATTTACACTACTAAAATGTGAATAAGTGCAATTTTTACGAAAAGATTTCTTGGAAGCTAGGAGATGGATTGCCTCTAGTAAGTTTGTTTTTCCATTTCCATTATTTCCAATTATTAAATTAATCTTTGAACTAAACTCTAAATTTTGAGCTTCTAGGTTTCTAAAATTTTTGACTCTAAATTTTAATATTTTATAAGAACCCATATTTAATTTTATTTTTTTATATTTTTACAGGCATAACAATTCCAAAGAAATGTGGAAAATTTAGTGATTTGACAATAAATGGACTTCTCTCATTGTTAAATTCAAAAGTCACTTCGCTATCATCGAAAACAGAGATAAGTTCGATTACATATCTAATATTAAAACCAACATCAAGATTTGGTCCTTGATAGTTAACAGAGATTTTCTCAGTAGCATCTCCCCATAATGGATTTTCTGCTTTTAATACTAAACGCTCCTGGGTTAACGAAAAGTGAACGCTGCTAGAGTCCTCATTCGCAAGAAGCTTTACTCTTCTGGCAGCAGTTAGAAAAGTATTTTTATCCACACTCATTTGGTAAGCAGTTTTACTGGGAATTACATTTTGATACTTAGGATACAAGCGGGCCACTAACCTAATTGATAAATAATAGTGTGATTTAACGTTGATATAAGCAAATGAATCATCAACTGATATTTCCATATCGTCATTAGGATAGCTATCTGCTATTTTCTTTAATTCATTAACTCCTTTTCTTGGAATAATTACTCCCTCTAGCAGGTGGTTGTTATTAGTTACAAAATTAGGAAATTCAATCAACGCTAATCTGTGTCCATCAGAAGCAACTGCTCTGAAATTGTTATCAATTTGCTGTAAGAAGATTCCATTCATAAATGATTTTGTCTCATCACTTGAGATTGCATGGTAGATTTTACTAATCATAGTCTGAACACGTAGAGAACTGATTTGAAATTTACTGGCATCATTTAAAAATGATATTCGAGGGTAATCATCAGTTTTGAAAATTAACAGAGTAAATTTTATTTCATCACAACTGAGTTTCAAAGTATTGCTTTCGTTACTGATCTCAAAAGTTGCTTCTTCGTTGGGCATTTCTCGAAGAATATCTACTAGGTTTTTAGCATTTATACAAAATGCTCCCTCGTTTAATACATGAGCATCTATTTGAATCTTAGCAGAGACCTCCAAATC
Source organism: Oligoflexia bacterium (assembly GCA_015232355.1). Classification (GTDB taxonomy): domain Bacteria; phylum Bdellovibrionota; class Bacteriovoracia; order Bacteriovoracales; family Bacteriovoracaceae; genus JADFZW01. The sequence goes on from JADFZW010000054.1 coordinate 20,614, forward strand.
TGTTGCTGCAATTTCTACAACGTTTTCACTCTTTGCCTCAATCATACAAAAGGTGAGAATAGGTCTTGAAATTTTTTTATCAATGACGGTTACTATTTTTCCTAGTACTTCTCTTAAAGGACCAATTTGAGTTTTGAAAATCATAGTTGATAACCTTGTTATAGAGCGTAATTATTTTTTTATCCCTAGATCATATATGTAGTTTAAGATCTAGTAGTTTTTCAATTTATATTTTTTATATATATAAATATATAAAAACAATATTATTACTTGGTGGAAAAGTGGATAACTCAAAAAAATTTTTTAATTTTAAATAGTTAGATTAAAAAGTTATCCACCAAGCTTGGTGGATAACTTGGTGGAAAACTTTTTTGGAGTTCGCATATTAGAGTTTTCCACCAAGTTATCCACAAGTTTTCCACCAAGTTATTCACCAGGCATCTTTGCTCAAGTATTACCACTCGTTTCATTTGTAAGAAATGCCCTTTTTTCCTGTAAGGACCATGCGCGCATCTCGCTTACCTCGAAAAATAACGCAAAAAAATCGATGCTCAATTAAGGCGATTTTTTATAAATTTTTGCAAAAAAATGTGGATAACTCTGACTAATCGCCGATTCGTTTTTATTTTTAACTATTTAAAAATTTCGTATCTTCAAAATCTTGGTGGATAACTTGTGGATAACTTGGTGGAAAACTTGGTGGATAACTTTTTGGACTCCGTATATTACGAGAGTTATCCACCAAGATTTTTGAGTTATCCACAAGTTTTCCACCAAGTTATCCACCAAGATTTTTGAAAAAAAATTTTTTCTGATTTTTTCTAATTTTTGCGAGACATTTATGTCACTAGATTGTTTTTTCGATGGTAATCAAAGTTTGCATCAAATCCTTATCGGATTTTAAATTTGCTTTAATTTTATCTACTGCATGAATGACAGATGTATGGTCTCTATTGCTGAAATTAATACCAATCTCTCTAAAAGTTACATTTAAAAGTTTATTAGAGAGATACATGGCAATGTGACGAGGGAGAGTGATATTTTTATTTCTTGATTTAGATTTAATATCTGCAGAAGTAATTTTAAAATACCTTGATACAGCGTAGATGATCCTATCAATCGTCATATTATCAGGATCTCTCTTTAAATTTGCACTTAATTGTTCTTTGGCCATTTCCAAGTCAACATCAACTTGCATGAGAGATGAATATGCCCCTAATCTAATAAGCGCCCCTTCTAATTCTCGAATATTATCTTTAATGGTATTTGATATATAAAATAAAACATCGTCGGATAAAAATATATCTTCATCCATCGCCTTTTTTTTAAGAATTGCTATTCTGGTTTCTATATCTGGACGTTGAATATCAACAATTAATCCCCAAGATAATCTTGTCTTTATTCTATCATCAATACCATCTATCTCATTAGGTGGTCTGTCGGCAGTAAAGACAAGTTGTTTGTGTTTGTTATGTAGTTCATTAAAAACGTGAAAGAGTTCGTTTTGAGTTCCCTGTTTATTTTTTAGTTCATGTACATCATCAACCACTAAAACATCTATTTGTTCAGTATATCTTTTTCTAAATTCAAAGATCTTTTTTGTGGCCATAGCATCACACATTTCACTCATAAAATCACGAGCAGTTATAAAATGTATTTTAAGTGCAGGAAAAAGATCTTTTATATTGTTTACAACAGCGTGAAGTAGATGAGTTTTACCAAGACCACTACCAGAGTGAATATATAACGTTGGGTATGCTTTCCCAGGATTTTTACTTGCAGAGAGAGCAGAAGTGTAGGCCATATTATTTGAACTACCAACAACAAAATTATCAAAAGTTTTTTTATTACTTAAATCATGTTTGTACTCAGAGTTATCCAAGTGATTTAGAACTACAGAATTAACTTTACTTAAAATATCTTCTTTACTCTGATAAAGATCTATTTTAAAGCGAGCATCTTTTGCAGAGGTGATTTTAGAAGTGGCCGTGGCAGATGTACTTTTATCAATATCATTATCATTGTTTGTTGGTGAAGGGAGCGGTGATGGTATTGTTGGTTGAAAAGATGGGTTTTTTTTGTGGCCCTGGTTTTGAGTTGTTATTTTAATGCTAAGATTTTTATTAAATATATTTTTTATGCTTTCATTTAAAACAGAGAGATAATTATTTTCGATTGTTTTTTTTACAAAATTTGTATTTACACAAAATTCAATCTCTGTATCACTTAAGTTTATGATCTTAAATTTTTGATGAAAATAAGAGTGATATTTTTGAGGGGAAAGCACCTCTTGTAGTGAGGATATTATTTTCTCACTTAGTTCATTTATTTTACTTATTTCATTTATTTCACTTGCTTCACTTGCTCCGTTTAATTTATTATTGTTTATAACTTCAGTTGTGACAGCGTTAGTATTTATTTGGTCAGCACTTTTACCATCTTGCAAAAACAATGCATCGCCTGTTTCAATGTGTTTTGCATTATCAAAATCCAAAAAATGATTGAAGGGAAAATTGTTATCCATTGCTATTACTTTTGATTGTTTGTATTATACTTTCGCAACTATAGAAGAAAAATTTTTGATTTGATCTTTAATCGTTAGATTTTATATAATTTTTTTAAGTCACTTGTCTAACGTTAATATTTTTTTTAATTTTTGCGATTATTCCTGACAAAAGTAGATTGACCTTTTTGCTCATTGTAATGTAGTTAGATTATTTTATTGCAATTTAAATAGAAGGAATTTTGTATGAAAAGAACTTGGCAACCAAAAAGAAAGAAGAGACTCAGAGTGCATGGTTTTCTAAAGAGAATGAGTTCTCCAGGCGGAAAAGGTGTTATTAATAGCAGGAGAGCGAAGGGTCGAAAAAACTTAACAGTCTCTATAGGAAAAAAATAATTTAATTTTTCTTACGAGTATTGCTTACTTAACTTTTGAGTAAAGAAGTTTTATTTCGATGAATCAGAGTAAATATAGTTACGGAAAAAATTTTCGGCTTAGATCGAAGCGTGATTTCCTTTATCTGAAAAGTGACAGTGGAAAATGCTCTACTAGACACATAACAATTTATTTTAAAGAATCAAGCATATCTGCATCTGAAACAAGAATAGGGCAGATAGTATCTAGAAAAGTAGGAAAAGCGCATTTTAGAAATCGACTTAAAAGGATTTTACGAGAGGATTTTCGACTATCAGATCATAAAGATGAAGGATTTGATTTTGTAGTTGTAGTTGTTCCTCATCTTGCTAAAAATTTTAGTGATAAAGCTGAGTATGAAAATATCATAAGAAGAGACTTTAAGAGATTACTATTAGATGCCTCAAAAAGAATGACCAAAAGTGAACAAAATAAATAATAGATGAAAATTTTTTTTATATTAATAATTT
>JADFZW010000055.1 GCA_015232355.1 Oligoflexia bacterium
CTATTGTTTTTCTTATCGAGGCAATTTTTAAATTAATCTCTCCTTTCTCTTTTTCAGAGAGCGTAGATATATCACTTCCTTTTGAATATATCTTATCCATTAATGCTTTCGATCCTAGATTAACTAATTCATCTTGATAGATTTTCAAAATCTCTAAGTAAATGCTAGCAAATGTTTTACGTTCAAACTGCAAATCCTCGATCATCTTTAGTGTGCGTGGATTGTGAGTATATTGAGACTTTATTTTTTCTAGTAGTTTTCCAGAGGGACACATATTAGGATTTTGAGGTGTACCTGGATCTAATTTATCTGGCCCTTGAATTATCATTTGCGATTGAGTGTAGATTAAATCTTCCGGTGATAAACAAATTTTGCTTGGATCTAATAAAGTACTTTTATCATTGCTATTTTTAGCTTTTACCAGCTCTAAATATTTTGCTGATCTCATTACATCCATCAAACTACTAATTGCTCCTCTGTTGGTAAATTGATTAGTCATCGTATAGGGATAAGGCATGCTCTTTGGATCTTCACTACACATCATTTGATCTTCATTTTGTTTTTTCTCGAGCGCCTGCCCTAAGCGCATCCACAGATGTGCACTTAATTTTATAACTTCTTCTGGGATTTTTATTTTGCTTATTTGATCTTTTAGTAAATGCACTTGCAGATCTTTAAGCAGCGGGCATGTGGATTTATCCTTTCCCTTCTCTTTCTTACAGCTACTCATAACTTTAAAGAGTGACTCTGCCGATGATAATCTGTTCACTACTAAAACTTTAAATAAAATTCTATCAAGTAATGCCATTCCAGTTGAACCATCATTGGTGTTGCGAAACTTTTCTAAGAATTCATGCAAGGTCATGTTTGATGTAATAAGAGCTGTCTTTAAGTTTCCATTAATCTCCTTATCTCCAACCATTCCTTTGCGCTCTAAGAGCACTGAAAGTGCTGATGCCAACACTTCTGTGTTTGCTTTATCTATCTCATCTAGGATTGCATAGTCGTGCATAAGCAAGCTTTGAGAAGTTTCATAATCTAGCTTTCCTGACTCTAGAAATTCTTTTCCTTTGATGGAACCTACGATTTTTTCTTGTTTAGTATTAGGGGAGAATTGTAAATTAAATAATTTCCCTTTAAGTACATCCAAAACATCTTTAGCAGTTTTTGTTTTCGATCCACCAGGACCACCTAAACTTAAAACATGTTGCTCGGTTAAAACTGCGAGAAGAAGTGTATCTAAGTATCCATCCATCTCACTATAATCTTCTCTCAGCTTTTGCGATAAACTTTTAAGTCCCTCCTCGGCATTTAATAACTCTTTATCGTTTTCTTTAGCTTTTATTTCATCTTTTGCTATAGCAGTAGTAGTAGCAGTAGTAGCAACAGATATGAAAAATATTACTACTAAAATTGAAGTAATCAACTTTTGCTTACTTAATTTCATCTTCCGCTCCATGTATTTGTATTGTCGGTATGTTTTACAAATCGGAGCTTTTGATTATTTCTTTAAAGCTTTACAAGTTGCTTATTACGATTACAATTACAAAAATTTGCCCAAAATATCTGCTTATTAAATAAATACTCTATTAACTAAATAGAAACTATTTAGCTGAAATATTCTTTGAATAGTAATTAGTTAGCATAAAACTAAAATAAAAAAAGAAAACCTCTTGAAAATTTTTTAGAATAATAAAACAATATAGCATATGAAACATTTAAAATCACACTTACATTTATTAGTCATTACTCTAGTAACATTCACCTTGTTTGTATTTTCAACTTCCTTATCAGCAACACAAGAGAATAAAATATCTTCCAATGTATCATCGCTTTTCTTGGCAAAATCTAGAGATAAGTTGATCCATCAAACTTCTTTAGAAAATCTATTAGCAATATTAAAAGATTGGGCCATTCGTCCAGGAAAAGAAACAAAAGTTTGGAGTAGAATTGAAGATTCAGATGCAGTATTTTTGGAATCAATATCAACAGAAAGTTTTAATGATTTTTCAAAAATGGCCAAGAATGATAAAATAGAAAATCCATTGTTAGTTTTTCCAGCATCAATACTAGATGGACGAGATGATTTTCATTTCACCTGCAATTGGAATCATTTCGGAAAGTTTGATGAATGGGATAGTGCCCATGCAAATGAATTAAAAAAGATGTCCAAATTATTAAATAGAGTGAATAAAAAAGAAGATGATGAAGGTGATTACTATAATGAAATAGTAATCCATAATCGTTTAAATTTAAATCAAATGGAAACAATTCTTCTTTCTGCAGAAATTGTAAATAAATTACTAATCAATAAAAAAATATCAAACGATCAATTTAAGCTATTCAATAGATAAACAAAGCTGTTTTTTATATGTGTGGATCAAGTGTGGATCAGTACAGTGTGATTCAGTACAGGTGTGATTCAGTACATGCTTGATTCAGTACAGACAATTTTTTTTGACAATAAATAAATATTAATTACTTATAATTAAATAAATGTATCTATTGGAAGTTATTTAAAATCAATGAATAATTTTTTTTTATTTTCCTGCCGTAATAATTGATTATGATAGTATCAAAATCATCAAGTAAAAAAATAATAATCACTTCTATTTTAAAGGAAAAAAATGAAATCGAATTTATTAACAACAATTTTATCATTATTCGTATTAATATCAGTATGCCAATTACATGGGACTTATAGCACATCCTATGCTTCAGATAAAGATAGTATTAAAAATATCAATCCAGAAAATACAAAACAAAAAACCGTTGATTTAGATCCAAACAATGATGTTTCCAAAAAAGTATATGAATATTACAAAAAATTTGTCATCAAAGATAACCCTGAATTAAAAATTCTATTAAATAAACTAAAAGATAAATATACCTTAATCTTCACTCCTGGTTTATTCTCTGAATATCCCAGATTGATTGGCCAACAAAATTTAGGTCCTCAAATGAACTTTCTTAAAAAAAATGGTTTTGTTGAGGGTGTTGATTTTATGAGAACACCAGTAAATAGCTTGCAGACAACTGGGTATAATGCAGAAAAAAAGCTCATACCTTTAATAGCAAAGAGTAATAGACCTGTAATTTTAATTGGTCATAGTATGGGAGGAGTTGAATCTCTTAAGGCAACGGTATCTAGCGTAGATGAGTATGAAAAAAATCCTACTAATAAAGATAACCTTTTACTAAAAATCAAAGGTGTTCTTCCTATCCAAGCACCATTTTATGGATCCAATGTTGCAAATAATCTTTTAGGTAGTTCCTTAAAAAATCTTTCTAAAAAAGAAAATGAAACTGATTCTCTTCTGACCAGTTTAGGAAAAAATACTGAAAGATTTATAAATTATTATGGTGCTCAAATGTTGTTAGAACATCCATTTAAAAAAATATTCGGACAACACCCAGGTTCGATGGATACTCTTGTTGATTTAAAAACTACAACAGGTACTAACTACATGAACACCCATGACAGGCAAATAAGATCCATCAGCAGTAAATACTCCATTCCTGTACTAACTGTAATAGGATCAGCAGATAAAAAATTTCCTGAAGAGTTGAAATTAAATAATATTTTAAAAGAAGCAAATACAAAAGAGCAAAATGAAGAAAACAATTGCCAACACTCCTCAAAAAAGGCGCTAACTGTTTCTTCAAACATAGGTATTTATAAAAATATTATTGGAGCTCTTGCTACAACATTCATTGAGCACGCTCGTAGAGTGGCCATGGGCCAGACTGCAACTGATGAAACTGATAAACTTGTAAATGAAATATCTCAAAGATCTCCAGACGCTTTTTATTCCATCATAAAAGGAGTTGATCATTTAACTTTTGTAATGGATTCATACTATCACAAAGTTAATAATGTAATGTACATACTGGCAAATCTAGCAGTTCTTCTTGAAAAAATAGAAGATTCTGAAAAAACACAATTGAAAGATCAAAAGAATGTAGAAATTTCTTTATAGTGTAAATATAGAAATATTTGATAATCTTCTTTGATGATCTTCTAGGATGGGAACATCTATGAAAATTTTAAACTCTTTAAACTTAAAACAATTAATTTTACTTTTTATTGTTATCTTCTACTCTTCAAGTGCTTTTGCATTTTCATGGCAATTTCCTTTCTTTGATTTTTTAAAAAAGAAAAATGAAGTACTCGTTAAAAAAGCACCAACAAATTCAACTGTAATAAACTCTCCTTTGCATGTAAAAGTTGGAATTTATGTTTTACATGTTGGTAAATATGATTTACAAGGTGCCAATTATGAAATGGATTTCTATTTAATTTTTAGCTGCAATCAAGCTTGTAATAATTTAAATTTTGAAATCATGAATGCGACCAACGTAAATGCTCAAAAAGTTGCAAACCATGCAGGAATGCTTGTTTATAGAGTAAGAGCTGAATTAATTAAAGCAAATAATTTGCGCAATTATCCTTTCGATGAACATACACTAGAAATTATTATTGAAGATAGACATTTGACCAACGATAAAATAATTTTTGAAGAAGATATCGCTAAAACAGCATTGGATAGTCAGTTAAATGTGGTTGGATTTAATTTATCACCTAAGTGGACAGCGAAAGTGAGCAATCATTATTACAAAGTATTCCAGCGAGCATCATCTAGTTATAAATTTAGTATCAATATAAAACGTCCTGTATTAGCAGGATTTCTGAAAGGAATTTTACCAGCTTTGATTATTGTTTTATGTAACTTTCTTGCATTATTTATTAGGACAGATCACATTTCACAACGTTTAGGAGTGGCCACTTCAACATTAACTGCACTAGTGGTCTTCCATCTTAATTTAACAAATTCGATACCGCCATTAGGTTATATGACCTATGCTGATATGTTCATGTTTATAAATTACATCAGTCTTTTTATCGTGTTGATTGAAGTTGTAGCGACTCTATTTTTTATGGAAAGTAAACATAGAAAATTTGCAGGTGGAATTAATAGATTTGCAACTTTTGCTATTCCTTTTGGTTGGATTGCAATGCAAACTATCGTTTGGTTTCTTTATAATCCAATAAACTCTGTTGTGAAGTAAAAATGAATATAGATTCTGCGTCCCTTAAAATATTTTTTGATATCTCCTACCGATGCTCAGCTTCTACTGAATACTAACAGCATTTATTTTAGTTTTATTTATAGTTTAGTTGCCATCTCGTTTATTAATGTAATACTTTTTATTAACATAAAAAAAAATGGAGAGGGGGGTATTCGCTATCGTGAAAGCGTTTAAGTTTTTTTCTAAAATGATTTCTAATAATCATACATCTGTTGATACAACCATCACTGACAAAGCTATTATTGATAAAACTATTATTGATAAAACCTATAACTTGTGCCGAAAAAATGCTTTGATCAGTGAAGATTTACTTTCATCACTAAAGAGAATAGAATCTTATTTTCTATCACAGTCGTCATCACCATCGTTAAATACTTCTGACACAATCGAAATCCTTGATGGTCTACACAAGATTACTGAGCTCATCGAATTGGATTCTGATTTTCACAAATCACCTAATAGACAAACTGTAAATAACATACTAAAAGAAATCGTTGATCTTATTTGTAATAAAAGTAATCTAAAAATTACTACTACGGTAGGAAAAATCTACAATCATAACACTGATGTTGTGATGGCCAGCAAGCACATTGACCAAGATCTTCCCAATGGAACAATTATAAATATTATCTCTCAAGGATATATTAAAAATGGTCATGAATTGTTAAAAAAAGCTAATGTTGTAGTGAGTGCTTGAAACAAAAAAATAAAAAAACAAAAAAGCAAAAAAAACGAAAACAGGTTTTTACTTTATGGAACAAAGAGATGTCTTTGGTATTGATCTAGGAACAACTAACAGTTGCATTGCTCATTTTAATAATAATAAGTTTGAAATAATCGAAATCGATAATGCTAAAACTGTACCCTCCATCGTTGCCTTTGATCAAATAAATAATTGCTGGATTGTCGGAGCAAATGCCAAAAATTATTCAAAAATATTTCCAGCAAATACTGTTTCCTCTATTAAAAGAGAAATGGGAACGTGTGATTACAAAGTAAATTTAGGACCACACTCTCTGAATGCAGAAGAGATCTCTGCTAAAATTCTTCTCTATCTTAAAACTAAAGCAGAGGAAAAGCTTACTACCTCTGTTAAAGATGTAGTAATTACTGTACCAGCATATTTTAATGATCACCAAAGACGGGCCACTATGAACGCTGGAGTATTGGCCGGCCTAAATGTATTGCGAATAATTAACGAGCCAACAGCAGCGGCACTTGCTTACGAAATCTCCAACAATTTTAACAATCATGATCAGAGTGAAAAATGGATCGTCTATGATTTAGGTGGCGGAACATTTGATGTCTCCATCATCGAAGCAAAACCACACTATAAAGAAGTTTTGGCCACTACTGGAAATAATAATTTAGGAGGTGATGATATCGATCATCTTCTCGCATGTCATATTCTGGAAAAATTGGCCAATCAATATCCAGATCCAGCAAACTTAATCAAAGATCTCTCTAGTGATCTTGTTGCTCAAGCAAAGTTAAAATATCTCTCCGAAGATATTAAGATCTCTCTTTCTACTAAAGCACAAGAAGATGTAAATGATTTTCTGGAAATAAACAATACACTAATACCATTAAATTTTTCCATCTCCAGAAACTCATTAAACTCAATTATTGAACCACTTATCGATTCCACCATAAATTTAGTTCAGCAGGCACTTCGACTTGCTAATTGTAAAATTGAAGAGATTACTCGTTTGCTTTTAGTTGGTGGCCCGACGAGAATTCCACTGATAAGAGAAAAACTTTTTAGCACTTTTGGTCTTCATGGTGAGAGCTATATCGATCCAGATCTTTCAGTTGCTTTAGGGGCGACCGTGCAAGCAGCAATCAGTGCAAAATTAAATTTTGATAATATCATCATTGATGTTTCTCCTCACTCACTAGGAGTGGCAGCTTTTGGACATATTGATCTGATTAAAAATCAGCAAGCTGAGACTGGGAGGACTGTAAATGAAACTCGTTATCCTAAAACATTTATTCCAGTTATAATTAAAAATTCCAAATTACCGGCAAAGTTTGAGAAAACTTTTTATACCAGTTTTCCAATGCAAGATTATATTGAAATTGCCATTTATCAGGGAGAATCACAAAATACTGATGAAAATATTTTTGTTGGTTCCTTTGTTGCTAATTTAAAACCAAGCGAAAAGATAGTACAACTCAATCTATCGATGGAATATGATTTAAATGGTATTATAAAAATATCCATCTCCTCGGCCCAAAAAGAACAAATCGTTAACTCTTATCAGATTTCCCTAAAAGTGCCATCAATCATGCCTGCAGAAAGCAGGGTGCCTGCAGAAAGCAGGGTGCCTTCACAAAATGCGAATAAGAATAATAGTAGTGCCATAACAAATTTTTTAATCGATAAAGTTGAAAAGTCCGTTACGGAAATTTCCGTTATGACACTTAAAGAAAAAGAAATAAGTGAATTATTGGAAGAATATCGCTTGTTACTCTCTGATACTGATAATATACAGACTGATAATGAAATTAATAATCCCAAAATAGATTTGATCGAGAATAAATTATATGAATGGCTTGAATCTCAACCTGAACACAATTGATCTACGATTATTACCATTAAGTGAACGAATTAGATTTTTAGTTTATAAACTAAAATCTTCTGAAAAAGATATCACAACACACTTTAACGATTATTTTGATACCTGGCAGTTAATAATATCTAATATTAATTTAGAAAGACCCAAACTTCTCGTAATCTTAAAGGACTACTTTCTTGATACTCTACTTGAACATTTCAATCCTCAAATAACTACCACAGAAATCTATCTTCCTGTTATAAATCTATTTAAAGAAAAATTTCCTGAAGATTATTATATTGGGTTACTCAGCATGCTTTGCACCCCAAGCAAAAATAAGAAAATTTCTAATTCTTCTTCTAATTCCAATCTCAGCAATCCATCACTTCTTGTTTGTATAGTTTTATGCCTGGTCATCAACAAAAATAACTCTCAATCAACTTCAACTAATCAATTAATAAAAGCATTAACTAAATACTCTTCTATCGAGCAACTAACCTCTTCTCAAAAAACAGATTTGTATAATGAATTTATCAGCGTGATCTTTCATGGCCGCTGTAAAAATATTTACCTAATAAACTATTTTTTTCGTAATAATAATGGACTTAAACTTAATGAGGTTTTATCGGCAATTGCTTCTTTTTTACAATTGCCTTCACTGCTTTCTTCCTCTTCCCCTTACTCTTCAATTACTCTCCTGAACAAACTCTTTGCATCCTCCCTTCTCTCCAGGGAATATAAGGATTTAATAATTAATGAGACTGCATCCTATATCTATATGACCAATATAATGAAATCTAAAAGTTCGCTTGATCAACTGCTGTTAATCCTAAAAGAGATCTCCGCATCTCTACTGATCGAGATTAGCAAAAGACATGATATAAGTATGATTATTAAGACTGCCTTCAATAACGATACAATTACTCCCTCAAGTATAAAACAACAAATTACCATCCAAATCATAGACGCATTAAATTTAATTGATAAAAATTTAGGCGATGGAGTCAAATATAGCAAGTGGTTTGCAAAATTAAGTGGAAAAGAAAATACGAAAATAAATATAAAAAACGAAGTAGAACAGCTGACTCTCTTTTAATTTGGATGAAAAAATATGATTACAACAATTGAAGCATTAAATATTTTATCTCTTCCTAGTAAGAGTAGTACTTCTTCATCTTCAGATAAAGAATTTTATCAACAAGTAGAAAATGCCTATCAAAAAATGATCAGACGTTATCCACCAGAGGTATTTCCAGAAAGAGCACTTTTAATACGCAAAGCACATGATGCTCTCATGTTCACAGAAGAGCATCTTAGAGAGATTTTAAACTTAAGCTTAAATTGTAAAAATGAAGTTGATCTTTCTTTTTTATCGCCATATCTTCATTCTAACGAAAAATAATCCAAAGGCAGCAGGCATATTGAATGCATCGTAAAGTAAATAAAGATTTCAGTCCACCAATTTTGACCATTAGAAATCTCTTTAAAAGTTTTTCTAACAATCAAATTTTAAAAAATATTAGTCTCGATATTTATAAGGGAGAATTTTTAACTCTACTCGGTCCATCTGGGTGTGGAAAAACCACTATGCTACGAATAATTGCAGGATTAGATCAACCAGATGATGGCAATATTTTATTTCATGGAAATGACATAACAGATCTCTCTCCTAATCAAAGAAAAATAAATACTGTTTTTCAAAACTACGCATTATTCCCGCACATGAATGTTAAAGAGAATTTATCTTTTGGCCCTAAGATGAGCAAAATGCCTAAGCGTGAAATTGAGAAACGAATTCTAGAGATGCTGGAACTCTTAAAGCTAAACAATTATGGTAATAAAAGAGTTACTACTCTCTCAGGAGGGGAACAGCAACGAGTGGCCCTTGGTCGTGCACTAATCAATCATCCTGACGTCCTACTTCTCGATGAACCATTAAGTGCTCTCGACTATAGCTTGCGACTACAAATGAGATTTGAACTTAAGTATCTACAAAAGAAATTAGGACTTACTTTTATCTTTGTAACACACGATCAGGAAGAGGCACTCTCAGTCTCCGATCGCATCGTAGTAATGAGAGCTGGAGAGATTTTACAGACTGGCACTCCTGAAGATATCTATGAACGACCAACAAATATTCATGTTGCTAAGTTTATTGGCCAGGCAAACTTTTTTGATCAACAAGATAAGGAAACAAGCAAAAATATAAAGATCATGGTTCGCCCAGAAGATATTTTACTCTATCATGGGGAGAATTTAGAAACAGAAACAAAAACAGAAACAAAAGCGGCCGATAATCACGAATATTTTAAAGGCCAAGTAGTCGAAACTAACTATCTTGGAAAATTATTTGAAACATTGGTGGTATTGGAAAATAATGAAAAAATTTTAGTCTCTCACTTTTACGAGGGAGCATCCTGTAATAACCATTTTCAAATTGGAGAAGATGTCTATTTAACCTGGAAAAAAAACTCAGAGGTCATTTTAGATGACGAGTAAAAAGAATAATGAATCTAGAATATCTAGAATATTTAGTTTTAACAATCTCTCCATCTCACTAACGATTCTTTGGCCTGTTATTTTTGTATTGATTCCCTTTGCAATACTCACCACTATTAGTTTCTTAGTTTATGACGACGTTAACTTCTTTAAAATGCAATTTACTTTAGAAAATTATAAACGATTGGTTAAAGATGACTATTTACCTGTACTGCTTAACTCATTAGTTCCTTCGCTAATCACTACCATCATCACTTTAGTAATCTCTTATCCATTAACTTTTTTTATCACTCGAAAATTTAGCAAAAAAACTCAAAAATTTTTAATCTTCTTGGTTATTATTCCATACTGGACAAGTTCACTCCTACGTAGCTATGGCATTCGTATTATCTTAGGCACAGAAGGAATTTTAAATACCATTCTTATACACTTAAAAATAATCTCTGCTCCTCTAGAAATTATCTACACTCCCACAGCAGTGATTGTAGGATTTGTTTATCTTCTAATTCCTCTAATGATTCTGCCTCTCTATTCTACAATGGAGAAATTAGATTCTCGCTTGATTGAAGCTGCTTATGATTTAAAAGCATCTAAGTTGCAAACATTTTTAAAAGTAATCTGGCCACTTACCCTCCCTGGTGTGACCGTTGGTTCCTTTATGGTTTTTCTTCCTTCAATGGGAATGTTTTATGTAGCAGATATTTTGGGAGGGGCCAAATCAATCCTTATTGGAAATTTAGTTAAAGGACAATTTTTAGAAGTACGAAATTGGCCAATGGGTGCAACCTTAAATACGCTTATTCTTGTTTTCTTACTCTTATTTCTTTTAATCTACAAAGAAAAGAGTCATTGGGGGCATAAGTAGAGATGAATGCTCCATCAAAAAATCAGATGCCTAGCTTAAGCATAAGAAAACATACTATCGCATTTTTTTCCTTACTTCTTCTTTATATATTTCTCTATATGCCTCTACTCGTAATGGTAATATTTTCCTTCAATAACTCTCGCTTCTCTCCTACATGGAAGGGATTTACATTCAAGTGGTATCAACTGTTACTAGAAAACTCCAACATACTTGAAGCATCTCTTAACTCTCTTATCATCGCATTGGCCAGTTCCACGCTGGCCACACTTCTTGGCTCTATCTCTGCCTATGCTCTCTATCAACACAAACACAATGGTAAGAGTGATACTAAAACGAAAAATACAATTCTATCACTAATGTTTATTGTGATGGTCTCACCTGATATTGCTCTGGCATTAGCACTCTTTATATTTTTTAATTTAATCCATATCAACTTAGGATTTACTTCGCTTCTACTATCACACATCACCTTTTCTCTTCCATATGTGATTACTTTGGTCTACGCTCGACTTAAGGATTTTAACAAACATATAATCGATGCTGCCTTTGATTTAGGGGCAACTCCATTTCAAACTTTTACTAAAATCATTTGGCCTTTAATTGCACCAGCTATCATCTCCAGTTGGTTTTTAGCTCTAACAATCTCTATTGATGATGTAATAGTTAGTTTCTTTGTAACTGGCCCCGACTTTGAAATTTTACCTATAAAAATATATTCCCTTTTAAAATTAGGAATTAATCCTCAAATAAATGCATTAATGACTATAATTTTTGCGATAACTTTATTATCATCAATTATTTATTATCGATTTACTAAGGAGCAAGATTAAAAGATGAAATTTTTTACTCTACTTATTACACTCTCTACACTCTTCTCATTCGCAACTACTATAGTTACAACTACTATGGCCGCAACTACTACTCATACTTCTCAAGACAAGGTAGTTTACTTTTATAATTGGACTGAGTATCTGCCTGATGATGTAATTAAGGACTTTGAAAAAGAGACTGGAATAAAAGTAATTTATTCTACCTATGATAATAACGAAGCAATGTATGCCAAAATTAAAATGCAAAAAGAGAATCCATACGATATCGTTGTTCCATCAGGATACTTTGTGAAAAAGATGGTAGAAGCAAAATTACTGCAAAAAATTGATCAAAAAAAACTGAATAACTTTAAAAATTTAGATCCTGATTTATTAAATAAGAGTTTCGATCCTAAAAATCAATATACTATTCCATACTTCTGGGGTAGTACAGTTATCGCCGTCAATAAGACAAAAATAGATCCAAATCAAATTAAATCATTTAAGGATTTGTGGAAAAAAGAATTTAAAAATAAAGTACTTTTGCTTAATGATATGCGCGAAGTCTTTTTCATCTCTCTAAAGACTTTAAAATTAAATGGCAATACTAAAAATGAATCTGAGATAAAAAAAGCTTACGAAAATTTATTACAATTAAAACCAAATATCAAAGCATTCGATTCCGATTCTCCTAAAACTGCTTTCTTGGCTGGAGAAGTGGCAATCGGTGCTATCTGGAATGGCGAGATCTTTCAAGCAATGAAAGAAAATCGCGATATCTCATACATTATTCCTAAAGAGGGAGCATTTTTCTACCTGGATAATTTGGCCATTCCATACAATGCTAGAAATGTTGAAAATGCTTATAAATTGATAAATTTTATTTTACGTGCTGATATCGCAAAGAGAATCGCAATGGCCGTAGGGTATGCCTCTCCTAATTTAGCGGCCAGAAAACTTTTACCAAAAGAGATCGCAAATAATCCACTAATCTATCCTGAAAAAAATTTAGTTAAGAGTGGAGATTTTCAAGACGACGTAGGAGATGCGCTACAAATTTATCAACGTTACTTTGAAAAATTAAAACTCTAATTGACATAAGCACCTAAAGGTGTCACCCTTTCATTTTTATTATATATTTATATTTATATTTATATTTATATTTTCATCTATCTAAAATAAAAAAAATTTTTAAGTTTTGGGAGGTATTTTAAAAGATGCAACTAATTATTCTAGAGGGACTTATTGGCGCAGGTAAGACTACATTTGCAGAAAAGTTAAGTAAATTAATTGATGCTAAATTGTATTATGAACCAGTAAAAGATAACCCTTATTTAGAAGACTATTATAAAAATCCTAAACGTTACGCTCTTGAAATGCAGTTTTGGCTTATGTCCATTCGCTTTCAACTACATCAAGATGCTATTAAATATATATGGGATAGTGGCAAAAGCGCAATCATCGATCGCAGTATCTATGGTGATTGGATATTTGCTAAACAAAATTGGTTAGATGGCAATATCGATGATCGTGGTTATGAAAGTTATATTAAACATAGAGATGTAATGTTTAGATATTTAATGATTCCACATATAACTCTTTTCTTAAATGCTGACCCTTCCGTTTGCTTAGAGAGAATTCATATGCGCGGACGTGATTGTGAAAAAGCAATTCCTCAAAAATATTTGGAAGGATTATACTTTCTTCATCGTGAATTAATGATTGAATTAAGACAGCGTGGTTCACATGTAGTGAATATTGATTGGAATGAATTTCGTGATCTAGAATCCACCATCGCTAAATATGATGTTCCTTTAAACAGAACAAATCCACTACACTTTCAACAAGCTGCCACTGCTCAAACCATCCAAGCGCTAACCAAAGAAAATAGCAGTTCACTACAGTAAATAATTGCTGGCACAAATATTGCGAATATATTTAAAGTACTCGTAATCAAAGAAAAAAAACAATCAATCTGTATCAAATACTACATATTTGTACAGAAAAATATACACTTGTATTGAAAAATAGGAGATTGAAGTTATGACTATCACAAAGAAAAATGTAAAAATGTTTATCTTTTTTTGCTTTTTATTTTTATCCTTAAATTTGTCGGCACAAACAGATAATGCCACTTCTACCTCATCTTCGTCACCATCGGTTTATGGTATGATTAAAAAAGAAATAAGATATTTAGATATCAATCCGAACGATAATAGAGAAAAGAGTGAAAAGAGTGAAAAAAATTTTTTCATATCAGATATTGATAGAGATAAAAAGGAATTAAAAAAAGATTCAACAACGGATACTAATAAAACAATTGAACCAACCATATATATTAATACATATAAAAGAAAGGTGTGGTAAAATAGATTTCTATTTTTTGTAATGAACATTTATCTGGATCCCACTAAACTTCTGATCCATTGTAATATCGTCTAGATTATTAAGATCAGAAAATACTGATACCTTCGAAAATTTTATTTGTTTGTTACTTATCATGGTATAACGATCGAATATTTAGCTCATGATATTTTGAAAAGTAGTCCTACCGCTGCGGAATGTGGGTCAATATATATCATATTGCACCTTGAATTTAATTTTACCAGCTTTATTTTTGAATTGACTACTACTACTATTAACAGAACTTGCATTTTTTAAATTTATATAAATGTAATAAGTGTAAAAACCATTATCTCCAACCATAATTGAAAAATCTTTATTAATAGGAGTATACTGCAAATCTTCTTCTTTGTATCCATTAACTAACTTCATAGTGGAGTAATTGGTCATAGTATCTGAAGAATTACCGCTACTACTAACTGTGATTGATCCATCTACAAGTAGAGTTTCTTGGAAGACAAATAAATTCTCAATAACACCACTAAAACTTTCAATTTTAATTGTTGGCACTATTGCTTTTTGTCCATTAGAACTGGCCAGTCTTTTTACAGCAATTTTGGCCCCCCTTCCGTTGCCAAAAGAATCAGTACTTGCAACACTTTGATCTTCACTTAGCATCTGCAATTCTTTCCATGAAAATCTTATGGCATTACCATCATATACCAATTTTTGTAATTCTTTGCTGGCATCATCTTCTTTTTTGATTTTTTCATTTAAAAGCTTTTTTTCCTTTGAGAAATTTATTTCAGCATTTTCAACATTGCTAGTTTCTGCAGCAATAGAATTTACTATTGTAGCAATTTCTGTTTCAGAGATGGTAGCCTGGCGATAAGCTGATATAAGTTGATTACATTGAACTGAATCAGAACTACTGCCACTGTTATTGAAATCATAATAAACTGATAAACTACATTGTTCAGGAATGATACGATATTGAAAGGGATAGATGCACTCCATTTCTTGAGCTGGATAACGAACACAGTCTATCCAAGCAGGGAACTCATTTCCAGAGGCATTTAAATGAATAGAATAAATGTTATTCTTTTTTGAGTCTGTAATAATTACCATTTCTTCATTTTGATAGCTTCTAGAAAAAAGAGTTCCATTGCTACGAAAATTATCATTAGAAATTTTTAATTTATATCGCAATTCCTTAATATTTTCATTTATATTTGTAACAAGTATATTTCCTTGAGGATTAATTGTTAACTGTCTCTTTAAAAAAAGGATTGGATCATTTACAAAAGAAATCAATTCTTTCTTTTCATAAGAGGGCAAATTATTTTTGTATAATTTAAAGTAAAATCCCCTTACATGACCATTTATTTTATATATATACTGACTATTTTGTGAAAATTCAGCGCCCATTGCCTTTAGATCATTTATAATCTTTGAACCTGCATTTATAGATCCTTCTTGCTGAAACTCATTTTGAATATTTGCAATTTCAAGTTTTGTAAACAACTTTTGTTTTTTGTTATTCGCACCACTCAGTGGACCATCAGAAGTGATGATTTTTATGGTTTGGCCTTTGAAAACAGAGAATATATAATAGTCTAATAATAGTTCAGGAGATAGATTTTCAGTGTATTTTTTTTCCGCTTCAATTGTTTTTCCATCATATAAAACTGCTTTAAGATCAATAGCTGTTGCTGCAGCTTTTCGCTTGATTTTATAATCAAGAGTTGCTTTTTCCACTCTAACGATTGCATTTTTCAATCTAACTTCTTGACGACTATCTATATTGATAACAACTAAATTTGCCAAGTCATATTCAATATGATAAGAACGACTTTCTCTTTCTCCTAAATTTACAAAAGCACTTTCAGATAATAGATCAGATGTCCAAAATTTAAGTTTAAAATATCCATTTTCTCCACTGTGTGTTTCATTAGTGGTATTTAAAGCACGTAAGTAAAGATTAGTTACAGCTTTATTTTCTTGATCTAAAACCACACCTTCAACTTGAATAAAACCTGAAATTAAAAAATTTTCTAATTTGCTCCATTTCTTTAAATATTCACTTAAGGCCTTAGCACGAGCAATCCATAATTCATCCGCACCATTTTCATACAAATATTGATTTTCTAATATTTCAAGAATTTCTTTCCTGGCAGCATCTTCTGAGAGATTATTATCCTTAGCAAACTCTAAAACTAACCAATAATATTTTTCCTTAAAGAAAAGTATATTACCTATTTGATTATCAATTGCCTTCATTCTTTCTTCATTGGAACTAAAACTTTGCATATTAGCGCCTAGAAAAAATTGAGGTTCATTTCTACGCATTTCAAAATAGCGCTTAAAAAATTCTGAAGTTTGCCAGACTTTATAATAACGAATATTTTCAGTGGCCAACCATTTTAATTCTTTGAAGATAATTAATAGAGGAGATAATCCTACAGAAGCAAAGGCGGCACCTATCGTTGCTGAAATAGTGGAATTAAATATCCTTTTATTAATCTTTTCTAATAATTTTGTATCCTTATTTTTAATAGCATTGATGGTGTCATTTAAAATGTAAAATACCGTAAGATCTTTTACTACTACACCAAAATATGGAATTGAGTCGCAAAATTTTCTAAAATTGGCCAATTGTTTAGCGGCCAGAGAAAGATGTTGTTGATTTAAAATATCAGGATGATATTTATTCACATTTGCTTGTTTGGGGATCATAGAATTAAAATCTTTAGAGTAATCATATATAAAAGCATTTATCAATTGTTCTTTTAATTCCTCTTCATTAGTTAGTGAATTCCAATTAATTTTTAGTTCAGAAACCAAGTCATTTGCTAAAACAAAATGATTGTAATTGGAGTAAGAAAAAAAAGTAATTAAAATTAATAAACATGATAAAACTATTTTTGTTTTAGAATAAGATATATGCATTATTATCTCCATAGATTGATTTTATAAAATTACAATTAGCACCAGTTAGTACCTATTAATGCTGACAATTATTCTTTTTTTTGTATTACAAATTATCAAACCGTGTTCCATCGACTCTCATCACTGAGCTTGTGACTGCATTATTTCAGGATCCACCATGGATTTTTAACAAAATTTTGAGTGAAATACAACTAACTTATTGAGTAACATTGAGTATGCCCGAAACTAATGGCACTTCAATAAAAATAATTTAAACATAAAAATTATTTACTTCTGAGTATATTCAAATAGATCATTACTTCCTTAAATAAATAATTAAGTAGATCTCCAAAAAAGATTTAATTTTCTTATATATAGAATATATTACGAAATTAAAAAAAATAAATTATTAAATTATTAAATTGGAGAAGGAATGAAAAATTTTTATACAAACGTCATTGCTTTACTTTTACTCTTACCAAGCATAACGAATGTGTGGGCGGTGAAATTTCTTGAAATTACCAATAAAGATCTAGATGATACGCGAACTCACATTCGAGGAATTTACAAAGAAACAGAATATATGAAAACAGATCGCGGAATTGTAAATGTCTCTGAATTATTTGGTTTTCATGTACCAGATAAGGATGATCCAAGCAAAGAACTTGCTGAATATCGAACGCGCTCGGAATCTGAAATCGATCCAAAAGATGTAGATTACTTCTCATCTTATTCATTAGTTAATTGTTTCAAAAACAGCGTAATCCTGGACATGGCATCCGGTAAAGGATCACTTGTAAAAGAACTTAGAAATATTGGTATCGATGCTCATGGAATTGATTTACGAAAGGCCAAAGAGACAAATCAATGCAAAGTTAAAAATTCAGTGATTGATAGTAGTATTTCAAATTTGTTTGATCTGGCACTTTTTCAAGGAAGTATCTCGCAGATGCCTTATAACGACAAAAGCTTTAATCGTATTATATCAACATGGGGACCATTTTCATATTTTGATGGAAAGACAAAAGAAAAAGACAAAGCAAAACATATACAATTAATGAAAGATTCTTTAGCGGAAATTATAAGAGTGTTAAAAGATGATGGAATGGCCCTAATCGGACCTCTTGCTGAAATATATTATGGAGATCCACTTCCTTTAACAGTTTATGATCTTGTAAAGCAAGAGACAAAAAATATTTCTACTATTAAATCCTATCGTGGAATTGGTCGTCCAGTTGGCCACTGTACCTATTGCCCATATATTATTATCACTAAAGGAAATGTTGATCCTAAGAATTTTTGTAAATAATATTATTTTATCCAAAGATCACTAATATATCTCTTATTGTAATTTAAACTCCCAGAAACATCAGGATCACCGCCCATACATATCTTCAGATGAGTTCCCGAATAGGCGGCCTCAACAGGATATTTTGTTACATGAACAAATACAAATTTACCAACTACTCCAGCAACAGTGGTTTGAGTTTCTTTTATGAACAGTTGATTGGAACCCCATTGGGTCTGTCCCCAAGCATCTTGAAAATAGAGAAATTCATCATCATTTGTTGTTGGATTGGCCGAAATTCTTAAGTAACCATAACCACCTAACGCCCCATTACCTCCATATGTAACATAATCAGAGAGTGCACTTATTTTTAATTTTACATTTGTAAAGGAAGCTACAGATGTAAGATCGATACACGTTTCAGAGGCGAGAAGACCCCATCCAATACCATAAGTAGTATTGGTATAAAAATTTGATTGAATAGCACTAATACTGCCAAATGATGCAAGATCTGCGACTGTTGTAGTATGATCGTTAACAATTCTCATCCATCCACCATTGGCCATATCACAGTAAACATTAAAAGCAGCTACACCGGTATTTGTTCCATCAGGATCAATTTTATATACGCCTGAAACAGCACTAGGTTCAGCACTCAAAATTTCCTTACATGAACTACGAACAGTAGCAGCAGTAGCATTATCACTTATAAATACTGTGGCCCTACTACTAGACACTCTAGTGGTAATTAAATTACTACTATTAGTGCTCTCACTTAAACCATCACTTATTTTATAAACTTTATAAGAGGAACTGCTACAAGTGCTATCTGAGTAAGCAAAAATCATCGGACTAAATGGAGAATCTAATGTTCCAACACTACCAACTGGAATTTTAAGATTAGTATCAATAAATGAAGTAGATAAATCAGAAGAGATAGTAAAACATTTACTCTTGAAATTTGATTCCAATAGATGTTGGTATCCTCCAATATTAGAATAACTCTCTTTCCATCGATCTATTGTTGATGTAAATAATGATTTTGTAGTAATATCTTTCGTAACCGGAAAAACTATTTCAAAGGAACGAATAGATCCTTTTCCTAAATCAGAGATTATTCCATTTGAATTATCACAGAGAGTGTCGGCAGTAACTTGACTTTGTTGTAGAGAATAGCAAGTAACTACTCTTAAGGGATAAAAATAATTAGTAGAATTACTCGTTCCAACTGAAAAATAACCATTCGGAGCATATGATGAATCTGAACAATTGCTTCTTGATAAATCCAAGCTTATACTTACATTAAGTTGTCCATCAGTGATAGTAAGATCCTTCCGTGAAGAACAACGAACAGTCCCTCCCATATTCCCCAAACTAGTTTCAGCACTATTTTCAGCAGACCAAGAGATAGCATAAAAGGTCCAAGACCCACTTCTTACATCAATATCCAAGCGCGAACTATTGTTTGTAATAGATTTTATAAAGTAATAATCTTGTCCCTCATTTAATCTCCCATAAATCAAAAATGTATTCACGGCCACAGATGATTCATCAGCATTAATAAATTGTGGAGCAAAGATTATCTTGCTAGTTTTAGAAAATTTATCTTTATCGCCACAACTAATATTAATAAACATGAATATAAATGCAAAAATAATAAGATAATGATTTTTTTCTTTCATATTTTTTAAATTATTCATCCTCTAACATAATATTTTGTTAATAATTTTTTATTTCGAGTTCTATACCTACCACATGCCTGCGATAGTCATAGGTAGTTTTATCTTTCGATATATTAATTACATATTCATAATTAAGTTTCACATCAAGAAAGTCATTAAAAAATCCTTTTGATAAGGAAATAGATGGATTGTAATTTTGTTCATACCCTCTTGTGCTTTGTTGTTTCTTGGTATCTGTCAAAGTAAACCCAAATCCAGCATTAAGATTTATTGATTTATATAGATCTGAAATCAATATATCATTTTTCAGCATGTAAGAGTTTTGAGAATTAAAAGTATCTTTATAACTATCAGTGAAGTCAACATTTAGCATAGAGATTAAAAAATAATCTCGTTTTATTGATGTGTTCTGAGTTAGTAAAATTGAAAATACTCTGTAGTCTGTTAAGTAATCTCTGGCGCTGTAAAATTTTCCCTTTAGTTCTACTTTACTTTCACCTGTTGAAAATAAATGAAACTTTTCTTCAAGATAGACACTAAATGTTCTGTTGTTGAAAACTAGTTTTGATTCCTTATAGTAATCTTGAGCTACATAACTATAATCTGTAGTTAATGTTGTGGTCGCCGGTTTGTTAAATAGAGTATGTAATCTTGCCGCATCTATCTTAGGATTTATATAATATGTATCATTTCTTTTAACCTCAGGAACATTCCGATGGAGAGAATGATAAAGATAATTTAATTTTAATACTGGAGTACTCGAATAGTTATCATTCAATTGTAAGCGTTTACTTATTTTAAAGATATTATCATGTTTAATAGAAGATTGATGTTCAGCGCGAGCAGTAGGTTGTTCTGGTTGATAAATTACATTACTATCAAATTCATTTTTATGTTGAAATAGCAACTTTATTTTATTGTTAACATAATTATTATCATTTAATTGATATCGTTTCTTTAAAAATTCAATCTTCGAAACAATCTCTTTTGCTTGAAAAGAATTTTCATTTATCATTCGCGCTTTCTCTAATTGAGGAATTATCTTATTTTTAATCTCATTTTTTTTAACTGCATAATCCTTTATCTCACCTGATTGTAATAGATAAATCTCAGCGATTTGATAATTAGCCACTTGAAAGAGGTTTTTATTCTTTTCATCAATTTTTTGATATGTTTGTATCGCCAATTCATATTGTGTTGAAAGTTGTCTTATATAAGCGATATAATAGAGTGAGTGAATAGGCATGTAATTTTTTTTATAAGAAATTTCAAAAAAGGTTTGAGATATAAATAATTTTCTAAGTGCATAGTACGCCTGAGCAATCTCATAAAAGATATCTTCTTTTAAGTAATTATTTTTTAATGCCAATTCAAAATTTTTTACTGCTTTATTAAAATCTCTTATCCTGCTATAGCAAAGTCCTTTAAGATAGTAGGTTGTTACTAAATAATTTTGTTTAAAAGAATTATCATTCATTAATAAAGAATCGATCTTTTCTATTACTTTAGAATAATCTCCATTTTTATAGATTGAAATTATTTCTTTGTAAGCAAGATCATTTTGATTATCAGCTGGTTCTTCAGTATATACATACGAATTTATAATGAATAATGATATTAATAATATTATCTTATAAAAATTCAAAATCCCCCCCTTAAAATTAAATTTTAAGTTTAGTCCTTGTAAACAGCATTAATTGATAATTTATGGATTTTAGTAATAATAAGTCTTAATTTATCCTGTTGAAGTGCTAATACTTTCTCATATATTTTTTCTTGAAATTCCTCAGTTTTTTTCTTATTGATGTTGCCTTCATGATATTTATTTTTGTCACTAGCTTGCATCCAATCAATCATCTCTTTTAAATTATTTAACTCGGAATTATTGGCTTTTTTTTCTACTAATTGGCATTTGCTAACACTTGGTGATTTTTCACAGATGTCCACTAATTCTTTAACACTTATTTGAGATCCAACTTGAGATCCAATATATTGGAGTAGCGGAATCAACTGAGTATTAAGTTGCATATTGGAGTTATGATTAAATTTATTTTCGATTAAAAAAAAATTTTTCCAATTAACTCCTTCCTCGTTTATTCTAATGCTTTCCTGATTTGTTTTTTTTAATAAAAGTTGTATATCTTCTTTTTCAACTCTTACTTCGCTAATCCCAAGTCCAGGCGGAACTATAGTTTGAAGGATATCATCAGCAGCAAATAACGATAAAGATAATATTAAATAAAACTCAAGAAAAATAATCAACAATATGCTTATTATTTTCATTAAAATTTCCATTAAATTAGTATGTATGTCTTTATAATCAACATTTATAATAATATAAATAATTATTGATATTAAAAATACAAAAAACAATAATAAGTAAAATAAGTTAAAAAAATATTATATATCGGAGGATTTAAAATGATTATTCGTTTGCATCTTTTAAATATTTCTATTTTATTATTTATATTAAACATATCTTTTACCTTGGCCACATATTCGATTAGTAGAATTGCTTATGGAAGTTCCGACGAAAATACAAAATTATTCTCCTGTGAAATTTATAAAGAAAGTGATTACTTATATAATAAATGTCATCAACAAAAGAAACTTCAATCATTAACGCAAATTAATGATCCAACTAACATCAAATCTAATAGTGAAAATAAAGATCAATTATCATCTCAAGTTCAAATTCCAATCCAAAACAAAAATAAACCCGAAACTCAATTAGTAACGAAAAAAATGAACATTCAGACATCAATTGCTACAATAAAAAAGTCATGTAAAAGAGAAATCAGAAAATACTGCTCACATTTTAAAAAGAAGGATAGTAAACTTATAAAGTGCCTAATGAAAATCAACAAAAAACGACTTAAGCACAAATGTTTAAAAACAGTAGCACACTCAAAAACTTAGGATAAATCCATCTAAGTCCATTTACAGCGGTTTCCGCCCAAATAAAATACCTCTAGAAAAATTCATCTAGAATCTCAGTCGTCTTGAAGTTATGCGTATGTGCTATTTATAATCATGCAAATATTAAAATTTTCTGTAGACCATCTTTTCGATTGAAATCTTGTTACTTTTCAAATGGCAATCAAGTTGTGAAATAAACCAAATCACTTCCGTCAACTTTTGATCTCGATATGATTATTTATTGCAATTTTTGAATTGATATATTTATCCATCACATGATGTCCATATGTTCGTAATGCTGAAAAAGCATTATGAGAAGAGCAATAGAC
>JADFZW010000056.1 GCA_015232355.1 Oligoflexia bacterium
ATAGTTATTTAGAGACCTTAATGAGAGGTTTTATTAAATAGTTGAATAAACACTTTCACTGTTTATGGATCGCTTATCTTATGTTGATACTGCTTATATTAGATGCGATTGCCCTTCGCGTGTCACTCTTAGATTCTCTTAGATTGGCCCTTAGAAAACAATAATCACACCTGATTTAATTCTTGTATCCTTGAAACTAACTTTTTGACCGGGGAATTCTGCTTCATTATTTATCATCTCCACAACTCCCTCCGTTCTTATAGATAAATTGATATCGTATGAACCACCTAATTGAAATTTATATCCACTAGCTTTTTCTGCCTCACCATAAATTCTTGAGTCCTCTGAGTAACCAGGTTTTAAGAAGAAATCAGTTCTAAAAGATATTCTAATTTCTTTGTATATTGGTAGCTCTGCCCTTAGTCCAAAAAGCACTCCATAAAAACTAAATTTTCCAACACCATTAGTGGCATTAACTTCCATATCATAAGTGTAACTTGAATATCCCAAATAACCATCTAATTGAGGTCCATAAAACATTTTCATAGGTAAATACTTATAACCAGCTCTCAATTCAACCATACTCATGCTAGCAGAATTAGCGCCATTTCCAATATCTACTGGCCCATCTTTCTTTTTATATTTTCCCATGCTTTTTTCTACTTCCAAACTTCCCCAAAAATTTCTTGTGGCCCAAAAATCAGCATTGGCATAAAGACCAACAAATGTTCCATCCATTTTACGAGTAACTCCATTCCTAGAAGTACTACATTCACTTTCACCAAAGACCAGAGAGAGTCCAACAAAACCTAATTTACCAAAACGGTTCCCTTTTAAATCAGGAAATTTATCACCCCAAAAAGCAGAAGTACGATTTCCTGATTTGTCTGTTTCATCTGAATCAGACTCAATTTTTATCCAATCTCCTCTTCTGATTTTAGGAATATGTTGTTTTGAAAATTCTCTTAAGTTACCAAGGGACTGTCTATCGGTAACATTAAAAATCTCTCCTTGAGCAATCTCATCCGTCTCCCATTCAATAATTTTTTTAAGCAGTGGATGCTCTTTTTTTCTGATTAATCTTTTAACTTTAAATCTATCGCCAATTTTTATACTATTTGCTTTACCTGTATCAATTGTCATTTGTGTGCCAAGAATACCAACTATCTTTCCATCATAGGGAATAAGTTTAGAATACTCCACTAACTGATTAATTATCAATTGGGACATTACTTGCAAATCATCTCTATCTGCTCTTATTTGTTCTTTAAAAAATATATCTTTGCCATTAGATCCTCTCACCTCTATGGTAATATCCACTCCCCGCAAATCAGTTCTGGTCTCCAAATCTACTTTAATAAGAGAACCAACTCCTACTTTTTGAGCAATTGTCTTTAAAATTTCCGGATTATCTAAATGCTGTTTTAAATTTCTCTCATAGCTTTTTAAAACATTTAGAATCTCTGAATTGGAACGATAATCACACCAATTGCTCTCTCGTAAATTTTCCTCCACTTTTTCATAAACCTTAAATGCTTGAACTCCACCTACTTTATCTAGTATTGGAAGTAGCGTACATCGTCTCATATTCAAATCATCACTATCTTCTTGAGCAAATACATACCCACTCATAAAAATAGTAAAAATGAAGACACTAACAATAGTAAATTTTTTCATAAAAATTATTCCATAACTCTGCATACCTTAACCTCTGATGTACCGGGTATTTGCGGTGGCATCTCATATAAAGATAATAACATTTTTATCTCAATTATTTCCTCTTTATATTTAATAATTTCTTTTTTTAATCGCTGATTTTCAGCAACCAACTCCTTGTGTACCTTCCATTCAACCACTGATGATGTTAGGGTCCCAGACGCTTTTACTATTTTCTCTATTTTGTCAGAATAAATAAAATACTTCCCATTAATCAACTTATATTTTAACTCTCCACTTTTTATTCTTCTTCTAATGGTTGAAATGGATATATTTTCTTTAGTAGCATACTCCAGTATTGAACTGGCCCCTATCTCAATATTTTCTGCATTCATATTACAACCCTCTTTTGCAGTTATTACTGATATATTTTAATATACTAGTATTTTATATAAATCTCTTTCCTAATATTGTTGCAATTTTAGTATAATATATTTGTAGATCTTTTTTCCCAGTGGAAAATTTTGACCTGATATGAAAATTTACTTCTTAAGTGTATAAACATGAGTACTCAATTTAGATAAATAAGGAATAAGGAATAAGGATTGTTATGAAATTAAATTTAGAGCAAATTTCAAACAAAAAAATTGCCTTGGCATTATCAGGTGGAGTTGTTAAAGCAGCAACATGGCATTTAGGAGTGGCCCTTGCACTCGAAGAGTTGGGATTTACCTTTGAAAAATCGCATGATGAAAAATTAAATGATAAAAAATCACATAATAAAAAATTAAATTTTAATATCGAAACCTGTATCGGCTCTAGCTCAGGTTCTTTAATTGGTCTATATCTGGCGTGTGGATATAAACCAAGTGAAATCATTACCAGTGCTTTTAGTAGTAACAAACTCTCAGGCCCTCTCTCAGATATAATATCGGAACAAGAAAAATCTCAAGGTAAGGAATTTAAAAAATTCAAAAGATTAACCTACAAAGATATTATGTCTTTTAGGGCACCCATAAAGCGTCCGCCAACAAGTAAAATATATAAACCATTTGAAGACTTTCCATTTGTATTTCAAAAAATTTTCCAACCTCTTGCACGTATCTCAGGTTTATTTTCCACCTCAGGAATTAGCTCTTATTTAAGAAAACATCTTTTAAGTGATAAAAGTACCTTTGCTGACTTTAATCTTGATTTATTTATTGTGGCCTCCCGACTAGATTACTCTGGAAAGGTAATATTTTCTAAGTACAATTATCCGGCCCCTAATCATGATCCTATGGCCAGTTTCTATACAGGTGTTCATCCCGCAGATGCAGTGGCGGCCAGTATGAGTGTTCCTCCGCTCTATTCACCATACCCTATTAAAAATCTCCACAAAGATAGAACTGATTACTTTATCGATGGTGATATTCGAGATACGCTTTCTCATCACGTAGCTATTGATCATAATTGTGAAGTAATTATCAGTTCCTGGACTCACACTCCCTATCACTATCATGATGAAATCGGTTCGCTAGTAAATTATGGATTACCTGCTATTTGTGTTCAAGCAATCTATCTAATGTTACAAAAAAAGATTTTGAATACAAAATACGAAGTACAAAAAGCAAATAATGTTATTGAAAATGTATATCAATACATGAAAGATCAAAATTTCTCCTCTGAACACATAAAAAACATCATCGATATTATTGAAAAGAAATTGGATCACAATCGGAGTCGCATATATATTGATATCTGTCCTGAACACAATAATTATGAACTCTTCTTTTCAAGATTTTTTTCACTGGATCAAGATCTTTCAGCAGCGGCCATAAGGATGGGATATGAAAGGACAATGGAAGTTTTAAAGAGTTTTAGCTGCAGTTGTAGTACAAATCACAACTGTTCAACTAAGTAAGTATCTCTTGAACAATATGTCTCAAAAATATCTTTACTACCATCGAGATAATCCATTCTAAAATTTACTACACCTTGAGCATCACCTAACAAGAATATCTTACTGGTCATATCAGAAATCATCTCTGTAAATGTTCCATCAAAATTTAAAAATCTCATATCCAAGTTAAGACCTTCGGGCGCTTTTCCTTCTGCCATAAAACCTCTTGGACGTTTATTTAAATTTAGTTGAATCATGCAACTACCATTTAAACTATAAATTCCAAGAGTATTAAATATCTGATTGATATATTCATTCGTAGGTAAATGAACTTCATTATTGTCCCATCTGCCAACAAAGATATTTTCTCTTAAATGATCAAATTCAGTATATACTCTGGTTCCAATAGGTAGCAATACATTGGCAATCTCATAGTGATTTATACCCATTTTTTTTGCTTGTCTTCCACTCTCATTAAAATATTTAATTCTTTTAGCACTTATATTTAAATTTGATTTGCTTTTTTGAAATAGATTATTCGAATACAGATCATATTTAAATGCCCCTCTAAACACATAGGAATTAGAATCAAATAAAATTTCATCTTCACTAACATAAACAACTTTTTTTACAACTCTCTTATCATATGTTTTAAAGTTTAATATTCTATTACCTGGAAGAACACCCGTTAACATCACAAATTGAGCACCTGATGCATTGGCAACTACTCTAAAGTCATCATCAAAGAATAATTTCGCCTCATAATCAGCATCGATATCTATATCCTCTGTCTTCTCATCCATATCAACTAAAATAAATCCGCCCTTTCCTGTTAACTTTTTACTATCAAGAAATCTGCTAAAACTATCAATATCAAAACTAGGTACAGAGTAGATATAAGCACCTGGCGACATCACTAAAGAAATATTTGATGGTATTTGATTGTTCTTAAGGACTGATCCTGACAAAATATTCATTGAAGAATTTATTCTACTTTTTATAACAATTTCACCAGCACCATCATCATTTACAGCAGAGTTAGAGGAGTAAAATGGTCTAAAATCAAATGTAGTCATATCGTCTGAGCGCATACCTTTATCAAGTAAAACATTGTAGGTTCGTAAAGTAATTGTAGATAAATATCCTCTATTGGAATTAACACTCTTCGAACTTGCAACTAAAAATGGTTCGCTTGAAATTTTATCTTTTTTATTTTTTATATGCTCAGGTATTTTTCCATCCACAATAGCTGATGGTATTACTGGTAGTACTTCTTTATCTTTAGTATTAGCAGAAGAAGAGACCTCTATTAAATCATAATTAGTAGGGGCATATGCTACTTTTTCAAGATCAGGATTTCTGTTACTAAGTTCATTGATTGTATTTTTAATTGTGTTATCAACTCGCTCTGAAACTGGCGAACTACTACTGTTGACAAATCCGTTGTTAACATTGGCAACATTGGCAACTTTACTACTTAATTTTCCTTTATTAGAATTTTTATGAGAATTATTGTTAGCTGTAGCAGCTACTATATGAGTACTCTTGTTTTTTGAATATTCCCCTTCTATTGAATAATCTTTTGAATATCCTTTTGAATACTCATTTGAGTACTCAGCTGGATAGTCATTTGAAGTAGCTGGATAGTCATAATATGCTAATCCATCACTACTTTTACTATTAGATGACATTGGTGATTCAAATGCTGATTCTACGGCAGATGCAGATGAGGATATATCAACAGCATTAATAATTTTTTGAATACTCATGTTTGTGTTAGTAGCATGTTTACTACTTCCAACAACAGCAGCTGAAGCACTTAGGTTTGCATCTTTTAATTTGCCTAAATCCAACAAATCATCGCTCACTATAATTGAATCAATCTTTTGATTTTTCACTACATCTTTTATTGGAGCATTTATGGAAGCATTTTTTACTGATGTATTTTCTTTTACATCGACAACTAACGGCCCATCACCATTAAAGTCAACTAACTGAGATGGCATCGACATCTGAGCTACAGCTAAATAAGGTGAAGAAGAAAAAACTGAGGAGTTTGAAATAAGTTCATCTCCATTAATCTCAAAACTCTTTCCACTAAAATCAAATCCTGCAATAGCACCATTATTATCTATATCTATTTTATCTTTATCTATTTTATCTTTATCTACCTTTTTATCACTAATACCATAATTTAAATCCGTATCTGTATCCGTATAGGCAACCAATTCATCGATCAATCCAACCACATCTTCTCTTTTATTTTTGTAATCTTTAATATGTTTTAAAAATTTATTTTCTGCCAATAAATTATCTTTACGTACTTTATTATATTTTTTATTTTCAAAACTTTTTACTAAATTTGATAATTTTAAATCAATGGCAGAGATATAGTGCGATTGTAAATCGTGATTAATGTCTAAATCGATAATTTTGTTATCATTATTATAATTATCATTATAGTTATAGTTATTTTTCCCTCGATAACTATCATTAGCATTTTCAGTACTAATGCTACTACTACTGTGATTGTTATTAAATGTTAACGTTTGTTTAGAGTAAAAATTATAGTGAATTTTATAAATTACAAATGAGGTGAGAATAAAAAATGAAATAAAACAAAGAGAGAGAAGAATATATATTCCTCTCATAGGAGAAAAGATAGAATTCCTGTTAGAAGTTTTAGTAAAATTTAATAACATATTCACCATAAAATTTAACGTATAATTAAATTTAACATCCTATAACTTTTTCACAACCAAGTGATAGCATTTTCCTATAGGCATAATTTATCAGTTCATCAGTTTAAATAAGAAGTGGTCCTATAGGACCACTTCTTATTTAAAATTTTTATCACCTTAGAACATACCAGGAGAAACTTAGAATTTAAACTCGATATTTTTTAGATCATCTATCTTTTGAACAAAACTTGATAATATCAGAACTTTTTCTTTATTGATTTTAATAACTCCGGTGGAGATTTTATAAGCTAACTTTTCCTTAGACTGCTTAATTAAGAGCATTCCTTCGCTTAATTTACTCACTAGTGATGCATGATCTGGCAAAACAGCAATGTCACCAACTGCAGTTGTAATAGCAAAACTCTCTACATCAAGATCTTTTTGTATAATCTCTGCAGGAGTATATATATCAACTTTGAATGCCCCCATTCTTATCTTCTCCTTAATTCCTTAATCCCTTAATTCCTTAACTCCTTAATCAATGAGATTCTTGCAATTTCTTTGCTTTCTCGAATACTTGATCTAATCCACCAACCATATAAAACGCCTGCTCTGGAATATCATCTAGATCGCCAGATAAAATTGCTTTAAATGATCTAATGATCTCATCGATTTCCACAAAAGCACCTGGTTGTCCTGTGAATGCTTCGGCAACATGAAATGGTTGACTCATAAACTTTTGTATTTTACGAGCACGATGAACAACTAATTTATCTTCCTCTGAAAGTTCATCCATTCCTAAAATTGCAATAATATCTTGAAGCTCATTATACTTTTGTAAAACTACTTTCACTCTCTGAGCAGTGTTGTAGTGTTCTTCGCCTACAATCTCTTTAGTTAAAATTGTAGATGATGATTTTAATGGATCAACTGCTGGATAAATTCCTAATTCCACAATTGCTCTCGACAACTCTGTAGTTGCATCTAAGTGAGCAAATGTTGTGGCCGGAGCTGGATCAGTATAATCATCTGCAGGCACATAAATCGCCTGAATAGATGTGATTGATCCATCTCTTGTTGAAGTAATTCTCTCTTGTAATTCACCCATCTCAGTACCTAGTGTTGGTTGATATCCCACTGCTGATGGAATACGTCCAAGAAGTGCCGAAACCTCTGAACCCGCTTGAGTAAATCTAAAAATATTATCAATAAAGAAAAGCACATCACGTTTTTCTTCATCTCTAAAATATTCAGCAACACAAAGACCAGTTAGTGCTACTCTTGCTCTCGCCCCTGGTGGCTCATTCATCTGGCCATAAATCAGAGCGGTTTTATCAAGAACTCCTGAATCAATCATTTCATGATATAGATCGTTTCCTTCTCTAGTTCGCTCTCCAACTCCTGCAAAAACTGAGTATCCATGGTGGTGAGTAGCAATGTTATTGATTAATTCCATAATACAAACAGTTTTTCCCACACCTGCTCCACCAAACAAACCAATCTTTCCACCCTTTAAATATGGGGCCATTAAATCGATAACTTTAATTCCAGTGTAAAGTGGTTCAAGTTTTGTTGATTGAGCTTCAAACTTAGGGGCCGCTTTGTGTATATTGTAAAATTTCTTATTTCCCACTGGACCTTTTTCATCAACTGGTTCACCAATAACATTTATAATTCTTCCCAGGCACTCTGGTCCTACAGGTGCTAATATTGGATTTCCAGTGTCCATAACTTTTAATCCTCTGGAAAGTCCTTCGGTAGAATCCATAGCAATACATCTAACAATTCCATTTCCCAAGTGCTGAGCAACTTCCACTGTTAGATTCCACTCTTTATCTGAAATATTTTTGTTGGTTAATTTTAGAGCATTATTTATTGGAGGCACTTCTGAAGAAGCACCTTTAAACTCTATGTCCACTACTGGCCCCATAACTTGATAAACGGTTCCCATCTTTCCACTGCCATTTTTATTTATCGATTCAAGGCCAAACACCTCTCTTTCATGGTCCATCATTTATAAATCCTCCTTAGAGTTAGATTATTAATTAATTTTTCAATGTCTCTGCGCCAGAAATAATTTCAATTAATTCTTTGGTAATCGCTGCTTGTCTCAGTTTATTCATCTTCAATGTAACTTTTCTAATAACCTCTTTACAATTCTTGGCCGCATTTTCCATCGCCCACATTCTAGCACTATGTTCAGCAGTTAAAGCACTCAATTGCTCTGCATACAAGATTGCTACATACAATGCTGGAATAATTGCATCTAGTATTTCCGTTGGTGATAGATCAAAGATATGAGTATTGTAATTTTCTAAATTCTTCTCTGAATTTTTATCCAAATTCTTTTCGTCGATTTTTTCTGGGCCATCACTTTCTAATAGTTTCGAATCAAATGGCAGCAGCTGCTTAACTGTTGGAGTAAATTTAAGTGCTGACTCAAAGAAATTAAAGGCAACAAATAATCGTCCAATCTCCTTTTTAATAAATAAATCAGCAAGTTCACCGGCCACCAATCCAATCTCTTGATAATTTGCTTCCATCTTAGCAAAGCTAAATTTCTTAACTGTTGTTACATTATTTGCTTTTATCTTTGTTTTTAACTGCTTTGATATTATGTCATAAACTTTTTTACCAATTCCATAGATCATCAACTCTTGATCTTTATTTTTTAAGATAAAATCAACAACATTTCTGTTTAATTGAGAGTTGTAATTACCACACAATCCTCTATCAGAAGAGATAATTAGTAGCGCAGTTTTTTTATTAAGCTTATCTTCCTTAAATAGTTCATGAGTATAGTTATCGGCCAAAGGGTAAATCTTGTTCGCCATTTTTTTTAATTCAACATAATATGGTTTAGAATTTTTCACCCTCACATTAACTTTGGCCAAAAGTGATCCCGAAACAAGCTTCAGCGCAGATGCAATCTTTAGCGTCTGTTTTGTGCCTCTAATTTTCTTTTTAAGGGCCTTAATATTTGCCATAGAAAATTACCTTATCGTTTCAATATCGTTTCAATTACTCGCTATAATTTTTTGATTGAATAAATTTTTGAATTATATCGATTAACTTAACTTCATTTTCTTTGCTAATCTCTTTTGTCTTATCAAACTCGCCCATCAAACCCGATTGTTCTTTTCTTAAATAGGCAAGCAATTCTCTCTCTGCTAATTTAATCTTCTTAACTGCTACTCCATCTAATAATCTCTTGGTAGCGGCAAAAATCACTATCACCTGATCAATTACTTCCATTGGTGAGTATTGATCTTGCTTTAGTAATTCAATCAATCTCTCTCCTAATGCCAGCTGCCTCTTGGCCGCTTGATCTAAATCAGAACCAAACTTTGCAAATGCCTCTAGCTCTCGATATTGGGCCAAATCCAGTCGCAATGATCCTGCAACTTTTTTCATAGCTTTAACTTGAGCAGATCCACCCACTCTGGAAACAGAGAGACCCACATTCACTGCTGGTCTAACACCAGCATTGAATAGATCTGATTCTAAATAAATTTGTCCATCAGTAATTGAGATAACATTTGTTGGAATATAAGCAGAGACGTCACCCTCTTGAGTTTCAATTATTGGTAGCGCCGTTAATGAACCACCACCATGTTTATCAGAGAGTTTAGCGGCCCTTTCTAATAATCTTGAATGCAAATAAAAAATATCTCCAGGGAATGCTTCACGGCCTGGAGGTCGTCTTAATAAGAGCGACATCTGACGATAAGCTTGCGCTTGCTTAGTTAAATCATCATAGATAATCAAAGCATGCTGACCACTATCTCGATAATACTCACCCATTGCACATCCTGCATATGGGGCCAAAAATTGTAATGGTGCTGATTGAGATGCAGTTGCCGAAACAATAATTGTATAAGGAAGAGCGCCTGAATCTTTTAATCTTTGATGAACCAAACGAACAGTTGATTGTTTTTGTCCGATGGCCACATATATACACTTACAATTTTTTCCTTTTTGATTAATGATTGTATCGATGGCCAGAGCTGTTTTTCCAGTTTTTCTATCACCAATTATCAACTCTCGCTGACCTCTACCAATTGGAATCATGGAATCGATTGCTTTTAATCCCGTTTGTAGTGGCTCACGCACTGATTGTCTGTAAACAATACCAGGAGCTTTAATCTCAACTGGCATCATCTTATCCGTCTTGATTTCACCCATACCATCAAGAGGAACACCAATCGCATTTACTACTCTACCAAGTAAAGCATCACCCACTGGAACCTTTACGATATCACCGGTTCTCTTAACGGTTACTCCTTCGGTGATGGAATCATCCAATCCTAAAATTGCAATTCCCACACTTTGTGATTCAAGATTTAAAACCATCCCTTTGGTTCCAGAGGGAAATTCCACTAACTCTCCTGCCTGAGCATTCTTTAAACCAAATACTCTAGCAACTCCATCTCCCACATTTAATACAAGTCCAATTTCATCAACTTGTAATCTGGTCTCAAAATTTAAAATCTTTTGTTTAATAATACTGGTAACTTCTTCCGGTCTTAATGATAGATCCATAGATTATTAACTCCAAAATGATTAATGACTCCAATTTTTATCATTTAAAATTGATTCTTTTAATCGCTTTAATTGAAAATCAAGAGTGGCATCTAGTAGAAAATCCCCCACGATTACTCTATATCCACCAGTCAACTCTTTGTTCATTTTATATGTAAGAATGGGATTTAAATTAATTTTTTCTTTAACATATTTTTTAATCCCATCCATATCTTCTTTAGGAATATCTTGCAAATTTCCTTCAACTGTTCCTTCGATTTTTCCTTCGTTAAGTTCCTCTTTAGCTACAAAACTTTTGTATATTTCAGGAAGTAATTTGATTCTATTTTCTTCAACCAAATAGAGAATGAAATTTTTAAATAGTTTAGGTAGTGGTAACTTTTCAAGTACTTCATTAACCACTATTTTCTTTTCATTGATGGAAAAAACATCTAAGGATAGTAACTTTTTGAAATCCGCATTTTTTTCTATATAATTGACTAAGAATTTTAAATTCTGTTGAATCTCATCTATATTAGTCAACTTCTCATTACAAAATTCAAAGAGAGTTCGAACGTACACATTTGTTATTAAACTACCACTCATTTAATTTTGTCTCCCCGATAAATTATGCCATATAACTACTGTAGCAACTCCAACATATTTTTGGAAACCTTCATTTTATCTTTTTCACTTCCTTTAATTAAATCTTTCGATTTATTAAATACAAGATTTAAAAGTTGATAATCATACTGACTTATTAACTGCAACTTTTCAGTCTCAAATGAATCCAGCATATCTCTTTTCATTCTTTCAATCTTGTTAGCAGCTTCCACTTTAGCACCTTCCTTATAAGTAATTACTTCTTTGGCCGCCTCATTCATTATATTTTGGCATTCATTTGCTGAATTTGTTAGTTTTTGTTGTAAGGATTGTAATTTACTACTGGCATCCGAGAATTTATTTTCACTACTATCAATACTGGCCTTTATATCATCTGCTCTCTTTTGAAAGTAAAGTACTAATGGTTTTTTCACCTTATAAATTATAAAGGAAAAAAATACTACAAAGTTTACTACGTATGGAATAAGAGACATTAGTTGATGTTTTAAATCATGTTCTCCCACTCTCCACCTCCCCTCTAGAAAAATTTCTTAATCTCTTTAATTCTCTCTTTATTTAGCAACTATTTAACAACTCTATCTCTCAAAACACCCGCTAACATATCCACTTCAGAAAGAACCTTACCCTTATACTCGCTGGCCTTTCCATAAAAACTATTCTTATGAACCATCAATTCTTTGCTAAATTCCTCTTCTGCTGATTTGAAAACTTTTTTTTGTTCTAAGACTATAGTCTTCTTTTCCTCTTCAAAAAATTTTTTTGCTTTCTTATTAGCATCCTCAATAATCGCAGCGTATTCACGTGCAATTTCCTCTGCCTCTTTTAACATCTTCTGCGATTTTTGATCTAACTTAAGCGTCTTCTTCTCTCTCTCCTCAAAAACCGCTCTCAAACGCTCAAAGAATATAAATCTGGAAGCAAGTATAGTGAAAATTATAATACCTAATTGATAAAAAAATGATCCATCAATTCCTAATCTCTGAAAGACATCGTAAACAGCACCCATTCTCCCTCCAAAATGAGGACACCAAAACACTCACACACAAAAAAAACAAACAATTATCAATTTAATTATTTCATAAAAAACTAGACGAAAAAAGAGTAATCTTTAATATTCTTTAAGATTGGGTCAAATAATTTGATCTCTCTTCTCTCATTTTTGTTGTACCGTGAAAAATCACTCCCTCCTCAACTATTAAACTAGGAGTGATTATTGTCCCTTCAAATTTGGCGGGTTTTCGAATTTCAACTCGATAATTTGCACGAATATTTCCCTTCACCATTCCCGACATTAACACAACTCCTGCCATAATATCGGCATTCACTACCGCTCCTTCGGAAATTATAAGTGTATCGTTTGAAAAAATACTACCATTAACAGTTCCAGCAATTCTTGCAATTCCTGTAAAGGAAAAATTCCCCTCAAATTTACATCCTTCCTCAATAACTGCAGTTATTTTTTCTCTGTCTCTCGAATATTCCATAAATTATTTTCCAATTCCAACAAAAATCAACGTAGCAGATGTTCGTAAATTTGATTAAATTCCTCAGCATTATGATACTTAATCGTAATCATTCCTGAATCATTTGTTTTAGGATTGATGTTAACTTGAAGACCAGTTTTAGTTTCAATCTCACGACGAAAGAGTTCAAATTTTTCCACTATCTCTCTTTCAACTAAACCATCTTTTTCTGATGAATCATCGCCTCGCTTATCCTTACTACCTTTTTCATCCTTAATAAGTTTTTCAAACTCGCGAACAGACATCCCCTTATTAACTGCTAAATTAGCAAGCATTTCCACTCTCTCTACATCTTTAACAGCGGCCAAAACTTTTGCATGTCCAAAGGTCAACTTATCTTTTTGAAGTAATTCTATTACTGAAGGAGGTAGATTTAGTATTCTTAAAAAATTAGCAACGGTTGAACGTTCTTTGCCAATTTTTTTAGCAACTTCTTCTTGAGTTAGATTAAAATCTTCCATTAATTGATAGTAAGCAAATGCCTCTTCTACACAATTTAAATCTGAACGTTGAACATTTTCAATTATCGCCATTACCAATTTATCTCTATCGGTAACTCTTTTAATAATTGCTGGAATTTTTTCCATTCCCACCATCTTACAGGCGCGAAGACGTCTCTCTCCTGCAATCAATTCATATTGGCCATGACCACCTTCAACTTTTGAAACAATAAGTGGTTGAATAAGTCCATTTTCCTTTATGGAGTTGCCTAATTCTTCTAATTCTTTCTCATCAAAAACTTTTCTCGGTTGATATTTATTAACACTTATCATGGAGAGATCAATCATCAGAGGACCATCCATAAATTCCACCTTCTCAGAAGAAGATATTGGCAGAGGTGGTGGTGATGGTACCTGTACCTGTGATTGTACCTGTGATTGCACTTGTACTTGACCATTATTATTTAAATTATTAATCGGTTGTTGATCTTGATGAACCAATTCTCCTATATCATCATGTTCAATAGTAGGTCTGATAAGCGATGCTAATCCCTTTCCTAAAACTACTTTCTTTGGCATATAAACATCCTTAAAGAATCAAAAAAAATTAAAAAAAATTATTAAATTCTATTTTCCTGAACTACCTGCTTATTATTAAATCCAAATCCAACATCATTACCTGCTACTTTTTGAGTACCAAAGATAACCTCTTTTGCTAGAGAGAAGTATGCTTCACTTCCCTTAGATTCTACATCATACAAGATAACTGGTTTTCCAAAGCTTGGACACTCAGAGAGTTTAACGTTTCTTGGAATAATAGTATTAAAAACTTTTTCGTTAAAATGTTCTCTAATATCATTTGCTACTTGTTTATGTAGAGACATTCTTCCATCAAACATTGTGAGCAGAATACCTTGTAAATCTAAACTTGGATTTAAAGACATCTTTATTAGTTTTACAGTATTAAGAAGTTGAGAGAGTCCTTCCATAGCAAAATACTCGGTCTGCATAGGAACAATATATTTTTGAGCGGCATTGAGTGCATTTACAGTTAAAAGTCCAAGCGATGGTGGACAATCAATAATTATATAATCATAATCATTTTTAATATTTTCCAATGCCATTTTTAATTTTGATTCTCGAGAGAAAGCACTCACTAACTCTATCTCTGCTCCCACAAGATTTTTTTCAGAGGGACAAATATGAAAAAACGGTAGTTCCGTCTTATATATTGCTTTTTTAATATCTAAAGTTCCAATCACCACATGATATATATTCGCATTACTATAGTTATCCTTATCTAATCCCACACCAACGCTAGCATTTCCTTGTGGATCTAAATCTATCAGCAGTGTTTTTCTCTCAGCGACCGCAAGACATGCTCCTAAATTAACAGATGTAGTTGTCTTACCGACGCCTCCCTTCTGATTAGCAATTGCAATTATTTCGGCCATAAAAAAATTCCTTTTTATTTCTTAAATAAACACACAATATAAAATTTTTATGTAAGAACTGGATAATTGACAAGTTATTTTAATCAAATTCTGCAAATATAATTTTAAATATTTTTAAATTAGAGGAAATCAGAGAAATTGACTTATTTTTAAAAACTCTGGTCCTATAGGACCACTTTTGCTGCATTTTTTATTTCTTTTATTATTTCTTTCGAAACCAAGAAACAACCGCTCTATTAAATCACCATCTTTTCCTGTAGTGATCGTGTATTTATACTCTTCAAGCAAATCCCAATTAGCATTATTACTCTTGATCACACTTAAATTTTCTTTATCGTAGAAATTTGGTCCCTTATAGAAAAAAACAAAAATCCTCTTACCGTTACTAACTCTAATCTTAGACAAACAATCATTAACATTTCCGACTGCTTTAAATAAAATCACTACATCTCTATCAAACTCAATATTTTCCAATCGATTATTTATTAATTTAATCTCTCTCTCAAATTTTAACTCCTCCATTATCTTTTCAACTGCAACAACCTTCTTACTTATTGATTCAATCCCAATAATCTTAATCTCCTCTGGAAGAATAAGACCAAGAGGAAGTAGAGGAAAACCACCACCAAAACCAACATCAACAACAACACCACAACTTTTAATTGCATTTAAAGATTCACTTTTCCCTCTGAAAAGTGGGTATACGGAGTCTAATACTTGACTGAAATAGAACAATTCTTTATTGCTTTTTAATCCGCTGCTCACTAAATTTATATCACTCAGTGTTCCATGTAGAACAGCGAGATATTTAGCGGCAAAATCACGCAACTCTCTCTCTAATTCTTCTAATCCTTCTCTCATTTTATTAATACAACCTTCCAGCAGCAACTGCCAATGTAGCGGCCCTTATTCCTTCTATCCTTCTTAATTCACCAAATGTTTGTGGTCTTATAGATTTTATCCTCTGTCTGCACTCATAGGAGACATTTCTCGACTGGGCCAATAGATCCCAATTTACTCTCATTGAATCTAAATTTTTCATCTTCTCATTCTGCATTTCTGCAACTTTTATATAACCATCATATCTCTTTGATATTGAAACAGCGG
The DNA here is from genome assembly GCA_015232355.1 of Oligoflexia bacterium. Taxonomy (GTDB): domain Bacteria; phylum Bdellovibrionota; class Bacteriovoracia; order Bacteriovoracales; family Bacteriovoracaceae; genus JADFZW01. The sequence continues at coordinate 15,889 of JADFZW010000056.1, forward strand.
CCGCAACCCACTCTGAGATTGATACTTCAAACTTATTCAAACACTCGCTCTTTAACGTCTCTACAGGATCAAGTTGTGATTGTCGTAGAAGTTCAGAGAGAGTCATCGCCTCTCCAGTAATGTGGCCATATCCATTCTTTTCAAAGTAATGAATATTCACACCACTCTTATTATAGCTATATTTATCTGTCACAGAAGAGAAAATCTCATAATCTCTCATAAAATCTTTTAAGAAATTATCTATTGGTCTATTTAATCCAAGTTGCATTCGATATTTAAAGATTCTATTAACAGAATTATCCTCTCTTAATAACAATCTATTTTCTGACCTAGCTGTAAACAATCTATATGGTTCATCTCTTTTATTTTCCACTAAATCATCTATCATAACTCCCAGATATGTATCGTAGCGATCAAAGATCATTGGCAACTGTGCTGTAACCGACAAAGCAGCATTAATTCCAGCAACAATTCCCTGTCCTGCTGCCTCTTCATACCCAGAGGTTCCATTAACTTGTCCAGCAAAGTAAAGCCCACTAATATCTTTACACTCTAAAGTTTTATTTAATTTTGTTGTATCAATAACATCATATTCAACTGCATATCCAGGAATTGCTACTTCAACTCTCTCTAATCCTCTTATTGTCCTTAAAAAATCTATTTGAATATCCAAAGGCAAGCTTGTGGAAAGACCATTGGGATAGTAGTGAGTATTCACATTTAATCCCTCTGGTTCAATAAAAATATGATGACTATCCCTATCTGGGTAACGATTTGCTTTATCTTCTATGCTCGGACAGTATCTTGGACCAATAGAATTGATTTGACCGTTGAAAATTGGGGATTTTAGCTTATTTTCCCTTATAATTTTCATTGTCTCGGAATTGGTACGAGTAATGTAACAACTTATTTGTTTGCTATAACGTTCAAATGGATGATGTAGAAGATGAAAATTTTTTGTCTTGTTATCTGACTCCTGCTCCTCCATCACTGAAAAATCTATTGTCGATCCCACTAAACGCGCAGGAGTTCCTGTTTTAAACCTCATTGTTGGAATCTTACCCACTCCCAATTTCATTAAATCATCAGATGCCCTAACACCAACTCTTCCTCCTAAAATTTTTTTCTCACCAAAGTGCAAACATCCATTTAAAAAAGTTCCTGTCGTTATTATTAATTTATTAGAACAATAAATCTCTCCGCGCTCCTTAGTTATAACGGTATAATTTAATGATTCATTATTTCTTTCAATCTTTACAACCTCATCTTTAACAAGAGTTATATTTTTCACAGATAATAACAAATTTTCCGCTTCAGTTGCATATAGATCCTTATCAATTTGAACTCTCGTTGATTGAACAGCATATCCTTTGGAAGCATTTAATGTTCTGTATTGAATTGCAGCATTGTCTGCAAGAATGCCCATAGCTCCACCAAGCGCATCTATCTCTCGTACAAGTTGTCCTTTTGCAACTCCACCAACAGCAGGATTACAAGGAGCAGATGCAATTGCTACTTCGGGCATAGTTATCACACAAACTTTTAGTACAAATTGACTTGCAATATATGCTGCCTCAACACCAGCATGTCCAGCGCCAACAATAATTACGTCATAAAAGTTAAAATCTAAGTTCTTAATATTTTTTCTCATTGTTCCACATAGAACATTATTAAGTGGTCCTATAGGACCACTTTTATTCTTTTATTTACCTATACAAAAATTTTTAAAGATAGAATTCAAAACATCCGATGGCGTAACAACACCGATCAATTCAGATATCAAATTTCCAACTGCCACCAACTCACTTGCAATAATTGCAACCTCACTATTATTATCACTATCAAATAGTTTCTTCACCTCTAGAGAAGCAATATATATTCTATTTATTAAATCCCTATGTCTCTCAATTAGAATAGGGTTTTCTGATGCAAGTAAATTATACTTGTCTTTAGTGTAATCCAATATCTCTTTTAAAAGTGGTCCTATAGGACCACTTTTAAAAGAGATATTGGATTTTAATTTATCTCCACTCTTATTTAAATAATCTTTTACTTTCTCAGCATGCCCACTAAGATCAAGATCATTATGAGTAAATACAATTAAATCTAAATCCATCTTGAAGATCTCATCGGCAAATTTTTCCTCTATAAATGGATTTACCACCAATATCTTTACAAATGCATTCCTGATTATCTCTAAACCTCTTCTTATTCCTTCATTTTCAATTATACTATCTATATTTTCAATCTTATCTCTCAATCCAGCAGTATCAATCAATCTATAATTAACTCCATCAATAGAAATGTTTTCACTAACGTAATCTCTGGTTGTTCCAGGAATATCTGAAACGATAGATCTATTCATTCTTAAAATAGAATTAAAGAGAGTACTTTTCCCTGCATTTACAGCTCCAAATAATACAATATCTGGAGAAAGTAATCCTTGATCATATCCGCGAGTTCTTAAATGAAGTGTCTCTATGTGTGAAAAAAAATTTTTATATGCTAAGACCAATAATGCTTTTGCCTCTTCCTCACCAACATCTTCACTAAAATCAATATTTAATTCAATCGACATTCGCAGTTTAAGATAGAGTTGATGTAAAATTTCATAATTCTTATGCAATTCTCCTCTTAAAATGCTCATTCCTTGCTCTAATGCATAAGTGGAACTCGCATTTAGCACTAAATCTAATCCTTCCACCTCAGATAGAGAGATTTTTTTATTTTTTAGCGCACGATAGGTAAACTCTCCAGGATTTGCTAAACGTATGGCCGGTCCTATAGGACCAGATTTAAGTGAAAGTGTTTGTATAGATAAAAATAGATCTAAAATTCTTTGAACATTTAATCTGTTACCATGAACTGATAGTTCAATAACATTCTCTGCTGTGTAACTATTAGGTGTTTTATAAAAAGTAACAACAACACTATCAATAATGCGATTATTCTCTATTAAATCACTCAAATATACTCTTCTTGGAATAATTTTATTTAAGTCGATTGAAAAAAATTTTTGATAGTTTTCTATATTATCAAAACCAGACATACGAATTACTGCGATCGCGGCATTAGACGCACTTGAAGTACTAACAGCTATTATGGGACCATCTTGATATAGAAACATGGCGGGTAAATTATATAAACAAAATACTTAAGTCAATTATTAATCTCTGTACTTTATTGCATACTCAAAGCTACGCATCTTTCTTTTTATAGATCACGATCTGCTGAAGAATTCCAAAGAGTGTAGAGACAAATATATATAGTGCTAATCCAGAGGGAAGATCCTTCATAATAAAACCAAAAATTAGTGGCATAAAATATAACATCATCTTTTGTTGCATTGGATCCATTGTTCCCATCGGAGTCATCTTCTGTTGAGCAAACATAGTTACCGTCATTAAAACAGGCAAAATATAAAACGGATCTTTTATACTTAAATCTTTCACCCACCACATAAATGGTGATCCTATCAACTCAACAGCACTACTTAATACTTTATAGAAAGCAAAAAATATCGGCATCTGAACTAGAATAGGGAGACAACCACTAAACGGATTAACTTTTTCCCTCTTAAAAAGCTCCATTGTCTCTTTTTGCATAGTTTGAGGATCGCTCTTATATTTTTCCTTTAATTTTGCCATCTCTGGTTGTAATGCTTGCATTCTCTTCATGCTCTTAAATGATTTATTTTGAAGAGGCAACGTTAACAGTCTCAGTAGTATGGTTACAATAATTATGGCCACGCCATAGTTTGGAATGTACTTATAAAAAAATTGTAAGCTTCTTAGAAGTGGGACTGCCAAGATTCCTAAAATTCCAAAATCAACAGAGAGTTGTAAATTATCTCCAAGAGCTATTAAATCATCATATTTTTTTTGAACGAAAATAAAACTTCCACTGATCACACCTGGGGTTGTTCCATTATCTTCAATAATAAATTCTTTACTAAGTTTGCTTACTGTATAGTTAACAGATCTGAGATCATCAAAGATAATTGTAAAAAGATAATAATTAAAATCAATTCCAAACCATTTTGCAAGCGACTCAGTTCTCTCTTTATCACTTCCAACACTATACCTTTCTACATCTGCCTTTTGTAACATCACAAATTCTCTATTTGGTCTTCCTTCAGATGTTCCCTCCTCAGAACGCATAACAAATCTAATTTTTTTATCTATTGAATGACTTATTACAAATTTCAATTTGCCATTTTCTAGTAGTTCTCCTGTGAATTTTATTCCATACTCTTTATTTTGCGCCTCAAATCTAGTAATTTCTCCAGCATCACTCTTAAAATTCTTATCATTAAATTCAAAATCTATTGGCATATATCCATTGCCAACTAATACTTCAACACTAAATGGTCGCTTGTTTCCAACAATATCTCCAAATGAGTATTTTGTTTCTTTGGTTTGATTTTCAGCATCGTCTTTAACATTTAAAATTTCAAGACGACTATTAATCAAATACTCCACTTGTCCTTTTTGTTTTCCATCTGCTAGTAGCGAGCGCTTTAATATCTTTTCAACAAGAGCAATATTTGTTCCTGGTTTTTCTTTATTTACAACATTTGTATTCGTATTAGCATTAGTGTTTGTATTAGAGGCGGCCACATTTACATCACTGCCCGCAACTTTTGCACCATCTTTTAAATTAACACCTGTATTACCAACATTTTGACTAACTTGAGGAGGAACTGCCTTGGGTACAAAGAAGTATTGCCAAATAAGCAGTACTACGCCAGACAAAGCAACCGCTAGAAACATCCGTTTTTGATCACTACCCATATTCTTTCCTTTTTATTTATTTATTTATTTATTTATTTATTTTTATTTTTGATTATTGATTTAACATCTATTTTTTTATCTATTTTACATTTTTGGAATTGGATCATAACCTCCTTCCGACATAGGATGACACCTTAACAATCTCTTAACCGTATACCAGAGGGCCCAATGTAACGGTAACGTTTTAAAACACTGAAGAGAGTATTCTGAACAACTAGGATAGAATCTAAAATTAATTCCAAATAAATATAATAATAGCGAGTTGAAAATTCTATATATATAAATTATTAATATAA
>JADFZW010000057.1 GCA_015232355.1 Oligoflexia bacterium
GAGCTTATGGAGGATTCATTTTAGTTTTAAAGTCCCTTCATTTGCTTGTGATTTTTTAGAAATCACTGCCACTAAGGGAAAAAACACAGGAGAGACGTTGTCTCGTTTCCCTATTGAAGAAAATGATTATATCATCGCAGATAGAGCATACTCTACACCTAATGGAATATCTCATATTCATAAACACAAAGGGTATTCCTTGATAAGAGTAAATTCAACATCATTGCCATTATATAATAAAGATAAGTCTCGTTTCCAATTATTAAAAGCAATAAAAAAAATAAAACAAGTAGGGCCTGTCGACAGCTGGAATGTTTATGTAAAAGATAATAATAATGATGATTTAATTTTAGGAAGAATTTGTGTTATAAAAAAATCGAAAGAAGCGACAGAATTAGCTCAAAGAAACATTATTAAAGAAGCCACTAAAAAGCATATCAACATTAAAGCTGAAACATTGGAATTTGCAAAATACATAATTGTATTTACTACTTTTCCAAAAGATGAGTTTACATGCAAAGAAATTTTATAATGGTATAAAATAAGATGGCAGATAGAGCTTATATTTAAACGGTTCAAGTCATTATCTCAGCTAGGGCATCTCCCTAAATATGATGACGATAGTTCAAAAGCATGGTTATACGGAAAACTATTCGTTGCTTTACTTACACAAAAATTAATTAATCATGCTATTTTTTTTTCGCCGTGGGGATACTACTTGGAAGCAATATAAAACTCAAAGTAATTGGAGAGAATTTGCATTTATGCTACATCAAGTACAGATGGCAATTTTGCCTCAAATATCACTTGCTATTACTTTAAAAGATTGGAATGAATTATCTAAGGCGCTTTCTGAAAGTTCAAGAAAAAGGAATACTCAGTTAACGAAATATTGTTTTAACAGAATAAAAAAATCATAAATATTAAGTTAGCGCTTATGTCCTATTGGGGGGAGACAAATCAACGCAAAATAAAGATATCCCATTGGCCCAAAATTATTTAAAAGATTATTTGGAGAATAAATATGCCAAGAAGAAGTAAAGATTGGAATGAAGGTTTGGCCAAAGACCTCCGAGATTCCATATTCGCAAAAGAATTTATTATGGCCTCTATTGAAGATGGAATTTCCTTACAAGAAGTTCTTTGTAAAATTATTCATGTAGTTGGGATAAAGGAAATTTCCAAAATGACTTTCCTCTTGGCCAAAATTCAAATGGGATTCTGATGCCATTTCAGAATCACTACTTGAAGCAAAAAAATCTCAAGCATTTATTTTAGGTCAGGCCAATTTTTTTGAAGCAAAAGATGAGATGGAGTTTTTTACAGAAGAAGCATTTACCACTTCAGCGATAGAAGGGGAAATGCTTGATAAAGATACCATTCGCTCTTCTGTTGCTAAAAGACTAGGTCTTGAAACCGCTGGGCTTCCTCAAATTAAAAAGAACAGTGACGGCCTAGTTGAGGTACTTGTTGATGCTACAACAAATTTTAAACAAAAGCTAACTCATAAGCGTCTCTGCTCATGGAAAGCGGCCCTCTTCCCCACTGCTTATTCAGGAATAAATAAAATCAAAGTGGGAATCTATCGTAAAGGAGATGCTCCAATGCGTGTCGTTTCTGGTAGAATAGGAAAAGAAAAAATTCACTACCAAGCACCTCCTTCAGATAAAGTGCAAGAGGAGATGGATCGTTTTTTACGTTGGTGGAATACGAGATCAGATAAAGTTGATGGAATTGTCAGAGCAGCGATTGCACATATTTGGTTTGTTAGCATTCATCCTTTTGATGATGGTAACGGAAGAATTGCAAGAGCAATCACCGATATGGCCTTGGCCCAAGAAGAAAAAACAAGCAAAAGATTATACAGTCTTTCTTTGCAAATTTTAAAAGATAAAAAAAATTATTATGATGTTTTAGAAAGCACTCAAAAAGGTGATGGGGATATTACTAAGTGGATTCAGTGGTTTCTCAGTATGTTCACTCAAAGTATAAAAAACTCAAAGACAGTTATTGAAAAAAGTATTTTTATTGGTAAATTCTATAAAACATACGCTGACAAGAATTTTAATGATCGACAATGGAAAGTAATAAGAAAATTACTAGAATATCTTCCAGAAGATTTTACTGGAGGATTAACTAATAAAAAATATGTTAGCATGACAAATGCCAGTTCTGAGACGGCCAAAAGAGATTTGAAAGATTTGTTAGATAAGGAAGTGCTTTTATAAAATGAAAAAAAAGGAAGGTCTACTAGTTATCGTTTAAATCGATACTTTTAGGTGAATCTGTTTTGAATTGATTTAAAATGCAAAAATGCAATCGATAATATTTGTTAAATTACAAAATTTTAAAACATTGGTTGGTAATATTTTTAAGCCACTTTTTTAAACTTAAATTCAGGAGTAACTCCTAATACTCGTAAAATTCGTACAAGATAATCCAGAGAAATATGCTTAGAAGTTCCAGACTCAAGTCTGGCCACAACAGATTGAGTTGTTCCAAGATGTTTGGCCTGGTATCTAAAAAAATAATGAGTTAGCTTACTGATTTGACTATCAGAATGCAACTGTCGCAAAATAAGTCAATCATTACTATTGACAATAATTATCATATATGATAATTATCATATCAGAGGAATACTTAAAAATGAAGATTCTTCACTATAGAATAGAAGAGTATGTTAATGAAAGAGGAAAATGCCCCTATAGAAAATGGTTGTTAGCTCTTGATTCTGCAATTCGGGCCAGAATTCAAGCGAGAATATTTCGATTTGAAATGGGCAACTTGGGTGATCATAAATCTGTTGGAGATGGTGTCTTTGAAGCTAGAATGGATTTTGGTAAGGGATATAGAGTTTATTTTGGATTTGATGAAAAGACAATTATCTTACTCCTATTGGGGGGAGATAAATCAACACAGAATAAAGATATCCCATTGGCCCAAAATTATTTAAAAGATTATTTGGAGAATAAATATGCCAAGAAGAAGTAAAGATTGGAATGAAGGTTTGGCCAAAGACCTCCGAGATTCCACATTCGCAAAAGAATTTATTATGGCCTCTATTGAAGATGGAATTTCCTTACAAGAGGTTCTTTGTAAAATTATTCATACAGTTGGGATAAAGGAAATTTCCAAAATGACTGGGATTGCAGCACCAAACATCTTAAGGGCCGTGGCCCCTAAATCAAATCCTACCTTAACCACTCTAAATAAATTACTTAAACCATTTCAATTGAAACTGATGCCAGCACCGATGAATACAAGTAATCGAAGTGTTAGCAAAATAAAAAAGAGGGTTGCCGGATAAATCATTCAATGTGTGAATAATAGCTTTCAATCGTTAGGAAATTTCAATCAGAACCAAAATGGTTTTTAAAATTACAACAACGTTTTGTTAAAAATTGGCAGGAACATTATTTACGAATAAAAAAAACTTATTTTTAGGAAAATTGCCTATTTTGAGAGTGAAATAATGGTTTACTGAATAAATTTAGATCTGCAAAAAATTTGCTATTTAAATGGCGGGAGCGAAGGGACTTGAACCCTCGGCCTTCTGCGTGACAGGCAGACGTTATAACCAACTTAACTACACCCCCGCTAAAGTAGGATGCTTTGAAAATATAAAAATAATATACCTGAGTTTGAATTGCTCTTCAAGTTTTTTCATTATGATAATAAATTTATCATATGGCCATAGTTGTTGCTCTTAAAGTTGCTATAAAATTTGCTATAAAAAAGACCACAGGCGATACATAAATACTCTTTAAATTTTTCTTTTAATGATCAAAAAACTCAGAACATTTATTGTAAACACGAATGTAGTTGTGAATCATATTGCTCCAATCAAAATCTACAGAGAGTGATTCGAGACGATTTCTTTGATTAATTCGTTCTCGCCTAGATAGTTTGCAAAAATTAAAAAGCATTCGCGCCAATGAATCTGCTTCTTCGAAGTAATTACCTACTTTACGATCTAAAACATAGAGTCCTTTGTTTTCTGGTTCGCCAATAGTTTTTAAAACATATTCACCAAAACCAGAGAGGTTGGAGGTGACTGATGGAGTACCAAGTGCCAAACATTCAACTGGAGTGAGTCCCCATGGTTCGTAGTAGCTGGGGAAAATTCCCAGATGGCATCCTCTTACGAATTGATTGTAGTCACTTTGATTGATCGGATTTAGAGGTGAAACAAAATCTGGTTGGTAAACTATTTTCACTCTATCTTCTCTGTAATTGAAGAGGTTGTTGGCGCGAATACTTCCTAATACCTCATCATTTTGATTTTGTAATGTGTGTGTGACGACCAAAGGAAGTTCATCTTTTTTCCATGCTTGTAAAACTCTTTTTAATTTTAACCAACGAAAATCATCTACCAATTTATTTAGATCAGGAACTTCCCAACGTTGGCAACTGGCCACGTGAAAGAAAAATTTCTCTTGCAACTCTTTTACAATCTCTTCACAAGCAGATCTTAATTTTTCAGTCATTGCACGTTGATGGAAAATCAGTGGATTAATGGTGTAGAATGGTTTTTTAGTTATAATAAACATGACAACTGTCATGTCTGAAAGTGATGGTGTATTTTTGAGCATATGATTTAATCTGGATAAAGCATCTATGGTGATATCAAAACCCTTATTTCGAAATTCGAAACGACCAGAGGTAAAAAAGTATATTGTTTTATCTAGATCAAATGAGTAGTTAGAAAAAAAATGACCAATGGTAAACTCATGAAGTTTATTTTTAAATTCCTTATGCAAATTTTGTAATTCATGTATGGCCACAAATCTTTCAATATTTAATCCATTAGGTAAAATCATGTCTGGGGCCCGACCTAAGAGATGAATACATTCACTGGCCGTAACTTCACTTACAGTTGTAAAGATGTGTGATCCATGAGCAGCGGCCCTCTCGATTTTTACTTGTGATAGAATATTTAAATTTATCGATTCTTGCTCCCAATTTAAGTTGGATAAATTTCGATACAAATCACATCCAGCTAATGAAAGATATCTTCCGAGTGAAGTTGCATGAGTAGTAAAGACAATAGAGATAGGAATATTATGTAAGCGAAGAGCAGGAATAGAAGAAGCACTCATCCATTCATGAAAATGAGCAACAGTATTTACCTTGTTTAATCTAGTGAATTCGAAAAAAAAGATTCGCAACAGTTCACCAAATGCCAGTGCTTGATCAATGATTGGATCATAACAAGCATCACACTCAATATGATGATCCTTCCACATAAAATATTTTACCAGTGATAATTTAGAATAAACATCTTCTGGATGCATTAAAATCGCTAGTGGATGACCAACTACTGACCAACGACCAAATTCTACGCGAATACCTTTAGCTTGCAAATTTTTTATAGTTAATGCCAGAGGATTATCTTCGGCCAATGTATTTAGATCTAATCGTTCAAACTCGCCTTCAACTTTTTTATCTAAATAGGGACCGATAACACAATAATTGTCCGCAAATTCTTTAACCATATGGTAGGCTTTACTTCGTAATACTGAATATATCCCACCAACTTGATTGCATACTTCCCATGATATTTCAAAAATTAATTTTTCTTTATTTATATCTAAATTGTCCACTATCTATTCCTCCAATTTAAATCGATGTACTGAAGATATGTTCACAACATAATTTTAATCGATAATTAGATGGAAAAAAAGAAAGGGAAAAATGGGCAGCGATTATTTATTTAGTTGTGATCAACAATTTTATGTTGTAACCACTTTCCGGATTTAAAGCGCAGATAAAATATTACGGCGGTAAAAAAGAGATGCACCACTGACCATCCCCACGCATAGGTGATTGGCAGTTTTAATATCTCTAAGACTACATACACACCTGGAACAAACACAAACCAAGACATCAAAGTGAAAGTAATCATATAGTAGCGAGTATCTCCTCCGCCCTTAAGAGCATTACCAAAGATTACTCCAATTGAATCACAGAATATAAATGCTGCTAATATTTTCATTAACACTTTAGCTGTTGCCGCAAGCTCTACAGTGTTGGCAGCAGTCATGCCGTGTGGGCCACTATGAGTAGAGGAGATGGCACCTGTACTACTGGCCAAAAATAAATCAATAAAGAGATTGGGAATAAAAATAAATAAAAGTCCAAGTGAACCACAATAGGCAAGAGCAATTTTTAAAGCGTTAAAGGGAATTTTTCTGGCCACATCTTTTTTATGTTTACCAATGTATTGGCCAACTAGTGCTGAGGTTGCAATACCTAATCCCATAATAGGCATAAAGGAGATCATCTCCATTGATAAAACAATATTGTTGGCCGCTAAGGCAACTGTATTAACATTTCCTATGAGAAAAACAAAAGCAGTAAAGGATGTAATTTCTAAAATCAGCGCCACTCCACTAGGCACACCATACTTTAAAAGTTTTTTAAAGATATTAGGACAAAAACTCTTATCTCGAGTGGTATGATAGGTGTCTTTAAATTCTTTGCGATAAAAAATGAAGTAACAAAAAATCATTACCATTATAAAATTAGAGCAAACCATCGCCATTGCTGCTCCTTTGATTCCATGTTTGGAGATGTGAACGAGAGCACCCTGATGGACATCACTTATCACTATCTTTAATCCAAAAATGAAGATAAAGGAAAAAATGATGTTGAATAGATTACCAATCAAATTTACCAGCATTGGAATTTTAGTTCTTCCTATGCCAATAAAAAATGATGAGAGCGCTCCATTCAAAATGGCCAATCCGCCAAAGCGAGCAGATATGGAAAAATAATCAATCTCCATCGCGCGCACCGATGGTGAATGACCAGAGAGATTGATGATAGATATTCCCAGAGGAACGCAAAAGAGAATTAAAAATCCGGCCATTAATGCGAAATAGATTCCTGTCCATAAAGTTCGAGTGACATTACGATATTGTTTGCTGCCATAATACTGGGCCACTAAAACATTACAAAAAGAGATAATGCCACTAAAAAAACAAATAATGTTAAATGTGAGCACACCTGCAGGAACAGCGGCAGCAATAGCATCAGTATCATACCAACTTAAAAATATTCTGTTCACAAATTGCATGAGAGTAAACGAAGCTGTACTGATAACAACAGGAAAGGCCATCTTCCAAAGTTCACCGACCGATCCTTCAGATTCGTTAATTACTTCATCCCGACCTGACTGACCTGAAATATTTTGCATATTTTCCTTTTTACATCTTCTTTATTGGTAGCAACACTCTATCATTTCTATATTCAGGTCGACCTACTATTTTGTATTGTTCATTATTAAACTCAATCTTGTTTTGTAAATTAACAATGAAATCATCATCCATCACATCTACCAATAAATCCCATGACTCTGCTTTTCTGGATTCTCCAGAGAGTGATTTGATTAATCCCTGATCTGTGTAGAGTGATTTGTAGGTGATAGTTTTATTAAAGGAGTGTGCAGGAGTGTAAGCACTTCTTAATTCCATATCACTTAATTGCAAATGAATATTTAGTGATTTCGATTCCCATTGAGTAGCACCATAGAGATTTTTAATGTTGTAAACTTTCACTCCCATTGCTTTAGTAAGTAGTCCTAGTCCTTTAAAATCATCTCCTAATAATGAACTTACTGAGGAGAGATTGTGTCCAAACCAATCTCCATTGGCCATAGGAATTGCAATGTACATGGATATTGGAATTAATCCTTTGTAAGATGAATCCACTTTATATTTTTCCTGAACATCTTTACTTAAATCCCAAGCATGTACTCCATAACCATAAACTCCACCTGGCATCTCACCACAATCAAAAAAAACCCATTTATCCATTGGCATTCCTACTGGACCAAATGAGAGTTGATCAAGAGATTGTAAGAGATCAAAAAAGCGCGCATGTCTGGCATCAATGCAAGAGAAAATATTTTCTTTAGGAGTATCATGTCCCCAAGGTGAAAGGTTGTAATGGGGAAGATTTCCTGAGTAAGTTAGAATGTATGGTTTAGTTTTTTCCAAAATACTCTTATATTTACTGGCAATTTTATTTAATTCACTACCCGTTTTTATTTGAGAGTAATTAGTATTTGCGTTTGTGTTTGTGCTTGTGCTTGTGCTGATCATGATTCTTATATCCTCCTTTTACTTTTACCTTTTTATTTATATTTGTTGGTTTTACATTCTTTACATTTTTTACATTCTTTATATTCTTTTTAGCTAGTGCTTTATCTCGTGCCTGATCTCGTGCCTGATCGCTCTTTTTATTTTCCATTGTCAAAGTGTAATGTTTCCTACGAAATTTAATAAACTCCTCACTATCAGCACTCAAGGATCGGGAACTTTTCTTTCTTAATGGTTTTATTTTTTTTATTATTTTCTTTGTTACTTTAGGAGTTGTTACTACTCCCAATTTTTTCAGCAATTCTCTCTTGCTTATATAGTAATACTTTCCCGGTGCTAAATTATCAATGGTTAGTTCCCCTATTGATATTCGCTTAAGTTTATCTACAGTCAGTCCCACAACTTCACAAAGCTTTCTGATTTCTCGATTTTTTCCTTCGCAAAGTTCAAAGCGAAGCCAAGTCTTATTTGGTAAGAATTTTACAACATCAACTTTCTTAGGTTTTAAAAACTCTCCATCAACATTTGCTCCTCCTCTTAGTTTTAAGAGAAGTCGTTCGTCCAATCTACCAAAAACCTTCACCTCATAAACTTTGCTCACATTGTGTTTTGGATGCATGATTTTGTTTGCAAGATCTCCATCATTGGTAAGAAGTAACAATCCTTCAGAGTAAAAATCTAAACGTCCAACCGGATAAATTCTCTCCTTTATTGAACCTAAATAGTCCATTACTGTTGGACGACCCTGTGGATCGGATAGAGTAGTAACACATCCTCTTGGTTTATTAAAAACTACATATACTCTCTCAATATAATCTGCGCAAATATCCTTTTCGTCCACAGTAACTATATCCTCTTTCGGATTAACCTTTATCCCAAGCTCCTTAACAACTACTCCATTAACACTCACTCTTCCCTGTAAAATCAACTCTTCTGCTTTCCTTCTCGAAGTCACTCCACCATCTGCAATCAGTTTATGCAGTCGCACCATCTTCGTAGTATCAGTACCCCTATCATCATTTATGTCACTACCATCAAGACCAGCTTGAGCTTTAGCTATAGTTTTAGCTTTAAAAATCTTAGTTTTACCTCTGTTATCACTCATAAAAAATTTTCTCCAATCACCAATTCTTTAATTATCTTTTTAAAAAACTATCATACTACTATAAAATTTAATAATGATCGAGCAATTTTAAAACTAATTGAATGTAAATATTAGTAGTTGAGTGACTAATTTTGTTTTGTATTTGTTTTGTATTTGTTTTTAATAAATTATCAATTATTAAGCAAATAATTAAACAGCTACAGCAAATATGTTAGAATTATTATTAGTATTATCATTCTATAAAGATAAGGAAATGATAGAGGTAAAGAAATGAGCAAAAATAAAAATAACCACAATCATAACAATAGTTATAACCATGATCATAAGAATGATGAAAATCTACAAATCCTTCATCATGAAATGAAAGAGAGTATGTTACTCTTAAATATGATTGTGGAAATTTTTGGAAAGGTAGTTGAAGCACGCGATCTGAACGAATCACTCCTAAATATCCTTTTACAATTAGGACAATACATCCGCTTCAATCAAGGTATCTTACTAATAAAAGATGAACAAGATAGTAATGATTATTTCAAAGTATTTGGCCACTATGGTTTTGAAAATGAAGTAGAAAAAAAACAAGTTTTATTAAAAGAAGACTCTTTAGTGTATTGTGCTCGAGATATTGGCTCTTCACTTATTGTTTCTGATTTGATCAATGATTGTCGTTTCAATGAGCATGAATTATTTCCAGTAAAAGAAAAATTAAGTGTTATCGCTAAATGTATCTCTTTTAATGGTGTGGTACACGCTCTTTTTCTTTTTTATACTCCAGAAAAAGAGAGTTTTTTACTTCGCAATAGCTTAGATAAAATTGACAAAGTTGTTAGTATTATTCTTCCAAATCTTCAGGTCCGAATGAATATTGAGAAAGAATTGAGAAAAATTGAAGCTGAAAAAGATGAAGAAAGAAAATGGGCACAAAGTTTACTACAAATAGTTGGTCACGACATCTCTAATCCATTGGTAATTATCCGTGGAATGTCTATGATGGCAGAGAAAAAATGCCCTGATTGTCCTAATAAAGCAAAACTGTGGGGTACAGTAGTACGTGCTACTAACACTATTGAAGAAATTATTAATTCTGTACGAATAATGCAATCACTAAAAATGAATAAAGTCTCTTTGGAACTTACAAAAACAAATTTGGCCGAGACAATTGAAAAAGCAAAGTTTGTCTTCGAGGAAAAATTAAAAAACAAACAACTTCAAATTGTTTATCAAAACTGTTCGAATGAAGAAGAGGTATCTGTACTAACTGATAAATTATCTTTTAGTAATGAAGTTATTAACAATCTTATATCCAATGCAATTAAATTTTCTTTTCAAAACAGCACTATTCATATCACTTCTGAAATTATCCATGATGATCAAGTTCATATTAAAATATCCGATAACGGCATCGGCATGCCTGAAAATATTTTAAATAATATCTTCGATGCTAGAACAAAAACTTCTCGCAAGGGTACTTTAGGGGAACATGGAACTGGTTTTGGTATGCCTTTAGTAAAAAATTTTATTGATCTTTATAAAGGACAGATCAGCGTTGAGAGTAAAGATATAGAGCAATTTCCTGACAATCATGGCAGTATTATTCATCTATATTTAAAAAAGGCATAAATCGTGAATACTAATTCAACGCTCTCTAATCCTGCTACTAATAATACCAATAATACTAATAACCCTAACAATGGTGAGTACAAAGAAATAAAACTCTATGATTTAACTGCTAATCAAATACTGGATTTTGATATCTATATCTACTTATCAATTAATAACAAGTTTATTAAATACCTTTCTCGAAATAATTTTTTAGATGATGATCAATTACTCCGTCTCAAATGTAAGCATGTCATTCAACTCTTCATCCATAAAGATGACATTAACAATTACAATAAATATTTAAGTTCCTCTATTAAAGGGCAAATATCCCAAAATAATCTCAGTGATAATCAAAAAATGGAACTAATTAAGAATTCCGCTTGTAACATCATTGAGAGTGTTAACAGTATTACAGGAGATGATGGTGCCATTACATGGACCAATAACTGTATTAATCTTACAAAAATAATCGTCTCTGATTTATCAGAAACAAAAATATCTACTATCTACGATAAATTACGTGGACTTCTCTCTACCAAACCAACACTTATCAATCACTCTTTAAGTGTTAGTTCCCTTGGTGTAGTCTTTGGAATGGCCTTAGGAATTCATGATGCAAAATCAATTTCCGAATTGGCATTAGGAGGATTACTTCATGATATCGGTTTTTCAAATACCTCAGTAGATTTAGTTGAAAAATATTTAAATTCTAATGAGCTAACTAGTGAAGAATTATCTCAACTTAAAACTCATCCCTCCGAAGGATATCAAATTGTTGGAAAAATTTTAAAGTCGGCCAAAATTACCGACAATATTATCAAAATTATTCTCGAACATCATGAGAATGCTGCCGGTAGTGGTTACCCTATAGGAAAGGGACTTCCTAGCCTATCTTATTTATGTAAAATTGTGGCCATAGCAGACAAAACTAGTATTGATATATTAAAATATAAAACAGTCGATTTGAAATACTCACTTGCAAAATTACTAAAAGCACAGGAAGAGCGAAGAGAATATGACAAGGTAATGTTAACTCAATTGTTAACGGTCATAAAGTAGCTTCAAAGTAATTCATCCTCTGATTCTAATTCTGAAGAGGAATCTTTATTATCTGGACTGAAAGGTTCATCATCAACAAGATCATCACTAAACCAATAATTCTCTTTCTCTTCAACTTCTTCAACTTTCTCAACTTGATCAACTTGATCAACTTGATCAACTTCCTCGACTTCTTCAATCTCTTCAATCTCTTCAACTTCCTTAACTTTGACCTCTTCTACAGCTTCTTCCACTTCTACTTTTACTTTAATATCAAAAAGAAAATTATAAATATCAGTTGGTAGTAAGTTACAGCTAAGAGATGCTTTATTTTGTTCAACGATCTCATTTTTAACAACAAACTCCTCAAGAATATCGAATGCTGATTTCGGTGGTTGTAGTGTTTGTGGTTGTTGCAATGGTTGCAATTCTTGGATTTCTGCTGCTGTTGCTGCTGCTGCTGGTTCTGATGGTGATTGTGATGGTGATTGTTGTTGTTGCTCTTTTTCTTTTACTTGAAGTGCTCTACGTTCATCTTGCCTTGATTTGTTCATTGTACGAGTAAAATCTGTATCAGCAGATATAGATTTTATAGTTTTCGTTAGCTCATCAAGTTCTGACAAATCACTTTCTAAAAAATAAGTTTTTAAAGCACCACCTGCAATCAAACTTCGAAGATCGTTTCCACTTCCAATTTCATTTGTTAGAGCAATACTTTCTAACTCATGTTCAGGAGGAAGATCACTTAATTTTTTCAAACTAAACATTTCAAAAAACAAATCACTAACGCCATATAGAGTCTGCCTTCCTAGATCTTCTGCTCTTTTAACTATTTTAATTAATTTCTTATCCAATAAAGCTCTAATAATATGAGAGCTATCTACACCTCTGATTCGATCGATTTCTAAACGAGAAACAGGACCTCGATAAGCAACCACTGCTAAAACTTCTAGTGCTGTTGGGCCCAACATCAAAGTAGTTGTTTTAAATACTCGTTGAATATATTTTGAAAAGAGTGCTTTTGTACGAAATTGATATCCTCCGGCAACCTCTACTAAACGAATACCATGATTTGATTTTTCATACTCCTCTTGCAAACGAAGTATCGCACTATGAAAGGCGATTAGAGGTAATTGATCATTAATAGTCTCTTTTAGTTTTAAAATAGAAAGAGGTTTATCGCTAACAAATAACAATGCTTCTATAGCACCACAAAGCGAATCATTATCCAACTCTAAACCAATGCTCTCAACCGTCGAACTCATAGTAGTGGCATTAACCACAGTATTAATATTAACAGCATCAGTGCCGATATTCATACTAATACTATTATCAACAATCTCATTAAAATTCATAATATCTTTCCCTTCCTTGAGTTATCTTTTCAATATGTCCATACATACATTTTATTGAATAAGGCCAGCACCTTTCTCTATATTCTCTATATTATCTATATTATCTATAAAACTAAATTTATCGACTTTGCTCTCATCTACTTTTATCACATTCGCTTTATTTTCATTTTCATTTTCATTTTTAACTGAAACAAAATTATCAACCAGTCCTATATCAAAATCCTGTAAATTCTCTATCACTTCCACATAGATCTCATTTAAATGTTCACTCTGAAAAACCTGAACTTTTTTCAATCGAGTAAGTTCCAACAAACAAATAAATGTAACAACCACATGTTGTAACTCATATCCTTCAAAACGCTTATCCTCTTCTAGCAATTCTCTTATTGCTATTGTCTTGCCTGCCACTAAATAATTTTTTAAAAATAAAAGTTTGTCCTTTACCGAAATAGGATCTCTTATAAATGTTAATTTAGATCTGTTGCGCTTGATGATGTCAATCATCGCTTCAGTTAAACTGTTTAATTCCATCGGTAGCAAAAGAGAATCTAAAATGGCCTTTCTATCAATTCTCGAGCGAGTGAATACCTCGTGGCCGACCTTGGTTAACCCCCACAACTTCTTTCCCATATTTTGAAAATGTTGTAGTTCTTCCAAACGTCTAATCAAATCACTCTTACTAGCAATTCCGGCCAGGCCACTACTATCATCATCTAAATCAATATCTTTAAGTTTGTCACTATTATCATCTTGAATACAAAATTGAGATTTAATGTGTAACAAAGTGGCGGCCATAAATAAAAAGTCACCTGCTATATCAAAATTTAGATCTTTCATTTGATTTAAGTATTTCAAATATTGATCTGTAATGATTGATATATCTATGCCCTTTATGTCCATCTCTTCTCGTTGAATTAGAAGCAGCAGAAGTCCTAATGGCCCATCAAAATTATCAGTTTTAACTAAAATGTCTGTTTCAAGCATTTAAAGCATCCAAATATTAAATTAGATTTAATTTAATTTAATTTAATTTAATTTAATCTGATTAAATTACATGTAATCATTTGTAATTTATAGTTCTAGATTAGAATAATCCTATAATACGCTAAAGAATAGTTCCAACATTTTTTGGGACAAAAATAGAGCTGGACCAAAAATATAACCGAGAATTCCTGTAAACATAATCAGCATCAGAAAAATTATTCCAAATCTAGAAATATCTTCAAATTTTCTCTGCGCCTCATAACTTAAGAATGATGCCACCATTTTTGAACCATCCAATGGAGGAAATGGGATAAGATTAAAAACTGCAATGATCATATTTATATCAACTGAGTGTCTGAGTATTTTTACAAATGGTTCATAAAAATAAAAACTGCTATCAACTCTCTTGGCCACCAATACACAAAAAAATCCTGACAGAATAACTAAAATAAAATTAGCAAGAGGGCCGGCAAAACTTACCCAAAATATTGCTTGTCTAAATTTTGCAATTGGAAAGTTACGAGTATCAACAGGAACTGGTTTGGCCCAACCAAACATTACTCCTCCCAATAATGCACCTAAAAGTGGCATCACCACTCCACCAAAAATATCAAGATGAGCGATTGGATTAAAGTTTAACCTTCCAGCATATTTTGCTGTTGGATCTCCAAACCTTAGTGCCATATAACCATGTGCCACCTCATGCAACACTACTCCTATAAGAAGACCTGGCAAACCAAGCGCTAGATTGTAAATAAAACTCTCAATGTTAAAACCCGCACTATGCATATTAAATCCAAATAGAATACACTTATTATTAAGAACTTATTAAAAATAAAAAATTTAAACACAAAAAAAATAAATACACTTTTGAACAATTTATGACAAATTATAAAACATTCAAAGTCCAAATTATTGTTGCATCAAAAAATAAAGTTTTACTTCTGCGAACCAATAAAACACGTGGTGGTTTTTGGCAAAATATAACTGGAAGTGTGGAAAAAGTAGATGAGAATTTAAATCAAGCAGCTTTTAGAGAATTTTCAGAGGAGACTGGGTTAGTGCTATCTTCTGTTTCTGTCAGTACTGACCCAGACTCTATAAATTTTAAAGCAAAAGATAACAGTGGCAATATCACAATTTGCGGTACTCTTCAAAAATTACCATTTATTCACAATTTTGTTGATCAATTTAATAGATCAATTGAGGAACATACTTATCTCGCATTTCTTTCACATATAGAAGAAAAAGATAATTATCTGAGTATAAACACAAACGATATTATAATTAAATTAGATCCTAATGAGCACGATCAATATCAATGGATCAATATTAATGAAATCAAAGAGGTCAACTATAAGCATGATTCAAACTTTAAAGCATTCAAATGCTCTCTTTCATATCTTAATAAACATTATATTCCTTCTAATATTTAATCTAATATTTAATAATGTTTGTAACGCTCAATCCTTTGATATCTTAAACACTTCGGGCATACCAGAATCGCTTGAACAACTAATGGAAATAGAAAAAATAAAAGATAAAAAAAATGCCAAACTTAATGAAGAAAAAAATATTTTTGATAAGCGAAGTATTGCAGAATTTGCAAAAGAAAGATTAGAAAAAATAAAAAAATCTCCACTGACAAAAGTTGCTATAAAAGAAAAAAGTACAATATACAATGTTCTAACTGCTGAACCCTACATAGTTCCTTCTGGAATTATCACCCAAGCACACACTCTACAAGATGAAGATAACTTTTTTTATATCACAGGTCCCAAACAAGACAATTATTATCGTGCATCTGCTACCGACATTACTGTTTTAGATTTACAAAACAGTATCATCAATTTAAACGAAACCCATTTAAAATATATTCCCATCGATAAAGAACAAAATTATAAAAGAAATTTGCAATTTGTCTCCTTTCGCAATAATTTGAATCTACACTTTGGAAGAACGGCAGTAGAGACACCCAGTGAAGTATCTTCCTCAAATGATATAAGCGGTCTAATCTATAAATTAGAGGAAGACTTGTTAATGAGTTCAATACTTCCTCTTAATATTGGACTTAGTTTAAGTGCAGAACAAGCGAGTATGCAAAGTAATCAAAATGAAAATTATAAAATCAGAGGTATTTTGACCGGTCCAGTTATAGAATCCATTCCTATTGGAGTACGAAAGGGAGAGATCACTTTGGCAGTTCAATTCGCCAGGTCTATTTATTATGATATTGAATACCAAAATGAGCGTGAGAAATTAATTTGTGATTACTATGCGATTAAGGGCAAATATCTCTTTGATAAAAATCTCAGCGCAAATAGCATATTTAGAGATAAGTTAATTGGGCTTGCTATATTTAAACAATATTTTAGTAGTAAAGATGAAAACGACTCTGGCATAAATTTTCAAAATATGCAGAGTATTGGTGCAACTTTTTTTCTTGGATTTGTTTTTTAAAGTTTTTAAAGCTAGAAAAAATGATAAAAACAACAATTAATATTCTTATAGTTTTCTTTTCTCTTTCCATCACTACGACTAATGTTCATGCCGGCAATGGAATGATTTTAGTTTATGAAGCACCTCTATTCAAGGAACCCAATATAAAATCAAAAGTAGTTCAAAAGATACCTAAGGGTAAAATTATCTACATCCATCATAAGCACTTTTCTGATGTAGTAGTTGAAGAGAACGCAGTAATTGCTAAAAACAGTTATAGGCCAGATCAATTTGATAGGACCGGAAATTCTCTTAGGGATTTTTATATAACATATGATAACAATGCAAACCAATCTTACATATTAAAAGATCATGTGAAACTTATCTATCAAGACATCAAAGAATTAGAAGATCCAGCTCCCTCTTTTAATTTATCAAATGATCCAACCGATTTTCGAATGAAGGAACCAATTCCACAACATTATCCATTATATAATAGTAAGAACATCCGCAATTTCCTAACCGTAGGAACAAAAACCCAATCATACAAACCATATCAATATGATCAAACTTTAGAATTAAATTCAAAAGAATATGGTATCCCTCTAGAATTAACCTATTCCTATCTTCAGGCAGCAAATTTTGACAAAGAAAGATTATACTACTTTGGAGGAATTTTAATCTATAGCAAATATAGCAACCAATATTTTTTTGAAAATAACTCTATTGTGGAAGAACGTTACCGTCGCCTAGGAATCGGCCCCTATCTCTCCTATGATTTTTATCAAATTGAAGATTCACATTTGTTTACAGTGTTTATGTCACCAATTATCTATCTAATAAATGAGGTTGATATAACTATAACCATACCTAATGGAGGAGAAACACAAACTTTTAACAATCGTCTCCTCTCTTTACGAACTGGTATTATCTATCAAAGACTTAAAATCTTAAATTCAGTTGATTTAATTTTGGGTGCTATATTGGAAATTACTCCTAGTAATACACTAGAGGCAACTGCAAATAATAACAATCAATTCAAGAAAGACAATGAACGCAACTTTTCTTCTTTTATCGGTTTTCAATTACAAATATGAATATGAATATGAATATGAATATGAATATGAATAAAGTTACTTTTAAACTCATAACTATTATCTTAATCTCAATCTCAATTATAACTCCCCTCTCTGTAGCAAGCACCTCTACATCTCGAGAAAAAATGGAAAATCCAGTATATAAAGGAAAAGCGCAAGCTTTGCATGATGGATTATTTGAAGTTGAGTTTACAAATTCTATTTTTAAAACATCCAACCACTATGACAATGAAGGGAATAGCGTCAGGCAATCTAACAATGAAAATTATCAAAAATTTGATAATGATTTAACTCTCTCATATGGTCTAGAAAATGATATCGAACTACGTAGTGGTATACGATATCGTAGCAATAACTCTTCAATTAACGATGGAAATGGAAACAACATCAATAATAACAATTCTGGATTAGAATCATGGATGACTGGAGTAAAGTATAATTTATATAAAAAGATAGAGGGATCCAAGCTCTATATAACTTCAGACTTTTTTTTACGAATACCACTTTATAACGTTAAAGAGCGATCAAATGATCCAACTCAAAGCTATTTATCAGATGAAATCACATTGGGAGATCCTGGTAATACTTACTCTCTGGGAATTCACCTTAGTGGTATTGGTATAGGTAGTGGTAGTGGTATTGATTTCCTATATCAAACATTCTACAACTCCTCCCTGGCATTGGTACTTCCAATGGGACTTAGTTATGAAATAAATTATAATTTCGAAATCGCCTATCCTTTTTGGGAAAAACGAGTGGCCCCTTATATTGGAATGCAAGGAGTTTACTCTCTAAAAAACGATCCTTATACTAACAATCCTAATGACAAACCAACTATCAATCGAGGTCCTACCAACCTTTACGATAGTACTAACCGCGAATATATATCCTATCTTCTAGGATTAAATTTTAAAATTATTGATTCTATAAAGTGCGGAATAAAATATATCAAAATTTATCGAGGCACTTCCACTGATGGTGGAGATGAATTTATTTTAGGAGTAACTTGGAATCAAATTCCTCCATCCGAAAAAGATTTGATTTTTGAAGGAATTAAAAAAGGTACTTTCGATGTTGAAGCGAAAGTAATAAAAATTTCTCCCAGAGAAGGACACATAATAATTGATAAAGGAATCACCAATGATATTGAGAAAGGTATGAGTATTGGTATATATGATTCAAAAATAATCTCCACTGAAACTCTTATTGCTGTCGGATACGTTCAAGAGGTTACTCCTGAAAGCTCCATTGTAAAAATATTATCTACTAATAAGCAAAAAAAATTGCAAATCGGTCAGTACGTTACTGGTACTTCTCTCTACTCTAAAGTACAACGATAAACTTTATGTAAAGAATTGGAGTTTTGTTGAGACCAGTATATTCTGGCGTTATCATTATCGTCGATACCTACGCTTGGAGGAAAAGGATCCCAACTGGCCACAAAAGAGATGTTTTCGGTAAGGCGATTAGTAGGATGATACCATTTACCGTGAAAGTATTCACTTTTATATAGTTGAGTAGTTTCTAAATCTACAGTGCTATCATTGCTATAAACTCCATACCAGACCATTATCGCATTTCCATTATTATTCATCTCTATGTTTGGTACATCCCAACCTAAATGTCTTGTTATAATACCCATTCCTGTAGGAGGAGAGATAACACTATTTTTAATTTTCATCTCATATATTTCGTATCCTTTACCCAATATATATTGATACCAAATAACAATTGCATCGTTATTATCATTTATAGTAACACTTGGTTCTTCCCCCTTCAATGATGTAGATATGTGGTCGTCGTTATTTAGTGGTTTTTTCCAAACACCATTTACATATGAGCTAATATAAATATGTCGTGATCTATCATTTTCGTATTCCTGACTCCAAACAATGTAAGTAGTACCGTGTTTATTCCTTACCATTTTTTTATGATAGACATCACCTCCTCCATCAGGAGAAATATTATCGTTTATTGTAGGAATACTCCAAGTACTGTTTCGAAATTCACTCTTATATATATGCCAAATATCGGTACCACTCTTCATTGCCTCCCATATAACCAAAATATTTCCATTATCATCAATTTTTACTTCTGGATCAAAATTAACAGCTGAGTACGATGTTGAAAATGATAGGGTAATTGTTTCAGACCAAGATCCATGTGAATAAATTTTTCCCTCAAGAAAATAAGTATCATCCGTGGTTTCACGTCCCCAGACTACTACTACATCGCCATTATTATTCATGGCCACAGAGGAATAATCAGAAAAAACTTCAGAAACCGCTACTGCCTCACTTAACATCAATGCTCCATTTTGAACAAACACTACCTTAATTTTATTAGATGTTTTATCGGTGTATGATATTACTCCGTTCCCACTAGTACGGTTGACTGCAACGGCAGGATTTTCTGCATTTTCGATGGTTGAATAATACCAATTGTTTTGATAGTAGCTATCGATAAGAACATAATATGTACTATCTAGGGTATTACTCCATGCTGCTAAGGTAGTTCCATTGTTTGAGAGATCCATGGATATATTTCGGTATATTACCTTCATCTGAGGATCGGTATTATGATTTTTTTGAAAATCATCAATATTTGCGGTAGTGGAATATTTTTTCTGTCTGGTTAAAAAAATATCAATTAGGCAATTGCTTTGTCAATTCTATTATAGTGGCACCAATTGTATTTCTATTTTTTAAATTGTTATGAGTAGAAGCATTTACTTT
>JADFZW010000058.1 GCA_015232355.1 Oligoflexia bacterium
AATTCTTGATAATCCATTATCCATTATCCATTATCCATTATCCATTCCCCCTATAATTTTTATTTTAGTGTAGCAATTTCAAAATGCTTTTAACACTTCTTTTCCTGCACTTTCGGGATAGTGACAACAAAAATGGGCATATTCAATAAGTTAGTGTAAATAAAAAATGGATGAAAAAAATTAATGGCATTACAATAGTAAAAAGTCGATAAAATACCATTAATTTTGAAATAAAATTAATTTATGTTAATCTTTTTTTTGACAAAGATTATTTAGTTTGTCGTTGCGATTAACAGGAGGTATTCGACTATGAAAAAAAATATTAAGGTATTTACTTTAACTCTTCTCTCTCTTTCTATTATTTTAGTTTATTTTACAAATTTTATTTGTACATATGCCAATGAAGAAGTAAAAAAATCATCTATCCTCTGGTCAGGAACTATGGATGTGGGCAAAGGGTACAGTTCAACATTTCTTCCAACAAATAAAGGTTTTTTAACTGAAGAGCTTTATAGTGCTGAACCAGATAAACATCTTGAAAAAGATACTCCGTTATTACTTAAAATAAATAAAAATAAAATGTCTCTAGCAAATAGTTTGGACTTAGCAAGGACTCATGTTTTAAAAACACCAGTAGGAGAACATCTTTATGATTTTTATAAAGAGGATTTTCTAGATCCAGAAGCTGAACCATGGAATGGAATGTGCCATCGATGGTCGGCGGCATCTTGTGATCCAAAAGTTAAAAACTATCTTAGTGTAATATCAGAAAAGGATTTTAAACATAAAAATATAATTTGCGGTGGTATCTTGCTTGAGTTACCAGAATTAAGAGAGCTTTTTACTGCGAACTATCCATCTTGGAATGATAATTTTTTTAGAGGGACTAATCGAAATACTCCCAATGAATACTATAACGATGCCTATTACTATAAAAATGATTATGCAGTAGATTTTATAGAAAAGCATGGTGGAATGAATGCATTTAAAGAGGTTAATGAAACTGATTTTTCAATCCTAGATTCCTTGGGACAATTTTATTTACCTAAAGGAAAATTTTTATTATCTGAAAAATGGATGATGCCACCACATCTATTTCATGATTGGGCGGTAACAGGATTGAAACGTGGAGGATTTATTATAAATAATGATCCTGGTGATGAGTTATGGAACCAACCAGTTTTTAAGATGATTTCAACTGCAACGGACATAAAAAATAGTGGTCTTGAATTACCATATTTTCGTTATGAAAATGACGATGCAGTTGAAGGGAATCACTTTTTTTATAAAGGTGACAACAAAGAAGCAGAAAAAGAGTTAGATCGCTTAGATAATATAGATAAACTTCTAAAAGTTTTGGTCAATGATCGTAGAAAAGCACCAGATATGAAGATTTCGGAGGTGATTAAAGATTTAGAAAATAGAGTTAAGGCCGATATAAAGGAAAATGAGAATGTAGAAAACAAAGAAGGTAATAAGAAGAGAAATATTACTTTAAACTTAATTCCTATGGCCATAGATTCGGAGGTAGTTCAATTTGTTAAAAAACAGGAATCAGAAGGTAAACAGTTAGTTGAAACTATCAAAGCGCTACTTAAGTGGAAAAATGATACCTTTGAAAATGCTAAAAAATTAGGATTAAAATTAAAAGATAATTTTATAATGGAAAAAGTAGATACTGTTTTAGATTTCATGCAGGAAAATGATAACTTTCGTGCTTTTGAAGATGATATGGAACAAGCTAAGTATAGCTATTTTGTAATTAAAAATAAAACTAATGATTTTATTTATTCAAATTGGATTAGTCCAAATGTAAAAAATTCTCGTCCAGGATCAATTTGGTATGCAAGACGTGAATCTGATACATGTAAAGAATTTTCAATAAAAACTGCAGATAAATTTAAAAAGATATTAGCTAAAAAAGAATATGTTTTTAACGATTATGAGGATATTACTGAAGCTAGAAAAGAGTTTGCAAGATTAAATGATGTTCGTGAAGTTTGTATTCAGAGAGCAACTAGCGATTTATTAGATTTGTGTAGTAGTTGTAAATCAATTGAAACCTTAAATGATGAGTTGATGCAAATTGCGAATGCTCTAGAAAAAAATACAAAGGAAGGAAAAACTCCAGAAGAAGAACAAAAATTGGCCAAAGAAAAAATAAGCAATTTCAAAAAGAACAGCAATGCTATAATTGATAGAGATAATTTTAATATTGAATTAAATAAGAGAGGTATTAAAGCACATATTGATGAAAATGGTGATTTGGTTTTTTAGTATGTGGATGACTATAGGTTGTTGTCATTATTTTTAAATTAGGTATTATAATACATAATTATTGACAATTTTGTGCATTTGGAGCGCATAATTATGGAATGGAAAAAAATAATACTTGATCAGAAACGTGAGATGCTGGATTTTTTAAATAAAAAGGAGTGTGAAAATACTAAGCGCAATGATAGTGATAGAGAAATTATTTCGCGAGAAATTTTACATTTAGATAGTTATTTAAAATTAAAATTGGCCAAAATAATTTTAGGTCCACGACGTTGTGGAAAATCTACATTGGCACATATCATGCTTGGACATAAAAATGCTACATATTCTTATATCAATTTTGACGATGAACGGTTAAATAAAATAACTGCTCATGATTTAAACGATATGTATGAAGCAATGTTAGAAATAGATCCAAAAGCGAAAGACTTTTTATTTGATGAAATACAAAATGTTGAGGGATGGGAGTTGTTTGTAAATAGACTGCTTCGTAAAAAAAGTAGTTAATTTTAGATTTTTGATTTTATGAAAATGAAATTAAGAGAAAAATGGAGCTAATTTTCGTAAAGAAAACCTAGTTAGTCAACAATTAAACCTTTTGGTCGATTTGCTCAAAACACCCCAGATTGTGATGGTTTATCGAATATCATAGGAGGATTATTAGTATGATGTTTGATAATTCCGATCTAAGTAACTATTAATTATTAGATTTGAACCCTCTGTGGAAATCGCTGTTTAATGATTGTATAGAAACGAGTGTTGCTTTCATTTGCTTCATCAATATTGTTTTTAAAAAAAACTTTAATTAAAATTTAAATTAACAAAAATTTCTATTCTTCTAGAATTTCCCACTTACCATTTTTAGTTGCCCCTACATGCTTAATTTTACCAGCAGTTTTTAATTTACCAATATGATATTTAACTCCCTCATAAGTTAAACCTAGTTCACTAGCAATTTCTTTTTGAGTAATGGCCGGATGAGATTTTATCTTAGATAAAATTGTCTGGGTCATATCACCCATCGTTTCTTGGGTAGTTTTTCTTGGGTAGTTTTTCTTGGGTAGTTTTTGGGTAGTACCCTTTATTTCTATGGTAACACCTTTAGGCCTATAGAGTATAATTTTAAAGAATTTTCCCATATCCTCAAACACAGGGGGTGGTAATTTTTCTTCTTTCATAGCTTTTTTAATACGAACTATTCCAGTTCCTGCTTTTTCGACAACATCAAGACGTGCAAACATATCTGCAATAAATTCATTTCTACGAGAGGATAGATTGCCAATATTTTTTGTAGTCACTCCATCAGGCAAACCACCAGGATTTATAATCTCTATACGATCTGGAAACACTCTTATTTGAATGCTTGTTCCAGACATTTTGTAATCTCTATGAACAATGGCATTTGCAATTGCTTCTCTCCATGCTGCTTGTGGAACTTCATAAACATTTCTTCTACGAGTATCTTCAATAATTGCTTGAAGACTCAAATGGCGTTTTAAAAAAAACTCGGCCTCATTAAATTGAGTTAACAAATCTCCTCTTACTTCTTTCCTATCAAAAATTACAGCCCCTTCATAATCTTTAAATCCAAGCATCATCGTTTGTGAATGAACAAAGAAGGAATCAATCTTATCTGCAAAAAATAAAACTCCAGCATTGGTAATGGAATTTCCTTTCATTAGATTTAAGCTTTTTAAGATGTTTGGTATTTTTTCACTTGTTACTTTATAATTTATTTTGGCCGCAGAATAAAATTGCTTGATTTTTTTTAGAGAAATATCTGAAATAGTAAAAGAAGAATTTACTCGCTCATCGAAATGAACACTGGTACTAGATTCAAATATTTCTTTTATTTCCTTTCTGCTGAGCTTTTGAGTTACAGCATCGAATCTTTTATAATAGTTGCCGGAGGTAGAAAACGGTTTATCATCTCCTTCCTCTACATCAATAACAATCACCTCTTCAATTTGTTTTACTGAAACCTCAATAGATGGATCACAATTTCGGCCGAGACTAAAAATTTCTGCTTTTAATTTTCATGTTAATCTCTCGCCTTTGATCTTACCGTCATCACTTACACCCAACAGAATCTTTCCACCTTTTGAATTAGAAAAGGCCACAATGTCTTGAACTATTTTAGATGTGTATTTTTCTTTACACTCAACAGTAAGTCCTTCACCCTCTTTTATTAATAGTAACAATTCTTCTTTTTTCATATTTTGTTTCAAAAAGTTAATGTATAAAAAAGTAAAATATTATTGGTAAAAAAAAACGATACAAAAATCTTGTTTATCTATAATTACATAGGGGTATTTTCCAATATGTTTACCAATTTAGGCAAGTTTAAAATTTTAATAGGAGTGCTTTTAATTTTTAAACAGACATTCCGTATCTGCTATTAGTCTAATATCAGCATATTCCACTCAAGATACATCTTGTTAAATTTGAAAACATCTAGTTTTATTTGATCCAATTTATTTGGTTGAAATAAATACGAGGAATAGATATGTCACAAATAATTACAGGAACCCATCTTGATATAGTTAATGTAAAACGCATGGATCACTTAGGTGTTGTCGCAGGAATAGCAAATAAAATTAATCTTGTGGAAAAAATAGATAAACGTCTTCCTGCCCCTTAATCATTTTGTGGAAGACTATAGTACAAAGGAAAGAGAAATCCGAGCATTAGAATTGGCGTATGGAAAATTTAAATGTGAAAATCTACTTATTATTACTGGAAATAATCATAAAGAAGAGTTTGTGAAAATTAAAGTGGGATCAATATCAAAGAAAAAAAATCTTGAAATTAAAATAATTCCTATTTGTAAGTGGTTATTGAGTCATAAAGCAGATTCATAAAGCAGACTCTTGCACTTTTCAGGAAGAATAGGCATTTTAAATTTGTCTTTGTTTTGTCTTTCTCTCTCTCTATTTTCTGCCAATACTCTTTTCGCTTCAGCTGAAAACCACCATTCAAGTGATTTATCACAACCACTATGAGTACTACTGGCAACAGCTGCTTGTGGTATACATGAGGAGGAATTAGGACACTTAAGTCGTAGATGGAGATGATCATCGTGTCCCCACCAGGGCCTAATTTTTGAGAGCCATTTTATATTAGCGGGATTATTTTTATATTTAGTACAAAGTTTTTTCTTAATGTCAGCGGCCACAAAAATTCTATCTACTTCACTCTTGGAAGAAAATAATTTTAAAATTTGCTCGTTACCATTAGACCATTCAAAGGGTTTGGCGGAGAGATTTTCCCTCTCTTCTGTGCTAGGAATATGTTTGTCGTGATTTAACTTAAACCAGATATCAACATCTAATCCATTGTGATGGCTTGCATGTCCGGAAAATGAGGGGCCACCACGAGGTTGTGAAATATCACCAACAAAAATATTTCCTACATTTAATTTTTCAATCTCTTTTCCAACATCGATTAAAAAATCTATTAGATAAGGATGGCCATAAATGCGATTGCGACTTAAGCGCATAACATTTAGTCCAGGAGAATTGATCTCGATTGCTTTGGCGCCACTTAAGCATCCACGAGAATATGAACCAATAGATTCTGCTGGTGCTTTTAAGTAAGGAGTTTTTATTTGTGCCCAAGGGTTATTCCATTTTATTTTTACATTTTCTTTAGTGCTGCCAGCAGTACTGCTGGCAGTTGTACAACTAAAAGATAAGAAGAGAGAAAAGAGAATTAATAAACTTGAATGTAGATGTCTCTTCAATTTAGAAAAGTAAGTAAGAAGTGTTATAAGAGAGATTAAAAGCAGTATTCCACAGATAATGAATGCTTTATCTGCTCCCCATTTTTCAGCAATTAATCCAGTTATAAAATTTCCAATGGGAGTTGTTCCTGCAAAGAAAAGAGTATAGACACTCATTACTCGTCCTCGATGTTGATCATCCGAATGTAATTGTAGGGTGGAGTTAGCAGTGATGGAAAAAAACAAGTTAGAGATTCCACAAAAAAACAGGGTTAAAATAATTAAATAAAGATTATGAAATATTCCAAGAAGAGTTAAGGTTATTGCAATAAAGATATTTGCAGTGACCATTATTTTTCTAGAATTTTTTATCTTACCTTTAATCATTATAGAAACAAACAAAGCACCAATCAGGGAACCAAATCCGAGAGAGGACATCAGAAGTCCAAATCCCTTTTCTCGTAGACCTAAAATATCTTTTGCTAAAATAGGAATTAAAATACTGAAGTTGAATGCTAAAGTTCCAATATAAAATAACATTATGGACGTAAAGAGCAGAGTTTTATTTTGACAAACATAACGAAGTCCATCTTTTATTTCTGTCAACATGTATCTCATGGTTAATGTTTTTTTTGTTTTGATTTCTATCTTATCATTAGCAGTTGCATTGTTTGATTTTTTATTCAATTTTATTTTCATTAAACCATAGAGTACTCCGATAAAAGAGACACCATTGAAAAAAAAGCACCAACCAATATTAAAGTTGGCCATTACTATACCAGCAATTACTGGACCAATTACTCTTGCTAAATTAAAGCTGGTGGAATTTAGTGCTACTGCATTTGGCAGATCTTCTCTGCCAACTAATTCTATGATGAATGATTGTCGTGAAGGCATATCGAGGGCATTGATAATACCAAGAAGAAGCGCCAAAATTGCGATCTGATAATATTGTACTACTTTAAATAAAACCAGGGCCGCCAGAGTAAATGCTAAAAGCATAGAGATAATTTGAGTGATGATGATAATCTTTTTTTTAGGATAACGATCAACAAAAACTCCAGCGATCAAGGAAAAGAGTAGAATAGGAAGAAAGTGCAAAGTACCGATCAGTCCTAATTTAAAGGGAGAATTAGTTAGAGTGTAAACAAGCCATGCTTGTCCCATTCTTTGCATCCAAGTACCGACAAGGGAGATTAATTGTCCATACCAATAGTAACGAAAGTTAGCATGGGAGAGAGATGGAAAGTATTTTGCAATTTTATTTTTCATTCTTTCTTTTTCTTAAGTGTTATTTTTTTAGTTATTCTACTTCTTTTGATTTTTTTGATTGTAGATTACTGAGGATACTATATAAACATGGAACCACAAAAAGTGTTAAAAGAGTAGAAAAAATAATTCCTCCGAGTACTACTACCGCCATAGGAATTCTACTTTCAGCGCCAGGGCCTAAAGCGAGTGCTGGTGGAAGTGCTCCAACTATTGTTGCAATAGAGGTCATAAGAATTGGGCGTATTCTAATTGGGCATGCTTCAATCAGTGCTTCACGGACATTCATTCCTCGTTCTCTCATTTTGTTGGTGAAATCAACAAGCATAATGGAATTCTTTTTTACTAAACCCATAAGTAAAATTATTCCAATCATACTATAGATGTTAATCGAAAGATGAGTAAAGTAGAGAGCGGCCAGAGCACCAGAGAGAGCGAAGGGGAGTGCAGTTAATACTGTAAAGGGATGAATAAAACTATTAAATTGAGATGCTAAAACCATGTAGGCAACAATTATTCCTAACACCAAGGCCATAATAAGTGCAATAAAAGATTCTCTAAAGGTTTTAGCACTTCCACTTATAGAGATATGATAATTTTCAGGAAGTATCTCTTTAGCAATTTGTTGAACTTCATCTAATGCTTTATCTTGAGAAGCTTTTAAAGCAAGATTTGCATAAACAATTATTGCTCGCTCACGATCCTCTCTAGAGATTAGTTGCATTCCTTCTGCTTTTTTTATTGTAACAACTTTTGAGAGCGCAATTAATTCTCCTCTATTATTTCTAACCATAATATTTTTTATATCTTCAGCGCTAGCACGTTCATCACCTTCTAAACGGACTCTGACATCGTAGCGATGGCCATCTTTGGAAAATTTTCCCGCTACCACACCACCCATAGTAGCATTGATGGTCGCAGTGATATCAGAGATACTTACCCCATGAGACATTGCTTTCTGACGATCAGGAATTACTTGAATTTCAGGCATACCACTTAAGTAATTAGTATCAACATCTGTCATGTGATCACTCTCAGACATTTTTTCCATGATTGCTTGTGAGTATTCAATTAATTTTTGCCAATCAGGTCCTTTAACTGAAAATTCTATAGGGTAACCTCTCTTGGCCGAAAATCCACCAAGCGAAGGATCTTGTACTTTTACTTTCATGGAGGTTATTTTTTTTAGTCGTGCTCGCAACTCTACTGCAAACTCTTGTTGAGTAGGAGGACGTTTTAATTTTGGATCAATCCCTCTATCATTTAATGGTTTTAAAGTGATAAAGATCATGCCAGAATTTACATCTCCACCACCCATTCCTCCAACTGTGGTAAAGTATTGATCAACTTCGTTCATCAGAGAAACTTCTTTTTCCACTTCTTTTACTTTGCTATCAGTGAGAGCAAGAGAAGATCCAACTGGTGCTTGCAATCTTAGCATTAATCGTCCTTGATCTTGAGGCGGAGTAAACTCTTTGGGAATTTTAGGAATAAGAGCAAGAGAGAGAGCAAATAAGATTATGGCGGTAAGGAGTGTGAGTAGACGGTGATTTAAAATTTTTGGAATAATGATTTTATAGCTTGAAGCAACTTTTTTAAAACACCATTCTACACTACGTCCGATAAGAGATGTGCGCTCACTAACATCTAGAAAAGCAGAACATCTCATCGGAGTTAGAGTAAGTGCTTCTAATAAAGAAAATAAAACAGCAGCAGTAATGGTGATACCAAATTGAAAGAAAAATTTTCCGATAATTCCTTTCATATAGGCAACGGGGAAAAAGATGGCCACAATAGCAGCAGTTGTGGCCATAGCTGCTAGAGTGATCTCAGCAGTACCAATGAGGGCCGCCGCTCTTTTTTTCTTTCCTCCCTCCATATGTCTTACAATGTTTTCTAAAACCATGATGGCATCATCAACAACCACTCCAATTGCAAGTGAAAGTCCTAAGAGAGTGAAAGTATTTAAAGTAAATCCCAGAGCGTACAAGACAATAAAACTACCAATGATGGATGTAGGTATCGCTAAGACTACGTTAATGGTGGCCGAAAATGATCCTAAAAATAGCCAACATACTAGGGCCGTAAGTATGGCCGAAAATATAAGAGTGAAATTTAATTCTCTAATAGACTCTTCTATAAAAGTAGTCATATCAAAGCGCACGCCAATCTCTGTTCCTTTAGGAAGTGTTAGCTTAATCTCATTCATTCTGGTCTTTACTGCTTGGGCCACTGCTACCGCATTTGATCCACGCTGCTTTTTTATTCCAAGTCCTACGGCGGAGACACCCATTACTCTACTTAATTGTCTCTCATCTTCTAGACCATTTTCTATTCGAGCGACACTTCCAAGAGCGATAGGACTATAGTTTATTCCTCCTCCCAAACGATTGATTGAGAGTTTAGAAAATTCTTCAGAGGTCATGGCCTCACCCATAGTTCGAATATTAAATTCACTAGTAGTATTTTCCACTCGACCTGATGGTTTTTCAGAGTGTTCAGCACTTATGGTGTTTAAGATATCATTAATGCTTAGATATTTTTTATTAAGTTTTTTATTAGAAACCCATACTCGTAAATTTGGTTCAAGATATCCTCCTAAACTTATTTCACCAACTCCGTCTACTGTAGAAAAACGATCTTGAATGCGATCACGAACTAGGGCCATTAAATCGCGTCTGCTCATGGTATTGGAGGTGACAGTAAGCCAGATTATTGGTTGATCTTCAGGATTGGATTTGGATACAGTAGGTGCTTCCACCTCTTTGGGAAGGTGATGAGTTACTCTTGAAATTACGTTTTGAATCTCTTGAACTGCAAGATCGATATTTTTATTAATATCAAATTCTACAGTAATATTGGCACTACCGGTTCGTGCAGTTGAGCTGACATTTAAAATTCCTTGTACTCCCATAACTGCACTCTCAATGGGATCGATAACATCTTCTTCCATAATATCAGGAGATGCTCCCTCCATAGAAGTGCGAATGTTAACGATAGGGAAATCTACATCTGGAAGTTGGCTTACGCCCATTTTCTTGTATCCTAAACTACCAAAGAAAATTAGAGCGAACATTAACATCCATGCAAAGACTGGTCGTCTAATTGAAATTTCACTAATACTCATAATGAAGTTGCTCCACTTGCTACTTGTAGTTCAGCGTAGCTCATTAAAATTTGATATTTTGTTCGTTGATAATTTTTTTTAGTATCAAGCAGAGTGTTTTGTGCTTGTAAAACATCTAGATTGTTGGCCAATCCATTTCGATAATCTTTAAGTTGTTCTTTGTATGCTTTATCAGCTGCTTTTATTGCTTCTTCAATCGCTTGCAGTTGAGAGTGTCCACTTTTAATTTTATCGTATGCCACTCTGATTTCCATCTCTGCTTGACGTTTATTTTGAGAAAGGATTAGTTTTTTTTCTTTTAATTTATCGCTAGCTTCTGCTACGTCAGATTTAGTAACCATTCCATCAAATAAGGGCATAGTAAGATTTACACTCAAATCCCATTTGGAAGTTCTGATAGTAGTGTTAGTGGTAGTAGGTGAACGTTGCAGATAATAATTTGCGCTTAAATCAATTGAAGGAAAGTATGCTCCCTTAGCATTTAAAATTCCTTCTTCAGAGGATTCAACTTGGGTTTGTAGAGATTTTATATCAGGTCGATTATTGATTTTATCTAAGTATTGATCAAGGGGATAAATATTTGATGAATTGGGAAGAAGGGATAAATTTTCAACAAGTTTTATATCGTTGTTGTTCATATTTTTGCTGGAAATGCCGGTTAAATAGGCAAAGGTTTCTTTGTAGATAATTAGTTGCCATTTACTGGAATCAATTTGTGAAGTAATAAGTGCTCGTTGTGATTCTGCAGTAAGTACTTCTGCCTTACGAGTACGTCCCACTTGTGCACGTTCTTTAAGCTCTTTTATTCGCAAATTGGTAAGTCCAAATTGTTCATGCAAATTAATCAAATCTCTTTCTACAGTTAAGATAGAATAGAATAATTGAGATACTTGTAAGTAGAGTGCAAGTTTTTGTTGTTTTGTTTGTTCTTCGCCGGCCCTATAATTTAGTTTAGTAATCTTTAGAGTAGAAAATTCTCTTAATCCACGAAATAGAGGTTGAGTGGCATTTAGTTTTAAATAGCTTTGATTTTCTTTGCTGCTGGAGTTTTCGGGTACGTCTTGTCTATTTAATCCTGCTAGAGCACTAAAGCGAGGAAGAATAGCACCAGTTGCTTGATTTATTTTTTCATTAAGTTGCATAACTTTAGATTCTTGCAAAGGTATAGTTTCATTTCTTTCAAGTGCTAGTTTATATGCATCTTGGAGAGTTAACGATGTAGATGTAGATGTAGATGTAGATGCAGATGCATCTACAGATGTCTCTGAATATGCATAGGTGCAAATTGTTAGCATAAAAAAAATAGGTATTTTTGATATTTTCATGTTTTTATTTCTCTGTTAAGGTAAAGACTCCATCCCAATTTTTTTCTGGAGGATTTTCTTTAAATTGTTGGCATCTTTCTAAATAAACTTTTGATGGATTAATTTTTGCTTTTAAATCTGGAAAACGTTGATATTCATATTCATTAGCTATTGTAAAATCCGCAATTGCTAAATCCCATTGTTGATTTTTATAGTTGTGGAGACCGCTATGAAATTTTTCTTGTAATTTTAATATATGTTCTGCTGTCTCTCCTTTAATACCTAACAATTCGTAAGTAGTAACTGGTTCACTTTTTCCTACAACTTTGATTGTATCTAACTCACGAAAATGAAAGTTATCAGCATTAAGTGCTAAAGCTTTACTAAAAGAGGATAATTGAATGAAAACTCCATATTGTTTTGCTGCTGCTTCCAAGCGGGCCGCTAAGTTTACTGCATCTCCCATCATAGTATAGTTCATACGACTTTCAGAACCCATATTCCCTGTAACAATTTCTCCAGAGTTAATTCCTACTCTCATTCTCATATTATGAACAATTTCTGGCCACTTACTTCCTTCTGATTTCCATTTTACTCTTAATTCTGCTAAACGATCTTGCATTTTAAGTGCTACTATAAAAGCACGATCAACATGATCTTCAAGCGGCATAGGAGCACCAAAAAAAGCTACAATGGCATCGCCTTCATATTTATCTAGTGTTCCCCCCTCTTTTAATAAAATATTTGTCATTGCTGAAAGATACTCATTTAAGAGTGTAACTAATTGAGGAGCAGAAAGTTTTTCCGAAAAGGTGGAAAAGCTTTGAATGTCAGTAAAAAAAGCAGTACGTTTTCCTACATCTCCTCCTAAAACAGGAAGAGTTCCACTTTCAAACATAATATCAATTAATTCAGGAGAGATGTAATTTTTAAATGCTTTTTGTAAAAAGCGTTTATCTTTTCCTTCAGTAAATGTCTTATAAATTACCGCAAATAGTAGTGTGAAAAGTAAAATAAAAATTGGACCTACTAGTGGCGATAGCAGTAGAAAAGAATCATATAAGTAAAAATTTATAAAAGAGTGGATAGAAAGAGATAGAAAAAAGAATATACCAGCTGGAACTAAATTGTGAGGAAAAAGAATTAGTATGGATAATATTATGGCCACAAATAATGAGAGTGTATATACTAACAACTCATTTACATTTTTTATATAACTTTTGCTTAAGATATTACTGGCAATTGAGGCATGCAAATATACACCAGGAACACTTTTTCCTATGCTTGTATACTTTAAGTCCTTAAGTCCAACTGCACTTGCTCCAATAAAAACAATCTTATCTTTAAATTCTTCTGGTTTTACTATGAGATTTTCAACTTCTCCTTTATTTATTTTTTGAATGCTAGCGAATATTCCAGAAATAGAATAGTTGTTAAATTTTTTTTTCATATTTATAAGATAGCGATCATCTTTATCTAATGGAATTAAATTATCATCTATTTTTAAAGTATGATCTTTAATCTCAATTTTAAGGTTACGATTATTCATAATAGCGGAGATAGCTAGCACGGGGAAAAAATTTTTTTGATAATCGCGAATAAGGTGAGTGGAGCGATAAATACCATCGAAATCAGCAGTAAATTCTACTACTGCCATATGAGCAGCACTCTGATAAAGTTCATTAAAGGGGATATAGTAATTATTATAAAGATTTTTTTCATTTCCCTTTAAATTATTATTTTGAAGTGCAAATTTAGAAATAAAATCAGTAGGCAAAGGTTTATTTAATAGATTTTTATTGTATTCATCTTCTATGTCATTAACTAATTGGAAAGCATGATGAAGGTTACCACTATCCATGGTTGCCACTGCAAAGTTATTATCATCTTCTGCTAAATTTCCTTGTGCATCTCTTGGAACTTGAGGTTCAGTAAAAAGAATATCAAATAGAACAGCTTTTGCTCCAGCATTGGAAAGAAAACTTAAAAGCTCTTTATAAATTGATCTAGGCCAAGGCCAACGTCCAATTAAGGGGGCCATAGTTTTTAAGGATGCCTCGTCAATTAAAATTACTACGATGTCTTGGTGAGCTTGATCATGTTTTGTTGATAGTTGAACTTTTTTGTCAAATCCTATCATCTCTAAAGTTTTAAGAGAGTGAGTTTCCTTAAGCAAATATAATAATAAAGTAATAATTAGAGGGATAGTAATGGATATGATAACTTTGTTTAGGTTTTTTTTCTTCATAATTTAAATGGTAATCGTTTTTTACTTGTCAGCAAAATTTTTTCTTTGCTAAATTGTAGTAATGAACAATTTAATTAAATTTCTTTTTGTTACTTCTTTTTTTGTTAATTTACTTTTTATTAATTTTTTTTTGAGCGGAACACTCTCGGCCGAAACAGTTTATGTGCGAAGTTTGAAAGCAAAATTATTAAGTGAACCCAAGCATGGTAGTCAAGAAATAGCTGAGCTTTCTCGAGATACTCTCCTTAATCTTAAAGAAAAAAATAGTGGTTGGGCATTAGTTGAATATCAAAAGCAAAATGGTTGGTTACCGACGATGTTGATTACATCTACGCCATCAAAAGATAATGATAAAAATAAAGCAGGTATTTTAAGTGGAAATAATGATGTTGATCTCTCTCAAAATGCTCGTCGTAGGGCCTCAGCATTTACAGAGGCAGCGGCAGCTAGAGGATTGCAAGAGAGTAGTTCAGATTTTTTTAAAAATCTTAATGGGGAAAACTATCAAGCTTTGAAGAATATGGAAAGTTATCAAATGAGTGAAGAGATGGGACAGAAATTTTTATCGATATTGAAGGAGTAATAAACTGAAAAATAATTCCTTATTTAATATATCATTATCGTTATTGTTACTTCTATTGTTTTTTGTTCCTACTTTGATCTATGTTGAAGATACATTTGCTCAGCAAGCAGATCAATTTAGATTACGTGCTTATAAATATAATAAAAATTTTGATAATAGTGATACATTGGCCGAAATTAAATTTGGTCGTGAATTGGCGGCCAGAATTTTAAATAAATATAAATTAGTGGATCGTAGTGAACAAGAGAGAAAAGTTACTCGCTATCTGGCCGCTTTGGGAGCTGGGATAGCTTCAATGATAGGTAGAACAGAAATAAAATATTATTTTGCCATTTTAGATTCAGATGATGTGAATGCTTATGCTTGTCCTGGAGGTTATATCTTTATTACTAAGGGAGCGATGAAATTAATTAAAGATGAGGCACAATTGGCAGGAGTATTGGCGCATGAAATAGCACATGTTAATGAAAGACACATTATTCGCAAATTGCAATTGCGAGGTAGTGATAATTCTGTAGTCTCTGGTTTTGGTGCTCTAATAGCTGGAGCATCAGCTTCTTATCTTAAAACATTTTCGACGTTATTAGATAAAGCGATGGAGATCTTATTCGAAGAGGGTATTAGCAAGAAGGAAGAATTACAATCAGATGGAGAGGCAATAAAAACCTTAATTAGCTTAGGTTACAATCCAAATAACTACTTATTCTTAATAAAGAGTTTAGCAAAAGTAATGCAAATGGAGCGTGGTAAAGTTTTAAGCAAAACTCATCCATCGGTTACTCAACGTGAACAAGAGATAGAAGAAATTATTTCATTATATAATATAAATAAAAATCAACCTAATCAACCAATTCTTAGTTTGAAAACTGGTAAAAAAAGATTTGAAAAACATGTTAAATTTTAATTTTAATTTCAATTTTAATTTTATTTTTTTGTTTTTATTTTTATTTATTCTACCTTTAGCACTTTGCTGGGCCGATGGTGATCATTACAAGAATGCACTGATAGGTGGACGAGCGGCGACTATGGGAGGTGCATATGTTGCCATCTCTGATGATGCCTCTGGAAGTTATTACAATCCTGGAGGGTTGGCCTATGCAAGCGGAAGTAGTATCTCTGGCAGTGCAAATACATACTATATCTCTAAGGCAAAATATAAAAACACCATTGGAAATCGTGATTGGGATAGAGAGAATATAAATCTATTACCTAATTTTTTCGGAATAGTTCAAAAATTTGAGAAATTTAGTTTTGGATTATCTTATGTTGTTCCAGATTCTTTTATTGAACATCAAGATCAATATTATCGAGATATCACTGAAACTTCAACTGCGATAAATATTTATACTTTAAATATTCACTCTGAGGATAATACTTATCAAATGGGGCCATCTTTTGCTTATGAATTTGCTCCATCTTTTTCTTTAGGATTAACTCTTCATTATCATTATCGGGTTTTGCGTAAGGCTCAATCTCAATTGGTAAAATATTCAGCTTCAAGTGATGAAAGTTCATACTTAAATACTTTAAAGAAAGAAAAAGGAATTAAATCAAAGCTAGGATTAATTTGGTCGCCGATACAAAAATTATCCTTAGGTTTTACGGCCGCCAAAACAATAATCTTGACTGCGCTTAATGATTCTCAACAAAATTCCAAGGTAACTGGATCTTCATCAAACTCATTTGATGTTTCATCTGATATAAGGAAGAGACAACTTCCCTATGAATTTTCTTTGGGTGCGGCCCTGTTTACAACTCCATATTTTTTAATATCGAGTGATTTTAGTTATTATTTAAAACCAGATGAAACTAAAGAACATACTTGGAATGCAGCTCTAGGATCAGAGATTTTTCTTGGCGAAAGCAATGCTTTACGCTTTGGTTTATACACAAACCGTACCAATAATAAAGATGTAAGTTCATCTACCTTAGCTCCTCATGATCATATAGATTATTATGGTGGCACACTAGGGTGGTCGCTCTATAGTAAGGCTACTACTATTACTTTTGGAGGTTCTTATAGCTATGGAAGTGGTAAGGCACAAGTTTACTCGGGATCAACGGTCTCCAGAGATTTCAATCGCTACACTATGAATTTTATTTTAGCAGTAGATTACGGCCTATAGATTACAGCTTATAGATAATTACATTTAGATTATTCTTCTTTCGATCATGATTGATCCAATATTGCTCAACTTTTTTATTTTCTTGAAGCAGAATTAATATTCGATCAAACTCGGTATTAAAGTAATAGGATTTTGATGTAATTATATTGGGATAAATATCTAATCGATATCGATATTTTTCATTCCCATTTTCACTCTCTACAATTGAAAAACGGCATTCTTTTTCATTTGCTACTAAAGAGTAAAAACCCTCTTTTATCTCACCATTAGCGTAAACAGTTTTATCTTTTAAAAACAAATTAAGATCACCTAATAAAAAAGATATTCTATTTAAAAGTACATCGTTATTTTCACTGTTTTTTTCCTTAATAGAATCTAAATTCCAGCTATAGCTATTATAACTGTCAGAAGTAGATACTCCAAGTAAAGATAGATAATTCGCATCGGTTAAATTGCTTACTAGAGCATTTAATTCGATTAATGAGGATTCTTTTTGATAATTAATTATTGTTCCAGATGATTGAGGGGTACCCTGGTCATATCCGCAAGAAATAAACTGCAAAAAAATAGATATGTTCAAGGAAAATAAAATTAGATTTTTCATAATGATTACTTTAATAAATTTTATGTTGTGATTATATTTTATTGTACATAAAATGAAATTGTGTTGACTACTCAATTTGTTATTAATTTATTAACAGAAAAAAAGGATTCTTAAATGCGTTTTTGGTTGATTATATTATTCTTGTTTTTTTCATTAACTTTAACTTTAACGTTAACTTTTAGTTGTGGCAAATATGACGAGAATTTAAACTATTCTATTGCTTCAGATTCTAACTCCAGTTCTAACTCTAGTTCACGATTTGATTATTTTACTGCTGCCAAAGCTGCAGGCCCAGTTATTTCACCGGCACTAATTTCCACAGATATGTTTGTTAAAGATATTTTTAATAACGATATCGTTACTAAGGCCACATGGTCTTCAGGTGGAATTTTGTATGAAATCTATCAACTTATTCGTGATTATCAATATCCTAGAGATGAAGGTGTGATTGATGGATCTAACATGTATAAGGCCATGCATACGGTAAATAGTACTTACTCATCAAGCAGTCAATGTACTACCATTGCTGATCAGAGTGTCTCTCCTCCATTTAATTTCGGTAGTGATCAAATTGATCAAACATATAATTGTTCCTACAGTGATACTTCAGTTAGTACACCTACGAGTGGTGGGAGTAATACTTATTACACTTCATTGGTTAGAAAGGAAGTAGGAAATGAAAGTTTTGTAAATGTAGGGTGGAGTTATGTTGGATCTAATACGACTCAAAATGCAATGCAAGGCCAATTCAATACAACTACAAAGCAAGTAAAAATTAATTTAACTTATTTGGTAACCTATAGTTCTACTAATAAATATTCGGTAAGAATTCATGTAAGCGGTAATACTGATACTGGTCTTTTTACTTTAAGATTATCTAAGTGTTCGATAAGTTCAGGCACTACTACATGTAATTCCATTGCCGGATATGGATATTCTAAAGGAAGTAATTATTATCTCTTTAAAGTATTGCAGGGAAGTTCTGATCCAAAATATTTTTGTTTTGCATCTGATACTACTGAAACTGTAATGAAAAGTATGAGTGATAGTGGATCATCTACTGTACCAAGTAATTGTACAAATTATGCTGCAAATTTGCCTGCTAATTATAGTACATCAGGTAGTGATAATCCAAGTTCTACAAATAGTTTTACTGGCACTGGAGATTA
Organism: Oligoflexia bacterium; assembly: GCA_015232355.1. GTDB lineage: Bacteria > Bdellovibrionota > Bacteriovoracia > Bacteriovoracales > Bacteriovoracaceae > JADFZW01. Next base: position 18,429 of record JADFZW010000058.1, read on the forward strand.
CAAAACTACTTTGACTTGGCAATAGTAATGATTGGCCAGTTAATCATACGAGATTGTTTATCGATAGGATAGAGATTTTTTAGTACTTGACTACTGGACTTTGTTTTTATTTGTGACTGGATTTTTTTTCTTTGACTCTAACCTTCCTCGATATTTTTTTGGAGTAAATGCCTCCTTTCTTTCAAGAAGATCTTTTACCAATTCTGCATAATACTCTCTAGGATTAACCTTGTTGATTTGGCAACTCTCGACAAGGGTTAAGTGTATTACTGTTTATGAATAAAGTTAATTCATTATAATTTTCATTTAAGCATAGTCTTTCTTCTTCTAATTCGTGAATTTGCTTTTCTATTTGTGTCCTAAGTTCTTGCTCTCCTAAGGCAAATTGAATTAAATCTTCTCGAGAGAGTTTTTTTTATGGTAGTGGAATATTTTTTCTGTCTGGTTAAAAAAATATCAATTAGGCAATTGCTTTGTCAATTCTATTATAGTGGCACCAATTGTATTTCTATTTTTTAAATTGTTATGAGTAGAAGCATTTACTT
>JADFZW010000059.1 GCA_015232355.1 Oligoflexia bacterium
AGACATCTCCAACCCTGGTCTGGATTTCCAAGTATTTTCTTTCTAATTCAATGGTTTTTTGTAGTCCTTCAATGCTAAAATAACTTAAAGCACTTACAATCAGCACACAAAATATGGAAATCGGTAAGTACCTGACCAAAAGTAATTTGGCATTTAAAGATATTTCGTTTAAACTAAATTCTTAAAAAATGGAATTTTTACTGACTTCATAATGGATGTTTAAATTGAAAGAATTAAGGAAAATTACCTCACTAAAAAATGAAGAGTATTTAACATTAAAAGATATGATGAGATATTGCCCTGTTTCTAGTGCTAGGCCACGCGCTCATGCTGTTATACTAAATTCAAAGGGATATTCCATTGATGAATTGAGTGATATTTTTGAAGTTGACAGGGATACAATTAGTACATGGCTGACTAATTGGGAAGTGAATGGACTAGGCGGATTATATGATGAACATAAAAGTGGTAGACCAGCAATTATTGATGATAAAGATACCAATGCAGTTAAAGAAATAATTATTAATAATCCAAGGTCATTGAAGACAATGTTGAAAGAGATAAAAAAAAATTAAATTTAGACATGAGCATCTCATCGTTAAGACGGGCACTTAAGCGCCTTGGTTTTTGCTGGAAAAGAGTTAGAAAGTCGCTTAGGTCTAAGAGAAATCAGGAAGAATTTGAACGTGTAAAAGCAGAGATAGAAGAACTTGTAGAGAAACACAAGAGAGGAGAACTGGAGTTATATTTTTTTGATCAATCTGGCTTTTCTTTGCAATCATCGGTGCCCTATGCATATCAAGAAAAAGGATTTAATATAGAGATACCCTCAACTAAAAGTAAGCGCCTAAATGTTTTGGGAATGATAAGTCCTACGTTAGATTTTAAATCAATGTTGTATGAAGGGAACATTAATTCCGAGATTGTAATGGATACTATAGATGATTTTATAAAATATAAAAGAGCGAAAACAAGAATGATTATTGTATTGGATAATTCTTCTCTACACCATAGTGATGATTTTGAAGAAAAAAGATTTGAGTGGGAGTTAAGAGGAGTAGAATTAAAATTTCTTCCCTCGTATTCACCGGAATTAAACAAAATTGAAATTTTATGGAGATTTATAAAATATCAATGGCTGCCATTTTCAGCTTATGGAAATATAAAACAACTTTCTGATGAATTATGCGAAGTCTTGAGAGGTATCGGAAACAAATACCAAATTACTTTTGGTTAGGTACTTAGAACTCTTATTTTTATTCAAGGACAACAAAATGCAATTCTAAGCATAGAAAATGAATTAAAAAATACTTTAGGTGAAAAAATATCTATAGCTTCTTCTTCAGTCCTTTTAAAAAAAATGAACAGTATATCTCAAATCTTTTTAAAATTTGCTTATTTATTTACAACAATTGTTATTATTACCTCTATTATTCTCTCCATTTTATCACTTCTACATCGCTTAAATCGAAAAACGCATGAGTTTGGTATATTGAAGGCGATAGGTTGGACTCCTTCAGAAATAAAAAAACATATTCTAAAGGAGACATTAGTTATTTCTTTAATTGGAGGAATAGTTGGAATTATTTTGGCATTTGTTATTAATTATTTATTAACATTTATTTCAATTCAAATAATAATTCCTTGGGAAATGGGTTCTTCAATCCCTCACTTTTTGATGAGTAATCCTGAGGCCCCCAATATTGTTAATGTTCCTTTGTTATTTATAAAACCATTTACTTTATCATTAATAATAATTTTATTACTCTTAGTAATTGCTGGAATTATTGGTTTATGGATGGCCCAAAAGGCCAATAACATAAAACCAGTGGAGGCATTAAAACATGAATGAAAATAACAAATATATTTTAGAGGCCGAAAATATTAACAAACATTTCGAAGGCCTACATATAATAAAAGATGTTTCCTTAAAGATAAAATCTGGTGAGTTCGTTGTGATTCATGGAAAATCGGGTAGTGGAAAAACTACGCTACTTTCCTTGTTATCAGGTCTAGAAAAGGCCGATACAGGATCAATTATTTTAAACAAAAATAATATTAATAACCAAACAGAAGAAGAACTTGCTAAAACACGTCGTCAACAATTTGGTTTTGTTTTCCAATCGTTCAATCTTCTTTCAAATCTTACGGCCATAGAAAATGTAATGTTGCCATTACTTCCTATTACAAAAGACATATCTAATCTTAAAAATAGTTCTTTAGATATAATGAAGTATATTGGCATTGATCATAGAAAAGATCATTTACCATCAAAATTAAGTGGTGGTGAAAAACAGCGTGTCGCTATTTCTCGGGCCCTTATTAATAATCCTCAAATTCTTTTTGCTGATGAACCAACAGGAAATCTTGATTCGACAACAGGTAAAGCAGTTATTGATTTGTTTTTAAGATTAAAAAATGAAAGAAAGCTTACCATTATTTTGGTCACTCACGATCAGGAGATTGTAAAATTAGCAGATTCTGTTATTGAGATTAAAGATGGAGAAATCGTATGTTAAAAAGCAAATGGTCTACATATCTATCAATTTTATCAGGAATTTTACTTACTCTAAATATTGCGGCCTGCTCAGTTAAAGATGAATCATCATCGATAACTACATCTTCTAATAAAAAAGCTTCGGTTACTACCCTAGAAATATTATATATGAATCATGGACCTGTTCAACCAATCCTCTCAGATTTGGAATTACTATTAAAACCATATAAAAAAGATGTGTTAATTGGAATGTATGATTATGAAAAAGATCTCGATTTTAAGAATAAAAAGGGGATTAATTCTCATGTGCCAATTGTTATTTGGGTTAATAATCAAAACATCATAAATATTAATGGAAAAGAAGTTAAGTTCATTGGTTTTCCAAAAGATAAAGGTCCTGGTTTCGCTCAAGGTAAGTGGACTTATGATGAACTTAGATTTGCTCTTGATAAAGCAATAGAGGAAAGCAAAAAATGAATACGATATTTCTGAAGGCAGAATTTTTTAGAAATATTTCATCTAGGATTTATTCAATTCTTTTCTTGGCGTTGGCCATATGTTTTTTTGTCTCATTTAATACTTTTATTGATGGTTATTTTCAAACAGCACTTCTTCCACTAAAAAACATTGATGCTCATCTGGTTATTAAAAAATCAATGTCAAATAATTTAACGACGGAAATGAAAGGTATCCGCTTACCATTTTCAAATGATATTTTTTCAGAAAATGAAATCAGTACAATTAAAAAATTTTCACTAATTCATGAAATAAATTCAGCACTACTACTATGGGATATGGATCAAGGAAAATTTAGAACAATTTTAGGAACAAATTTTAATAAAATAAAAAGTTGGATTTCAACTGGAAAGTATCCATACAGTGAATCAGAAATAGCACTTGAAAAACATTTTGCTAAATTTTATCAACTTAAAATTGGAGATAGCTTTAAAATTAATGGAAAGATATTTTCTATCACAGGACTTATTGAAATAAAAGAAGGTGGACAGTTGGCAGCGGCCAATATTTATATGCCTTTAAATACGGCCCAAAAATTATTTTCATCTGATGCAATAAATACCCAAAATCTGCTCTATTTAAAATTAAATCAAAATGAAAAAGCTGAAATGTTAAAAGATGATATCTTGAAAATATTTCCATATTTAAAAATTACATCCTCTGACTCCATACTTGAATCATCGGTGGGGATGATCGTCATTGCAAAAAAATTCTCCTTTTTTATATCTACACTAACATTACTTTTTGCATTTGCAATAATTATTAAGACTATGATGTTTTCTATTCACGAAAGAACTCATGATATTGGAATTTTAAAAGCAATTGGATGGACAAATAATGAAGTTAAGTCACAAATATTTACTGAAACATTTATCACCGCTTTGACAGGTTGCTTTGTTGGTATAATTTTTAATTTAATAATATTATACATCTTGAGTTTCATACCTATTAATATTCAAGATACATCAGAAATACTTCCAAGTAGCGCAAGTTCTTTTGTAGTTGAAAAAAACGGAATGACCTTGCCTTTTACTATAAAATGGAAACTTTATTTATACGCTTTCATTGCAACGATCATGATTGGAGTTATTACTGGTAAAATTATTATTCAAAAAATTTTAAAAATAAAACCATCAGAAGTTTTGAGAAGAATTTGATTACAGCGAACTGTATTTAAAACACAAATAGGGATCAGCATTACACATAATTACTTTATATCGTAAACATAAACATCGTTGACAGTTGTTCGAACTGAATCGGTAGTTTCTTGAGTATATCCCGCCAAACCACTATCTTTTATAATAAAATATCCCTGACTAATATATGGTTTGGGGGCCACATATCCAACGATTACTTGTGAATGAGAGCGACCAATGGCAACTGGAACACCACTGTTTAAATAATTGAGTACTGTTAAATACTGTTCTGTACTCATCCCTTGTGTGCCATCATTTGCTTTTATAAATTTCCCTGAAAATTTCATACCCTTTTGAATCATCCATAAACCTTGATTGATGGTCGTTTGGGGAATAGAGGTGCTGCTATAATTATATGTGCTTTTATATGGCAGAAGTGTCTCGACAACTATTCCATATTTATCGTAACCAGAAGCTATGTATGAAAAATAATCGCCATCATCGGTGCGACCAGTGGCCACATTGGCCATATGATTTAAGTACTCTTCGCTTAAATTTGCATATTGAGAACCGCACATCTCTGTATAGGCGAACTCTAATAGAGCTGTCATGGCAAAAACTGAACAAGTAGGTCTACTGCCTTGTGCTTGTGTTCCTATTCCTCTTCGTGAAATTTCCTTTCTAAGATCAACTCCAACTTTTTTAATGTTATACATATCCAATGTTCCATTTTCAAATTGCTGGGAACACTCATTAGCAGAATTACAGACAGGATCAGAAGTAGGATAACCAAGAGATCCTTTTTCAAAACCTTGATCGGCCCATTGATAATAAATTACACCTAGTATTGGATGAGTTCCGTGTTGAGGATGGTAATATATGGCCCCATGTTGAAATTTACTATAACGTCCTTGCAGATCAGATGTTTTTAATTCATCTGATTTTGGATAACCTAATTTACTTTTTTCATAACCCATCTGGGACCATTTCTGACGAATAAGTCCGTGAACTTCAAATGCCCCGATACATGGATGCCAGTATATCGAGCCTCCTTGAAAATGGTTAAAGCGTCCAATACCATCAGGTGTTGTGGTTTCATCGCTTGTTGGATAACCTAAAAAACTATTTTCTAGGCCTAGTGATCCCCATTTATCTCGGATACTACCATGAATTTCCCATGCCCCTCCAGCAGCAGTAGCATAAATAGAACCGTGTTGGTAACGTCTAAAACAACCCTCTTCTTTTAATAGCGGAGTAAAATCATTGGTAGCATTTCCAAGCCATTTGTTTTTGTCCCATTTGATTTGCATTGCCGCTTTAATAAAGAAATTACAGTCGGCAAAACTTGCAGTTATTCCTAATGCTATAAATGCATTGGTGGCCACGATAAAACTAAAAAGAATGGATTTCATTTTCATAATTTTTACTCCTTATGCTTGTTAAGAGTTACACTTTTATTCTTTCTGGCAAGATAAATTTTTACAACGAAGATTAAAAAGAAATTTTTCGCCGGCCAATGGATTAGTTAGTGTTACTTTAAATCTATATTCATTATCAACCTTATATAAACTTTTGAATGTTTCATGTACTATTTTTGAAGTTTTAAAATATGCAGTTGCTTCTTGCGTTTTTTTATTCCTCTCAGAACTACTAATTGTCATACTTATGGATTCCATTAATCGCTGTAATCCTAATTGATACCAATCATACCAACTTCTAATGGATAATAATGGACTTAAAAAGATATTAATTGGGTAGCTGCCTGCAAGTCGTCCTTTGTTTGCAGGTAGTTTTAAAATTGAATCTGTAAACTGAATACCACCTATTTGTTTAATTTTTAATGTTGCTCCATAAATTTCTGTTGCTGTTGATGTGTCTTTATCAACCATAAAAGAGATCATCGCTGGACTATATTGATATTGAGATGCTGGTTCAAACATTAAACCTTGTGCTGCATATCCATTTTTAGAGAAAGAATCTTTTATTTCTGCTTTTAATTTATCTACACCCAATTCAGTTAATTCAGAGGGAATTCCTGTTTCATTAGCAATTGTTTCTGCCAAGTAATCAGCACTCATATTTACAAGTGCATCGAAATTTGGCAATTCTGGAGGCATACCAAGTGCTATAAGACCACCATTAACAACAGAACCAAGTACCACTTTACAAGTATCAGTCTTACATCCACTTATTTCCATCAATGCCGATATAACTGCCCCTTTGATTTTATTATAAAGCTTTGATACTCCATCTACTACATCCTTAACAAAACCGACCATATCGTCAAAAAAGTTGGTTACACCATCTAAAAATCCATCATCATTTGATTTTTCACAGAGATTATAAATTTTTCCGGCCTCCCAAAATGTTGTTCCATTTATTTTTACGGTCTTTAGTGCTTTAAAAAAACAAAAGAATTTTTCATGATCATGTTGAATAGTTTTAAAGCTAATAGTTCTAAGACCGGGTAATCCTGTATATATGTGTACATCAGATTGAGGTTTACCATAGTAACAAAATGTAATCACATTGGAAATTTGCGCTTTTGGAAGATAGGGTCTTAATAATTCTTTTACTACAGGAATAACACGAATATAGTAATAACCAGTTTTTAGAGTTCTCACTACTTCAATAGATCTATTAACTTCTATGGCCTGAATATCTTCAATTGAAATCCCATCATTTAAAGTTATTGATCTCATCGGATCAATTGGGCGAACTGGAGTAACAGGATGAATGATTTCCACTTTCTTATAAGAAAAAAGAGGATACTTTTCCAAATGATCAAAATCGATGTAGGTATAATAATCTTGGTTAGGTGAAATTTTTCCACCGGCCGGACAATCTAGTTTTTCAGCTACCAGGCCTATTGGTGAATTCCATTCGCTACTACTAAATGGATACGCAGAAATTTGAACGATAACACATTTTGCATCATTTGCTTGTGTGTTCCAACGAATATTACGCTCTCCTAATGGTTGTCCTGCTGGAACTGAAAATTCAATCATGGCCGGATTATTTTCCGTTGAGGTCCTGGTATTTAAAGTTATCTTAGCTTGTGTATGTGAAGTAAAAATCGGATATGGTCTGATCTTATTTTTAACCATGGTTGCATGTTTAAAAAAGAAATTTTTCTTCGGATCGATTTTTACAATCCTCATTGGATCTTTATTAATCTCACTAAAAGTAACTTTCTCGAAGGTCAAATGAGAACTAGACGTTGGTTGGTCGGCCAAGAGATTTGAAGCAAATAAGAATAAAGATAACGATAATAGTAGAAACAAGGGACGTAATAGCAAACATTTTGACACCAGATTCATGAAAAACACTCCTTTATTACTTTTTTGCTTGTTTATTTGTCTAAATTTCAAATAATTAGCTACTTTGGTGATTTTATTCGCAATAAGTGTGCCAAAAACCAAAGAGTTTTTAATATTGTTCAGGAAGTTACGCAAATCTTGTTCTTAATAATATAGCACGGCACTTGAATAAAAATAAAAAGAAAAACTATGCTTAATTTTCATATGGAGGTTCAAAAAGCAATTAATATTTAAATTTATTAACCTAATATAATTTGATATTATAAATGCAACTATGTTGCGCAACTTAGTTGCATTTCAGCCATCTGGCCATGTCCTATAGAGAGGAACGATAATGTCTCTACAAGATGAACTTATTTCCTTAACAAATAAAGAAAATATTTCAAGTATATCTATATATCGACATACTGTGTATGTCGATAGTAAATATGTAGGATTATCAAGTATAGCTAATAACGATTGCCAGCTTAGACATGAATATAAAATCATCAATGATGTCGGAAAACTTCATCTTAAAACCGCAGACAAATTAGCAAAATATTTTAAGTCAGAAAATTTTCTAGAGAGATCAATTGGTTTAGCAACAATCAACTCCTACATTAATGGGCCACAGATATTACCAAAGACAGAGATTATAAATGCCTTTGATTTAGTTAAAGAAAAAGTTATTGGTAAAAATTTAGCAATTATTGGTGGATTTCCAAACGTAAAAAATGTTCGAGAAAACTACAATTGCAGAAATATCTGGGTATTTGAACTTAATAAACAATATGAATATGAACTGGGCCCTGATAAATATGCTGAGTATTTACCAAATGCGGACGTAGTGTTAATGACGGCCACTACTTTATTAAACAATACATTTTTTGAAGTCCATAAGCATCTTAACAACAGTTACAATGTTATGGTAGGGCCCAGTACTCCTATGCATGATTTAATGTTTGATTATAAAATGCATGCTTTATCAGGAACTGTAGTAACTGACAAAATAGAATCAAGACTATTTCTTGAGCAAGGCGCCTCTTATCATGATTGTAGAGGATTAACATTTGTTACATATTTAAAAAAATAACTTAAGTTGCAAACTAATAATTTATAGACGAGTCTGCCAAGTGATACAAAATAAAATAAAAATTATTATCATAACAGGTGCGGTAGGTGCCGGTAAAACAACTTTTTTAAAAAATACTATCTTGTATCTCAAAAAATATTGGAGGATTGATGGTTTTTTATCGTTACCTTATGATCGTGGTTTTAATAATGAAAATCCAAATTGGGCCAAATCATACAACCTAGAGTTATGCTCCGATAAAACTACCTACCAATGGGCCCAGCGAGATGAGGAGCGCAATTCATTTGTTTTTAATAAAAATACTATAGAAGAAGTTAGCAATAGAATTATAAAAAATAAAGGTCATGATTTAATTATACTTGATGACCTAGGCATGTTAGAAGTTGCTGGCGATGGTTTTCATCAGTTGTTATCAAAACTTTTACTTGATGATTTATCAGTGATAATTTTATCAGTTAAAAAAATGGCCCTTAATAGTTTTGTAACAAAATATTTTAAAAACTACTCCCCTATTATTATTAATATCCAAGAACTTTCAATTGAAGAATCTCATAAAATAATAAAAAAAGAATTACTTGCAGTTGATGCTGAAAAAATTGGCATATATGCCACAATAACAGGTGCAATGGAAATAACCTTAGGATCAGTTTTACATGCATCAAGAATTCCTTTTAAGGGGCATTTTTTAGCATTATTGCAAAATTTTCTATTAATTATCTTTGGCAAAGATTTAAAAGGTCGGGGAATCATTTGGGTGGTTTTCATTTCTTCAGCACTAAAATCATTTTCTTTTGCTGGTGGAAAATTAAAACCTATGTTTTATATCTTCATGCAAGGAATGTTCTTTATTTTACCAACCTATATTATAGGATGGAATATTTTATCTATAATACTAGGTTCTATTTTTATGGGCATGAGTACAATCTTTTTATCCCTGGGTATGGATTATATTCAGTTTGGTCGGTCCATTATCGATGCCTACATAAATGGATTTAAAGAGGTCTCTCTATTTTTTGGATTAGGAAATTGGACATTTCAATCTTTAGTTTTAGCAGCTATAATTCTTAAGGCAACTTTGGCCTTGATTTTGTCCATAACAGCTTACTATTTAAATTTTTCATTTTTAATTAGTAAATGGCAATTAAAACTAGATAAATTAATGGGACCTCTAAGTTCACCTTCTCCTAATCCCACACATGAAATAAGTTGTTCTAATATTTCCCAAAATCAGAAAAATACGATCAATACTCCAACATGGAAACAATCTTTTATAGGCGCATTCAAAGATATTTCACTAATGAGGTTTTTTATACCCTTTATCTTTTTTTCATTAATTATTTATTTTTTTGCCAAGCTAACCGCCTCATCTTTTGCGATAGTGGTTATTCGTGGATTGGTTCTATCCTGGTTTGGTTTCGTTTTGGCCAGAAGAATTAATTATCCATTCATTATAGAATTTCTTAAAAAAAGAAATTTAGAACATGTGGCAATCAGTTTGGAAAACTCTTTAAATAAAATTTTACTCCTAATAAGAACTGACGAATTAAAAAAACATAATAAAAAAGGAAGAGAATATGAATCAAAATGAAACATGTACTTTTTTTCAAACTATGCTTGAAATGCTTAAAGCAAGTAAATCATTTGTACAAGTCACAGTTTTATCGACAGAACGAAGCGTTCCTCAAATATCCGGTGCTAAAATGCTAGTAACAGAGGAATCGCTATCAACTTTATCTCCGTTATGTGGAACTATTGGTGGAGGAGAGTTAGAAAAACAAGCAGTGACCTATGCAGGAAAGTTTTTGAAAAGATGTCCGAGTTCAGCAAGTGGCGATATATCAAATGATCGCACTGAAATTAAAACATGGAACCTGGCAAAAGATTTAAAAATGACTTGCGGAGGGGAAGTTCAACTGTTTTTTGAAAAATATGCATCCAATCCATTCGAAGTTGTTATTTTTGGAGCTGGGCATGTCGCTCAAGCATTGGTAAAAATTTTACTAACTTTAGATTGTAAAATTACTTGTATTGACATGAGAGAGGAGTGGTTAAATAAATTTCCTACCTCACCATCTTTAACTACAATTCACACAGACGATTTGACTAAGGAAGTAGCAAATCTACATGAAAATTCTTTTGTTGTAATTATGACCCCTGGTCATGCTTATGATGAGGCCGTTAGCAAGGAAGTCCTTTTAAATAGAAACTTTCCTTATGTTGGAGTGATCTCCAGTAAAACCAAATCAGAAATTATGAAAAAAAAATTAGTTGCGGCCGGAGTTCATACAGAAAAATTTCAGCATTTCTTTTCTCCCATTGGACTTTCACTTGGAAATAGTTCTCCTGCGGAAATCGCAATCAGTATAACCTCTCAGCTTCTTCAAGAGCGCGATTTAGCAATCAATAAATAGTGTTAAAGATATTAAGGAGGAGTAAGTTATGATTGGTAATATTAATCAACTTTTAGATAATGCTGGTCTTCGAAAAACTAAAGGCCGAGAAACTATATTGCAACTTTTACATACTCAAAACCGTCCACTATCACATCAGGAAATAATCTCTAGAAAAAGTATATCAAAATATGATCGTGTAACTATCTATAGAATATTGGAAACGCTTCAAAAAGTTGGTCTCCTTCATAAGATATTAGGAAGTGATGGAGTTTGGCGTTTTTGTACTCACAAATATACAAAGAGAAAAAAATGTGGAGGAAACCATATCCACTTCTTTTGTAGCGAATGCAATCAGATGAGTTGTATGCCCGAACAATCTCTTCCTTGGATAAATCCACCGAAGGGTGCTAAAATAATCAGCAAACAATTGGTAGTTCATGGTGTATGTGCAAATTGCTTAAATTTTTAACACAATAGCACTTGAATAAAAATAATTATAATTTTCAATTTCGACTTCATGAAATCCATTTGAAGAGTAGTACTGGTAAAATAAATCATTTGAAATTAAAACATCTTTTTCTACAATTCTTCCTGCATTTCGATGATGCTCGTTAAGATCATCTCTATTCATTGTATGGGCCACAATCAGGCGTCCAGTGTTTTTAAGTAATTCGAATGATTTTGTAAAAACAAGCTGTGGTTCCTTGAAATGAGGGAAGGAATTAAAAATAATAATTTTATCAAATTTCATGTCATTAAAATTATAATTTTCAAAACTATCATTGATGGAAAGCAGGTGAGGATATTTTGCTCTAAAAAGGTCGATCATTTTATTAGAAATATCTATGCCCACAATATCTTTAATACCATTTTTTAATAAGACTCCTGTAAAAATACCAGTACCAGATGCCACATCAAGTATCTTGTCATTTATATTTATTTTCGACCTAGAAAATATTTTATTTATAACCTCATAATCTTTTTTTGTGTAATGAGAATCCCACTCGGAGGCCAAGTTGTTAAAGAAGTTTATGGAGTCTTTATATTGGTTATTATAAATTTGCATTAGTATAATACTTAAAAGATATGAAATTTAAAATGATAAATTTAAATATTTTCGAAACATGGGATACAATATTTTTTACCTTCAAGTAAACGCGCTTTAGTTTCCATAGTTTTTTCACTGCATTTTTCGCAGAGGAAACTCTCAACTATTCTCGCTTTTTTAGGTGTTAATGCATTAGCGTGCTCAACTAAAAATAGATCTTCTAATTTACAATTTAGAATTGTTTGATAACCTTCTTCCTTGTTTTCACGATTAAAAGTAAAACTAGGATTGATTTTCATACGTAGCGATTTACCAGTAGTGCGATTGTAAAACGAAAAGGCCACTTTGCCATAATCTAAAAAACGCAAATTTCCTTTTCCAAAAGTACAACCTGTTAATACTTGAATTGCATCAACTCCACACATATCTGTTTCAGTAATTAAAACAACCTCTTCATCTATTGAGTGGGCACCAATATCTCGCAGTGCTATTTCAGCGGCCCTAATACCTATTGCAACTCCCGGACATTTATGACCATGAAATTTAATTACATCTTCAATTAATTGTGGACTGATTGTAGTCATACATTTAATCTCCTAACTTGAATAACAGTAATACAAATTTTAATTATCGTAATACAAATATGGTTAATTTTAAAGAAATATTTAACAATAAATCTAAAGAAGAAAATGGTTCTGATGATTTGATTTTGCGTCAGTATTATTTATTAAATCACAAAAAGATGCTAATACTCGCGTCATTAATTATCATTGCACTTTTATCAATAATAGTATCAATCAAAGTTGGATCGTATAATGTATCGTGGGTAGAAATAATTAAAAGTATTTTAGGTCATGGTAGTAAAGAGACGGAAATTGTTATTTGGAATTTAAGAATGCCAAGAGTGATGGCCTCCATAGTATCTGGTGCCGCTCTTTCGCTTTCTGGATTAATAATACAAACAGTACTTAAAAATCCATTGGCCTCACCATCTACTCTGGGGATCAGTCAAGGAGCGGCCTTTGGAGCTTCCCTGGCCATCATCACCTTTGGTGCCGCCAATTTAGAGTCTAGTTCGTTTAGGACCAACGATTCCTACCATTTTGAAATTTTAAGCGTTTATTTAGTTTCTTTTTTTGCTTTTCTTGGAGGTTTAAGTGTTGTGATTGTGGTTTGGGGGTTGCAACTATTAAAAAAAATGACTTCAGCATCGATACTTCTTACTGGAGTAGCGCTCTCTTCACTATTTGTCTCTGGGACAATATTAATTCAATATTTTGCTGAAGAAACAGAAATTGCGGCAGTAGTTTTTTGGACATTTGGAGATGTAGCCAGATCTACTTGGTCAGAAATTATATTTTTATCAATCGTGACTTTAATCATAACCATCTATTTCTTTTTTAAGCAAGGTACTTTAAATGCCATGGGGACTGGGGATGAGGTCGCTATGAATCTTGGAGTTAATAGTAAACGTTTTCGTTTGATAGGTTTAATATTAGCATCATTAATTGCTTCACTTACCACATGTTTTCATGGAGTAATTGCTTTTTTAGGACTTTTGGCCCCCCATATGGCCAAAAGATTGGTTGGAAATAATCATCTGTTTTTAATTCCGACCACAATAGTTATTGGAGCAATTTTACTTTTAATCTCAGATACGCTAGGAAGAATTATTATTAGTGCTGGCAGTTTACCTGTAGGAGTAATCACATCTTTTTTAGGGGCACCTCTGTTTTTATATCTTTTACTATATGAAAAAGGAGGGTCTAAAAATGCTTAATGTTTCGAAACTTTCATTTGGTTATAATCAAAAATTTAGATACACTAAAAATCAAAAATTAATTTTAAATGATATTTCATTTGAAGTAAATAGAGGAGAAATAGTTGCTTTATTAGGTATTAATGGTTCGGGGAAATCTACTCTTTTAAAATGTATTGCAAATTTATTAGTACCTCAATATGGTGAAGTGAAAATTTTTAACAAACCACTTAAATATTTTGATCGAAACACCCTTGCGAAACATATTTGTTATACCTCTCAATATTCTCAACATCAATCTGATTTTGGATTTAGTGTTTTTGAATCTATATTATTAGGTAGAAAACCATATTATAGTTTTTCACCATCAAAATCTGATTTGCAAATTACTGAAGAGATAGTTAAGCAAATGTCCTTAAATCATTTGGTTAGTAGAGATATTGGGGAATTAAGTGGAGGAGAATTTCAAAAAATAATTTTGGCCAGATCATTTGCCAAAAGACCGGATCTTTTATTATTAGATGAACCGACCAATCATTTAGATATAAAAAACCAATTTGAAATTATGGATTTGATTTACCAAATGGTTCGTATTCAAAATATTACGGCGATAATTTCCATTCATGATATTAATATGGCCCTACGATACTCAGATAGATTAATGATTTTACAAGATGGGAAGGTCATATTTTTTGACAGATTATCAAATCTAAAAGAAGAAATATTAAAGGACGTATATCAAGTTGACTTGCAATTAAAAGAATTCAATAACAGGTTATATTTATTACCTACAAAAGAATTACCGGAGGTAAGGAATTGAAAAAAATAAAAATATTAATTTTATCAACATATCTTATAATAATTAATTTTATTATGCTTACTACCCAGCTGGTTCAAACAATAAATGCCAGCGAAAGCGAATTAAACATTCAAGACATGGTTGGAAGAAATATTAAAATAAACACCAATAGTGGCCTACCTAAACGAATTATTTGTTTATCACCTGGAACATTGAGATTAATAACTTATTTACAGGCCAACAATACGGTTGTTGGGGTTGAAGGGTTAGAAAAGAAGAGTTCCAAAGGTCGTCCATATTGGATTGCAGATAATTTTATGAAGGATTTACCAGTTGTAGCACCTGGTGGTCCATCAAGTATAAATAACATTCCTGACCCAGAAAAAATATTAAACACAAAACCAGATTTAATTTTTATAAGCAATATGGATAAAAACAATGCCGATCAGTTTCAAAAAAGAATTGGCATTCCAATAGTAGTCTTAAGTTATGGTCGATTTGCATCTTTTGACGAAGTGATTTTTAAATCATTAGAGCTTGCAGGTAAAATATTAAATAAAAACCAGAGGGCCCAAGAGGTAATCAAATTTATAAAAGGTCATGAAGAAGTATTAAAACAAAGAACAAAAAATATTAAAGAATTACCATCTGCATATATTGGAGGATTAGGACTAAAGGGAGGACATGGAATAGAAAGTAGTGATGCTAGTTATATTCCATTTGAATGGTTGAATGTTAATAACGTGGCCAAACAAATAAAACCTGAAGGTCATTTATTTGTCAATAAAGAAAAATTACTGGTCTTAAATCCAAAATATATATTTATTGATGGAGGAGGGATGGATGTATTTACCTCTGACTATAAAAGAAAAAAAGTATTTTATCAGCAATTGGATGCTTTTAAAAACAAACGAGTTTTTACATTATTTCCTTTTAATTGGTATACTACTAATGTGGACAGTATGATCATTGATGCTTACGCCATAGGCAAAATACTCTATCCCGATAGGTTTAAGGACATTAATATAAATGAAGTTGCTAAAGATGTTTATCAAAGTCTTGTTGGAAAGGATGTATTTAATGAAATGGAAAAAGATTATGGTAAAATATTAAATACAATTTTTTGATAAAATTTATTTATAATGCAATAGATTTTAATTTTATATTATGAAGAGGTGAATTCATGAGGCGTTATGCAATATCAATAAATGATGATCTTGCAAATAAGTTTGAGGATTATTTAAAGAAAGAAAAATACGCTAATAGATCAGTTGCTATCTCTAATATAATGGCATCAGTATTGGCCGAAAGTTCATGGCATAGCAATTTATCGAATAAGGTGGCCGCCACCATTTCTCTTGTATATGACCATCACAAGGGCCCTGTTATTAAAAAGCTAAATGATTTACAACATGATTATCATACTATCATTAGATGTACTCAACATGTACATGTAAGTCATAGTGATTGTTTGGAAGTAATTATTTGTGCAGGAACTGCAAAAGATATAAAAATTTTTTATGATAAATTAAAGAAAATAAAACCAATAAAACTACATTCTATATCTGTTTTAGAGTATTCTGACGAACATTGATTTTTAAATAATGATTTCATTTATTTTACATCCAAATTTATTTGCAATTTCTAATTTATTTGGATCGATAATTTTAACCTCATCTTCTCCGCAAAAAAATGTTGTTATCCTAATATTATTTAAATTAGTTTTAAACCAGACGTAGTTTGGGCCAAATTTTCTATATCCATAATTATAATCTAGTGAATATCCTGAATTTAAAATGGAAATTATTTCTTTCTCATTGCAAGATTTTAAATCTCTCGCATGATCGTATAGAATAAACGTACCATGATTAAGGGCCGATGATTCAGATCTTTTGATGTTTGAGTGAACTGTATTAAAAGAGATAACCGAATCGCTTAGTGTATTTGCATGAATCTTCATAATGTTATTGTATATCTCGGAGTTATTGATTCTATAGTGTTTGTAACTTGGTTCATCTCCAATTCCACGATAGATATATACAATACCATCATTTAATTCTCTTTGATTTTCGTTTTTTACAAATTGATAACTACCATGTTGAATGATAATAAATTTATTGTTGTGTTTGTAAACAGCTATTGGAGAAGTGGTTTTATTATCAGTAATTTCTCCATCGTAAGCATATACTTTTTCAATAACACCTTTTCTACAAGAGTTCCAAAAAGTTAATAACTCTTTAACTTCATAGTGATCTTTAAAAGGGTATCCAAAATATTGATGCTTACGTTTATTTACTTTGCTATTGAAAATATCTGGTAAAATCCAATTATATTTAAAAAAGTAATCGCTATCGGGTGGAGATTCTGGAGAATACGCCAAAGATCCTTTGGCCGCTAACCAAGGTACAATCTGATCCTTATTAATAAGTGTTGAGGTAGAGTATTTCTTTTTATTCATAGAAAGAATTGTATTACTAATATAGCAAATGGCAAGGAGAGTTTATTCCCTGGCCTCGGCCCTCATGGTAAAATCGTAAATATTTTTACCTATCAATTTATAATCACCAATCAGATAATTATACCCACATTCAGGAGCGGTAGGACCACTTTTAGAAATATCTTGAGCTAAATATCCGATCATCGTACCATGATATAATAGAAATAAAGTAAACTTTTAATGAGGATTTGTCATGGAAGATGGCATTCAGAAAGTCGAGGCGCAGATACTCGACCATATTGGAATTGCATCTGATGTTATTGAAGAACTAAGATTGGTAAAAATTATTGATTCTATTATTCCTAAAAAGGCCAGTCACTATCGAATAACCCATGGGCAAGCGGTTAAAGCAATTATTCTCTCAGGTCTAGGATTTCAAGATAGGCGACTTTATTCAGTAGATCGTTTCTTTAAAAATAGACCTGTGGATGTAATTTTTGGTAAAGATATTACTTGGGATTATTTTTCTGATGATGCCTTAGGAGAAACGTTAGATAGGATTTATAAATTTGGAGTTGATAAATTTTTTTCTGAAATATCCTCTAGAATCATTCTTAACAATAAATATCTTTACAGTAATGTATCAAATATTGATACAAGTTCTCTTTCGTTATCAGGAAAATTTAAAAATAAAAAATCAGAGATAAAACCTCTACTAGGTCATTCTAAAAAGAACCGACCAGATTTGCGGCAATTGATACTTTCTATGGCGATTACCGGACCAGCGCAAGTTCCATTTTGGATGACTGTTGATAATGGAAACATCTCTGATAAAGAGTTGTTGCCAGAGATGATGAAGCGGATAGAGGGATTTAAAACATTAATGTTTGGAGGCAATCAAAAATCAATTACTATTGCTGATTCTGCACTTTTTTCAAAAGAATTTCTAAGTAAATTTTATAGCTCAGCTAAGTGGGTTAGTAGATTGTCTGAAAGCTATAAAATAGCTAAAGAACTATTAGAAGAAAGTTTGTCTGTTAATGAGTGGAGTAAGTATGGTCAATATAGATATTTTAGTCGTATAGTTAAGTACGACCGTTACCTTCTAAAAGCAATTGTGGTTCATCATAGGAAATCTTCTTATCGAGAAATAGCTACAGTAAATAAAAACTACATCAAGGCCAGTAATAAACTCAAAAAAAGTATAAAAAGAATACAAGGGAAAGTTTATAAAACTAGAAAATCCATAGAGAGAGAAGTAGAAAAATTAATCGA